>DUKV01000071.1:431-3341 GCA_013329165.1 Methanocalculus sp. | reverse complement strand
GGAGAGAACCCTGGTTCAATCTCTTCAAATCCGCCTTCTTTTGCCAAAAACTCAGTGTTAAAGGCCATGAGCCATTTTGGGGCCAGGTATATATACCTGCCGGAACACCTCTTACCGAGGCGCAAAAAAATTAGCAGACCTGGTAAATCTCCGGTAAAAACCAGATAAACAGGCAAGGTGCGCCAGAGGCGCGCATACTACCGGAAAAGAGAGAAGAGTTTATAAGCCAGATCGTTGATTTGATGGGCTCATTATTGGTGTTAACGAGTAAGAGACAGTCCTCGTATTCCTTTGGAGAGGGGCTATGGTATCGAGTATCAGAAACCACCCACCGCCCCAGCCCCGTCCGCAGATGCTTCGCAGTGAGGTTGTACCGGGTATCTGCAGATACAGCGCGGGTATCGGGGGGGGAATGCTTCAGGGGCTGCCAGAAGCAGATAAAACCCGATTCTGCGGTTCTGCCGAATCGTCTTTCAGGTTGCTCTGATGAGCAAGGGTTTATCAGCTCTGTCAGCCAGATCCCTTGCTACCCCGCCCCCCGATACCCGCGCCGCACCTGCTTCAATCACTCCCAATGATCCGGTTGTTGCATCAGGATCTCTTATGGGATCAGTGCCATGTTCCTAAGAATTCATGAAAAACCTGGGGATCAGAATTTTGGAGAAGAGTCCTATTTTAATTTACCTTTCCAGCAAGTTCTGATATCGTTTTTATTGTCGTATATCCCTTTTCAGTAATCATATAATCGCCCCGTTCATGTCTCTGGAAGATCATGCCTGAATCGGTCAGCTTCTTGATATGGAAGAGAAGGTTTCCGCCACGAAGACCGGTCATCTGCGATATCTCGGAGAATGTTCTTGTCTGTGTAATGAGCGATCTCAGGATCTGGAACCTCTGAATATTTGCAAGCGGTTCGAGGATATTCCTGACCACCATCTCTCCCTCAATCTCCTGTATGGTATCTTCACCTTCAATTTTATTGTAGATGCCGAGGGACTCCATGAGGCTGACCTGTTTTTCGAAGAGGCGACTTACCTCGGAGAAGCATGTGTCGCATGTGTCTGAGGGGCTTTTGCTTCGCATACTCTTTAGATTCTCTCTATACGACTGGATGATCTCATCGGAGACATTGCCGTCCTGTATATGCTTCGCGGTATTCTGAAGGAACTCCATAAATAATGAAAAGCAGTTCTCCCGCATAGTACAGTTTGCGACCATGTGTGTGGAGAGATCTCCCGATGCTGTCTCAATCTGCTGCTTCCTGAATAGATCTGAATAATTCTCTTTCAGTTCTTCGAGTACCACATTGATGTGCTGCTGGTTAGCATTTGTAATGAACCGCTTGAGTTCGTTCCTAAGTTCTGAGATCTCACTTTTGAGCTCACCGATCTCGGTTTGACGTTCCTGTTTCACATCCACAATTATTCATCCTATACTTGCATTTCATGTACTATATAATTACGTTTAAGGTTAGTATTCTGTACTGATGCCTTTTTGTATATTTTAATGACGCTCAAGTATATATCTTTACCCTTCCTAGATGGTATGGTGACAAAGATGTCCAAATGGAAGTACACAGGAAAGGATGTAACCCCTGAAAAGATCGACGAATCCCTGAAGGCAGTAAAGAGTGCCTGCTTTGGTTGCGATACTCATAGCGCTGACTGTTCAATCGCACAAGCTGCCGGGGATATCGCGGAGATGATGGATGAGAAGAACATTCCGGTGAAAGATCAGATCCATGCACAGATCACCGGTGCACTCGCCGGTGCCACGTTTCCAATAGCAACGCCAGATGCTCTTATAGCTGCATTTCCGGACGGAGCCAACACGACATGCTGTGTCGGTGATCTGAAGATGACGGCTGGAGAGGCCGGAAAACTGCTTAACCCCTCTGATTTCCCGCTCAAAAGTGCGAAGGATGTTGCTGACATCATCGTATCACGAGCAGGGCTCTGAGTATCCACTTATTTTCTTTTTTGATTGAGAAAATTCCCATTAAGTCTACATCTCACTTTGCGAGACCACCTCCTTGAACAGTAGAATTTTCTCATTCCGAATCAACAATCAACTCCCCCCAAGCAGTCCTTTGCCCATCAACATCAGTACAACTGGCACTTGTGGCAACACATTTCGTTGCGCCGAGCCGAATTGATCCCCCTTTGCTCTCTCAACCTCGGTTTTCAGGAGAGAGTATCCACTCTCGTATTCCCCGCACATACCGGCAAGAGCGAAGGATTACCAGATCACAAGTCAACCTCCAGCAGATGCAACCAGGTCTTCAGATGTGGTCGATGCACTTTCGTCTTAGATACATTCCTGCCCACTCCCTTCTGAAATCACCGTGTAATACCCTAAAAACCGTATAATCTTCTTTAATCCAATCCGTGCCAATGGCTTTCCATTATGATCAATCCCTGGTTTCTCATCCATAGCATCGAGATTTCTCTGAACCAGCACCCGAATGATCACCTGAATCAGAAGCGCAAACGACAACAAGGTGATCAATGCAACGATCCTCTTCGGTGTTTTCAGAAAGAGTGTATCCACCATTGACGGACGTTTCATGACCGAGAAATTATCCTCTACCGTCTTCTGTTCCTTATATAACCGGAGAATCTCAATGGCAGAGGTATGGTCTTCCGTCACATTCGTGATCAGAACAAATGACTCATGTTTCCATCGCATCAGATCATACAGATCCTGCCTGACGATCAGATCACCCGCATCGATCATCCAGACAGTTGTTTTTGGCAACGGTTTTGCGTTCTTTGGAGGTCGGCCGACGGGCCGTTTTTCGAGTTCGAGATCTTTGGTGACAAGAGAGCATGCCACGGTCCAGACGCGATTCCTCAGGTTTTTCTCGAGTGCAGCTATTTCTTTCAACGCGTCTGCTTCACAGGAAAACTC
>DUKV01000071.1:0-137 GCA_013329165.1 Methanocalculus sp. | reverse complement strand
TCCCGGCATTCCTGCACTTCATATTCGACAAGTCTGATCGTCCGAGGTTCCCGGTAGGTGCCGATATCGATCCATTCATTCTTCTGATATGCGGTTCGAACGCACCGTTCGGCAAGTTTCTTCTCGAAGTTTGCCGG
>DUKV01000068.1:5335-6276 GCA_013329165.1 Methanocalculus sp. | reverse complement strand
GCATCGCAGATCACATCAACGATCACCGGCAGATTCATCGAAAGCGCTTCCCGAACCACTCCCTCCAAATCACCCGGCTGCTCCACCCGGATGCCGGCACCGCCGCAGGCATCTGCATAGGCGGCAAAGTCCGGGTTATGGAGATCGGTTCCGAAATTCGGATAATTCTCCATCAGCTGCTCAACCTGTATCATCCCAAGCTGCCGGTTATTCATGATGATAACAACCATCGGGAGATTGTACTTCACCGCAGTAACAAAATCCGCCATCGCCTGTGAGAAGCCGCCGTCCCCGGTGATGCAGACGACCTTTTTCTCCGGGTAGGCAAGCTTTGCGGCGATTGCTGCTGGAAACCCAAAGCCCATCGTCCCGAGATACCCCGACATCACAAACCGCTGGTGTTTCATCAGGAAGTTACGTCCAAACCACCACTGATTCTCTCCAACATCCAGGCAGATGAGAGAATCAAAAGGAAGGGTATCAGAGAGAATCTTCATGATATAGGGTGGGCGGATTGGAACTGCACCAAAATCAGCCTCCTTCTCCAGCTGGCCAAACCACGCCTTTTTCATTCCGGCAAGATCATCCGCAAGGCCGGGCCGGGTCTTCTTTTCGGCCATTGTGGTGAGGAGGGGGATCGTCTCCGAACAGGTGCCCCAGAGCGGGATCGTCTTCTTCCCGATTCCAAGTTTCACAGGATTCGTATCGACCTGTATGATTGGGGTCTCAAGCGGGACATTTGTGAGCTTTGAGAACCCGACACCAAAGCAGGTGATCAGATCAGATCGTTCTGCCAGGATCCGTGCCTGCGGGGATCCAACCGATCCGAGCACGCTGATCACACGGGGATGATCCTCGGGAAGGATGCCTTTAGCACGGTACGTGGTCAGGATCGGAGCGTCGATTGCTTCTGCAAAGGCGAGAACGGCATCTGCATCATG
>DUKV01000068.1:0-5134 GCA_013329165.1 Methanocalculus sp. | reverse complement strand
ATCACAATCCCGGTTTCACAGATTGATGGATCAAGGGACTGTTTCTGGATATCATTTGGAATCGATAGCTGGGCAACACCGTGGCGGAGTGTTGCATACCGGATCGCACGAGAGAGGAGGAGGAGCGTCATCTTCCGATCCGAAATGGTATTGTTATAGACAGTTATCGGCCGGAAGAAGGCATCCTGATCGATCTCCTGCATGCCGTACTCGCCGGTATACTGCATCTCAACCTGCCCGTTTAAGGAGAGGACAGATGCACCATCCTCTTTTGCATCATAGAGGCCGGTTGCGAGGTTCGTAGCACCGGGGCCCGCAATCGTGAGGCAGGCAGCGATTCTGCCGGTGAGCTTGTTGTAGGCGGATGCTGCCATCGCCGCTGCCTCCTCATGCCGCACAACAATATAGCGTACCTTCCCGTTCTTCCGGATCGCATCCACAAGACCGAGCGAGGAGGTGCCGGGGAGGCCGAAGACGAGATCGATTCCGGCTGCAAGGAGTCCCTCAATGATCACATCCGATACCGTCATCCCGGATTGCTCGTGGGCGATTGCATCCTTTCTGACCATCACAAAGGCTGCACGTGCAGCCCCGCAGACCGGGCATCGCCACCTATCCGGAAGTTCTGCAAACCGTGTACCTGCCGGCGTCTTTGTTGCAGGCTCGCCCTCTTCTTCGGAATAGCGGTAATTGCAGACGGTGCACCTCCAGATCATCGAAAGGGCGGGGCCGGATTCGCCTTCTGCTGGAAGAACCGAGAACGCGGGTTTCCCTGCCGCACAGACCGGGCACCGCCAGTCATGGGGGATTTCATCAAAAGGAGTCTCTGGTGCCGTCTTTGTCGAGGGCTCGCCCGCCTCCTCATCATAGACATACCCGCAGACCGAACATTTCCATTGTGACATCGCTTGCATCTCTCCAATGAGAAGAGGGGGAGGACAGATAAATAAATGATGGGGATGCGATGAAGCATATCACCTGGGAAAACGACATATTGTCTTAAATAGATGGAGCGATGAAATTCCTATATGTTCGGCTCACTCTTTGGCATCATCATCGCTATTGCGATTGCAGTTGCCATCTACTATCTCCTGAAGAAAGGAGTGTACCTCGTATACAACGCGATCATCGGTATTGTCATCCTCTTTATCCTGAATTTCATAGGCATCTTCGGTGAGCCGGGTATCCCGATCAATATCGTCACAATCCTGATCAGTGCGATTGGAGGGATCATCGGGGTGATCATCATCATCATACTCCATCTTCTGGGTATTCCGCTCTGATGGAGACACTCATTCCAAATCTTATCAAACTCTTATTTCCAGCGCCGGGGTGGCAACCCTGTTTGTAAAATTAAAAAAGTGAACATGAGGATGCCGAATCCCGATCGTTACCAGTAATATTCTTCTTCATCAGGAGATGGGATTTGTGGTTGCTGAAGAACCATATCCGCGGCATGAGGCGAGAGCACGGTAATCTTCACATTGATTCGTGCACCGTAGAGGTTCAGGTGGAAGTTTCCCGTCCTTAAGAGATTTATTGTCTGTGTCTTCTGCGTTGAATGCTTAAGGCTGAAACCGCCCTCTTCGATCACTTCACCTGTTTCGATATCCGTCAACTCCCAGTAGGCATAACTTAATCGCAGGTTCTCGTGATCAGGATTGCTCTCGAACTGTATCCTAAGCGGAGCTTCATTACAGACTATCTCAAGCCCATAGGGGCCTTCCAGATTATACATCAAACGGTATTGTTGTGAATATACCGGATAGTATCTCCTCAAAGGATGATTTGGCTGTGGAACGGCAGTTATGTCAGGTGTGAGATTCTCCATTGAATATCCTGCGGATGGATTTACGCTTACTGGAACTGGAGCCGGTGTTTGAACAGGAGATGCAGACGACACCGGAGAGACCGGGGGTGGCGGAGGAGTATAGATAGTGTCATCAAATACCGGATATTCCTCTTCCTTCTCATAGACAGTGCATCCCGCCGAGATTATCAGGAGAACCATAAAAAAACTGACAATTATGCCATTACGAACCCGCATAGAACCCTCCCTCAAATCGTGCAATCTCCTCTAAAGACCTTGCCGAGAGATCATTCAGTGCATAGTACCTTCCCCCGGTGTTCATCGCAATCTCCCTGCAATAGCCAAGTGCAAGAGGCTGGCGGGAAGATACCGCTTCTGTGTCGATGATTACGGTTCTGATCCCGCTGCGTGCGATTGCATCGGAAACATTTCTAATCTCCTCGCGTATCGGTCCCGATCCGGCATTCGCCCTTCCATCCGAGATCAGCATCATCATAGGTAGGATCTCCCGCTTCTTTGTCTTTTCTCTCTGGAGAAGCTCCATTCCTTTCATAAGGCCGGATGCAAGGGGTGTCCGCCCGCCTGTCGGGAGATCGGTAAGCTGGCGGAAGGCGAGATCCGGGCTCCGTGAGAGAGGAAGGAGGACATCTGCACTATCTCCCCGGAATGCAACGAGCCCGACCCGATCCCGGTTTACATAGGCATCCTCAAGAAGCGAGAGAACCGCACCCTTTGCCGCCTCCATCCGCTCCTGTGCACCCATCGATCCGCTTGCATCAACGACAAAGACACAGGCGACTTCGGCTTTCCCGGTGCGCCGTGCCTGCCTGAGATCCTCATCATGGATAACGACTGCACACCCGTTCCGGTTCCGGCTCTGCTGGTGTGGTGCCGCCGCCCTGAGAGTGGCATCCAAAGCAAGGCTACGATATTCCGATGCAGGAGATGTGGTCGTCCTTCTTCCACGGGGATCGGTCGTCGGGGTGGAGATCCGCCGTCCTCGTGCCGTCTTTCTCATATCGCGATCAGAATCCTGTGCATCCCAGACAGGTGCCGTGCTGACGCGATCGCCGATCTCATGCTGCCTGTTCATCCCCTGTGGCGGAGAAGCCGATCCCTCACCACCATCTTCCTGCTCTTCATGCTCATCGTCACTTTCCGGGGGCTCGCTCTCCTGTTCATCCTGTGAATCGTCAGGCTCCTCCGGATCGTCGGGGTCGTCGGGGATCATATCATCAAGGATCTCCTGGTTGACCTTCGGCTCCTCAAACGGCTTCTTCCTCATCCTATGTGGGAGAGCAAGCGCCATCGCCTCACGGATATCCTCGGGCAGGACATCGGTTCTTCCCCTGAATGCGGCGATGGTCCGGGCGGTCCTAACCACGGTAATCTCGGCACGATGGGTACTGATCCCTAGGGCAAGGCAGGCATCGACGATTTTTCGGACAAGCACCTCATCTACCTTTACTTCCGGCAGGCGTGCCTGTGCTTCGATGATTGCGGTTCTCAGCTCCTCAAGCTTTCGCAGGTGATCTGCTTCAGTCTGTTTTGGATCTGCATCCCAGCCTTCGGCAGCGGCAATGACTGCCATCCTCCCTTCAGGATCGGTGATCCCCTCAACACTGACCATCAGGCCGAACCGGTCAAGGAGCTGGGGCCGGAGTTCGCCCTCTTCGGGATTCATCGTGCCGACGAGGATAAATTTTGCAGGATGCGAAACCGATATTCCTTCCCGCTCGATGGTGTTCACCCCCATTGCTGCTGCATCAAGGAGGATATCAACGACATGATCGTCTAGGAGGTTCACCTCATCGATATAGAGGATGCCACGGTGTGCGGCGGCGAGGATACCGGGATCAAGGGCGGCGATCCCCTCCTTGATCGCACGTTTCAGATCAAGGGTTCCGACAACCCGATCCTCGGTTGCACCAAGCGGCAGTGTAACGACCCGGACATGTCTTCTTGTGGTATCGGACTCCCCGGGCACCCCGGCTTCCGCAATCCTTTCCCTACAAGCCGGACAGAGATGATCGGAGTCTGCCGGATCGCAGGAGAACGGGCACCCGCAGACAACCCCGATCTCCGGCAGGACAGATGCCAGGGCCCGTACCGCAGTGGATTTTGCAGTCCCCTTCTCCCCCCTTATGAGGACCCCGCCGATCCGGGGATTGATGGCATTGAGAATAAGGGCGAGCTTCATCTGTTCCTGGCCAATGATAGCGGTGAATGGAAGGGTTGTGTGAGAGGTCATGAGATTCATCATCCTACATTTTACTTTATTCGTAATACTACTTCCGTTTAATTATTCATTTATGATTACAATTTACGAAAGAAGTATCGCCGCAGGTACGTGAAAAAATGGTATGCAGGGAAGAGCGTACAACAGGTGCATCGAATCTTTTTTCAAGCTAAGGAAAAACCTAAAAATATTCGCAAATTTTTCCTCAATATATGAAAAATCAACAGATTCAACTCCGATCATATCAATACATTAATATACTCAAATTCCAGATTCCCGCTTATGACCACACAGCCATGCATTGAGGCACCATGGATTGGCCGTCTCACCGGAGAGTTCATCCTCCCCAATCACCGGCTGCTCGCCATGGTTCTTGGCATCCTCTTCCTGCTCGATTGCATCACAACCGAGCTGATACTGATAAGTGGCGGTGTGGAGTTAAACCCGGTGATGGAGGGTATCGTCGCCTCCCCGCTCCTGCACCTTGCAGTAAAGGCGGCAGTCTTCCTCTTCATCATCATAATGACCGGCTATGCCGGGAGGCAGGTGCCGACATCGGGGGCGGTGGCGCTCTCTGCGATCATCCTCTGGTACGGTGTCGTGATCGGGAATAACCTGGGTGTGTTGATGGGGATGGGGTGAAAAAAGATCGAATTCCGACCTACGCCTCAACAGTTATATCTGTTTTGGCAATACGTCGATTTTTTTGTCGTAATGGCCTGAATAACCATTTTTTCATCTTTCATACCATTCTCTTATGGCCTGATCAGAACCTCGGTTCTTGCAATTGTTCTTCCGGCATCATCAACAAGACTCAGGATGAAGCGCTGGCCGATGGCGTTTTCATGGTTGAAACCACAGCTTTTGTCCGTCGAATCATCAGTGCCCGATGTGTATGTTTGTGGCTGCACTTGACCAAGATCTTCAGCAATTACAACTGCTGTTGAACCAGGTTGAAAAGTACGAGCCATCTTGGATGTATATGGATCTGATTTATCAAACCAGGGTTTTCCATTAATCTTTACAACAGAGGTGTTTACCTCCCAACTTTTCTGTGTTGCGGAACCAAAATCTGCCGTTACTTG
>DUKV01000031.1 GCA_013329165.1 Methanocalculus sp. | reverse complement strand
ATATCTTTTCCGAGCTTCCCGACCGCATCCGCCCGGCACCGCTGGCAGTGCTTCATCTGCTTCACGTACGGTGCGCAGCGGTCATGCATCGCCCGCTTCTCAGCCGGTGTCGGGGGGGTGACCCCTTCGAACTTGTACTGCGGGATGAGGGGGATGATATTGAAGTTATAAACACCCATCGCGCCGACCTTCTTTGCAATCTCGGGGATATGCTCGTCATTCACGCCGGGGATGTAGACCGTGTTGATCTTTACGATCATCTTCCGCTCGACCGCCATCTCGATCCCTTTCAGCTGCTGTTCGAGGAGGATCTTCGCGCCCTCCACCCCTTCGTACCTCTTCCCCTTGTAGGTGACATGCGAGTAGATCTTCGCCCCGATCTCAGGATCGATCGCATTTAAGGTCACGGTGAGGTTGTAGACATCGTACTTCACCAGCTCGTCGATATACTCGGGGAGCATCAGGCCGTTTGTGCTCAGGCAGAGGATGAGGTGGGGGAACTCCTCATGCACAAGCCGCATCGTCTCAAGCGTCTCCGGGTTTGCAAGCGGCTCGCCGGGGCCTGCGATCCCGATCACCTTCACGTACGGGAACTTCTCCAGCACCTCCCTGACACGCTCAATCCCCTCCCCCGGGCTGAGCACCTCGCTTGCCACGCCGGGACGGGACTCATTCACGCAGTCAAAATCCCGGACACAGTAGTTGCACTGGATATTACACTTTGGTGCAACCGCAAGGTGGGCCCTGCCGAATGCATGGCATGCCTTCTCGGAGAAGCAGGGATGCTCCTTAATCCTCCGGAGCGTCTCGGGATCGTAGGGGATCTCCTTCCCCTGGACGTTTGCTGTCGGGTAACCCTCATCCGTCATATGATCTACTAATGGACGAAGAGGCAATAAATACTGTCCTTTCTGCATCCCGGATCGCACGGGTCTGTCATGATACCTTTTTTAACCCAGTGCGATCATCCCTCTATCATGAAACATATCGCCATCCTCCTTCTCCTCTGCCTCATGCTCCCGTTCATCTCCGGGTGCACAGCAGAGACAGAGGTACCTCCCGAGACCCCCGCACCAACCCCGACCCCGGTGCCGGTCGCCCAGGTTGAATCGCCCGTGATCATCCTTCCGCCTGAACTTGCAGGAACAGCAGTTACGCTCTCCGCAACACCTGTTCCGGACGATAATGCACTCTATCTCACCTTAGAGATGAATGCACGGGGGCGGCAGGCTCAAATCCCAACCGAGGGCTATCCCATGATGCTCACCTTCTTCGTATACAATACCGATCAGTTTGCACCAGGGTATGGACCCGCAACGTCTGAGGAGGTCAGAAACTCAGGTATGCCCTACAAGACCCGCTCATTGCATCTTTACTCAGAGAACATCCTCACACACAATGAACAGGTGCCGGAACGGAACTCCCCTGCCGGGCTCTTCGATCCTGGCAAGCCATATGCCTATGGTGTTATCATCGATATCAGGCCGGTGTAAATTAACATGAACAGGATCATCTATCTTCTGTTCGGGCTTGCCCTCCTCGCCCTTCCCGCATCAGCCGACGTATCGTTTTCGACCCCCTCGTCAGTTGATCTCACATTCGGGGATCCCCTCACCCTCACCGGGACAGCAGACCATACAACTGTTCTCTACCTCTTCATGACCGGCCCCGGCCTGAATTCGAATGGAGTCTCTCTCATGGACCGGCAGGCACTTGTTGAGACCGGAAACATGATCCGGGTTCCAGTCGCCCCGGATGGCCACTGGGAATACACCTGGTATACCCAGGGGATCAGCGGAAAATCCGGACTATCCGGTGGTACATATACACTCTATGCCTCAGACACCCCAAACCATGCCCAGGCCCTCTCTCGATGCACAGCATGCGCCTATGACACGATTCAGGTTGCACTCACCATCCCCGTTTCAGAACCCCCTGCTCCCGTTGCAACCGGAACCATCGACATCCGATCAACCTCTCCCGGAGTATCCGTTCATCTGGATGGGGCGCCACGGGGTTCGGTGCCTGTGGTACTCACCGGCATCCCGGTTGGAAATCATGTTCTCGAATTCAGATCTTCCTCTTGCTACTCCCTTTCAATCGGGGTGGATGTTGTTGAAGGTACACAAACCATTCATGCAAGCCCTCTTGCATTCCCAAAGACCGGCTCGATCTCCATTACCTCCTCCCCCTCAGGGTATCCGATCATCATCAACGGGGCAAACACCGGCATATTCACTCCCGGCACCGTCACGGGGCTCACCACAGGACTCCAGATCGTTGAGCTGAGGCCGCCCGGATACAACAACTGGAAGCGATCCGTCACCGTCTATCCTGGCAAAACCGAGATCCTCGTTGCCGATCTCGTCCACCCGGGAACTCCCGTGCCGATAACCCCGGATACAACCCCTCTCCCTGCAGAAACCGGCTCGCTCCGGGCCACCTCCATCCCTGCTGGTGCGAATGTGAACGTCGGTGACCGGTACTATGGCATCACCCCGCTCACCATCGAGAACCTCGAATCAGGCCCATACCAGGTCACCATCTCTCTCACCGGATATGAACCATGGAGCAGCACCGTCTCAATACCACGCGGTGAGACGGTGGATCTCTCCCCAACACTGAACGCCCTTCCACAGCCCGCTCCGGTACCCTTCCCCATATTTGCCGTCTTTGCCGCCCTTCTGACTGCACTGCTCGTCTTCTGGAGAAGGTAAACCCTTTTTCTCTCACCGGATCCGATCACACCATCGGATCCTCCTGCTGATCTCCGATAACCTCATAGTGAGCAGACCCAACTACACTCTCCATCACCTGCAGATTGATCACAAGACCCTTCTTCTTGAAGAGCAACCTTTAATGATAGAGAGGATAACGATGGATCTCTTTGGAAATATTCTTGGGAAAAGTGAGACTGCTGCTCCATACATCCAGAAGGCCGAGGCTCTCTTTGAGAAGGGAAAGGTTGAGGATGCAGTGCGGCAATGCAGGCGGGCTGCCGATATCGAACCGGGGAATGCAGAGGCCTGGTATCTGATCGGATCCGGGGAGCGGTACCTCAGAAACACCGCCCAGGCACTGGAGGCGTTTTCAAAGGTAACCGAACTCTCTCCCACTGATCCTGCCGCCTGGATCGCAATGGCGGGCCTCTATGCCCGATGCGGGAAGTTTACAGAGGCTGTCGCAAGCCTTGACCGCCTCCCTGCATCTGATATAAAACGCCGGGACGTTCTTCTCTGGAAAGCCGAGTGGCTCGAGGCCCTCGGCAGATATGAAGATGGTGAACAGGTACTCGCAGATATCCTCTCCGAGACGCCGGAAGACGGTGCGATCATCGAGTGGCGGATCAAACTCCTTATGCGTCTTGGAAAATATGCAGAGGCGATCACCGCCATCGGGGCCGCACTCTCAATCGGGTACAAACCAGCAGTGATGCATGCCACAAAAGGCCAGGCACTGGAAGGAATCGGTGATATGAAAGGGGCACTTGCCGCATACCGGGAAGCCCTTGCACTCAATGCCGAAGATCCCGGCACCTGGTATGCACGGGCACGGATAGAAGAATCGAACGGTGACTATGCCGCCGCAGCTGCATCCTATGCCGAGGTGATGCGGGGCGTCACCGACGAGAGTGCTGCCGGTGTTGCCCGTTACCACTGCCTCTTCATGGCAGGCCAGTATGATGAGGCATACAATGGCTTTGAGAAGATCGTCACCAAAAACCCGGAGTTCTACCCGGCATGGTACCTGCTCGGTGTCACCGCTGAGCGGCTTGGCAGGGTGAAACGGGCAGCAGAATGTTTTGACCATCTCTTAAAACACGACTCCACCAATGCAAATGGCTGGTACCGCCGGGGCCTTGCGATGATGAGTCTCGGCCGCTATAAGGAGGCGCTTGAGAGCTTCCGGAGGATGCAGCACCCCGATGGCACAAAGAAGGTTGCCTGGGTGACAAGCGACGGTGAGATGAGCCTTTTTGGAAGGTCATTTGATCAGAGCGGCACAACAAAGGAGCCGATCGAGATCGATGCGAAGAATATCGTCCTCATCGGTCTGCAGGTACGCTCCCTCGCAGGTGTCGGGCAGTATGAAGATGCACTGAAGATGATCTCCCGCCTCCCGCCTGAAGAGAAGAAGACGACCCGGATGCAGTTGATCTCTGCCGAAGCAGAAGCAGCACTCGGCAATTACGGCGCTGCCCTGCAGCACCTCGAAGCGATCAGAAGCGATCCGGAGGCATTCTCTCAATCACAACGCCTCTTTGCGGAGATCCTGATGAAGAACCGGAGATACGAAGAAGCAGCTGAGATCTTCGGCCAGATCCTGTCAGATGATCCCGAGGATATCAGGGCACTCCGTCGGAGGGCCGAGGCGCAGATTGCGCTTGGCTCGTATACCGCCGCAGCAGAGGATCTCAAAGCACTCATCAACCTCTCTCCAACCGACTGGCAGGCGATCATGCTCCGGGCCGAACTCCTCTCACTCACCGGCGATGCACGGGGAGCACTCACCCTTCTTGAATCTTTACCCGAACAACTCCGCAAGACTCCGTCTGTCGGCATGATCCGGGCCTCTGCCCTTGAAGCAGTCGGAAAGATGGATGAGGCAATCCTTGAGCTGAAGCATGTTCTTGACGTGGATCCGGAGCATGCCGGTGCCGTCCTTCAGACCGCCACCCTTGCATACAGGATGGGCGATCTCGGCTATGCCGGCTCTCTCCTTTCCCGCCTGAAAGAAATCTCGGTTGAGGGCGGAGGAATTGCCCTTATGCATGCAGAGATCCTCTCGGCAGAAGGGGAATATGAAAAAGCAGTCGATGCATTCACCGAATCACTCTCATTCAACCCGGAGAATCCCTCTGCATTGATCGGACGGGCAGATGCGTTCAGGCGTGCCGGCCACTCTGAACCTGCACTGGCAGATTTAAATGCCGCGCTCTCCATTGATCCGAAATCCCTGCATCTGCACGCCCTCTCGGGCAGTATCCTGATGCAACGTTCGCGGTATGCAGAAGCCGCGGAAGCCTTCAGGAGATCCGAATCCGATCTCTCCCTCTCGCTTGCAGCCGAGTCGCTCATCAGATCGGGCAGGTACCAGGAAGCACTCTCGCATTTTGAGAGCTATCTCTCCTCCCATCCCGACGATCCGACCGCACTCTATCTATCAGGAATGGCAGCTGAGCATATCGGGAAATACCAGGTCGCCATTGCCCATTACCACAAGATCTCTGATGCCATCCCCGATGCAGAGTACCGGCTTGGCTCTCTCCTGAATGCAACCAGCGAATATGGTGAGGCAGAATCCATCCTCGAAACATTCTGTGAGAATCATCCCGAAGATATCGGTGGCTGGTATACGAGAGCATCTGCCTACGAACACCTGGGCCGGGATCAGCAGGCAGGCGATGCGTACCAGGAGGCGATGAACCTGGGTGCGGAGAGCCCGGCACTTCTCATTGCAATGGAAAGTATCCTCTCACGGCTCGGGCGGCTGGATGATGCAGCAGAGATCTGCCAGTCGATTGCCCGGCAGCACCCGAATATCCCTATGATCAACCGGCGGCTCGGCGAGCTGATGACACAGCTCGGGCGATCTGGGGAGGCAGCCGATGCATACAGAAAGGCCCTTGTCGAGACGCCTGATGACGCAATCCTCCTCATGGAAGCAACCGATGCATTCATGAAGATCGATGCCCCGAAAGAGGCGATCACACACCTCAAACATGCCAGTGAAGTGCATCCCGATGATCCACATATCTGGCGTGCCATGGGTGATGCACTGACAGCCGACTCTGAATATGCCCATGCGGTACGGGCATATGATCGTGCCATCGCAACAGGCAATGCCCCGGCCGAGGTCTACCGGGGACGGGCCCGGGCACTGATGCTCTCCGGAAAGTGGAGTGAGGCCTGCAATGCACTCTCTGAGTATCTCCAG
>DUKV01000025.1:4519-7889 GCA_013329165.1 Methanocalculus sp. | reverse complement strand
TCCCTCCTCTCCAACTAAGATTTTACCCTCTTCCAAGCTCCTTATGTGCCCGTGCAAGGTGCTGTGCCGCCAGTGCCCCAAGGAGCGAGAGCTCCCCGGCAAGCACTCCTGCCGCCACAATCTCGGCAAATGCCTTTGCATGTGCACCGGGGGGATCCCCGCTGCCAGCAACCCCGAGGAGAGAGAGGCAGGCGGCCTGGGTTGCAATCCCTGTGCCGCCGCCGACTGTTCCAACCTGCACTGCGGGAAGCGTCACCGCCACATACACCCCACCATCCATCGGGTCAGCTGTTGTAATGCAGGATGAGCCCTCCACCACGTGAGCCGGATCCTGGCCACAGGCGATATAGAGTGCGGCGAGGATATTTGCCGCATGGGCATTGAAGCCAAGCGCCCCGGCACGGGCTGATCCGACCAGGTTCTTCCGCATATTCACCTCAGCGAGAGAGGCAGCATCGCACTTGAAGACGTTACGGCAGAGGGCATCGGGGAGGAAGACTCCGGCTGTCACGCTCTTACCACGCCCTTCAACGAGATTGATCGCAGCAGGCTTCTTATCTGTGCACATATTTCCGGAGAGTGCAACCAGCCGGGCACCGGTCTCCTCTGCGATATAATCTGCTGCCTTCTGCGATGCGATCGTCACCATATTCATCCCCATCGCATCCTTGGTATCAAACTCAAACCTCAGGTAGACGCTGGTTCCAACAATATAGGGGACAAGCCCGATCAGCTCGCCATGCGAGGTTGTCGATTCTGCAATCTCCTGGATCTCCATCAGGTGATCTTCGGCAAACGTCGCCACCTCATGGGCATGGGCAACAGATCTGGCAGCAAAGACCGGGGCACGGGTCATCCCGTCACGGAGGATCCGGACCTCTGCACCTCCTGCTTTTGTAATTGCAGAACAGCCCCGGTTCACCGAGGCAACCAACGCCCCCTCGGTTGTGGCGAGCGGAAGCCATACAGTTTTGTCAGCATACTCACCCTTCACCGGAACCGGTCCTGCCACCCCGACCGGGATCTGGACGCAGCCGATCATATTCTCACAGTTCCTGGCGACCACCCGGTCAATCGGGATAGAATATGATGACAGAGGAGAGAGATCAGATCCTGTCTCCTCCTCAATAAACTCACGCCTGAGAGAGACCGCGTCTTCAGGAGGCAGCACTTTTTCCAATGCATAGAGCTTGAGGCGACCTTCTCTCAGATCCAATCGATACTGATCCATGATCAGTCTTTTCTCATCACAGGCAATGTATTTTTGGAATGGATAAGATTTATCAACAGTTCACCGCTCATTTTCCACCCGCTTCACCGCAAGGGTGATCTCGCCACCTGTTCTTCGCGAATGGTGTTTCACAATCCGATCCCACCGCATCCGATCCTTCTTCTTCAACATCCGAAGCCACATCGTAAGGGGCCGATCCCGCTTGCTTCGCTTACAATCCGAACATACAGGCAGTTTTCGACCCCTCTGAGCACCCGCCATTGAAGGACCCGAAGGATCAGATCCCGCCATTGTCACCATCCTTCCGCAATATACACAGGTACCATAAGCCATATGAAGAGTAGAGCCCTTCAGATTATTTATAGGTACAGTCTCAGATCAGCTGATACAACGTCGTCCGCTCTTTGAGAGGTCGTCCGATATCCTCTGCCATCCGCTGCATCACGAGTGGATCGAGAAAATCGGTCTGGACTGCCCCTGCACTCTTTGAGATCGACTCCTCATAGACCGTCCCGCCGAGATCATTTGCTCCGGCAATCAGCAGCAGCTGCGCCATCTTCTGCCCGAGCTTCACCCAGGAGACCTGGATATTTTTGATATTATCGAGGAATAACCGGGATACCGCATGCATCAGGATATCCTCTCTTCCCGTCGCACCGGCACGTGCGAGCCCCTTCTGGTAGATCGGGGTCTGCTGGTGGATGAATGACAATGGTACAAACTCTGTGAATCCAGCCGTCTCATCCTGTATATCCCTGACTATCGCAAGATGGCGGGCGCGATCAGCATCTGATTCGATATGCCCGTACATGATGGTCGCTGTTGTCGGGATACCCATGCTATGGGCTTCTTTGATGATCCGCACCCATTCGTCGGTCGGTATCTTTCCGGGGCAGATCCGGTCGCGGACAGAATCAACCAGGATCTCAGCAGCAGTCCCGCAGAGAGATGCAAGACCAGCCTCATTCAGCATCTTCAGGACAGTTTCAGTCGAAATCCCGCTCTGGCGTGCCGCATAGGCAACCTCCATCGGGTTTCCTGCATGGATATGGACACCAGGCGCACCTTCCCGGATTGCCGTAATGATCCCGGCATACTGATCGGCATCATAGTCGGGATGGAGACCTGAGACCGAACAGATCTCAGTGATCTGGTGCAGTTCAAGTGCCTCCCGTGCCTTCCTCACAACCGTCTCGAGCGTGTGCTCATAGGCATCAGGATCACCAGATTTCCTCGAATATCCACAGAAACCGCAGGAATTGATACAGATATTGGTAACATTGATATTCTGGTTTCTGACAAAGGTCACCGAATCTCCAACCGCGATCTCCCGTGCCCTGTCTGCTGCTTCTGCAATCCTGAGCACGTCCCTTCCGGTTGCAGAGAGGAGGACTGTTGCATCCTGCTCTGTCATCCGCAGACCCGAAGATACATCCCGGAGGATCTCCGGCACACCCTTTCCCATACAGAGTGATTAACCAAACACCAATAAGAAGTATCCGCACCATCCTGTACTGATGAAAGAGGGATGGGCCGTCAGGGTTCAGAAATTTGAGGGGGAGAACAGACGGCAGGAGCTGATCGCAGGCGATACGCTGGATCGCACCCTCCGTCCAAGGGCTGAAGGATCTGATCTCCTCATCCCTGTCACAGGGTCGCCACCCGGTACCGAGCGCGCCCTCTTTGAAGAGATACAGGCCCCCCCGCCGCTGCCCCGGCACGAACAGGTCGGCGGTATTGTGATTATGCAGGAGAATGATGTATCGGGAGCAGAAGAGATCCTGAAAAGACGTCCATCCACCCATACCGTCCTCTATTCTGATGGAGCAGTCGAAGGAGAATTCCGGACAAAGTCATTCACCACCCTTGCTGGGGTTCCCACCACCCGGACAACCATTTCGGAGTATGGCCACCGGCTCACAATCGATCTCTCGCAGGCGTACTTCTCATCCCGGCTTGCAACCGAACGCCAGAGGATCCGATCAGCTGTACAGGAAGGCGAAGTGATCTGCGACATGTTCTGCGGTGTGGGGCCGTTTCCAATCGCCCTTGCAGAACGGGCATCCTGGATCCTTGCCTGCGATAAGAACCCCTCGGCAATCCATCTCCTGAGAGAGAACCTCCTGACAAACCATACCA
>DUKV01000025.1:0-4419 GCA_013329165.1 Methanocalculus sp. | reverse complement strand
GTACATTCGACCGCGTCCTGATGAACCTCCCGATGATCGCAGCAGATTTCCTGCCGGTTGCCGATCAGATCACAAAACCTGGCGGCACCATCCATCTCTATGCACTCCAGGAAGAAGAGGGAGAATACAGGGAGAGGATCGGATCGGTTCTCCCGGGCTGTACAATCAACGAGCGGTTCCTGCGATCGTACTCGGCAGGGAGATGGCACGCGGTCTATGACATTAAAAAGGGTCAGGCCGGGACGAATTTCGTCCCGTAATGGATAATGCCGGAAGGCCCGTCTTCTGCTATCACCCGAAAGACCGATCTAACCGGCATCCCGAAGGTGATCTCAGATGGATCGCAGATCACCTGTGAGGTGAGACGGCAGCCATCCTCAAGCTCGATGATCGCAAGAACATACGGTGTCAGGTTCGAGAACTGGTCGCTTGCTGTTCTGATCACCGTATAGGTGACAACCTTCCCCCGGCCCGAGCAGTGGTGATCAACGATCTTTCCATCCCTCCGGCAGTCCGGGCAGAGGGATCGTGGTGGGAAGAAGACGGTGCCGCAGTTTTCGCATTTTGTTCCGATCAGGTTATATCGCTGGGGAATCTTCCTCCAGAATCGCGCAACAGTCATAGTTTTACACCCTCCTGAAGAGATGGCAGACAACAGTTGCACCTGATCCACCGACATTCTGGGTCATGCCAATCTCAGCCCCATCAACCTGCCGCTTCCCTGCCTCACCGCGGAGCTGGGTGACAACCTCCCAGACCTGTTTCAGCCCTGTCGCACCAACCGGATGGCCGCATGCTTTGAGGCCGCCCGAGGTATTCACCGGCAGATCACCGCCGATATATGTCTGCCCCTCCTCATAGAGCATACCTGCTTCACCCTTCTTCACAAACCCAAGATCCTCAACAGCACAGATCTCTGCAATCGTGAAACAGTCATGCACCTCAACGAGATCAACATCTTTCCGGTCAACCCGTGCCCGTTCAAAGACCCGGTTTCCGGCAGCAACCGATGCATCAAGGGTCGATATGTCCCGCCGGTCATGAAGTGCTATCGTGTCGCTTGCCTGTGCGGTGCCGATCACCGTAACCGGGGCATCGGTAAAGTCGCGTGCCATCTCAAGCGGTGCAACAACAACTGCCGCACTCCCGTCAGAGACAGGAGAGCAGTCAAAGAGCCGGAGGGGATCGGCAACAAGAGTCGATCTCAGGACGGTATCGATTGTGATCTCATTCTGGAACTGCGAGATCGGGTTCATCGATCCATGGTAATGGTTTTTGACCGCCACACTCGCAAGCTGCTCGCGTGTAAGCGAATAGCGGTGCATGTAATCGGTTGCGATCATCGCATACAGTCCGGGGAAGGTTGCGCCTGTAAACCCTTCCCATTCACGGTCTGCTGCTGCTGCAAGGACATCGGTCGAGTCCCCGGCATCGGTCATCTTCTCGACACCCGCCGCAACCACGATATCCTCCATACCTGACGCCACCGCAAGCACCGCCTGCCGGAAGGCGAGACCGCCTGAAGCGCATGCCGCCTCAACCCGTGTCGCCGGGGTATGACCTGCGCGGGTAAGCCCGGCATAATCTGCAATTAATGCCCCGATATGCTCCTGTTCAACGAACCTTCCGGCACTCATGTTTCCGACATAGAGTGCATCTATTGATTCGCCATCGATCCCTGCATCCTCGATTGCGAGGGTTCCTGCCTCGACAAATAGTTCGCGGAACGAAGTATCCCAGCGCTCGCCAAACTTCGAACAGCCGATTCCAATTACTGCCACATCTCTCATTCTTGCATCACTATCTTCCCTTTGTGTCTGGCATACAGTGCATAATCGAGATACCTGAGATTCTTCTGGAGCTCCACAACAGTCGGGGCCTGGGATCGATCGATAGCTGAGGTGATCGCATCTGTCACCGTAATATCGAAGGCATCTGATCCAGAGCCCGAGCCATAGCTACAGACAAAGATCCGGTCTCCCGACTCTGCAATATCCAGTGTTGCCGCAAGGCCGACCGGAGATGCACCTGAGTACGTGTTTCCAACTGTCGGGACAACAAGCCCAGGCAGGTACTGTTCCTTCGTAAACCCGAGGATCTGGGCCGCACGGGTTGGGAACTTCGCATTCGGCTGGTGGAAGACGGCATAGTCATAGTCAGCGGGCGCTGTTCCTTCCCGCTTAAAGAGGAGGCGGCTTGCACCGAGGACATGCTTGAAGTACCCGGGATCGCCTGAGAAACGGCCCCCGTGTCTTGGATACGACTGCCCCTCACGCCGCCAGAAATCAGGGGTATCACTTGTATACGAATGGGTGGCATTGATCTCTGCAATCGGATCGTCGTTTCCGATTAAAAACGCTGCGCCACCGGCAGCTGCGGTATATTCCAGCGCATCACCGGGTGCTCCCTGTGCGATATCAGCACCGATCGCAAGGCCGTACCGTATCATTCCTGATCCGACAAGTCCCATACAGGTCTGTATTGCCGCAGTTCCAGCTTTACAGGCAAATTCGTAATCAGCCGCCGTCATGACAGGCGTTGCTCCGATCGCCTCGCCGACGGTGACTGCGGTCGGTTTCACCGCATAGGGATGCGACTCGGATCCGACATAAACCGCCCCGATATCATCAGGGTTGATCCTCCGGCGTGCTAGCGCGGATCGTGCCGCCTCAACTGCAATGGTTGCAGTATCCTCGTCAAGATCCGGGACCGACTTCTCATAGACCCCAAGACCGCCTGAGATCTCAGCCGGGTTCGCACCCCATACGCGGGCGATCTCCTCGACCTTAATCCGGAAGCGTGGGATATATGCCCCATAGGTGATTATGCCTACCATGACTGTTTCCTCAGTTTTTTAATGATTTCTTTTACTGAATCTGCTGTTGAGAAGACGCTAATCCGGTCACGTTCAGCCAGCTTCTTCACCAGGGGATGAACCATATCATGATCGATTCCCTGAAGGATCACACAGGGCGGCTTGAACGGGGTGACCCGGATCGCAACCATCGGGGATTTGCCACTGGATACATCCGTGAAGATCAGTGCCCGTTCTGTACTCCACCCATAGATCCTGTTAAATTCGTTTGGCGAAAGCGTAAGTATTGCATTTACACTATTGACGACCGTATAGCCGACAACACTGTGATCTGCATCGCCGCAGATGAGATGGCAGTTGATGAGATCGGCAAGCTCGACCATCGGAACCGCATCTGAGAAGTCATGGAGATCATAGATGACATCCTCATCAAGATTTGAGAAGAGCATCTTTGAATACTTCTCCAGATATGATCCGCCATTTGCCTCATCAATTGCAAAGAGGCTGTCAACGATCTTCCCGACAACAGCGGTACCGGGGCTCTTCCTTCTCCCGCTCTCATAGTCGCTGATCACCGACGGAGAGAAGCCGAGGTGTTCTGCAAGGACGCCCGGCGAAATTTTGAAGCTTGTTCGCCATTTCTTGAGTGCTTTCCCAGGCATATCCGAGAGTGTGATCTCCCCCGCTATCTTTTCTGCCAGCTGCTGGTGATGTCCGGATTTCACCTGTACTGCTATGGCTTCGTATTAGATATATCTAACGAATAAAAGTTCGACATTTCACGAAGTCAGTGCCGGTGTCGATACCATCCGTTTCACAACAGTTATCTCGTCACGAAGAAGATACCTTTTTATCTGCCATGACAGAACACCTCCGCTTTTGCGAACACGGAATAAAGTATGCCATCCCTCTCAACATCATCCAATCCACACTCAAGATGGTCACCATCGATGAAGAGTCCGGAGGAGTGATCAATTTTCATGGGAAGCAGATCCCGGTCTTTGCACTCGATCTCAATGAAGAAGAGACTCGGGAGATACAAGCATCCGATTCCCTGATTATCACAGCCTTCAAAGATGGGGAGATTGCCCTCTGTGCCGATGCAATCGAAGGAATAACGGCAGTGAAAACTATATTACCGGGAGATCTGACCGGCACGAGCATTGCAGAAGACGGGACAATCATCATCGATGATCTCTCTCTTGTACCGCTCTCCCGATCCATTCAGCCCCCAAAAGACCGTGAGGCACAGGCAATTCTTGAGCGCCGCGCACGCTCAATCACTCTTCCGGATAATGCTGATGATCAGATCACCTATCCGGAAATCCTCAGGTTCTCTCTTGGATATATCGAATATGCTGTCGAGATGCAGTATGTCAGGGAGGTGATCCTGACCGGGGAGATCACCCCGGTTCCCGGAATACCCCCATTCATTACCGGCATATCTGTTGTCAGGGGGAGGATCATCTCTCTCGTTGATCTCAGGAAATTCTTCGGCATACCCGAAATGGGACTGACCGACTTCAACCGTGTGATCATCCTCTCGGATGGCAGGATGACATTCGGCCTTCTTGTCGATCGGATCAGAGGGAGAGCACATCTCA
>DUKV01000030.1 GCA_013329165.1 Methanocalculus sp. | reverse complement strand
CCGCGAGGGATCTGATGAGCAGGGAGCATATTACAATCCATGAAGATGATTCCATCCTGAATGCGATGCAGATGATGCAGCGGAACCGGCATCAGGATCTGATGGTCGTCGATTCCCGGAACAACGTGGTGGGAAAAATTGAGATCTGCCGGATTATACAGCATCTCCGGATCGCCGGAGAGCTTTGAATCCTATCCTTAAGAAGAGGGGGGCGACCAATGCCGTTGCTATCACCATCAGCGTCACCATTGTAAAGAGATCATTGGTGATGATCCCGGTAGAGAGTGCCATCGTTGCAACGACAAGCGCCACCTCGCCACGCGGAGAGAGTCCAAGCCCGACGAGGAGTGCACTTCTGTTGTCAGGGAGAAAATGCCTGGATCCAATATAACCGCCGATGATCTTTCCAGAGAATGCAACCAGAACAAGGGGGATGAGGAGCGGATTTTGAAATGTATCAACCGAGAGCGTCAGTGAAAGCCCGATTGATGCAAAGAAGAAGGGGACAAGAAATCCAAGGCCCAGATCCGAAAGACTCCCTTCTATTGTTCTATCAGGCCGAATCCGGTCACTCAGTGCAAGCCCTGCGAAAAAGGCGCCGATAGCAAGATGGAGACCCATGATCTGGCTTGCGGCGGCAGACGCAAAAGCCATGATTAAACCTGCCGAATAGGCACTTTCATGAGATGCATGCCGCCGCACCTTTGCATACAACCCCCCGAGGATACGGCGGCCGCCTGTCACCATGAAGGTGATGAAGATGAGAGCCAGAATGGCGGTGCCGGCAACCGAGGTAAGCCCGCCACCAAGGGCAAAGGCTGAAAGGGCAGCAAGCAGGAGAATCCCAATCAGATCATCGATGACGGCGCTTGTGATGATGATGCTTCCAATCGGGGTAGAGAGGGCATGTTCATCAACGAGGGCACGCACCGAGATCCCAATCGAGGTGATGGCAAGGGCGATCCCGAGGAATACAGAAGGGATCGTATCCATACCGGTGAGATAACCAAGGCCGAAACCTAAAACAAATGGGATAACAACACCACATATAGCGGTTACTGTCCCGGCTTTTTCTGCTGAAGCAAGGTTCTTGAGATCGGTCTCAATACCCGAGAGGAAGAGGAGGACGATCAGCCCGAGATCCGCAAAGACTTTGAGCACCTCGCCTAATTCGATGAGCCCGAGAAGCGAGGGGCCAAGGATGAGACCGGCTGTGATCTCTCCAATGAGTGAGGGGTATCCGGCCCGCTCAACAAGTTCTCCTGCACCTTTTGCAACAAGAAGGAGGATCAGGATCTCAAGCACCACAAACATCTGTAAGCTGTGATCTCCGGGATAGTGTAAAAAACCTTGCCGACCTATTCCGGAGTAGCTATGACAGGGAGGCATACATCAGGGAAGGATGCATATTCGCTCCTCTCCACATATGGCATACCGGTGCCACAGGACGGGCTGGCGAGAACCGAAGACGAAGCTGCTTCTCTCGCGCAAAAGATCGGGTATCCGGTTGTACTGAAGATCGAGTCACCCGATATCCTGCATAAGAGCGAGGTTGCCGGAGTTCTGATCGGGGTCAGGGACGAAGAGGGGGTCAGACAGGGATATGCCGAACTGATCAAACGAGCCCGTGATCGCCGGCCGGATGCAGAGATCACCGGTGTCCGGATCGAAGAGGAGGTCGCACCGGGACTCGAGATCCTGATCGGGGGAGCAACCGATCCGGCATTTGGAAAGACGATCACCTTCGGGCTCGGGGGAAAACTGGTGGAGCTCCTCAGGGATACCAGCATCCGTATCCTCCCGATCGACAAAGAGGAGATCCACTCGATGATCCGCGGGATCCAGGGGTACCGGCTGATAGCGGGCTTCCGTGATGAGCCCCCACGCGATGAGGAGGCGCTTGTTAATGCGATCGCGGCGGCAGCAGCACTCTTCCTCGATCACCCCGGATTCACCGAGTTTGATATCAACCCCCTGATCCTCTATGAGGAGGGATGCATCGCTGTTGATGCCCGGTTCATCGCCGGTGAGGTGCAGAAGGAGGAGGAGGGATCTCTCAGGCCGCTTGATCCCGCTATACTGAAGCCCCGGTCAATTGCGGTCGTCGGCGCAAGCCCGGACCAGGGCAAGATCGGCTATACAATCATGAGAAATCTCCTCTCATTTCCGGGATCACTCTATCCGGTGAATCCAAAACACAGTTCGATCCTCGGACGGAAGGCATACCCCAGGGTCACAGATATTCCTGGAACACTTGATATGGCAGTGATCGCGGTGCCTGCCCGGGTGGTGCCATCAATCATTTCAGATTGTGTGGAGAAGGGTGTCAGGACTGCGATCATCATCTCATTTGGGTTCCGGGAGTCCGGAGAGGAGGGAAAGCAGCTTGAAGAGGAGATCGTAAGGATTGCGAGAAAGAACGGGCTTCGGATCATAGGACCAAACAGCCTCGGGATCATGGTTCCGCCGGAGCAGATCAATACCACTTTCAGCAATAATTCCGCAAACACCGGTCCCTTCGGACTCATCTCCCAGAGCGGAGCATTGATAACGACGATTGTGGACTGGAGCATTGCAGAGGATATCGGGTTCTCTGCTGTGATCAGTGCCGGAAACCAGTCAGATATCAGTTTTGTTGATTACATCGACCTGCTCGCCCATGATGAGAAGACGAAGGTGATCCTTTTGTATATAGAAGAGATACGCGAGGGGAGGCGTTTTCTGGAGACGGTCGCACGAGTAACCGGTGAAAAACCCGTCGTTGCGATCAAAGCCGGCAGCTCGCAGATAGGACGGGCGGCAGCGGCATCCCATACCGGTTCGCTTGCAGGAGACTACCAGACCTATCGTGCAGCATTCAGGCAGGCCGGGGTTGTCCCTGCCGACTCGATCAGATCCGTCTTCCAGATCGGAGGGATTCTTTCGGGTCAGGGATATCCACTCGGCAACCGGTCCGTTGTCGTGACGAGTGCCGGCGGGTTTGCGGTCCTCTCATCTGATTATGCAGAGAGGAACGGAATTGATCTTATCCCGCTCCCGGAGAGGGTACATGCGGAGATGGATACGATCCTCCCGCCGGGATGGAGTGGCAGAAACCCGATCGATATGATCGGGGACTCAACCGCAGGACGGTTTGCCCGTGTCTTTGATATTCTTCTGGAGAATCAGGAGTTCTGGGATACTGCGATTATCATATCCGCACCAACAGCGATCGCAGATCCAAAACAGCTTGCACTTGAGATCGTCCGGTTCTCAAAACATACACAGAATGTTGTACTGGCGGCTTTCCCGGGAGGAGATTCGGTAAAGCCGGGTTTTCCTGTCCTGAGAAAGGGCAGTGTCCCGGTCTTCTCTGAAGTGGAAGATCTCTTCAGATCTCTCGGGGAGATCCTCCTGGCAATAAAGCAGACCTGATTCAGTGGTGAAGCGGAGAGATGAGGGTGTGCGGCAGATCCTCTTTTCTGGCGAGTACCACAGATGATCGCTCCAGCATCAGGTTCACATCTTCACTCTGACCTGCTTTCCTGAAATCTGTCCTGAGGGAGATGACCGGTACCCCGTTTGCATAGGCATATCCCATCTCCCATGCAGTGCCTGAATCGGCATCTGCACCATCAACAATGGCAACCACCCAGTCAGCATCTTTCAATGCCTTGCAATGAGAGATGAAGATCTCCTCCATCGCATCGTGATGCCGTGAAGCCGAATCATCACCTGCCTCCTGTGGGAGATAGACCTCAAAACAATGGGTTGCGAGCATATCCCGTATCATCTCGTTGTACGTTCGTTCCGCTTCTGAGAAGAGAGGAGCGGCAAGGTACACACGGTACCGTGCGAAATCAAACGCATCAATCGCCGGGATATCAGGGAACCGGGAGAGGAAGACACCACGGTGATTCATTTTCTCTTCAGGGCTGTACCAGGTGGTGTTCACTCCACAGGCAGGCGAAGAATCTGCGCCGATGATGCAGAGCGGCTCCCCCCGCTGAAGAATGATCTGTCGCACCTCAATTTCAAGCCGGTCGATGAGGAGTTCGAATTCCGGGGTGTTCAGTCGCTCCGTGAATGTCCCGGGGGTCCGGTTCTTTCCGAGATAGAGTGTCTCTGCACAGGGAAGGGGAACAACCTCAAGCCCGAATGCCGAGCACCGTTTCAGGCAGGCAGCATATGCCCTGAGATCCTCATCCCGTGTGATCCCCTCAGCCCTGAGCGAGGGATCGAGGATACAGGGTGCAACCATCACATACATAGAGTCAGTATTGGTGCTGATCCCTCATGGATTGATCGCGGTGCTTGATGTGATCTGAAGCTAAGATAGTACTGTCATGATCCCCCTCATCTCGTACCGTGACAACACCTGTGATCCCAGGAAATGTACGATTAAGCGGCTTGAGCGGTATGGCTTTGTCAGGGTTGTCCCGACATTCCGGCAGGTACCAAAAGGAACACTCCTGCTTGATCCAACTTCAGGGGTCGTCATCTCGCCTGCCGACCGGAGATGGGTGCGTTCGGTGACTGCCCTCGACTGTTCATGGGAGGTGCTTGAACGGGAAGAGCTCTCGATCTTCCGGGGAAGGAGGGCGCTTCCGTTCCTTGTCGCGGCAAACCCGGTCAATTTCGGAAAGCCCTTTGTGCTCTCGTCTGTCGAGGCGCTTGCCGCGGCATTGATCATCCTCGGGGAGCGGGAGCAGGCTGAACTGATCCTCTCAAAAGTGCCGTTTGGTATCCGGTTCCTTGAGGTGAATGCGGAGCCGCTTGCCGAGTATGCAGCAGCAGTCGATAGTGCAGGAGTACTTTCCGTGCAGGCGGAATACCTCTGATCACGATTCTTTATCATCCATCTCAAGCTCGGGATCGATCTCTTTTCTGATCCAGCATACGAGATCCGTCATATCAATCTCCCTCCTGTACTGGTTCTCGATCAGAAGGTACAGGCGATCAGAAGGTACAGGATAAGCCCTCCCGACAACACCTCCCAGTACCCCGGCAATGATCATTGCAACCGCACAGGGAAGAGCGATCCAGTCTCCAAGTGAGTCCCGATAGAGACCGGCGAGTGAACCGGCTGCCGCACCGGCAAGGGATCCTCCAATGAGACCGGCGATGATCGGCCCGAGATCCCGGACGTTCAGACTGACACCTTCAAAGTTGAAACCCCGGAATGTTCCGTATATCGAGAGTGCTCCAAAGATCAGGATCAGCCAGAGGAGATCGGTTCTGGTTGCAACCCCTCTCCGGTATGTCGAGACAAGATCTGATCTGACAAAGAGGAGGAGGAGGACGATGGCAAGCTGTTCCATCAACGGTACGCCAAATTCCAGAATTGTCGCCTCCTCAAGAAGTGCGACAAGGAGAAAGACCCCTGATCCGATCGCCATGACAGAAAACCAGATGCGGGATCCGCGGTTTTTTCGTGGAAGATTGTTATCGATATAGATGAGTGCAAAGCCGATCACCGCAAAGAGGATCGACGAGACGACAGAGACATGTTTGATCACCTTTTCCGGGCTGCCGATGAAGACCACAGCAAGGATGAAGATCGGCTCCAGAAAGAAGAAGTATTCTGCAATCCGCCTTCGGAAAGAGGTGATTGAGGCTAATATGGCTGTTTGGATCTACACTCTGATTTATTGTCGTTTGAAGAGATACGATCCGCTCAGGTACGCACCACATAGCCTGCTGATCTGAGCATCCTGATGACCGCATCATCCCAATCCGAATCAGGGAGTTTCTCCAGAAGATGAGATCTTTCTGCAAAGATGGCGAGGAGAATCGGATCATCTGAGGAGAGGTGGCGGGATTCCATGATCCGCCCTGCTCGCCTCCCGCGACTATCAAGGATGAGGATCCGCCAGCATCCATAATCACGGCATATCCCGGGACGGGTTGCATGGACAGAGCAGTAGCCTTTCTTTTCAATGAACCGGAAGAAGGGGCAGGCTTCGGGCCGAACGGCAAAGGTGCTCATCTCAAGATCCTTATCCAGAAAGAGGGCGGTTTTGTCGGGATCGATCGTCACTGTCGTCCTCTCACCGGAATAACAGTTCAAAACAACATACCGGAGATTGCCGAGATCGGTTTCTATGGTATGGACAAGACCGAGATGGCTGCAACAGTCGCCACACTGGCTGCATTCAAATGCCAGGATTATTCCTCCATAACAATCTCACGCATCTTTCACAAAGACCCAGATCGCCCATCCAAAGGCTTCCCTTCCATAGACGAGATATTCATCCTGGGTTTTGCAGAGGTACTCCTCAATCTCCTCCCTCTCCGGGTGGGTAGGATGCTCATCAAGCCACCTGATGCACTGCTGCCAGATGGCGCTCTCATACCGGTCATGGTCATCAGGAGATGCTCTGATCACGCCTCGTAACCTGAGCCCGCAATCGCGGGCAGCGGCAACAAGCCCGTATTCGGTTGGGATCTCCGGCCACTGGACCGCAAATTCAGGCGGAACAGAAGCGCTCTGCCAGTAGCGATCCCCGATAATAATACTCCCACCGGGTTTGGTGATCGATTCACAATGAACGAGGGCCGGCACTGCTCCCCCGAAGATGAAGGCAGAGCCGATGGCAACCATGCAGTCTGCTGTATCATCCGGCTCCCATGCTGCGGCATCACCTTCGATGATCTGAATCCGATCTCCCGCCCTTTTTTCATCGACTGCTCTCTTGGCCGCCGCAACCGATTCTTTTCGCAGTTCGATACCGGTTCCACGGATCCCATGGGCATCATGCCAGAGGGCAAGGAGGGTGCCGTTTCCGCAGCCGAGATCGTAGACAACATCGCCTGAGCTGATCCCGGCAAGCTCTCCTGCCCTCTGGATCATCTCATGCGTAACAGGATTCATCAGGGGAAGGCAGGACTGGGCGATTGTTTCGATCTCATCAGGGTGCATGGAACAGTTCCTCGACTCCTGAGTATACGCGTCATCCGGCAAAAAGGTGAGGGGGAGATGATCACCCGGTTGCCTCTTCTTCTTCCGGGAGGAGGGCATAGCCTGAATCGAGCCTGCCAAGCACTGCAAGTGAATAGGTGCGGAAGAAGGTGACGAAGGGTACCGAGATCAGGAGAACTACCGGTATTGCTATAATCAGGTATGGGATGAGGAGGGGAAGGAGGATCGAGATATTTGCCATCGGCATGGCGGCATACAGAATGAACCCAACAACCAGAAAGGGGATGGCAACGATCCCAAGCGCCAGCAGGGTGAGGAGGATCATGACCACACCGGCACCAAGCGCTGCCAGGAACCGGACGATCAGGTAGATGATCCCCTGCATCCACTGTGTGCTGATGATCGAATAGAACTCTTTCCACCCATCAATCACCCCACAGTCCTTCTGGATCATGATCGGCACCACAAAATCGATGGTGATCACCTGGATAATGCCAACGATGATTGCGAGTATGATGAGGACCGGGAGGAAGAGGAGGAGGGAAACTGCGGCAGGAAAGGCGAAACCCCGGGCAAGAATGATAAAGGGTATGATGAGTGCTGCGAGAAGCAGGAGGAAGAGAACTGCAATTCCAATCTGGAAGAGGAAAAGCCGGATACCTTTCCCTGCACGCGGGCTGAAGTAGTCCCGTATCTTCACGTTCCTCATTCGTATACAGTCAACAAAGACGAACTGGAAGATCGATCCAATCAGCATGTAGAGAAGAGCAAGAGCTATGATCAGAAGGAAAACTGCAATGATCAGTCCTGCCATATCAGGAAGAGCCCCGGGAGTTGAAAAACCCGTGAAGGCATCTGAGGGAAAGTCACTGTCTGAAGACCATGTCGGCTGCGGGAACCCTGCTCCCCCCCAGCCGATGAAGAGAGCGATGAGAGCAATACGGAGCCAGATTCCTTTCCGGAAGGGCCAGAGGAGATCGCGGGTGCGCCTGATCGCTGAATCGATCTCAGAGAGGGCAACATACTCTGTCATAGGTGTACTCTATGGATGAAGAGTCTAATAAGAGCATTCCTGCAATGAATGGACATGTTCATTCCAAAGTACCACTATCAACGGTCTCATATTCACCCGGATCAACCGGAAATACGATCTCATAGGCAGTTCCCTTCTCCCGCCTGAGGGTTATTGTCCCAAGCAGCTGGTTGACGAGGCTTACGATGAGCTGCATCCCGAGCGTCCGGGTGTTCTCAAAGTCGATATCGGCTGGAAACCCGATTCCATCATCAGAAAACCGGTATATGAGTGTATTATTCTTCTTCTCCACACAAATTGTAATGGTGCCCTTCCTGCCATCAGGAAAGGCATGCTTCAGTGAATTCGTCAGTAATTCATTGGTGATCAGGCTGAGCGGAACAGCCTTGTCGATTGAGAGATAGATACCATCTGCATGGATATCAAGGGCAATCGTCCCGGCCCTCACCTGCCGGGATGAGAAGATGTACTCCCCCATCATAGAGAGGTATTCCCCGTACTCGATCCGGGAGAGGTTCTCTGACTGGTAGAGTTTCTCGTGAACAAGGGCGATCGAATAGACCCGGCTCTCGCTCTGGGAGAAGAGCTCCCGCATCTCCGGATCGGAGATCGTCTCTTTCTGAAGCATCAGCAGGCTTGAGATCACCTGCATGTTATTTTTCACGCGGTGATGGATCTCTTTTAAGAGGAGCTCTTTTTCACGGAGAGATTGTTTCGTCTCTTCATCCCGCCTCTTCTTTTCGGTGATATCCTGGAAGAGTGTGGCACACTCACCTGCTCCCGGGCTGTAAACGGAGACGGTAACGTACCGCATGGGATTATTCAAGCAGATATCAAAGACCTCAGATTCTCCGGTTTCCGCTGTATGTGCAATCCGTTCGAAGAGATGCGGATCTGCCTCCGGAAGTACTTCGGTGAGCAACATCCCAACAACCTGATCGCGAGGCTCTCCAATCAGCTTTTCGAAAGAGGGATTGACATCAAGAATATGAATAACAGCATCACCATCATCCGGATCAGCACGCACCCGGTGGAGGGCATACCCATCGTGCATGGACTCAAAAAGTGAGCGGTAGCGTTTCTCACTCTTAATAACCGCTTCCTCTGCCATCCTTTTATCAGTGATATCACGAATGAGAGCAATCACTTCATTCTCTGTGTAGGGAACAATCCTTGCTTCAAAATGGCACACTCCCGCCGGGACAGGGAGCGTGTATTCCAGGGTCTGTAATTCATTCCTGTCAAGTGCAGAACGGATCGCCTGAATCATCCGATCTCCAATCCCGCCTGATATCACCTCTGTTACCCGTCGGCCGATCACTTCGTCTTTTGGGAGAATCAACAGATCTTCCTGATAATTGAGAATATCAAGATAGACCCCTTCCCGATCATACCTGATCAGAAAATCAGGAAGCGATTGCAGGATAAGCCGTTGAAGAGCTTCGCTCTTCAGAAGAGCAGTTTCGGTTGTATTCAGCTCATCGTACTGTTCCCGCAGTTCCTTCTCAATGGCTGTCAGTTCCTCGTATGATGCAAGGATTTCTTCATTAGCCCTCTTCAGTTCCAGATCCCGTTCCATCAGATCGGTGATATCCTGCCCCACTGACTGAAATTCACGGAGTGATCCATCTTCACCAAAGATCGCCCGCGTGTTCCACCGTTGCCAGAGAATACGTCCATCGGGTGCGATGGTCCGCTGATCGATGCTCGCCTGGGGTTTCTCCGGTGAGAGCGAAGAGAAGAGACGATAAACCTTCCCTGAATCGTCCGGATGAATCATCGGCTTGAACCGGCTCCCAACGATCTCTTTGCAGGGAACACCGAAATACCGGCAATAGGCATCGTTTACGAAGAGGACTGTTCCATCTGCACTGAAGCGGCAGATCAGCTCGGTCTGGTCCAGAACGACATTCCGGTACCGCTCCTCGCTCTCGCGGAGCGCCTCCTCACTCCTTCTTCTGGCAACTGCATACCTGATAATATTCGAGAGTTCCGCAAACTGTGCCTTCAGATCTCCGCCCTTCTCAAGATAGAAGTCTGCTCCATTGTTCAGCGCTTCTATCACCACCTCTTCCCGGCCCTTTCCCGTCAGAATGATGAAGGGCATCTCATCTCCCTTCTCCCGAAGATATGTTAGTAAAGAGATGCCATCGCATTTTGGCATCTGAAAATCCGAGATGATCGCATCATAGTGGTCTTTTTTCAGGAGATGTACGGCATCAAGGGCACTCTGACACCCCTCAACCAGAAAATCGCCATTCGTTTCGAGAAAGGTTGTGCCAAGTGTCAGGAGCTCCGGCTCATCATCAACATACAAAATCCTGATCGGAGAATCCACGGAGTTTGGCATAGAGAGGCTTCAGCATTCACAGGAAATAATACTATCCTTCCAAATAATTCATATCAGATTATTTCAGCTCTTTTTTCACCCATCCGGTCAGTACCAGACCATCAAAGAGGTAATCGGGATCATCTGAATGATCACTGAGGATTCCCCGGATAGAGACCGGCCTCCCGTCTGCTGATCTGAAGGTGAGATCAAACGGCTGAACCCCGAGCGGATTCTTGCCGATATCAACGAGGAGCTTACGGGCGTCTTCCAGGCTGTCATCATGAATATAGTTATAGAGTTTCTTTCCTGGATTATTCTCTTCTGAATACCCAAGATAACGGTTGAGTGAGGGGCTTTCCTGCCTGAGTGTTCCGTCATCGTTGAGGATAATGATGACATCAGCCACATCGTCGATGATCGAATTAAAAAATTCTTCATTCTGCCTGAGTTGGTCTTCCATCATCTTGATCCTGGTGATATCGTGGATATGAACCGCATATTTTGTGATCTTACCATCAGGATTTGCAATCGGATAGATCCCGACATCATACCAATGCTCGGAGAACTGCTCGACAAAGGTCTCGCCTCTGCTCTGGCCGGGTTTCACTGCGTGGCCAGCCATCCTGGGGGAGAGGCAGCCTGAGGAGACCAGATCGTACACATTTGAGCCGACAAGCTCTTTCACCGTTTTTCCCGCCCTTTTTGCAAGAGCCTGGTTTGCCATCCGGATCGTATTCTCACTATCGATTAAGAAGTGCATATCCGGCGTTGCATTCAGAAGAACCCGGACCGTCTCCTGATACTCCCTGAGATGAAGATCCATCGCATGCTTGTACAATGCCGTCTCGATGGTCGTCTTCAGCTCCTGCTCCCGGACAGGCTTCAGGATATACCCAAAAGGACCTGTCACTTTTGCGGCATTCACCACCCGATCGTCTGAAAATGCTGTCAGGTAGATGACAGGAACTGTGCTTGTTGCCCTGATCTCGGTGGCTGCATTGATCCCTGTCATCTTCCCTGCAAGCTTGATATCCATCAGGATCAGATCGGGTTTCAGTTCAGCTGCCTTCTGGACAGCCTGTTCCCCGGTTGGAAAGACTCCGCAGACCGAATAACCCATATTCGTCAGGGTTCTCTTCAAAGCCATTGCAGTGACGGCTTCATCTTCAACGATCATTATGCTTGCTTCACTCATTCTTCATCCTCTCCTTCGGGTTTTAGGGGAAAGATGATCTCAAATCTGGTTCCCCCATCACGATACAGCGAGATGCTGCCCATCAGCTGCATGACAAGGTTATTCACAAGCTCCATCCCAAGTGTTGTGGTATTCTTAAAGTCGATATCATCAGGAAAACCGATCCCGTCATCACTGAATTGGTACAGGATATCTGCCCCTCTCTTCTGAAGATCGATCCTGATAGTCCCCTTCCTGCCATCAGGAAACGCATGTTTTAAGGAGTTTGTCAGGAGTTCGTTTGTGATCAGGCTGAGGGGAACTGCATTATCGATAGAAAGATAGATATCAGATGCATGAATCTCAAGGGTGATCCTCTCAGAGGCGATATGTCTTGATGCCAGGATATGATCCCCTATCATCTCAAGGTACTCCCCATAATGAATACGTGAGAGATTCTCTGACCTATAGAGTTTCTCGTGAACAAGTGCGATAGAGAAGACACGGTTCTCACTCTCACGAAAGAGTTCACGCATACCCGGATCGGTCATATTTTCTCTCTGGAGCATAAGGAGGCTTGAGATCACCTGCATATTGTTCTTGACGCGATGGTGGATCTCTTTGAGGAGGATCTCTTTCTCATGGAGAGATTGTTTCATCTCTTCTTCCCGCTTCTTCTTCTCGGTGATATCATGGAAGAGCAGAGCGCATTCCCCTCTTTTTGGGGAATATACCAGCACTTCATACTCACATTCCAGCAGCGGATGATGGTAGTCGACTACCTGCGGCTCACCAGATAGTGCTGTTGCATGGAACCGTTCTATCCAGGCGGGTTCGATATCCGGGAGTGCCTCAACGAGCGTTTTGCCGATAGCCTCCTCACCGGAGAGGCCGGTGATTGTCTGCATCGTTAGATTTACGTCCAGAATTAGATAATCTGACGGATTTCCATCCGAATCTGTGATCAGCTGAAGATGGGCATAGCCGTCATGCATGGACGAAAAGAGTGACCGATACCGTGTATCGGTCTCAAGAAGCGCCTTCTGTTCTGCCTGCCTGAGTGCGGTGACATCCCGTGCAATCCCCTCAATGGCAACAAGCGTCCCGGCCTCGTCATGGATGGGGGCATTCCGCTCTTCGATCCAGATCACCTCGCCATCACGCCTGATCCAGCGGATGGCAAGAGGCGCTCTGGTTGAACCAGTTGATCGGATCTGGTCGAGAAGGGGGCGATCGTCCGGATGAATAATCCTCGTTGCAAGCCCGGGATCATCATACAATTCCCGGGGGGCATATCCCGATATCTCTTCTATAGCGGGGTTCACATAGGTAAAATGGATCTCAGGCAGCAGATCGATCCGGTAGATAATATCCTCGGCATGCTCGGCCAGACTCCTGAAACGCTCCTCGCTCTCCCGCAGTGCCTCCTCTGCCTGCTTCCGTTCCGCACTTTCAAAGAGCTGTGCGATGAGGGATGCGGCAATACTGGCAAACCCCTCCTCATCCGCATACCATCTCCGTGGAGCTCCCGTCTCTTCAAGGCAGAGGACGCCGATCATCCTGCCTTCCTTCAGAATACCGACATCAAGCATGGCAGAGATCCCCAGAGGGGCAAGGTAGCCATCCTTCAGTTCACTGACCCTAAAGTCCATGGAGGTATCCTCAACGCAGATCCTGTTTTCGGCCATGATTGTATCAAAATAGCGAGGATATTCATCAGTCTTCAGAGTTCCCCCATTGCTGGTTCTTTTCTCTCCTGCATCATAAAGGGAGAGGCATTGAAGAAGAGAGTCATCCTTTGAAAAAGTCCATATTCCCACTCGTCTGGTTTCAAGTGTCTCTGATACGATCTTCGTGATCTTTATCAGGGCAGCCTCCATATCACCCGAGAGGATTGCGTCATCAAGGGCAAGATCCGCGATCGCCTTCCGCTGCCGCTTCGCACGTTCTGCATTTCTGGCCAGGAGTTCTTCAGTCTCTTTCTCATAGGTTGTATCCCTCCCTACAGACTGGTATTCAATGACCTTCCCATCTTCATCAAAGATTGCCCTGGTATTCCATCGCTGCCAGAGCACCCGGTTATCAGGCATGATAATCCGCTGATCGATGGATCCGGACGGGTTTTCTTTTGTCAGTGAGGAGAGAAATCCCCAAACCCTCTCACGATCACCGGGATGGATCACCGGCATAAACCGATTCCCGATGATGGATTCGCGATCAAGGCCGAAGTAGCGGCAGTATGCATCATTTACAAAGAGGTGCGTCCCATCAGGGAGGAAACGGCAGATGAACTCGGCCTGGGTCTCGACAACGGCACGGTACCGTTCTTCACTCTCTTTCCTGGCGATCTCGCTTCTCATCTTCTGAACTGCATACCTCACATTCCTGGAGAGATCGTGGAAGATGAAGGAGGGGTCTCCGATCTTCTGAATGTAAAAGTCCGCTCCGCAGTTGAGCGCCTCGATCACCACCTCCTCCCGCCCTTTTCCGGTGAAGATGATGAACGGAGTGGTATTGCCGTCCTTTCTGATCTGTTTTAAAAGAGCGATCCCATCCATCTCCGGCATATCATAATCTGCAACGATTGCATCGAATGATCGTGTGCTGAGGAGATCGATCGCCTCCACGGCACTTTCAAGAGTGGTTACGGTGCAGTCCTGATCCTCTTCGAGATAGAGCCTGCATGTCTCAAGGAGCCCCGGGTTATCATCGACATAAAGGATGTTAATAGGAGGAGATTTTGGGTCAGAATCTGCCATTCATTGTTACTTGAGGATTTTGTGTATGATAATACTATTGATAGCCGGGTTTTC
>DUKV01000057.1 GCA_013329165.1 Methanocalculus sp. | reverse complement strand
GGATGGTTATGGCTCTCCATCCCGATTGCAAGCGCAGTTGTATCATCAAAACGGACGATTGCAGCATCATCTCCCGGCCCGATGATGACGTTTCGCCCCTCTGTCGGGAGTGTCTTCAGGAGGGCCCGTGTTGAACGATAGCTGCAATGTTCACTCCAGAGGTTCTCAAAAGCGGCCGCCTCCAGCGGGGTGATATCCCGGCCGAGGCGTGAGCGGATGATCGTGAGATCTTCGGCGGACAGCATTCCATAGAGGTCAACCCTGAAGAAGAAATAAGGATCACTCTCCCTGGCCATACTACACTTTTTAGCACTATGACCCCCATATACTCTACATGGTCGATAGTTACGAGGAACTGCTGAAGAAGGCGTACACCGGCATCACCGAGCCGTCGGATACAGGGGAGCGGTTCGTCGTGCCGCCGGTCAAATCGTACCCCGAAGGAAAGACGACGATCCTTGAAAATTTCATGGATATTGTGGGCGTTCTGAATCGTGACACAGATCATGTCATGAAGTTCATGCTCGGGGAGCTTGGGACAGCAGGTAAGATTGACGGCACCCGTGCGATCTTTAATGGAAAGTTCGAGACCGATGTCCTTGAAGCGATCGTGAAGAACTATATCGATGATTATGTCATCTGTTCTGAGTGCGGGCGGCCCGACACACGGCTCGTCAAGGATGATCGGATCCAGATGCTCCGGTGCGATGCCTGCGGCAGCCACCGTCCGGTGAGAAAGCGGCGTGCACGGACTGAAGTGAAAGGAACCAGCCTTGAAGAGGGTATGGAGCTTGAAGTGGATATCGAATCCGTCAGCCGGCGTGGTGACGGAGTTGCCAAGGTAGGCAAATATATCCTCTATATCACCGGCGGAAAACCGGGGCAGAAGATCAAAGTGAAGATAACAAAGATATCAGGCCAGGTTGCATTCACCCAGCGGGTGTAATGCGCCAAGCCTTTTTTTTCAACTCAACTACGTAAAAGAGAGTTGTTCCGGGATCCAATGCTCTCTCCAAAGTATCAGATTTCCGGATATAGTATCGAACACTTCTCCTGAAAAGAACACACCTTATGCAGATTGGACCTGTGTCAGCAGTTCGTCACAGGAGCGGCTGATCCGTTCGCATGCCTCCCTGATGACTGCCACAGGATCCTTGCTGCCGTCGGTTGTAACGAGGATTTCGGGGTCTGAGAACTGGTATTCGATCTCATATTTGGCAACATCAACAGCCGGATCTTTCAGGATCTCATCGGTCAGAAGATTCATAAAGGTGTGTTTCTCTGAAACGAATGCCATTCTGGCCTTATTTTTTTCCAGCTCAAGAATTTTTATGTTCATACTGTATATCAATTGGCGGGGAGACTATATAGGCATTAGCGGAGCCCGAGATCATAGATCTCCATATCATATGCCGAATGCGGCTGATCCCAGGAGACCATATGGCTCAGATGCACGAGTCTGAGTTCTTTTGGCATCAGTTCTTCTGCAAGGTTGAGCGCATCAGTATAATTCATGTGTTTTGAGATCGTGAGGTGCGAAGGCGCCATGGCATCAAGGATGAGAAGATCTGCCCCACGCATATATTCGATACTCTTCTGTGGTATATCTCTCAGTGTATCTGATGAATAGACAAGAACAGATCCGCCTGATTCAATCCTGATGCCATAGGTCGGGGCGCCGGGATGGGTGACGGGGAGGAGTGTGATCTCCAGATCACAGAGGGTAAATGGCTGATACGGCTGCACCGCAATTCCCTCGGGGAGGAGGAACGAGAAGATCTCCCCACAGTATTCCAGTACCTCCGGAGCCGCATACATCACAGGAGGTTTCTGAACCCGGTAGAAATCTCCAAATCCCATGAAATGATCATAATGGCCATGTGTCCAGATTCCGGCATCGATATGCGGCGATCCTGCATATAACAGCTGCCTGCGGAGATCGGGAGAGGTATCGATGAGCAGGTGGTATGAACCCGTCTCGATTAAGAGGGATGTCCTGAGCCGCTCCTTCCCCTCCTTCCATGCCTGCATGCAGTGATCGCAGCTGCACCCGATCTTGGGAGTGCCGATTGCATCACCGGTACCAAGAAAGGTGACCCTCATACCCCTATCCATCCACTCTTCCGGAGCGCATTCCTCCGATCCACAAGGAGCATCCCCTGCTCGATATCGATGTCAGTGATCTCGTCCCGCCCTTCAATGAGAGCTGCCATAACAGCTTCCTTGATCATCAGGCGGAGATCGGCACCCGTGAAACCTTCGGTTCGGGATGCGAGGAGCGGAATATCGGGAACAATCCGGAGGCTCCGGGTGATCGACTCCAGGATCGCCTCCCTCATCGGTCCGTCGGGGATGGTGAAGGGAACAGCCTCGTCAAATCTCCTCCACGCCGCTTCGTCAAGGATCCCCGGGTGGTTTGTCGCCCCGATGAAGAGAACCTCTGATTTGACCAGGCTGATCTGATCGATGCTCTTCAGAAGCGTATTGACCGCACGCTTCATTGCACCGTGATCATCCGAGTCCCGTGTGCGTGCCACATAATCGAATTCATCGATGAAGAGGATACAGGGGGAGAGACGCTTTGCAATCTCAAAGATCCTGTCGATATTCTTTGAGGTCTCGCCAAGGTACTGCGAGGTGATCATCGAGAGACGTGCCTCGAGGATCGGCATATGCAGCTCACGTGCCATTGAGAGGGCAAAGGAGGTCTTTCCGGTTCCGGGAGGACCGACGAAGAGGAGCCGTCCGACCTGATAGATCTGATGAGTTTTCAGGAATTCGCGGTTTTTGAGCGCAACATGGATCTTCCTGATCACTTCGCGCTGTTCGGAGGTTGCGACAAAGGTCTCAAATGACTCCTCAATCTCTTCCGGAGCATGAATCGCAACGAGACCCAGTGCGTCGCGGATCTCCTCGGATTCGGCCTTCAGGGCTTCGATACGGGGCTGAAGAAACGCACGGCTGTCTTCATAGCGGGGGTTTTGGAGGACAGCATCAGTATACCTGATCCCACCCACCCCATTCTTCTCATAGTAAAAGGCAAGAACCGGATTTGAGGCAGCCAGATCCCTGCCACCACGATCAAGGAACCAGCGGGCCGCCGGATCAAGTGCAGTTACCGAGAGGCGCTGGCCAAAATCATCAAACCCAACAAACGGATTCGATTTGAGGAACTGGTGAGCCTCTTCGATTCCAAGAGCACGCTTTACCAGACTGTTGCTCACAATGAACGGGCGTTTGAGATCCGATCCGTTCCTGCCGATGCTAAACACCTCGCGGCATGCAGGGGTGAGGTCTGCGATGCCGAGGGATTCCTCACGGTTGACGATCTCTGCGGTGAGAAGGAGCTCCATGAGCCGGAGGGTGGTGTGATCAGCCATCTCCATGTCTTAACCTTATCTATTGTCCGGGAATCCGAATAATAGTATCTCTATTCTGTGGTGACGATGCATCCATCTTCAGTGACGATGATCGTATGCTCTGCCTGGGATACAAGCGACCCCGGAACATCCTGGAGAACGGGATACGATCGGAGCACACCCTGCCTGATAAGGGCGGTCAGGGCGAGATCGGCGCGATCAGTTTCAAGCCATCGCCGGGCAAAGGGCAGGCCGCGGCGATCCCGTATCTCTTCGAGGATCCTTCTTCCGGCAGGAATTCTGACAGGTTTCACTGCGATCTGTGAGAAGATCTCAACTCTTGAGCCCTCGCTGACCCGTCCAAGACCGGTCGATGCAAACGGCTCAATGGCGATTGCCATCCCCTCCTTCAGGAGAGTGCCACCGCCGGATCCGATGTTTGGAACAGATGGAGAGGCATGCAGCGAGTAGAGATCGAGGCCGTGACCGGTGAGGTTTGCGACAGGACGAAAGCCACGTGAGACGATCGCCTCCTGCACTGCAGCCCCGAGATCACCCGCACGAACACCAGGTTTTGCGAGCGAGAGTGCCGCCTGCAGTGCTGCGCGCGATGCCCCAACCAGCAGGGCATTATCCCCAAGATCGACGGTGAGGGCAGTATCTGCGATATACCCCTCGATATGAATGCCGATATCCAGCTTGACCAGGTCGCCTGCTGCAAAGGTGCGATCATCGGAGGGGCCTGCCGTATCATGGGCTGCCGCTTCATTCAGGGAGAGGTTTGGAGGAAAGGCAATCCCTGCCCCCTCCTCATGGATCATGGTGCAGACCGCGTCAGCCACCGCGGCAAGGGATGCGCCCGGGACGATCATGCGTGCGCCTTTCTGCAGGATCTTTTTTGCGAGCCTGCCGGATTGTTTGTACCGGTCTATTATCTCGTCATTCATATGCAGAAGACCTCCGGGAACCGGGTGATTCGTTCATAGCCACCATCTGTGACAAGGGCCATATCCTCGATCCGCACCCCGCCGATACCGGGATAGTACAAACCGGGTTCGATGGTGACGACATTGCCCGCAGCAAGGGGCCCACCCCGTGTACTGAGGGACGGGGCTTCATGCACCTCAATGCCCACCCCATGGCCAAGACTGTGGACAAAACCATCTGGTTCTGTCCCATATCCGGCATCTTCGAAGAGGGAGACGACTGCCCGGTAGAGAGCGGAACCATCTGCACCTGAGCGGAGGAGGGAGAAAGCAAGCGTTTTTGCATCGGATACCACGGCATACATCTCCCGGATCTCAGGAGATGCCTCTCCCCGGACAACTGTCCGTGTCATATCTGCGAAATATCCGGTCTCTTCATTCTGTGGGAAGATATCGATGATGATCGGAGCGTTGGCTGCAAGGGAACCTGTTCCCCGGAGATGCACCACCGAGGTCTCATCTCCGGAGGCGACGATCGTATCAACACCCCTGCACCCATGTCTCAGGAGTGTGGCATGAATTGCATACCTGACATCTTCTGAGGTGAGGATCGTTCCTTCCGGGGTCACCAGGAGTTCTCCTGTGGGTTTTGCCCTCCTGATCAGGGCAAGCGCTGTTTCGAGTGCATCTTCTGCTGCTGCCTGCGATTCCCGCATCATCCCTATCTCGGAGAGGGTCTTCTGAGAGCGCATAGCGGAGAGCGTATCCAGATCAAGCTGAATCGGCTGATGTGAGGATATCGCCTGTGCAAGGCCGAAGGGGAACTCGGGTGGCACGAGGATCGAACCGCCTGCCAGATCTGCGATCATCCGCCCTGTTGCCTTCAGGGGATCAGGTTCTTCCTTCAGAATATCAAAAAAACCTGCATCTGCCCGGCTTATGACGGTGCATGGCGACTCAAGGGCAGCTCGTTCCACCTCCATTGCAGGAACAACAATGAGGCCCTCTTCATTCAGACGCTTCAGGTAGATGACCGGATCGCTCGTCCGGAATGATGTCAGGTACCTGACATTTGCATCTGATGAGGTACCATATGCGGCATATGCCCTGGAACCGGTACTTACCAGAGCCTGATCGAGAGCATTCATTCTATAGGTATTTGCCATCAGAGAAGATGTATCTTCGGAAGGGGGGCATCGGCATACTGTGATTCGGCACGGGTGCGGGCGGCATCGGCACG
>DUKV01000015.1 GCA_013329165.1 Methanocalculus sp. | reverse complement strand
ATTAGATCCGGATCAGTTCGTACTCTGATGTACCAAGGCCTATCTTCTCTCCATGCCGGATCTGTGTCCTGATCGGGATCTCGGGCCAGACTCCTGCAAACTTATCCTCACCCGGAGCATGGTGCGTGGCCAGCCGGGTTCCGGCAAGCCCGTGCTGGGCATCTATGAGATCCAGGCTCGCGGCATCGATTGCCACCGGGTCAGTTGATGCGAGTATTCCTATATCCGGCACAATCGGCCGGTCACTGAAGGGGGCACAGTCGCAGTCGGGGGTGATCCTGAGGAGGAAGTTCAGGTACAGCACCTTCTCGGGGAAGAGAGAGGCCGCACCGAGGGCATATTCGGCAAGACGTTCCGAGAGGTGTGCTGCATCACGGACGTAATCAAAGTAGATTGCAGATTCAGGGCAGGTCTCAACGCAGATACCACACCCGATGCAGCCTTCGGGATCAACATGAGCAGCACCCTCGAAGGTGATCGCCTTCTCCGGGCAGGCCGAGACGCAGCCCCCGCACCCCTCACAGTCATCCTCCCTGACGATTGCGGGCATTGCACGGTGCTGTTCCCGTTTCCCTTCAGCGGATGCACACCCCATCGCGAGGTTCTTGATCGCCCCACCAAACCCGGCAACCGCATGGCCTTTCACATGCGAGATGACGATCAGAGCATCCGCATCAGCAATCCCAGCAGCAATCCGGGTCTCCTTCAGGTGCACGCCAGGAATATCCACCGCGATATCGTTCTTTGACCGCAGGCCATCTGCGATGAAGACGGGGGCGCCGATCACCTCGGACCCAAATCCGTGCCTGATCGCAAGCGCCAGGTGAGAAACGGCATCATGCCTCATCCCCCGGTAGAGGGTGTTTGTATCGGTCACAAACGGCACCCCGCCCGCCTCCTTCACCTTCGAAACAACCTGCCGGATATAGAGGGGCGATACAAAGCTGTCGCACCCCTCTTCACCAAAATGCGTCTTCACGGCAACAAGCCCCTGCTCGGGGATTTTCTCATTCAACCCTGCCTCATCAAGGAGCCGCAGGCACTTTGCCTGGAGGCTCTCGCCACAACATCCCGCCTCGGAAGAGACGAAAAACACCTTAACTGCCATGGGAAAAGATGGGGCGTTCATGAGAGAAGATACTTGGGGAGGGGGGGGATCTTTTGGGGGAGCGGGGTGGCAAATTGAGAACCAAAATAACTTCACAATCATCGTATATTTCCCCAATTACACTAGGGCGAATAGTTAAAAAATGCGGTTTATTCGGATTATTTTCTGGATATTAGCCCAAAATATGTTTTAAATTTCCCCAATTAACCCCCAATACTCCCAATGATAAGAAGATAATGAGAAATGGATTCCCCATAATCATAATCGATATTCTGATGCGAGAATCCAACGTGAACCACGGGTTTTTCCAATCGTCTCTATAATCCCCCTTTTGCGCATATCCTTAAGGAGATCTTTGATATACTGACGCTTCTGTTCTTCAGTTAATGCATCCGATACTTTACCCAGCAATAGTTTTTCAATTGTTCTTCGATCCGCTTCTCCGTACTTTTTCAGATATTCAATAACCATATCTTTGAAATACTGTTTATCAAAGGAGCGTTTCCTGATGTAATCCTCCTTTGTATCAGTTTCAACAGCGACCTTTTCTGAAACATAAAGATTCGGGCGTCGCCCTTCAATCAGTTTCTTTGATCTAAGGGATTTTACCTCTGAATCCGAGAGACGATATCCCTTCTGAACTTTATCAAGGGCAATGACATCCAGCATATCAAGATCTTTATGCCGAATCAGCATCCGGGTATATCTAGGATCAATTACCTTACCAGTGATACGCACACTGACTCTTGTGGGATCGGTCAGATCGTAGTCAGGAAGCGGGAAGTTGCGCTCTCTCTGTGACCGAAACATCCGTTTGATGCCACTTCCGACCGTATCAATCATGTTCAGTTTCACCATCGCTTCTACGAGGAGCTGGTTTCGATAATAGTCGGGTGGTCTATCTCCTGTGATGAGAGATTCAATAGAGCCGGGGATGAACGTGCCTCGATTGGTAAAAAGCAGGTAATCTTCACCTTCAACAACTGAAACCCGTGCCGCCTGAAGATAATCCTGATGTGCAATACAATTATGGAGCGTCTCCCTCATCACCCAGGGATCATATTGCGACAATTCGATGGGAAAAAGGGTCTCATCGGTCATATACCGATAGGTGAGGTTTCGGATCCTGGCAAAGACCTGATCAACTGCGAGGATAAACGGAGGACCAAAATGGGCATAATCTTTCTCGATACCGGCTGCATCCTTTAATATCCAGGTGATCTGAGCAACCAGAGGAGAGAGATGATGCGTTGATTCACTCCTGCCAAGGAGAATGATCGCTGCATTAGTGATCCCTCCATTAAAAATAAGCCCGATTCGATTCAGGAACTCCCTGTCAGACCATCGATCTATCTCATTAGATAATTGGGAGTGCTTGTTCCTGTATTCATCACGGGCAAATGCAATCGCCTCCTGATCAAGATCTTCGAATGTGGCATTCTCAATAACCTCAGCAGACCAGTCAATGGGTTTGTTATTCCGAATCCTATCGATCTCAGCAATCGAAAGAAGGTCAATGGATTCATGAGTACGACCAAATGTTCGACCCCTCCACATGGTGGGAATACCTCGGGGGGCCGGTGGAATCTCAAACAGGATCACCCGACCATCCGGGTGATTCAGTTCATGAATTGCGGTAAAGGTTAACAGATGGTTTGTTCCCTTTTGAATTTCTGTTTTCAGCCTCTCAAGACCAGGTGGGGTACTTCGATAGTTCGTTCCAACAACTCTTCGTGGCAGGGAGTCGGTTATCCCAAAGACAAGCCAGCCTGACTCTTTATTATTGAGATTCGCCTCATTGCTCAATGCAGAGAAATACCGACCTAACTTATCGGAGTCGTAATCTGTTTTTGCTTCCTTGAACTCAACCCATTCGGTTTCGGAGGGAAGATTCATGAGATCATTCAAAATATCAAGTAATTGTCCACTCATATCAAATCCCCACTCACAATAATCGATTCCGATGGAATAACTCTTAGAATCAATAATTCCAATCTTTCTGATTGGGAGATTGAGGAAGAAAAGCCAAATAGTTATCTATTCAATAACCGAATCAGCCATATTCATCATCGCAAAGAAGAATCATAGAACAGAGAGAGGGTACGTCATGAGAAGAGTCTTTTCAACGGTTTACCAGTTCAAAATCGAACTGCTGGAGATCAAGCCATCCATCTGGCGGAGGGTGCAGATCGCCTCAACCAGCAGTTTCCGTGATCTCCACTATGCCATCGTCGATTCGTTTGGATGGGAGGATTATCACCTCCATGATTTCCTTATCAGGGATCCATATAGCGGAGAAGAAAAGCTGATCACCGATATGACAAACGAATTGCCGGAAGGCCAGGTGGTCTGTTACGATGAACGGAAGGAGAAGATCAGGTGGTATTTCCGGAAGCCCGGCAGGACGGCCCTGCATGAATATGATTTCGGAGATGACTGGCATCACAGGGTCATCTTTGAGGAGGAGCTTCCACGACAGGGAGACGGTATGTATCCCCGGTGCATCGACGGGAGGCGCCATTGCCCGCCTGAGGATGTCGGGGGGGTAAGCGGATATGCAGAGTTTCTCCGTGCCATGGCAAATCCCCGGCATAAAGAGCACAAATCCTACAAGGAATGGTGGGGAGGGCCATTCGATCCCGAGGAGTTCGATCCGGCGAAGGTCAGGTTCCGGGATCCGGTCTACCCGGAGAGGTTCATTGAGGATTACTGGTGAGGATGGGTTTGGTTGAAACCGAACACACCTTTTCCGCAAATGATTATCAATGAAAATTCTTGGCTCATGGTTCATTGAACCAACAAACTCCAAACAGGTACACTTCAGAATCCGCACCCCATTCACAATTCACATTTAATTATATTTTCATTTAATTATGTACTAACTAGTACAACTATTCTTTAACTTAATGATTAACTATAAATTCATGCTCATTCTATATCCTTCATGCCGAAACAGAGGGAGAAGAATGGCCAGACCAAGATGGATCGCCTCTATCCGAAAACCAAAATGAGTGTAACTGATCCGATCAAAGAGATCAGGAATCTGGTGGATCGTATACCGGAATCACCCTCTCCAACACAGATAACCCCACTTATTGCCTTAGTTGTTCGGTCAATCCTCGACAAAATCGGGTTTGTTGATTTGGTAAACGAAACGGTATCCTGGGATCACAATCAATGTTCGATCAGCCCGGGAAACCGAGCGCTCGCACTTGTTCTGCTGCCTTTTCTCTCCACCAAGCAGCGGGTTGCACTGGTTCATGTGAGCCAGCAGCTCGAAGATATCGACACAGAACTGATCTTTGGTTCAGACATCCCTGCCACATCGTTCACTGACGATTGTCTCGGAAGGTTCCTTGACAAGTTCGCAGAAGCATGTCCCTCAAACTTCTTTCAACAGCTCTCTCTCCGGGCCTATGCCACCTACGACATCCCACAATCACTGATCCTCCATAGTGATGTAACATCACATGAGGTCTGTGGCGAGTATGATCTTGAGGAAACACCAGAT
>DUKV01000041.1:50206-57407 GCA_013329165.1 Methanocalculus sp. | reverse complement strand
CCGATATTATAGACATTATACAGATCAGGGCCATGCTCTGAGGCATAGATCATCCCATCCACACAGGCAGCAACCGAGAGATAGGATTTGGTCTGGGTCCCGTCACCCAGGATCTCCAGCTTCTCCGGGTTACTCTTGAGTTTCCTGATGAAGTCGAAGATCACCCCGTGGTTGCTCCGGGGACCGATGATATTGGCGAACCGGAAGACCGATCCTTTCATCTGGTAGGTGTGGCAGTACGACGAGATCATCGCCTCAGACGCGAGCTTGCTTGCACCATAGACCGAGATCGGCACCATCGGCGAATAGTCCTCTGGTGTCGGGATCACCGATGCCTCGCCATAGACCGTTGAGGTGGAGGTGAAGACGATCTCAGGTATCTGGTGCTCCCGCATCGCCTCAAGGACGCGGATGGTGGCGGTGACATTATTCTCATAGACTGAGAACGGGTGTGCCGCACTCCCCCGGACATCGGGATCAGCGGCAAGGTGAAAGATCCGGTCTGCTCCCCTGCACGCACCCTGCCAGCCATCCGAGAGGAGATCGGCTTCGATCAACTCAACCTTTCCTGATTCTCTATGCCCTTTGATATGGTCGAGGCTCCCTGCACTGAGTGAATCGATCACACAGACACGATCTCCCCGCTCAATCAGCGCATCCACAAGATGAGAACCGATAAATCCGGCACCGCCGGTCACGACACTGAACATTATACACTAATAGGTTGGCCAGACAATTAAGTACCGGTATGTTCATCGGCATCGATCACGGAACAACAGCAATCCGGTTTGCATCTGAGACCGCCGAGTTTAAAATGAGCCGGAGTGAGGCGAGATCCTTTACCATTCATGACCTCACACGGCTCTGCCCCCTTGATGAGATAGAGGGGATCGCGCTCTGCTACTCGATGGGGGATAACTTCACCGCAATCACCCCTGTTCAAAACCTCACAAACCGCGGAATTGTAACCCGGGAAGGGGCAGGCGAGCATGTCGGAGGGGGCACTCACGTCTTTGACGAGGTCGCGGGATCCGGCATCCCGGCAGTTGCCATACCAGGGATTCACCGTGGATCAGATACCGATCCAAGGTTCAAGATCTATTCACACCAGACGAGCCCCGAGAAGATCGGGATCGCATACCTGGTTTCACAGGATCTGGGGGAGACCTTCATCGTCTCTGATACCAGCTCCAATACCGTCACCCTCCTTATAAAAAACAACAGGATCATCGGAGCATTCGATGCATGTGTTTTTGCCCCCGGTACCCGCCATGGAGCGCTTGATGTCGATGCGATACGGCGGATCGACGGGCATCAGCAAACGGCAAACGAAGCATTCATGCAGGCAGGGGTCACCGCTAACCTGCCGGAAGAACTGCAGCAGAAGACGATCGCACTCTTTGCCGCAATGGAGATTGCATCCATGCTCCTCCTGGCAAAGGATGCGCGGGTAGCACTTGCAGGATCCTGCGCCCCGGTCATTGCAGAAGAGGTGCGATCCCTCATTGGACGTGAAATTGCCATCTATGACGAATGGGCAGCAGCACGCGGCCTCTCGATGATTGCAAGGGATATTGGAGCTGGAAAGAGAGAGATTTTAGGAATTCCTGTTAAAATCTGAATAATTGTACATTCCCAAACCGACCCCGGACACCCCCATGCCGTAATTATATATGATTAATCGTGTAAGATTATATGGGGTTTTTCTTGAGAGAATTACGCATCCATGGAAGAGGAGGACAGGGCTCCGTCACCGCGGCAGAACTCATCGCAGTTGCCGCGTTTCAGGGCGGAGTCTATGCCCAGGCTTTTCCTGCTTTTGGTGTCGAACGGCGTGGCGCTCCGGTGCAGGCGTTTGTTCGGTTCAGTGATGAGATGATCCGGCTCAGGAGCCAGGTGTATGAACCAGACTACATCATCGTGCAGGACAGCACGCTGATTGCAGACGTTGATGTCTTTGCAGGAATGAAAGCGGGAGGAGTTGCCATCATCAATACCGAAAAGACCGGTGACTATTCTGCACCGGAGGGTGTTTCGATCATTACAATCGATGCAACCAAGATCGCACTTGAGGAGATCGGACTGCCCATTACAAACACCGCTCTGATGGGCGCTTTTGCAGCTGCAACCGGTGAAATTGAATTTTCCGCACTGGAAGACGCACTTCGGGGACGATTTGATGGCAAACTCGCCGACACGAACATCAAGGCCTCACAGAGGGCATATGAGATGATCAAAGGAGGCAGCGCATAATGCCTCTCAATATCGGATGTACTGCCCGACCCGGCAGAGGACGGGACAACAAGACCGGATCATGGCGGGTCTTCTACCCGATCTTTGTGAGAGAGAAGTGTACCGGGTGCGGAATCTGCACACTGATCTGTCCTGAAGGCTGTATCGAGGTGAGGGGAGAGAAGGAGTATCTTCCTGATCTCGAGTACTGCAAAGGCTGCGGCCTCTGTGCAGAAGAATGTCCCGGTGACGCGATCACGATGGAAAAGGAGGAGAAATAATGAAAGAGATACTTGAGGGATCACACGCAGTCGCCGAGGCAGTCCGGCTCTGCCACCCGGAAGTGATCGCCGCATACCCGATCACTCCCCAGACCCATATCGTCGAGGCGCTCGCCCAGATGGTGGCAGACTGTCGTCTTCAGTCTGAATATATCTGTGTTGAGAGCGAGTTCTCAGCACTCTCCGCCTGCCTGGGTGCATCCGCAGCCGGGTCCCGTACCTATTCGGCAACCACCTCACAGGGCCTGGCCCTGATGTTTGAGGTCTGTTTCAATGTTGCAGGGATGCGCCTGCCGATCGTGATGACGATCGCAAACCGCGCTTTGAGCGCCCCGCTCTCAATCTGGAATGATCAACAGGACTCTATTGCACTCCGTGATTCCGGCTGGATCCAGTTCTATGCAGAGGACAATCAGGAGGCACTTGATCTCCATATTCTGGCATACAGGGTCTGTGAGGATCACGACATCCTCCTCCCTGCCTTCGTCTGTTTCGATGGGTTCATCCTTACCCACACCTATGAACCGGTCGAGATGCCATTACAGGAAGAGGTCGATGCCTATCTCCCGGCATTCAATCCATACCAGAAACTCGATGCACAGGACCCGATATCATTTGGAATGTACGCAACACCGGATTACTATCTTGAATTCAGGTATGAGAACCAGCGGGCGATGCTTCGGGCAAAAGAGGCAATCCGGAGATATGGCGCCCTCTTTGGCGAACAGTTCGGACGGGATTATTCCGGACTCGTCGAGGGGTACAAACTTGAAGATGCAGAGACCGCCATCATTGCGATGGGTTCGATCTGCGGAACCGTCAGGGACGCAATCGACGAGATGCGGGCTGATGGCAAAAAAGTCGGACTCCTGAAGATCCGCTGCTACAGGCCATTCCCGGACGAGGAGATTGCAGCTGCCCTCTCCCACATCAAAACCGTTGCTGTCCTGGACAAGAATGTCTCGCTTGGATCAAAAGGTGCAGTTGCACTTGAGGCGAGGAATGCACTGTACGGCTCATCAATCGATGTCTATGGGTACATCCTCGGTCTCGGAGGACGGGACATCCGGAAGAAGGATATCAAAGCAATCGTGGATCTTGCCGAGAAGGGATCCGGCGATATGTTCTATGGACTGCGCGAGGAGTTGTTGTAAATGGTTGATAAAACATTAGAGCTGTTTGAGTGCGGCCACCGTGCCTGCGGAGGATGCGGAGCAGCAAGCGTGGTCAGGATGATCCTGAAAGGAGCAGGTGATAACACAATCGTCGTCTCTCCAACCGGTTGTCTTGAAGTCTTCTCAACACCCTACCCGGAGACCGCATGGAAGGTTCCCTGGATACATTCCCTCTTTGAGAATGCAAGTGCCGTTGCCTCCGGCGTCGAAGCATCACTCAAGCGGCAGGGGAGGAAGGAGAAGGTCGTTATCATCGGGGGGGACGGAGCAACCGTTGATATCGGGATGCTCTGCCTCTCAGGTGCTTTTGAGCGGAACCACGACATCACGTACATCTGCTATGACAATGAGGCATACATGAACACCGGCATCCAGCGATCCGGTGCAACACCCTTTGATGCCAGTACAACCACAAGCCCGGCGGGATCCTGTTCCATGGGGAACAAGCACCAGAAAAAAGATATTCCCGCCATCCTTGCAGCACATGGTGCCCCCTATGTTGCAACAGCAACCATGGCATACCCGACCGATCTCATGAAGAAGGTCGAAACCGCAGTCAACACACCCGGCGCCTGTTACATCCAGGCGCATGCCCCCTGCTGTACAGGGTGGGGTTTTGAGGGAAGCAAGACACTGGAAGTCGGAAAACTGGCGGTTGAGACCGGCCTCTGGGTCAACTATGAGATGGTTGATGGGAGTGTGAAGAAGGTTAAGAAAGTCAAACGAAAGCCGGTCGAGGAGTACCTCTCTGTCCAGAAACGGTTCCGCCATCTCTTCAAACCACAGAGGAACGATGAAGAGATCGCAAAAGTTCAGGCGATCGCCGATCGAAATGCAGAGAAGTTTGGAATCGATCTCTAACCCACTTTTTTTCCTATCACCACAATCCCCACAGAACAAGAACGGACTGAGGGGAAACCATCTCACCAAAAAGGGAGAGGAGCTACTCCCGGGCTGCTGCCCGCATCGAGTAGTAGCCAAAGAGCAGAATGATCATGAGCATAACCCAGATCGTCCCGAATGTATAGAGGATAACAAGCCGCGCTTCATCATAAAACCTGATCTCAGCATACCGGGTACCCTCCCAGGTGATGAGAGTCTGGTTCTCTTCGGCCTGTACACTCCCCCCCTGGCTTACATATCCAAGGAGCGGGTTGTCTACAGAATAAACCCCCGGCAGAGAGATGGTAACAGTATAGGGTGTTGTGAAAAGGGTTGAGAACGAGTTCCCATCCAGATCCCCCACATAGGAGATGAGATAGTCGCCTTCGGGAAATGTTATCAGGGAATTTCTCTGCTCTTCAAAAGAGATCTCTCTCGAATCATTGGTGACCTGTATCTCACGAACGGTGATCGGAACCGCCTCACCAAGATATCCGGGTTCTGTGAACTGGTGGCTATCTGCACCGGTTATTTCCACTGAAGCAGAGTAGCCACTCCCATTCTCAAAAATCGAGAACGTGGCATTCTGCGCAAAGGCAGGTGCTGCCAGGATCAGAGCTGCAAGGCAGAGAGCAAGGCAGGTAAGGTGGCATCTATCTCGGTTGGAGGATTGCATTGTTGAATCACCGTCTCCGGATCTTTCAGCAGGTGGCCGGTCACAACACAGACGATCCGCTCATCCGGATCGAGTGTGCCCATCTCTACAAGTTTCTTTATCCCGGCAACCGATGCAGCAGATGCGGGTTCGACCCCGATCCCCTCCATCTGCGCAAGGGTCCGTTGCATCGAGAGGATCTCCTCATCGGTGACGGATTCGGCAAGACCTCCGGTCTCCCGGATCGCCCGGAGTGCCTTCTCCCCATTGACCGGAGCACCAATTCTGATAGCGGTTGCGACAGTGTCCGGGTTTTTATCAGGTACTACTTCAGGGAGGTTGCCCTTGATTGCCCGGACAACCGGGGCAGACCCCTCAGCCTGGATACCGGTCATCATCGGGAGCGAATCGATCCAGCCAAGTGACTGCCACTCGGAGAGACCTTTATGCACGGCTGAGATATTTCCGGCATTCCCAACCGGAAGGACAAACCTGTCAGGAACCGATCCGAGCTGGTCGATCACTTCATACCCGATCGTCTTCTGCCCTTCAAGACGGTAGGGGTTGACGGAATTTAAGAGATAAATCCCATGCGAGATACAGAGCTCATGAACCATCTCAAGGGTGCGGTCAAAGTTCCCGGCAACCGAGATCACCCTGGCGCCATGTATCAGTGCCTGTGCAACCTTCCCAAGTGCAACCTTCCCGGCAGGAAGGAGAACCACAGCCGGGATCCCGGCACGGGCAGCATAGGCAGCAAGGCTGGCGGACGTATTGCCGGTGCTCGCGCAGGCGACCATCCGCATATTGAGCTGGAGCGCCATCGAGACACCAAGTGTCATGCCGCGATCCTTGAATGAACCGGTCGGGTTCATCCCTTCATGCTTGGCATAGAGGTGCGGAAGTCCCAGTGATTCACCGATCCGTTTCAGGTGGTAGAGGGGGGTGCCCCCTTCCTGAAGTGTCACCGGAGGGATCCTGACCGGCAAAAGCTCCCGGTACCGCCAGACAGAGAGGGGACGGGATGCAAGATCGGATCTGGAGATAGAAATGGTATCCAGATCATACTCCACCGCAAGGAGATGGCCACATGCAGAACAGGTATACACCACAGAATCGGGAGAATATTCTGCTTTGCAATGGATACAGACGAGACGATGCATGCCTACAGATTCGGGCCGAAAGATAATAAGGAGAGGGTATCAGACCATGAGATCATAGCGTGCATCATCCTGGAAAGGAAATCGTCTGCGGACGGATCTGACATAATCAGGATCAACCTCTGCTACGATACATTCCTCACCCTCACCTGCGCTTGTGAGGGTTGTGCCAAGAGGATCAACAATTGCCGATCTGCCGCAGTAGTGATCGACCGGGTTTGTACCGGTTGGAGAGGCACCGGCAACGTAGTACTGATTCTCAACAGCCCGGGCATGCAGAAAGAGTGTAAAGATGTCAATCCTGCTGCATGGCCATGCCGCCTGCACCAGCATGCACTCAACACCGAGATCGGCATACCGCCTGAAGAGTTCCGGGAACCTCAGATCATAACAGATGGCAAGGCCGACCATAAGCCCGTCGCAGGAACAGACCGAAAGGCGATCTCCTGGCACATACTGCTGATCCTCGCCTGCATACCTGAAGAGATGGGTCTTTGCATATCGTGCATGGACAGAGCCGTCGGGAGCGGTAATGAGGGCAGTATTTCGGACCCCATCCGGCGACTGGGTCCGCTGCGAACCCACAACCCAGACACCATGCTCCTCTGCAATCCGGCACCAGGCACGCTCAACAGGACCGCTTTCCTCCTCGGCATACGTTGTTGAGGCGGGATCCCACCCGGTTGCAAACTGTTCGGGGAAGAGAACCAGATCAGCACCTGATGCCTCAGCTCTCCGGACAACCTCATCTGCACGGGCCAGGTTCGCATCAGGTTTCCCAAAGACCGACGCGATCTGGGCACAACAGATCTTCAC
>DUKV01000041.1:0-50080 GCA_013329165.1 Methanocalculus sp. | reverse complement strand
GCAATGACCATCGCGATGATAAAGAGGAGAACTGGAGCAAACACAATCTCATACCCAAGTGTCATCAGTCCAACGATAACTGCACCGATAATCATGCAGACGCCCATGAAGAGGAAGAAGAGATCAAAACTGTCAATGTGTACCATCTATAGACCTCCAAGAAGAATCGGGAACGCCTGCCGAAGTCCGGTAATGACGAACTGAACAGCAATTGCGATCAGCATCATACCCATCAGCCTGCCAATGACACGGTACTCCCGCGGCCCGACATATTTTGTGATTATATCAGCATTCTTCATCATATAATAATTCACCAGAATGACGAGAAGGCAGAGGACCAGAATAGCACCCATTGCTATGACTCCAAAATCCTGTGACTCGTTCATCAGCACAATGACGGTCGTGATCGTCCCGGGACCGGCTATCATCGGGATCGCAAGAGGAACCAGGCCGATATCATCGGTATCTATCCCTTCATATTTCTCGGTAGCCGTCATCTTTGTCCGTGAAGTCTTCGCGTACACCATCTCCATACCGATTCCAAAGAGGAGAAGACCGCCAGCAATGCGGAATGCCTCAAGGGAGATACCAAAGAGCTGGAGTATCGCACCTCCGGCCACAGCGAAGACCAGGATTACCACAAGTGCAACACGGTTTGCCTCATATGCCACCCTGAACCGTGCAGCTGCATCCATCGAGTCGGTCAGAGTCACATAGATGAGCGTGACGGCAAGCGGGTTGATGACAATGAAGATGGATGAGAATGACAACAGGATAAAGGTCAGTAGATCAGCCATCAAGGAATGTGTAGATCCTTCTTCCTTAAACTAATTGTGGGTCGAAAAAAAGAGTGTGAAGGTGATTCTGGAATTATTCGTAGATCATTGGTTCTGCAAGAGCAGAATAGCCGACGAGATCGGCCTCTTTAAAATGGATTGCAATCTCGCGTTCTGCCGATACATCAGAATCTGATGCATGGATCACATTTCTTCCGATATCAAGGGCGAAATCTCCACGGATAGTGCCTGGAAGCGCCTCTGCCGGATTGGTTGCACCAACGACAAGCCTGACAACAGGGACAACATTCTTTCCTTCCCAGACCATCAGGAAGACAGGTCCGCTTGTGATATAGGCCTTCAGGCCCGGGAAGAACGGCTTCTCAAGGTGTTCCCGGTACTGTTCCTGAACACGATCGTCTGGAAGCGCCTCAAGGCGGGCTGCGACCAGTTTCAGACCTTTCTTCTCAAAGCGGGAGATGATCTCACCGACCAGTCCGCGCTGGACACCATCGGGCTTGACCATCACAAAGGAGCGCTCCATTGGAGACTCACTCCTTGCCACGGGCCTTGCGGCCCATTGCAGTCCACTCGACACGGCGCGGGACCCTGCGGAGCCGGTAGTTGCTCTGGCACTTGGAGGAGCAGAAATAAAAGACTGCACCATCTTTCCGTACAAAGAGTTTGCCGGTTCCTGGCTCGAGTCCTTCTCCGCAGAAACTGCAGGTATACTTCTCAACCATCGGCTTCACCGCCTCGATAGCTTCTTTGCTTCACGTTCCGTCTCAAGGAGCATCAGGATATCTCCCTCACGGATCGGCCCGAATGTATTCCGGGTGATGATCCGCCCCTTGTTTGGGCCATCAAGGATACGGCACTTCACCTGGGATGCCTCTCCGTGCATCCCTGTGAGACCAATCACTTCAATGACTTCTGCCGGCGTTCCATTATCAGCCATAGAAGACTCAGCCTCTCAGTGCTTCAACCTGTTTCACAAGCTCTTCGACAATATCCTTGCCTTTTCCGGATTTGACGATTGCAACAGCAGCTGATCCGACATCAAGGCCGCAGGCGGCGCCGATCTCAGCCTGTTTGTTAATGAAAATAAACGGGATCTGCTTCTCTGCGCAGAGTGGCGGGAGATGCATCACGATCTCTTCGGGCTCTACGTCACTGCCGATCAGAACAAGCTGAGCAATACCGCGCTCAATCGCTTTTGTTGCTTCATTGGATCCTTTCTTAATCTTTCCGGTGTCCCGTGCAAGTTCTAGGGCTTCAAGCGCATTGTTCTGAAGCTCTTCTGGGACTTCAAACTGTTGGTACATCTTTGACATAGCTCACCTCATTCAGGAGAAGACTGGCTCCTCCTTCATCACTCATCAGCGGTATAAGAACCGATGCTGGCGTAACCATATTATTACACAGAGAAGGGGGATAAAGGTTCGTCTGCAAGAGCGATCAGACTACCTGGTAGATCGCTGTACCCCCCTCATCAACCAGGAGAATGAGACCCTCTTCAGGGAGTTGGACCCGGTAGCGCTCTTCTTCAAACGCCCCGACAACAAGATGGGTGATCCCATATTCCTGAAGAAGCACCGGGCTCCTCTCAGGATCCTCATATATTGCCCGCGTATCGGCAATCCTTCTGCTATACCACCCATCCTCATCTGATCGCCAGACCACCTCATGCCCCGGCCAGCCAAGTAATGTCGGGATGCCGGTAAACGAGGATATACGGCCGGCATAGGTGTAATCTTCACCAACAGCCTCAACAATCCTGAGATCTCCTTCAAGAGAACCCAGATACCGTATTGCCGCTGCATCGCCAGGGTGCTGTTCGGAGAGCCAGGCGGCGCCATCGAGGGTGCCTGACCCATAGCCATAGGTGAGTGGTGTAAAGACAGGGATCAGGAGAAGGCAGATCACCACTCCGAAGATACAGACCCATTTCAGAGACGAGGGGATAGCGTGCGGTAGTTGGAGAGATGAGAACCAGCGGCCGGCGATGACGGTGGCAGCAAGCCCCATCATCACCCAGGCGCCCATATAGAATTTGAAGACTGTATTCATCCGGAAATAGTCAGCACCCATGCCATCCTTCAGGTAGATGAACTCACAGAAGGTGATGACCAGAAGCCCGGCAATCGCCAGGATCTCTTCCCCCCTCCACTCCCGCCGCAGTGCGATCAGGAGAGCTGCAAGAATGGCAACGCCTGCTGCTCCGTATCCGATAAGATATCCCAAAACCGGAATGACAAGAAGCCACGGGGATCGGAAGAGCTCGCGCCGCCCATAGAGAAGAAAAAGTGCGATGAAGAATCCATGGACAAGAAGGAACGAGGTGATCACACTTCCTTCAGGTACGATTCCTATGCCAAGGATACCTGAACCCTTGATGGAGAGGAGGAGCGGTGCATAGGCAAGAATGGAGAGCGGCGGCACCAGCAGGAGCGGGAGCCAGGATCGAGGATCCTGCTTTGCATACCGGATTCCTGTGAGGAGGGCCAGACCACAGTAGAGGGGGGCATACAGGAGGACATCCCAGGAGTTCAGTCCCGGCATCGTCCCAAGTGACAGGGCAGGAAGGGCAGCCAGGATACATCGTTCCCTCATATCCAGATCGCCATACCTGAGGTACATCACCAGGCAGAGGGTGACAAAGAGGATCTGGTTGAAGATACCGAGGATATGCGCATGCGGATCCCCCCAGAAGAAAGAGAATAGGGGATATTCATTGATGGTTCCGGCGATAACCCGGGTACTCTCCCATGGTATCGAGGCCGGCGGTGTGCGAGCGATCAGATGCCAGAGAAAGGCAGGATTTGGGAGTATGAGAATGATCGCAGGGAGCCAGCGGTATCGTGGGAGCAGCAGGTATCCACATGCAACCGCCGATACAACGGCCATCCCTGCAATGGTCGGGAGCATCAGGTTGAAGATAACCGATGATTCACCCCCGACAACAATCCCCAGAACTCCGGAGAACCAGTGGCCGAGATAATAATAGACCGAGAGATCGCCGCCCGCAAACCAGGGATCCAGAGGAGGAACGACCGGGTTTCTCATCACCGAGGCAAGAAAGGCATGATCCATAAACTTCTCGGCAAAGGAGATTGCCGGATTGCAGAAACGAACCCAGAGGAGAGAGAGAAAGCCAACGAGAAATGCGCCATCCCAGATGAGCTGCGGCTTCAGATCGGACCACCTGTACTCCCCCCTCACCACCATCAGGGCAGACAGAAGAACAAACAGGACTGCGGTAATGGCTACCGGGAGATGAAGAAGACCAAGGTACCAGGATATGAGTGAGAAGCAGAGGAGTGAGAGGGGGTAGGAGAGGGGATATGCAAGATCCCCAAGTGTCTTTCTGAGAGAGGGATAGAGGGCTATCTGGAGGAGCTTCAGCATCGCAATCCAGAGGAGAACAGTTTGTATCTGCACCTCAATGCCGATCATAGATCTCCTTCCTGATATCCTCTGAATATGCCCGCTTCAGGAGAGAGACCGTCCAGTCTCCAAAATAATAGATGGAGATGACGCCCCCCGCAAGGGTCACCAGATTCTTGATGAGATGATCGATGATGGCGATCAGAACCGCAGCGCTTGCTGAAACCCCGGCAAGCTCAAAGGTCATGGCAAGCGCCAGCTCATAGGTTCCGATCCCGCCAGGTGTAATCGGAACCGCCTTCACCAGATTACCGATGACGATCGCAAGGACCACCACCATGAACGAAACAGGCTCACCGAACATCAGTGCAACCATCAGACAGACAAGGCAGTCGATTATCCAGATGACGATCGAAGAGAGGATAAGATAGATGAGTGCCTGCGGTGTCTGTGAGACGGATCGGATCTGGGAGAGGATCTCGATCACTTTTGCCACTATCCGGTTCTCTGATGAAAATCTCCCCGAATACATGAGGAGAAGAAAGAAGAGAAGACCAAGGAGAAGAACAGATCCGATCAGCATTGAAAACCATGGTTCCTGGCCAACAACAAAGGGCAGCGCAATCGCACCAAGCAGGGCAATGGTGAGAATATCAAAGACCCGCTCGGTGAGAACCGAGGAGAAGCCGATGGTATAGGTCGTCTTCTTCTCATGTTTGAGGATGAGGAGCCGGATCAGATCCCCAAGCCGTGCAGGGACGATCAGGTTTGCCGTCTGGGAGACGAAGATACAGGCGGTTGAAAAGACGATCCCCACCAGCACAGAGAGACGAAGAAGAATATACCGGTACCGTGCCCCCCTGAGATACCATGCGAGCAGGCAGATGATGAGCGCGAGAAGAAGATATCGTGGATCTGCCTCCTGCGCCGTTATCAGGAGTTCATCCCAGACCCTTGAGAGGAGGAATGTGATGATCGCTCCTGCGATAATTGTTGAAACGACGATGGCGCTAATCTTTCTCAGCATGAAGGCGCCACCTGAGCCTGAGGATCTCAGATCCCATGCCTGTTACATCAGAGAGCGTTACCGTTGTTCCTTCTCCCTGGTGCCATCTGACCGGGAACTCACAGACACGAAAACCCCGATGTTGTGCGAGCACCAGCAGTTCCGTATCCCAGAACCAATGGGGAGACTGCACAGAGGGGAGGAGTGCTTCAAGACATGCACGTGAGAATGCCTTGAACCCGCACTGATGATCATAGAGACGGCTGCCCAGGATCATCCGGACCAGGGCATTATACCCCCTGCTTGCAATCTCCCTTCTGCTGTCCCTATCGACTCTGGATTCCGGCATCAGGCGGGAGCCGGTAGCAACAGCACACCCCGACCGGATTGCATCAATAAGTTCCCCCAGGTGAGCCATATCAGTGGCCAGATCAACATCATAGTAGCAGAAGATCCGGCCTTTTGAGGCATGGAAGGCACGCGTGAGCGCCCTTCCCCGCCCAAGCCGCTCATCTGAGTGGAGGAGGTGGACACGGGGATCACGTCCTTCCCATTCTGCAACCAGCTCTGCACTCCCGTCATCTGATCCATCCTCTGCCACCAGCAGTTCGAATGAGCCGGTGATCTCCTCAAGACGGCGGAGAGATTCCGGGATGGCACGTTCGAGTGCAGATCGATCATTATACACCGGGATGACCGCAGTCACCTCGCATTCCGTCAATCCGACCACTCCATCACACGCCGGGCTATCTCCTCGCCAGCCCGGATTGATCCGTCCATGCTCCGTTCAGGATAGTTCTCAGGCGAGAACATCCCGGCAATGAAGAGGCCCGGGGCCGGATTTGGATCCGGGATCAATGATCGATAGCCGGTCACGTAGACCGGGCCTGCAAACGGTTCGATCCTGAGGCGATGCCAGTGGATCTGATCACGCGGGATATCAAACCTGGAGCAGAAGTCTGACAGCAGGATCTCTTCAGAGTCTTCCGGAGGATTCCCTCTGAAATACGAGGCGATATAGACTATATGCTCACCATACCGATCATAGGGAACAAGGTTGGTATGAGTGATAACCGCCCCGTATGGCGCAGGATCGCCCATATTGACCCAGTAGATGCCATTGGTTGGATCAAGCGAGGTCCCGAGGGTGAGGCAGGCAGAACCCTGGTAGGGGAGCGGGGTGAACGGGACGGAGCATATTCGTGCAGTCTCCTGCGGAGGGAGGGTGGAAATGAGGCAATCATACCGGGTGCCATCAACAATCCAGCCTCCTTCATCCGGAGTCGCGGAGATGACCCGGTGGCCGGTCACAATCCTGCATCCTTCTGCATTCAGGTATGAGAGAAGGCTATCGATCAGCCGGATATAGCCGCCCTTCAGATATCCCAGCCGCTCTCCTTCGGGACCACGATCAGATCTGATCGCAATCCGGCTCACGAGCCAGGCAGCAGATACGTCATCTCTCTGATCCCCGAATTTGGATCGTAACAGTGGTTCAAAGAATGATGAGTAGATCCGCTCACCCAGTTGATCCACACAATAGGTCTTTGCAGGGATGGAATCCAGCTTCCCACGATCTGCGGATCTTGATCTGAGGACGAAGAAGGCGAGGCGGATCTTCTCAACGAAAGAGAGGAGAGGATAACGGATGATCTGGAGCGGCGTCGTCAGAGGGTGAATCTGGTTGTTCACCAGATATCCGGTGCTCCCGTGAAGCCACTCGAGATCCCGGAGAAGATCAAGTTCATCCAGAAGAGAGAGGAGGTGGCGATCGCCTGAGAAACAATGATGATATAATGACTCTATTGCGTAATCTGGGAGATGATAGGAGGAGAGGCATCCTCCTGCTTCTTCATTCATCTCAAGAATTGTCACCTCATGACTCCCTGAGAGGCGAAATGCAGCCGAAAGCCCGGTGAGTCCTCCACCAATTACGCAAATATGCATGCATCTTATGTGATATCGGGGAGCATAAGAAAGTTTTTGAATCTTTCCATCATATAAACTAAGAAGCCATATATACAGGAGATACTAAAGGTAAAACCATTAGTGTGGATGGTGTCATCTAAATGCGGGTATTTTTCATTGGATTTGGACAAGCGGGAGGCAAAATTGTCGATATGTTTCTTGCCCAGGATCGGAAGCTGCAACAGGGTAGTTTCCGCGGGATTGCCGTCAATACGGCAAGAACCGATCTTATGGGCCTCAAACATATTGATATGAAAGACAGGCTCCTTATTGGCCAGACAGTTGTAAAGGGGCATGGTGTTGGAACAGACAATGTAACCGGCGCAAAAATTGCGGCTGATGAGATAGACACCATCATTAATGCGATTGACACACGTGGAACACATGATATCGATGCTTTTGTTGTCGTTGCAGGGCTTGGTGGGGGTACTGGTTCAGGTGGCACTCCGGTTCTCTGCAGGCACTTAAAACGCATCTATCGTGAACCGGTGTACGCACTTGGCATGATTCCGGCACCTGAAGAGGGGCGGCTCTATTCATATAATTCTGCCCGCAGTCTGGCCACACTCGTGAATGAAGCCGATAACACCTTCATATTCGACAACAGTGCATGGAAGAATGAGGGGGAGAGCGTCAAGAGTGCCTATGAACGACTGAATGAAGAGCTTGTCAGGAGATTTGGCGTTCTCTTCCGCGCTGGCGAGGTTGGAAAGCTGGGTGTAGGTGAGATGGTTGTTGACTCTTCAGAGATCATCAACACACTCAGGGGAGGAGGAATATCCACAATCGGGTATGCCATTTCTGATGTCATCACAAAAAGCAACCAAAAGAAAGGCCTATTTTCTGGATTTGGTAAAAAAGAAAAGACAGAAAGTGCGCTCACCGGCGAGGATAAATCTGCAAAGATCATCGGACTTGTCAGAAGAGCAATGCTCGGCAGACTGACACTCCCCTGTGATTATACAACTGCCGAGCGGGCACTGGTGCTGGTTGCAGGTCCTCCGAACGAGATGGACAGGAAGGGTGTCGAAAAGTCCAAATCCTGGGTAGAAGAAAATATTGCAGGGGTTGAAGTCCGCGGTGGCGATTACCCGCTTGAGTCAAATTATATCGCCGCTGTGGTCGTCCTTGCAACAATCGGGAATGCACCCCGGATTACCGAACTCCTTGAAGTGGCAAAAGAAACAAAACAGGATGTTATAAAATCCAAGGACAGGCAATCGACCATGTTTGAGGATGCAATCGATCCGCTCTTTGAATGAGGAGATGAAGATGAAGATACGAGTACTACTTACTATACTGCTGGCCTGCTGTGCATTATGCGCTTTTTCTGCAACAGCTATCACCGTGCAGCCTCCATCAGGCCTGCCATCAGGGGATCTCACGCCTGGAACGAGAGTGAACATTGAAACGACAATAACAGACTTCATATCTGCATCCGGAACCACATTTCCGGGAACGGACACACTGCAATTCTACACTGATCTTGATTCTCCCAGGTGGAATATCGCTATTGTGTTGAACAGCATTGAAAATCCCCGTCCTGTTGAAGGCAGCAGAACAGTTAGAATATCAGGATTTGAGCTGGAATATCCTTCAAACACTGATTTAAAGGTTCGGGTCAGCCTTGAGGGCGTGGTACCTGATGTTTCAGCAACCTCAGATAAGACAATCATGCGCATTCGCCAGCTGGATTCAGATGATGATGTCAGGGCCAATGGGGAGGAGCTCTTCACTAAAAAAGTGATCAACCCGGCAGAAGTACAAACAGCAATTATCTCAGCAAAAGCAGAACTTCAGACATTCAAGAGTGAGCTGGATACAGCAAAAGCCAAGGGTGTTGACACCAGCGAAGCAGACACAAAATACAACGCTGCCCAGACTGCATTGCAGAGTGCTGAAGTAGCAGGTAACAATGCGGCATCCGCCCAGTTAAATCTGAATTCAGCAAAGACTGCAATAGCTGATGGACAGGCACTTCTTGAGCGGGCTGTTGTCCAACACGCGATCACCAGTGCTGAGACCACTCTTGCAGAGATTGATGGAGTGCTTGATTACTTCACCACAAACAAGAGTATGGGATCTGACTCACGAGTGGTATTGCTCTCCTCAAAACGGCAGAGTGTCAAGAACCAGATTGATACTGCAAAGGGGAACTTTGACTCCAACAATCTTGCCCTTGCAGAGAGGCAGGCAGATGATGCTCTCGCTGAGGGAAGAATCGTTCTTGAAGAGGCCAGGAATTTACAGGAGGAGGTCGAATCTCTCCCGGTCTTTGTCGATCCCGGTCAGCCATACCTCTGGATTGTTCTTGGTGCGATTGCCATCATCGTGGTCGGTTTTGTCATTATGAAGAAACGAAATACATGGGATGAGCTTGGATAATTAATCCAGCCAATTTTTAACTCATTTCAATAATATCCCATTCCTCTTTTTCAATCCAGACCGATTCAACAGTCAATTCCGGATAATTTCGATCAATACTGGAATCTCAGGATAATGTTATCTCCATAGATTATCTGCTCAGCCAGGATGGATCTCAGTTAATGCGGGAGAGCAGCAGAACAGTCTCTGAGATCATCATCCCTTTACTTCAGATAGTGACACATGGTGGAGAAAGCCGCAAACCCAATTCAGAAGAGAAGAAGCCTCAGACAGAAGAAACCGATCTGAATATATCATACCGCTTACTCCCCACTTCAACCTGACGGGTGAGGTAATACCGGATGAGATCACCCTTCACCTCATGGTAGGTCACCCAGTAACTATGTTTCAGGGTCGTCTTTTCAAATCCAGTGATGTCATCATAACTCTCCTGATCATGAGTGATGATCAGGTCAAAGTTACCTGCCATGAGGGAGCCCTTGTTGGAACTGCCTCCAAAATACGTGATCTTTGACCAGCGATCATCATCGCGATAATACCAGTTGAGCGGCCATATCGTATCTGTCGCAATCGCCACCCGATCTGATTCGTCCATCCATTGCATAACAAGGCGGAGATCTTCAGAGTTCTGCACCTGTACGATAGGCTCCGCAATATCACCGGGGGTGAATGCCACATGCAGCGTCATCCCAAGGAGGAAGACTGCACCCACTGCGACAATGATCATCTTCAGACGATCAAGCCTGTAGGTGGCAACAAAGATCATCGGAAGCAGCTGGTGCAGGATGAGCCAGGGAACCTTCTCACCGAGATATGCATAGACTGCAAGGGAGGTGATCATCCACCAGAGAGAGAACCTGATGAACTCTGTCTTTGGATCATACGCTATACCGGGCTCAGGTCGCCTGAATGATGATGAAATTCGTTCAATCACGGTTGAGGAGATGGAAGGCCCCGATGACTCACCTCCGGTTTCTGAGTTACGTTCCGGTTCATTCGAACGCAGTTTCAGGGATTGTGTATGTGCTGCTATAAATCCACACAGACCCATTCCTGCAAGCAGGAGGATCGGCACCTCATAGAGAATGAAGAGGATCAGGTAGAAGAACCATGGTCCACCAAGCCGCTGAACCTCATGCATCCCGGTCCAGTGGGAAATTGCCATCTGGCCGGCTTGCAGGACAATCTCGGGGTGTGCCCCAAACGATGAATAGAAGAGGGCAATTACTCCTCCTGCAAGCGCTGCTGAAAGCAGGATATCCCTCCTCCACGTCCGGGGGAAGACAAGACGCCGTGTCCAGAGGCAATAGATGAGATAAGTTCCAAAGATGACAAGGATAATCGGCATATTCTCCTTACTTGACATCCCAAGGGCTGCGGCAAGTCCTGCAACAAGGGCAAACCTGAGCTTCCCGGAGCTGAAGTACGCCAGGGCGGCAACAACCAGCAGAAGCGAAAAGAATGCGATAAATATATCATTTCGAAGAAACCTCGAGAAATAGACCATACCTGGGGAGAGCGCCAGGAATAATGCCGCAACAAGCATCTGCTTCCCATCAAGATACCGCATTCTGTAGAGGGGATAGACCAGGGCAACAAGCAGAGTGCCAAGGAATGCCGGGAGCAGCCGGCCGACGAGATCGGAATCCCCAAAGATCGAAAAAAGTCCCGCGGTTACATAAAAGAGGAATGGTCCATGGAAGACCGGATCATAGATATAGGTGCCATTTGTAAGCAGCTGATAGGCAAACCAGGCATGTACCGCCTCGTCATGATGAAAGAGTTTCAGATCAAGAAAGGCAAACCGGAGAACCAGAGTTCCCAGAAGAATACAAATGAATAACGACTCCGGTTTCAGGAGTCGATGATAAAAATGGGTATCTGATGCGGCTTTCATGCCGCTATCTCACGATGATCAGCCCTCAAGGACAATCTCAATGCCAATGTCCTTGGGTACCTGAATTCGCATCAGCTGGCGGAGTGCACGCTCGTCTGCATCGATATCGATGAGGCGTTTGTGAACACGCATCTGCCAGCGATCCCAGGTTGCTGTTCCTTCTCCATCAGGGCTCTTCCGGATGGGAACAACGAGGCGCTTCGTTGGAAGCGATATCGGACCTGCAAGATTGACACCGGTTCGTTCGGCGATCTCACGAATCCGGGAGCAGACCGATTCGAGTTTGTTATAATCGGTCCCGGTAAGGCGTATTCTGGCTTTTTGCATAGGGAGTCACCGTAAAAAAGATGAGATTTATCTCATCTGCTTTGGTTTGATATCGAGGACAAGACCTGCAGCAATGGTGGATCCCATATCACGGACAGCAAACCTGCCGAGCTGCGGAAGCTCCTTTGCCTTCTCAATGACGAGCGGGCGGGTGGGGACGATCTTAACAATTGCAGCGTCGCCGGTTTTGAGGAAAGCCGGGTTCTCTTCCTTGACCTGACCGCTTCTGGGGTCAAGCTTCTTCTGAAGCTCAACGAAGGTGCATGCAACCTGTGCGGTGTGGCAGTGGAAGACCGGAGTGTATCCAACAGAGAGGACGCTTGGGTGCTGAAGAACAACAACCTGTGCAGTGAATTCCTCTGCAACTGTCGGGGGTACATCAACCGGACCACAGACATCGCCACGGCGGATATCGTTCTTTGCAATACCACGGACGTTGAAGCCGATGTTGTCACCGGGGTAAGCCTGTGTGTGCTCTTCGTGGTGCATCTCGATGGATTTAACCTCTCCTTCTTTGTTTGCGGGCATGAACGAGACTTTCATTCCCTTCTTCAGGATACCGGTCTCGATACGGCCGACTGGAACAGTTCCGATACCGGAGATGGTATAGACATCCTGGATCGGGAGACGCAGTGGCTTGTCTGTTGGCTTCTCGGGTTCTTTCAGTGTGTCAAGTGCTTCAAGAAGCGTCGGGCCGGTGTACCATGGGGTCTCCGGGGATTTCTTGGAGACATTCACGCCGGTAAATGAACTCATCGGGATAAATATCGTCTCATCGGGCTTGAATCCAACGATCTTGATGAGATCGGAGAGCTGTGCTTTCACCTCGTCGAACCGCTTCTGATCGTATTTCACTGCATCCATCTTGTTGATAGCGATGATGAGCTGGTTGATACCGAGCGTCCGTGCAAGGAAGACGTGTTCCTTTGTCTGCTCCATCGGGCCGTCAGGAGCTGCAACAACAAGTAATGCGGCATCTGCCTGTGATGCACCGGTGATCATATTCTTGACAAAATCACGGTGTCCCGGACAGTCGACGACGGTAAAGTAGAATTTTGCCGTGTCGAACCTCTTGTGGGCGATATCGATCGTGATACCACGCTCACGCTCCTCTTTGAGGTTGTCCATAACCCAGGCAAACTCAAAGGAACCCTTGCCCTTTGACTCTGCCTCTTTCTTGTATCCATCAATAACGTGCTGGGGTACACTGCCGGTCTCAAAGAGAAGGCGACCGACAGTGGTTGACTTCCCGTGGTCAATGTGGCCGATAACGGCTAAATTCATGTGTGGCTTTTCTGCTGCCATTCTCAATCCTCCACTCATTCAAGGACAATCATGCGTACATTCAGTCCAATGCGAGTATACTAGATTGGAAAGAGAACTATATAAAATATTTCTCTTTATTTTGGTTAATTCCCAAAAGAAGCGATACAATGATGAACTATCCACACCTATCCACACCTGATGAAGACATTACCGTTCATTCGAGGCAAAAATGACCGTATCACAGTCGAGTGCGCGACTGAAGAAGTATCGATCCATACCCGGTGCGTGCATTGCATCCACTGTGCAGGTATCAGGGATGGAAAACGGATCGTCCCCAACCCCTATGCACAGGAGTTCAAAAAGCAGGGGCGTGGATCAGGGGATGCTTTTGAGCTCCTGACTGCCCAGACCATGTTCAACACCATCGTCGCAAATCCATCGGCTGATGCCATAGAATGTGCAGATGAGAAGGGAGAAGGGTTTCATCCGTTCTGGGTAAGGTAAGCCAGCCCGGGATCACTTAGAGGGCTATCAGCAGTGAGAGAAAGACCACGGCGCGGACGATCTCATTTGCTGCCCCGACGAGATCGCCATTGATCCCGCCAAACAACCGCTCTCCTGAAAAGAGCAGGATCAATGTGGTAGCTGATGCACCGAAGAGTGCAGAGGCCACTGCGATGGGAGGGATAGGTAGCAGGAAGAGCGGGAGTGTCAGTGCCCAGGCGATCACAACGAAAGAGGGGCGGCTACGCCAGAAGAGATAGCTGTGGATACCTTTCCGGAACGGCCGCCCTATGCTGGTCAGTGACGCCATCGACGCTTTTGCAGCAACCTCCGCTATAAGCACTGCAATAGGTATGATCGACAGTGATGCGAGTGCACCAAAGGAGATGAGAGTAATGGAGAGACCAAGGGCAACCCCTCCCGCCCCCACCTGCCGATCGGTAAGGGCGCGGATCCGCACCTCCCTGCTCCCATGAGCCATCAGGCCATCCCCGAGATCAAGGAGGCCATCAAAATGGTTACAGCCCGAAAGGAGGAGCAGAAGCCCAAGGGCGACAGCAGCCGCTGCCAGAGGGTGAGGGATAAAGAGCAGGGGGATCGCCGCCAGCCCGCCGATCAGGTACCCGGCAACCGGGTAGAGATATGAACGAGTGGCAAATGCATCAAAATCTGCCGATCTCCCTATCGGAATGATTGTTGTGAACTGGATCAGTGCCCGGATCCCCTCAAAGAGACTCATTGACTATCACTATAGAGTTTTGAGGTGCATCCGGCGATCAGTCCGGCAACGGCATCATCGAGGAACGGGCCCAGTGTCGAGAGGATACCCGGTTTCTTCTGGTCGTACCGGGTAAACTCAAAGCGGGCATAGGTGCCTGCAATCACCTCTGCAATCGCCATGCCGATGATCTCATCAGCCAGGAGAAATACCGGGTCATCAGCGATCTCAGACTCCTTTCTCTTCGCATACAGCTCATCCTCAAGCAGGATCGCCGAGAGCAGCAGTGCAGAGACATTCGGGTCTGCAAACGCGCGCCATATATTTTTTTCAAGCTGCAAACGTCCGTCTTCAGGAGAGAGTCCATGAGAGACATACAGCTCCATGCCCGCATCCAGTATCGCATCCATCCCAACACCTGCGCGACCCAGGCGTTCTTCGATCTCAAACATAACGATCATTATCTTTGAAGCATGCCATACTTAACGTATATGGCATTTCTATCAGAGGATATCAGCTATTCACCAGAAAGGCCGGTCTTTGCCCCGATACTGGCAAATACCATGCTGTCAACGGTTCCCGGCATATCCGGTGCAGGGCCCTCACCTGAAAAGACCGTCTTCACCCCGATTCTCGATTCAGAACTGATCATAAACGGCACGATCACCAGCATGCCGATCCGCCCCGATACCCCGACCGGCTGCCCGACACCGGCCATCATCACCCGCGCGATGATGCAGCTCTGCTCTCTTTCCCCCTTCTTCATCAATGCAGGGCTCGCACATGCCCCGACAATCCCCACCTATGATCTCTATGGAAGAGCCGGAGGGGATCCACGCAGAGGAGTGGCTGTTCCCGATGCAGCGTCTCTGTATCTTAGAGGAGAGCAGCTTGGATCCCTCCTCTCACAACTCTCGGATATGCTCGTAATAGGAGAATGTGTTCCCGGCGGAACAACCACAGCACTCTGTGTACTTCGTGCCCTTGAATACCCTGCCCGTGTCTCAAGCAGCATGGTTTTGAACCCTCATTCACAGAAGGAAGAGATTGCTGATTCGATCACCAGACGACTAAAAAACGAGGGAGTGACAGAACCGCTTGCTATCGTCTCGGCAACCGGAGATCCAATGATCCCTGTTGCCTGCGGCATGATCAAAGGGTTCTCCGGCGACGTAGTACTTGCCGGGGGCACCCAGATGCTTTCCGTTGCTGCTGTTGCACGAGGGTTACGCCTCCGAATTCCCCGTGTTGTCACAACAGTCTATGTCCGCGACGATCCATCGGCGAACTTCCCCGAGATAGCAGACGCGATCGGCGTTGCTCCAATATATGTTGATCCGGAGTTTGGAGAACTCGGCCATGCCGGAATTGCCAGATACTGTATCGGGGAGGTGAAGGAGGGGATGGGCGCGGGCGGCGCGATGTATCTCGCCGCAGCACTTGGTCATTCACCATCCATGATCAGGGAGGCAATTCTCCGGACAATAGCAGCATACTCCTGAAGAGATAAGAGGGGTAAGAGCCAATACTAAGCAGGATATGCAACCCCTCTTTGTCATCAATAATTTCGGGCAGTTCAATCATCTGATCCACAGGATGCTCCGCGACCTCGATATCCCGGTGAAGATGATCCCAAATACCACTCCTCCATCGGAGATAGAAGAAGGGTGCCGCGGGATCATTCTGGGAGGCGGACCAAGTATCGACCGGATTGGCCGGTGCGCCGACTACCTCGAACTCGATCTGCCGGTGCTCGGCATCTGCCTCGGCCACCAGCTGATAGCCCGATCACTCGGAGGAGAGATTGGACCTGGAAAGAGCGGAGGGTATGGCGGCCTTGATGTGACGATCCAAAACCATAGCAGTATACTCAAAGGATACCCGGAGACCATTCATGTCTGGGCATCCCATGCCGATGAGGTGAAACGGGCACCGGAGGGATTTGAGATCCTTGCCACCTCACCGATCTGCAGAGTAGAGGCGATGGGATGCGATGAGAAGAGAATCTATGGCCTTCAATGGCATCCGGAAGTGAGCCATACAGAGAACGGACACCGGATCTACGAGAATTTCAGCAGGATATGCACAGAATAGAAACTATCAGCCGCGAGATCAGGACGAACGGCTTTCGGTGCCGGCAATGCGGAGCGTGCTGCCAGGGCGAAGAGAAAACAAGCCGTGTCATCGTCTCGCCCCCCGAGATTGACCGGATCATCGAAGCGACCGGACTGGAGAAGAGTGAAATCGTTCTGCCTTATCCCGAATTCATCGAATCAGATGAAGGGGGATGGTTCACCTTTGAATGGTGCCTGAAGAATGAGGATGGAAAATGTATTTTTCTGGCTGAAGACGAACGGTGCGCCATCTATTCGGCGCGCCCCTGGATCTGCCGGACATACCCGTTTGCCCTCAATGGCAATACAATAACAATCTCCGAATGTCCAGGAATTGGAGAGGCAATAACACCAGAAGAGGCAGACGCACTTGCCGCATGCCTGGTGAAGAGGCAGGAGGCAGAAGAGGAGGAGGAGAACGCTGTCGAAAAGATCTTCTCCTCCCATACAGTCCCGGAAGGGAGAACTGTTGCTTTTGACAGCAGAGGAATGTGGAGCATTCATGGGTGAACTGAGGATTGTCGGAACCGCGCATGTTTCGCAGAAGAGTATCGATGAAGTACGAACAGCCATTGCTGAGTTTGAGCCCGACATCATTGCCGTGGAGCTGGATGCACCACGGTATGCGGCACTGAAACAGCAGGAGAGTGAAACAGAAGCTCCGGGGATCTCTGATATACTCTCCTCAGGGAATATGACCCAGATGCTCGTCCAGTGGGTTCTTGCCTATGTCCAGAGAAAGATCGGGATGAATGTCGGGATAGAACCGGGTGCCGAGATGAAAGAGGCGATCCGCCTTGCCGAGGAGCAGGGGATACGGGTCGCCCTCATCGATCGGGATATCAGGATCACCCTTTCCCGGTTCTGGAGCGGGATGACAATCAGGGAAAAGGTCAGGATGATCTATGCACTCGCCATCTCCGCCACAGGAGTCGCAGGAGAAGAGCTGGATATCGATTCATTGACTGAGCAGGATATTGTCACCCTCGCCCTTGAAGAGTTCCGGAAATTCTCTCCAAACGGAGCAAAAGCCCTAATTGATGAACGGGACGCGTATCTCGCACAGAGCCTTATTCCACTCCTCAGGGGAGAAGAGCGGGTTCTGGCAGTGATCGGCGCAGGACATCTCGGAGGAGTGACCGGTTATCTTCAGAATCCAGAGACCCTTCCCTCGCGACAGTCACTCACCGCTGAGATCCACCGCCCCCCATGGGGAAAGATCATCGGGGTCGGGGTGCTCGTCCTCTTCCTCTCCCTCATCTGCGCAATCCTCTTCTCTGGTGTCGGAACCGAGGTTTTGATCACCGCATTTGCCTGGTGGGTTGTCATCAACGGGACACTTGCGGCACTTGGAACCCTTATCGCACGGGGACATCCCTTCTCTGCCGCAGTCGCCTTCTCAGCTGCATGGCTCACCTCGCTCAACCCGCTGCTTGCTGCGGGATGGTTTGCTGCGATCGTTGAGGCGAAGATCAGAAAACCAGCAGTATCCGACTTCAAAGCGATCAGCAAGGCAGAGAGTATCTCTGAGATGAGCAGGATCCCCCTCTTCCGGGTTGTGCTTGTTGCAGCACTTGCAAATGTCGGGAGCACCCTTGGGACATTCCTCTATTTCATCTTCATCTTCCCGCTCCTTGGGATCGATCCGACGGTGCTGATCACCGAGGGTTTCTCGAATATCTGGAGCAGCATCCAGACAATAATCTAAGATGACCCCCTGCCAGGGAAACCCTCATGAGGTAGAACCATTCCATTGATGATTATGCGAAAACCAGACAGTATTCGATACCAGACAATGGTATGGGGGATCTGCCTCCTTACCTTTCTCATGATTACCCCGGTACATGCCGCCATATCTGACATACCGGCAGGTGGCACCGTATTCATCGGGGAAGAGGGGCTCGATATTACCGCGTGTGGAATAGGTAATGGAGATACCCTCGGGTGGTTTCCAGCAGGGGCAACACCTGCCACAGGTAGTCCGGACATAACCATTCAGGTAACTGATGCCACTTCATTCTATGTCGCACCCCAGACATTCCAGGGGAAAACCGGAACCTGGTACGATATGGGAACCAAGAGTCCGGCAATCATCGTTGCCGATCCAAACCTTGGAATCAGGGTTTATGATGTGGGCTATGGGCAGATAGACAGAACCGGGCTCTGGGTGCCGATGGATTTTGAACTTCAGTTCCGTATTGAGACAAATCTGCATGCAATGGCAGTACGCCCCGGGGTTTCCGGAGCACCAATAGAGGTGCGTGTCAACCAAAAAGAGGGCATAGAATATTCTACCTTAACAAACCGTGCAGGTGTTGCAACGCCCCTCCTCTTTGCAGTTGATAGGAATCCCTACATGACAGGACCGGTCTGGTATCCTGATGCAGGATATTCCCGTGGAATCTATGAGTTCCATGCCTTCTGCAATGCCAATAACATGAAAGACAACTACAATGTCGTAGGAAAAACAATAACTCCCCGCAGTGAGACGGTTTCACTCTCAAAAACTACAACCACAACACCTGCACCGACACAGACACCGATCCCGACACCGACAGCAACACTCATCGAAACACCTGCTCCCACTGTGGCAACACCGACACCCGAACCAACACCTGTCACAACAGAGGAGCCTTCCCCCACACCCGTTCCAGAACCAACCGCAGCACCCATTTCACTGGCAACATCACTTGGTGCACTTGCTGTGATCACCCGCCTCCTCCTGCGTAACAAATAACCCTGAGAAAAACACTCTGATCTATTATGATCCAGAATAAAAACATCGCCAATTTTGGCGTCACCATCATCCAGGCACGGCATAGCATCAGGCACTTCAAGGACACCCCAATTCCGGACGATATCATCCGGAAAGTCCTTGACTGTGCAAAGTCAGCTCCATCGGCAAAGAATATCCAGCCATGGATCTTTGGAACGATCAAAGACAAAGCGCTCAGGGAGGAGATTGCAAACCTCACCACCCATGGAAAGTTCATCGCCGAGGCACCAGTCTGCTTTGCCGTCTTTGGCGAGCGGGACCAGCAGTATGTTGTTGAGGACTGCTGTGCCGCAACCGAAAACATCCTTATTGCCTTAACAGGATATGGGATTGGATCCTGCTGGGTTGCAGGGGAAGGAAAAGAGTATGCAGAGCCGATTCGAAAACTTCTCGGGGTTCCGGAGCAATACAAGCTCATCTCGCTGATTGCCGCAGGTGAAGCAGGGACAGAAGGATTCGCCCTTGCCAAAAAGAAGAACCTCGCTGACATCACCTTCACCGATCGGTATGGGTCCGAGTGATCTGATCCGGCCCTCTCTCTTTTAAACAGCTTTTAAGCTGGATGAACACCACAATTGTAAATATGAAATCCCCGATTCTTCAGGTTGCACTTGATATCCTTGATCTCAGCCGCGCCTATGCGATTGCTGACGAAGCAATTGCCGGTGGAGCCGACTGGATCGAGATCGGAACGCCGCTCATCAAGAGCGAGGGGATGAGCGCTGTTCGGGAGATACAAAAACACCATCCTGATACAACCATCATTGCCGATATGAAGATCAGCGATACCGGTGCGCTTGAAGTAGAGATGGCGGCAAAAGCGGGCGCAAAAGTTGTCTGCATCCTGGCAGATTCCGATGATTCAGTCATCAGGGAGGCGGTGAAAGCAGCAGATCTCTACGGGGTACAACTGATGGGTGATATGATGAATGTCACAGATCCCGTTGCCCGCGCCCGTGAGCTCGAGGAGATGGGCGTGCATATCATCAATGCCCATGTCGGAATCGATCAGCAGATGATCGGAAAGGATTCTCTCGAACTCCTTGAGCAACTCACCGGCGCAGTCTCCATCCCGATTGCCGCTGCAGGAGGGCTGGATGCGGCGCGGGCAGCGCAGGCAGTTGCGCATGGGGCAGCAATCGTCATTATTGGCGGGACAATCATCAGATCGGCTGATGTCACACGTTCTACGCGGGAGATCCGATCCGCAATCGATGCACCGGTGAAGAGCACATTCCGGAAGATCGATCGGAATGAGGAGATCCGGCAGATGCTCACCAGCGTCTCCTCATCAAATGTCTCGGATGCGATGCACCGGAAAGGGGCAATGAGCGGGCTCACACGGTATGCAGGTGAAGGGAAGATGATCGGCCAGGCAGTCACCGTCCAGACCTTTGCCGGAGACTGGGCAAAACCTGTTGAGGCGATTGACCGTGCTCAACCGGGGGATGTGATCGTGATCAACAACAGCCACGACAGAACCATCGCCCCCTGGGGAGAACTGGCAACACTCTCCAGCCAGAACAAAGGTGTCGCTGGCATTGTCATCGACGGGGCGGTCCGCGACCTTGACGATATCCTCGAAATGACAACACCCCTCTATGCAACAGCAGCAGTCCCAAATGCCGGTGAGCCGAAAGGGTTTGGTGAGATCAATCCTGAGATCCGGTGCTGCGGTCAGAAGGTGCGGCCGGGCGACTGGATCATCGGTGATGCGAGCGGTGTCGTCGTCATCCCAAAGGAGCATGCCTATGAGATCAGCCGGAGGGCAGTGGAGGGGTACAAGACAGAGGAGCGGCTCCGCGAGGAGATACGGAGGGGTTCAACCCTCTCGGTTGTGATGGATCTGCTCAGGTGGGAGAAGAGATAGATCCTCCTCTATTTTTTAACCAGAACCATCTGTTTTTTACGATTTCAGAGTGATATACAGTAATATCCGGATATACAGGTTTATCGATACGTGCGATGAGTGGTATCCGGTTTCAGTATGGCTCATGAAGACTCAGACAGGATGGAACAGGAATGTTGAGTGAGGGGCGTGAGACATTAAAAGAGGTCATTCAGGCAGTGACACCCATTGCCCTGATCGTATTGATCGTCCTCGCAGTTCTCACCAGTTCACCGGTTTCAGATCTGGTCAACTATTGCCTGGGGGTCATCATGCTCATTGCTGGCATTACACTCTTCCTTATTGGGGTAAATAACGGTCTCCTTCCGATGGGTGAGGCGATTGGATCCGATCTTCCAAAACATGGATCCATCTATCTGGTCATCTGTGTTGCATTTATATTCGGGTTCCTTGCCACAGTTGCGGAGCCGGATGTGCGGGTGCTGACGGATATGGTCGAGATGGTCTCAAACGGAGGGATTCCACGGGATCCGATGATCATCTCAATTGCTATGGGTGTTGGTATCTTCGTTGCACTTGCAATGCTCAGGATCGTGGTCGGGGTGCCGATCACCTGGCTCTTTACCGGAGGATACCTGCTTGTGATCGTTCTGGCATTTCTTACTCCGGCAGAGTACCTGCAGATCGCCTATGATGCGGGGGGGGTGACGACGGGACCGCTTACAGTTCCCTTCATCCTGGCTCTTGGAATAGGTCTCAGCTCGGTTCTTGCCGGTAGATCAGCACTGACAGACGGATTCGGTTTAATCGGGCTTGCATCAATCGGGCCGATCATCGGCATTATGCTCCTTGGGATCCTGCTATGATAGCCGAGCTCGTCATATTCAAGGGTATTGCCGATGTCATGCAGGATGCAATCATCGCACTCATCCCGCTCTCCATCTTCTTCATCCTCTTTCAGGTGATGTACCTGAAACTCCCGATGGGGCATGTGATCAACCTCTTCAAAGGGATCTTCTTCACCCTCATCGGGATGATCCTCTTCCTTCAGGGTGTTCACATCGCATTCATCCCGGCAGGAGATGCAATCGGATCATTCTTCAGCGCTATTGGCAAAGCCTGGATACTCATCCCATTTGGATTCTTCCTCGGCATGCTGGCAACCTATGCCGAACCTGCAGTCCGTATCCTCAGCGACCAGGTTGAACAATCCTCAAGCGGTTTTATCAAGGGAACGCTGATCCTCTATACACTCTCTATCGGTGTTGGGATTGCCGTTGCACTCGGCATGGCGCGGATCGTCATCGGGTTCTCGTTTCTTCCCCTCATCATCATCGGATACGCAATTGCCATCATCCTCCTCTGGCTCTCGGATCGGGACTTTGTTGCGATCGCCTTTGACTCAGGCGGTGTTGCAACAGGACCGATGGCAGTCTCTTTCTTAATGGCACTTGCTGTTGGTGTTGCAGGAGGCATAGAGGGGCGGGATCCGATCATCGACGGATTTGGACTGATAGCGTTAATCGCCCTTGCCCCAATCCTCTCCATTCTTGTACTCGGGATCTATTTCCGAATTAAAAAGGTGAAATCATCATGATCTGTGAAGGTTGTAAAGAACTCATTGTAACGATCGTCAAGAAAGGCTGGTCACAACAGGTGATCGAGGCGTCCCGAAGAGCAGGTGCATCAGGTGGCACCATTATTCCCGGTCGTGGAACTGGCATTCATGAGATGCAGACACTGCTTGGGCTCAGGATTGAACCAGAGAAGGAGATTATACTGACAATCGTCGGTCCTGAGCAGACCGATACGATCCTTGAAGCGATCGTATCTGCAGCGGAGCTGAATAAACCCGGCAACGGGATCGCCTTTGTTATCACTCTCGCCAAAGTCGCAGGCCGTGTCCATATGTTCACAAAAGAAGATGAGGAATAGAGCTACCCAAGATCGCTCTCTCTCAGGAGGGAGCCGCCTGCAGCCTGAATCTTTGAGATTGCCTCACCGGCCTGGCTCACCCTCAGGATCAGCACCGCTGCTTCTTTGCCTGAATAGGCATACGCATACTCAATATTAATCCCGGCATCACCGAGGATCTGTGCAACCTCATGAAGGCCGCCCGGCTGATCCTTCATCCGAACAGCAATCACATCTGTGAACTGGACGGCAAAACCGAGTTTTTCAAGGACAGATCGGGCATCATCGGGTTTGTCAACGAGTGCCCTGACAACACCGAAGCTGTTTGCCTCAGCAATTGAAAAGGCATAGATGTTCACATGACTCTTCTCGAGCGCTTCTGCGATTGCCGCGAGCCGCCCCGGTTTGTTCTCCGAAAAGATGGAGATCTGGTTGATGATATATTCTCCCTGCATCAGAATACCCTCCTGTCGATGACACGTTTTGCTTTCCCCTCAAACCGGGGTAGTGAACCCGGTTCAGAGAGATCGACCTGTACCGCCACGTTCAGGGCGTTTTTCAAGGTATGCTCAACTTTTCGTTTGATGTTGATGAGATCGTTGATCTTATCAGATAATGCCTCCGGTGCCATCTCAACCCGGACAAGCATATCATCGAGTGATCCCTTCCGATCAACCTCGATCATGAAATGCCCGGATAACTCCGGTATTTTTAATATCGCGTGCTCAACTGCTGAGGGGAAGACATTGATACCCCGGATGATCAGCATATCATCAACCCGCCCCGAGATCCTCTGGATGCGTGGGTGTGTCCTGCCACAGGGGCAGGGTTCATCCAGAATCTGTGTCAGATCACCAATCCGGTACCGGATCATCGGGAGCGCCTCTTTCTGGAGGACGGTCATCACAAGCTCCCCATGTTCGCCGGGCGGAAGCGGCTCACCGGTCTCGGGATCGATGATCTCGGGGATTGCTATATCGCCCCAGATATGAATTCCTTTCTGTTCTGAGCATTCAGAGAACATCGGGCCCGATATCTCGCTTGTACCGTAGATATCATAGGCGCGGACACCCATCGTCTCGTAGATACGTGTCCGCATCGTCTCGGACCAGGGTTCTGCACCGATGATTGCTGACCTGAGCTGTGTATCCTTCTGGATCGAGACACCCATTCGATCAGCCGCCTCGCCGATATGGATCAGATATGATGGCGTGCAGGTGATGGCGGTCGCCTTTAAGTCCTGCATCAGTTCGATCTGCCGCTCGGTGTTGCCGACACTGGTCGGAAGAACCGTCGCCCCGATCCGCTCCGCGCCATAGTGGAGGCCAAGCCCCCCCGTGAAGAGGCCATAGCCATACGATACCTGGATCACATCTCCTTTCCCGATCCCACAGGAGGTGAGGCCACGTGCAAGAGAGGTCGTCCAGAGATCGAGATCTTTCCGGGTATATCCGACAACCGTCGGTTTGCCGGTTGTTCCCGAGGATACATGGTACCGGACAAGTTCGTTTTGTGGAGCACAGAAGAGTTTGTCAGGATAGTTGTCCCGGAGGTCACTCTTGTACATGAAGGGGAGAAGCCGGATATCTGCCAGTTTTTTGATGTCATCGGGATGAACCTTTGCCTCCTTCATCCGGGCATGGTAGAAATCCGAGAAGCTGTACATCCGGTACACAAGTGTCTTTAAGAGTCGGTACTGCACTTTTTCGAGTTCTGCTACCGGCATCTCCTCGATCCGCGGGTCCCAGAAATGCATCAGAGATCACCCCTCCGGTCCACAACACGTTTGGCTTTTCCTTCAAACCGCGGGAGCGACCCCGGTTCGACAAGCCGGACCGTGGTTCTGAGAGAGAGTGCGTCATGCAGCTTACGGGAGATCATCGTCTGAAGACCGACGAGACCATCCAGCTCACCCGAGAACGTCTGGCGGTTCATCTCAACTTCAATTGTCATCTCATCAAGATGGTTTTTCCTGTCAACATACACCATATACTGATCACCTACCTCGTGGATTCCCAGGAGCACATGCTCGATCTGGGAGGGGAAGACGTTGATTCCACGTATCACCAGCATATCATCGCTCCTCCCCATAATACGTGCGATCCGCCGGCCTCGTCCGCAGGGGCAGTCATCCTCAAGGATCATCGTGATATCGCCGGTTCTGTACCTGAGAAGCGGCATCGCCTCCTTTGAGAGGGAGGTGATCACAAGCTCACCCTTCTCGCCGGGCCCGAGGGTCTCCCCGGTCTTTGGATCGATGATCTCGGAGAGGAAACAGTCCTCCCAGATATGAAGGCCATTCTGTTCCGTGCACTCGAAGGCAACGCCTGGCCCAAACATCTCGCTCATTCCATAACTGTCATAGGCACGGATCGAGAGTCGTGACTCCAGCTCCTGCCGCATCGTCTCAGACCATGCCTCGGCGCCAAAGACCCCAACCCGAAGCGAGGGAAGTGATGTGCCCATCTGTTCGACCACTTCTGTGATATGGAGCGCATATCCGGGTGTGCAGTGGATTGAGGTAACTCCAAAGTCATTGATCATCTCGATCTGGCGTTTTGTATTCCCGGTGGCGCTTGGGATCACCATCATCCCCATCAGTTCAGCCCCATAATGGAAGCCAAGTCCGCCTGTAAAGAGACCATAATTGACCGCATTCTGGAAGGTATCCTCAGGCGTCAAGCCCACCATCGTCAGGTTCCGGGCGATCAGATCCGCCCATGCCGCCAGATCATGGCGCGTATACCCGACAACAGTCGGTTTACCGGTTGTGCCGGACGTCGTATGAATCCGGACAATATCCCGTCGTGGAACCGCAAAGAACCCAAACGGATAGCTCTCACGAAGATCGGTTTTATAGGTAAACGGCAGTTTCCTGACATCATCGGGAGTATGGATTGAATCAGCAGACAGACCCTCCGCGCGGAGTTTGTTTTTAAAGAAGGGAACTTTTTCAGCCTGCGAAATCGTCCATTTCAACCTTTTTAACTGGAGTTCTTCGAGGTCTCTTCCACGAAGGGTTTCCATCTCTTTATTCCAGAACATTGCTATCCCTGTATGAAGTCTTGTTTGCGGTATGACGCATTAGACTTTGTCAGATGTTGACATGGTACATGGAGGATATGAACAATCTTTATATGCTACAAAAAGAAGGAAAGATATGATACCTATGGTTGATAAAGCCGGGCTTGGAAGCCTTATAGCCGGGATCGTCCTCATTCTGCTTGGAGGATATGGGATTTACCTGTACATCCCAGAGGTGATCCTCGTGCTGAAAGGATCGCTTGGGATCATCGCCGTTTTAATTGGATTATTCCTGGCCGTGATCGGGTTCTTCATCATGAAAGAGTGAGACTAAGAGGCCGGTTTCATATAACCGGCCAGATATAACGCTCTTCTGCCTCAAGTACAACTCCTGTCGGGAGCGTCACTTTTGCATGGACATTGCCGATGCCGCGATCCTGATCACCGAGTGTGAGCTCACTATAGGGAATCCATATTCCACGGAGTGGGTACTCTCCTTCAGGCAGCGAATGCGTTATGGTGGTCGAACCCCGGTATATCTGTTGTGGGTTGATCTTTAATCCCTGGCGGTTTGTATCAGGGGTATGAATACTGATCTGCATTGAGATGAATGTCCCGTCAAAACTGACCGGCCGGTTATTTGCATCATAGAAGCGATACTTGACGATCAGGCCATCCAGATCATGAAAACCATTCATATCCATTGGTTCAGCCCATAGTACCATCCGGGAGATTGCGCTGACTCCACCAGCTGACGCGGAGTTTGTTTGTGAAGGTACCGATTCCTGCGGGGTAGATTCAACCTCTTGCGGATCATATGAGGCGGGATTCTGTGTTGTCGGGATCTGTTCACCTGTATCATCGATTTTCGGGAGAAGATCAGTGCATCCGGCAGATGCAGAGAGGGCGATGAGAGAGAGGAATGCAATAATAATGATGCGATTCATACTGGCTGTTCTGTAGTGGCAGGAGATAAGTATTCTCTTCGGAAGGGTTTGATGAGGTGACAGACAGAATATGATACCAATGGACGTTCCTGATTGGATAACCACATTCATCACCTCATATGCATCAGGGAAAAACTATCAATCAATCCTCTCTCCATATGGAGATGATCTGGAGCTGCTCCACGCAATCAAGGAGGGAACCGCAGCAGTTGAGGCAGTTGCCATCACCGATACCCCGGCAGCCGGATCACCATATGGAATACAAGTCATCCGGGGCGATCCCGCATCAATTCTCGATGGTTGCACCCGTTTATTTGATCTCATTCTGCTCTTCTCTCCTTTAGACCAGCGCAACCGAACACCGGGTCCGATCACAGAAGAAGAAACAGGAAACCATCCCCCACACTATGATCTTCTTTCCGCCTCGGCAGACCTCCTCTCAGAGAGAGGGGCACTTATTGCGATCATTCATTCCGGCTTCTTTTTGAATACTATCGTCGGGGAGTTGTCACAATCCGGACTCTTCTGCGAGGCGGCACTTACGTTAAGATTGGAGCCCTCTCCTCAGTTACAGGAAGAAGAACAGATGCTCATCATCATCAGAAGAGGTGAGAGAGAGATGATCATGGCAGGAGAACTCACCCCCGCCAGAGAGCGACATGAGATCCTCATTCGAAACCTTACATTACAGAAGAATGGGAAAAGACCTGAGCTTGGATATTTCATCAGAAGAAGCGGGTACAGAAGCCTTCATGAGATACTCCTTGAAGAGCAGATCAGCAGACTGGCAGAAGAGCATGGCACACCCCGTGTTCCATTCTCGGGGATCACCCGATCGATCACGACTGGTGCCTGCGGAACACTACAGGATGCCGGGAGGAGGATCTACCTGCCGTTTTCACCGGCTGCACCTCCGGTTATCTCGCATGAAGATCTGAGCGTCCCTCCATCAGATGCCGCATGCATCCTCCTCCGCCCCGGAACAGTAGAACCCGAATACCTGATACACTTCTTCCAGACAGCACTCGGCCGGGACATCCGCGAGCTTGTCATGAGAAGATCCAGGACAATGCAACATTTTGCCAGTACTCTTGCAGAGACAGAGATCTACCTCCCACCCCCGCAGATCCAGGCAGAGGTGATCGCCATCAACGCCTCGATCGAATCTGCGAGAGATCGGCTTCGATCGATCCAGAGAGAACTCTGGATGCGCCCCAAATCTACGAGATCGGTGCTTGGTAAACTCGAAAGACTGCGTGAAGGAGAGGGGATCACCGAATGGATGGAGACCCTGCCGTTTCCGCTGGCATCCATCATCTGGATCTATTATGCAGAGAGGAGCCCTGCAAAGAAGGTCGGCCACCTCCTCAATTTTTTTGAGGCATCTGCGGAGTTTATCGCCGGCATGCTCCTCTCGGCACTGGATCCGATCCTGAGGGATGAAGAGATCGACCTCCTGGACGAGAATCCCGGGTTCCGCGATATCTACATGAATGCCACCTTCCGCAGCTGGATCATCCTCTGCCGGAGATCCGGCCGGCAGGTGCGTAAGAAGATCGCAGGAGATGGCGGGTATGAAGAGATGGAAAGGCTCTTTGGCAACGCGGATCGTGAATTCATCGACATGGTAACGAGCAAGAGACTCTTTGCCCTTCTCGACGAGGTTGCCGACCTGAGAAACGACTGGAAAGGCCATGGAGGCATCACAGGAGAGAGAGATGATGAAGAGCAGCTTGCCACACTGGAGAGACTCCTTGAGCGGTTCCGGGAAGGCATCAGGGATCATTTCAATCATATACAGGTTATTCTTCCCGGTGCAGCCGAGTATCGGGAGGGAATCTTCACCTGCCAGGTGCAGTCCGTCACCGGAACAAGGGCTCGGTTTCAAGGTATGACTATCACATCACTCATTCCTCTTGATGCTGGATCCCTCTATCTTTATTCGGGGAGGGGTGGAGAGCCGATGAAACTCCTCCCCTTCTTCCGCCTGATCGTTCATCCGGAGACAGGTGAGCCCGCCTGGTACTTCTATAACCGGATAGAAGGCAGACGGGTTCGCTGGATATCGTACCATTATGAAGCTGAATCAGAATGTGAAGAGGAGGAGGAAGAGGTGTATGAAATGTTGAGAGATCTTGGATTGATCACCGGGGAATAGCTGTGTCACGCTACTGCACACTCCATCTTGAAGGTGATGCTCTCCCGTTCGATCTCGACAGGACACTCTCCTGCGGCCAGGTCTTTCGGTGGGAGAAGAAAGGGCACTGGTGGTGCGGGGTTCTCGGGCAGAAACCGGTTCTGATCAGACAGGAGGGCGATCTCCTCCACTTCTCCGGAGCACCAGAAGAAGATATCAGCAGGTATTTTGATCTTGATCTGGATCTTGAAGAAATACTTGCCGGCTTTCCTGACGATCCCATCCTTTTACAGGCGATCGATTCTGCATATGGTCTCCGGATCGTCCGGCAACCTGCATGGGAATGTACCGCTTCGTATATTGTGGCAACATTTGCGAATATTCCGGGGATACAAACCCGGTTAAAACTCCTCTGTGAAAGATTTGGAGAGAGGATCGGTGATGGACACACTGCCTTCCCCTCCCCGGAAAAGCTGGCAGCATCCCCACTCTGCGATATACGGAGCTGCCGTGTCGGATACAGGGACAAATACCTCTGCGGAACAGCGGCTATACTATCTGCCGATCACGGGTGGGAGGAGCGGATCGCTGCCCTCCCCTATCGCGACGCGCGCAGAGAGCTCCTCAGGCTCCCGGGTGTCGGGAAGAAGGTTGCAGACTGTATCCTCCTCTTTGCCTTCCACCGGTTCGAGGCGGTTCCGGTTGATGTCTGGATCGATCGGATCATGCGTACGCACTACCTTGAAGAAGATACGCGGTATTCATATGACAGAATTGCAGATGCTGCCCGGCAGATCTTCGGCCCCAATGCGGGCTATGCCCAGGAATACCTCTTTGCTGCACGTGAGATGATTCCTGATATGAGAAAAAAGTGAGTGGAATTATGTCCCGACATCCCAGGAGGACATGTAATCCGCCTGTTCTTCGGTAAGGGTATCGATTGTGCATCCAAGTGCTGCGAGTTTGATCCTGGCGATCTGCTCGTCGATTGCTGTCGGCACCTCATGAACACCGGGTGCGAGATCGCGGGCATGCTTTGCCATATACTCGGTTGATAATGCCTGCACCGCAAAGGAGAGATCCATCACCTCAATCGGATGGCCCATTCCCTTCGGGACAGCAAGATTTACAAGACGCCCTTCTGCAAGGACATGGAGGGTCCGATCACCAAATGTGTACGAGTCGATCCCATCACGCCGTGCGATGGAATCTGCATGTGTCTCAAGATACCCGATATCGATCTCGACATTGAAATGTCCTGCATTACAGAGTATTGCTCCATTCCTCATTAAAGTGAATTCTGATTCCGTAAGGACACCCAGGTTGCCGGTTGTTGTGACAAAGAGCTCACCAATCGGTGCAGCCTCGCGCATCGTCATCACATCAAAACCATCGAAATGCGCCTGGAGAGCACGCCGTGGATCGATCTCGGTCACGATCACCCGTGCGCCCAGTGCCCGCGCCTTTGTGGCAAGGCCGCGACCGCAGTATCCGTACCCGGCAACAACCAGATGCTTCCCGGCGATCATGCAGTTTGTTGTTGCCATGATCGCAGTCAGCGCGCTCTCTCCGGTGCCGTGGACATTATCAAAGAAGTGCTTCATCGGAGTGTCATTGACAGCAACCACCGGGAAGAGGAGTTTCTTCTCTTTCGCCATTGCTTTTAAGCGGTGGATACCTGTTGTCGTCTCCTCGCAGCCGCCGAGCACATGAGGCAGGATATCGCGCCTGCCGGTATGGAGGCGGTGGATCAGATCCATCCCGTCATCGATTGTGATCGAGGGCTTTGCATCAAGTACATGGTCGATTGCGCTATAATACTCCTCAAGGGTACAGGCACGCTTTGCATAACAGTGAATACCGGATTCCCTGAGAAAATCAGCAACATCGTCCTGTGTCGAGAGGGGGTTGCAGCCGGTGATATGCACCTCGGCACCTCCCGCAACAAGCGTTCTCACGAGAACAGCAGTCTTTGCCTCGACATGGAGTGCCATTCCAATCACGATGCCTTTCAGCGGCTGTTCTTTGATGAACCGCTCCCGGATCTCGCCGAGAACCGGCATATATTGTTCCGCCCAGCGGATCTTTGCTTCACCAGTATGCATACTATAACCCTGTCCGTTATCAGTTGGACGCATGATCTCTTAATAACCCCCAAAGAAAGCAGACGCTTGATAACAGGATGCGACATATAGTCAGTTGATGGCACTGACACGCAGGATCATTCCATGCCTGGACCTAAAGGACGGGCGGGTTGTCAAGGGAACACATTTCGAGGGGCTCCGGGATGCCGGGGATCCGGTTGAGCTGGCGGCACGCTATAATGAACAGGGGGCAGATGAGGTCGTCTTCCTCGATATCACTGCATCGAAAGAGAAGAGGAAGACGATCATCGATCTCATCTCCCGCGCCGCAGATCAACTCTTCCTTCCACTGACAGTCGGGGGCGGGATCAGCAGAACAGAGGATATCACCGCCATTCTCAGGGCAGGAGCAGATAAGGTCTCGATGAACACAGCAGCAGTGCACAACCCAACGATTATATCAGAAGGTGCCGCCGCATTCGGGACACAGTGCATTGTCCTTGCAATGGATGTCCGGAGAAATTTCGAGGATCCGGATGGGAGAACCGAGATCCGGCTGGCCGATGGATCCACCTGCTGGTACGAGGTTGTCACCCATGGCGGGAGCAGGCCAACCGGGATCGATGCCATCCAGTGGGCGCAGGAGGCAGAGGAACGGGGTGCAGGCGAGATCCTGCTCACCTCGATGGAGACGGACGGCACCAGAGAAGGGTTTGATGTTCCAATCACCGAAGCCATTGCATCAGCAACACATATCCCGGTTGTTGCATCAGGAGGGGTGGGGACGCTTGAGCATTTCTATGATGGATTTGTCCTTGGGAAAGCCGATGCCTGCCTTGCCGCATCAGTCTTTCACTTCGGGGAGTTCACGATCAGGGATGTAAAAGAGTATCTTGCCGGCCGGGGGGTCCCGGTACGGCTCTGATATACGATCAGAGAAATGGTCTCAGATCGATCTCAAACCCGATCACCGGATGTTCGAGATCGAATCCCACAATCACATCGGGGTGAAGTTCCCCGAAACAGCCTGTTTTTTCCGAGCCATTCATGATAGCACCCTGCCTGCCTGAAAGAAACGCCGGGTCATCAGATTCGGCAATGGTGAGTGTCTCGACACCCAGTTCCCGCAGGATTGCATCCACGGTCGCATAGATCTCTGAGAAGTCCGCTGACGGATGGATGGCAGCACCTGCCACCTTCTGATAGGTGATCGCACCATCATTCACATCCCCGACCGCAAAGATCCGCTGCGGAAGTTCCCGGTGTGTATTCAGCTGAAGGATCTCAAGGAGCATCGGCAGGAGATCAGTCCTGACCATCGTGTTCTCGATTGAGATCGGGTGGAGCACCGTCAGGGCGGCATCAGATCGTGGCCGCTGCATCAGCTGATAACTTACCCGCTCATTTGTCAGGGTAAACGGCATCACTTCCGTGTACCCAAGACCAATTGCAATCCCGGAGACGATACGGGCAAGGCGGCTTGCCGGATCCTCTGTTCCGATGGTGAAGGTGGGTGGAAGGGTGGCAGGGAACCGGTCAAATCCATATGCAATGGCTACATCCTCAAAGATATCCCAGTCATGCATGATATCCGCACGGAAACAGGGCACACGGACCAAAACGTTCGATCCCTCAAGGGGTTCTGCTCCAAACCGCATCTTCTCCAGAAGCGGGATGATCGATTCCGGTGTGAGCGGAAGACCAAGCAGTCGTGCACATTCATCACAGTCAATAATCCGTTCAACCGGTGCCAGCGAGGGGGTCTTCTGCCCGTCAATGATGACGGACTGAATCGTTCCACCGGCTTCTGCAAATGCAGAACAGATGATCGCAACCGTATTCTGTACCGCCCGCTCATCGGTTCCGGTGACATCAAGGAGGATGTCGGTGGTATCTGAGGTGACCCGGGTAAGCTCGCCATTGATGATCGGGGGGAATGAGAGAACCTGATCATTGGCATCGACGATCAATGGGAATCTGTCAAAATGCTCAACAATACCTGCATATGCCCTTCCTTTTGGATGATCGGCTAAGATCTGATCCATCGTCATCGGCTCGGTATAGTCAAGGGGCACAAACTGCCGATCCCGTGGAGATGCGATGTAGTGAAATGGCGGGGTAATGGCAGAGAGATCATGAAGCCCGATTGCAACCTTGGACCGGCCCCGGCCTATCGCCCAGTGGAGCGCCTCCTGCAGCGCCATCACCGATTCGATCGAGGCATCATCGAAACGGAGGTTTCTGATCACCGCGGATCCAAGTATGGGGCGGATCCCGGCAAGGGCCGGATCGACCGAGAATCTGATCTCAGATTCCAGAACCGGGTATTCCGGCAGACCTGTCTCGATTCCAAGGAAGCCCCGCATCGCCCGTGCAACACCTTCTACAGAGTAGAGATCTGTTCTGTCCGGGAAGAACTCGAGATCGGCATGATCCTCTTCAAGCCGTTCGATATCAGATCCGATCATCGGCAGGGCTTTGAGGATCGTATCTTTATCAGTTTTCGTGAGGCGTTCGAGATACTCGTAATTCAATGTAATAATCGCCATTCCTAGATCCTCCGGTATGATGGAGTATTTCGGATCCAGTCGATATCACTCTTATAGAGCTGCCGGAGATCTTTCAAACCCAGGCGGAGCATCGCAACCCGTGAGATACCAAGGCCCCATGCCAGAACAGGATGCGAGATCCCAAACGGCGAGGTCACCTCTTCACGGAAGATACCTGCACCTCCAAGCTCCACCCATCCAAGTCCATCCACCCAGACCTCAGGCTCAACAGAGGGTTCGGTATAGGGGAAGTACGCAGGCCGGAACCTGACATCCGGGAACCCCATCCGGTGATAGAACTCCTTTAAGAAACCAAGGAGATGGCTGAAGGTGACATACTCATCCATCACGATCCCTTCAAGCTGCTCGAACTCGGCAAGGTGGGTGGGATCAATTGATTCACGCCGATAGACGCGTGAGAGGGAGAAGCCCTTTACCGGGGGTTCCGGGTGTGCTGCGAGATACTGGATCGAGAGGGCGGTTGAATGGGTTCTGAGAACTGAGCCCTCAGCCTTTCTTCTATCCCAGGAACCACCCCATCCGGTCGATGAGGTCTCGCCACCATGCTCATGCATATCGCGTATCTTCTCCCATCCATCCGGGAGAGGGGAGGTGAGATCGAGGTAGAAGGTATCCTGCATCTCACGGGCAGGATGATCCTGCGGCTGGAAGAGGGCATCGAAGTTCCAGAAGACGCTCTGGACGATGTTCCCGGAGAACTCCGAGAAACCCATCTCAAGGAGCAGGGTACGTACTTCATCGAGGATCTGCCGGTACGGATGGGGTTTTCCCGGATATATCCGGCGTGGTGGGGTAGCCAGGCTGTAGCGGCGGAGTGCTTCATCTCTCCATGACCCGGAGATGATCTGCTCACGGGTGAGTGTGCCGACTTCAGGGCGGAGATCGATTCCTGCTTCAAGGAGTTTCTTTCCATCAGGGGTGATCTCAATAATCCACCGGACTTCCTCATGAACGGTGACGAGCCCCCGTGATTTCAACTCTCCACACTCTCCGGGGTCGGCAACACCAGCAGCAATCTTTTTGAGTGCAAGCTCTTCAGGGCTTTCAGGGGTTGAATCAGCCTTCTTTGCAATCCCGCGATCTATGGTGATCCAGTTATTCTTCCGCATCCAGCCGATTGCCACCTTTGCAAGAGGGTGCCGGGAGAGTTCTCCCATCGGGATTTCTCCATCGATGCTCCCGACTACCTGTCGTTCAGGGAGGCCGTCTCTGGCATAGGCCTCTCCCTCTTCGGTGAGCCGATATTCTTCCTGCACCTCGCGGCTGACCTGGACAAGTCCTCTGCCTGCGGCAAGGTGTGCCCACTGTACAACTGCGGCGGCGTCGGTTGAGAGCGCATCTGCAAGAACCGATGCTTCGGCTGAGCCGAGGTTTCCAAGTTCAGCCAGAAGCCGTTTTTCATTTGCTGTCAGTTCCATCTATTACACCACCATATGGGAGACTGCATCCCTTTTCTCCCTGAAGTCCGAGAGGAATGCTTTCACCCGCTCGAATGTCGCCTTCTTGCAGGCACCGCAGAGGAGTGAGCCGGAGAGGCATTGCGTCCTGATCTCAAGGAGTTCTTCGTCATCCGGAACCATATGGAAGAGATTTAAGAGATAGACCGGGCAGCCGTCAGGCTCCCCTCCGAGCCGAATCTGCTCCTCTTTCGTCATCCTTCCTCCGGTAAGGGCTCCCATCACCTTCCGTTTCACATCTGCACCGGATTCATCGAACCAGAAGAGAGAGTCAGGTACACTGCTTGACATCTTCCCCCCCTGCAGCCCCTGCATGAAGGAGTGATACGTGGAGGAGGGGGTGATGAAGCCATAGCCGCCTTCCGCAACCTCAACTGCACGGACCTTTTCAGAGACAGAGAGGCAGTCTGCACCGGGGACATCAACATGCCCCTCATACCGTTTCGATCCGGGGAATGCCGCAGCAATCGCATCCATCGCATGAACAGGGGCATTCTTTGACCTGACACTGATGACAGCATCCTGATCCAGCACCGTGAACCACCGCATCTTATGTGCGATATCACGGGTGAGCCGGATATGCGGATCCTGATCGATTCCTACCGGGACAACTGTTGGCGCCGGCCCCTCCATCAGCTGCGGATACAGGATATCTGCAACCTGTGTGGCAACCGAGTCTGCATGGGCCAGCGCAGTCTCCTGTGAGAATCCATAGATCGCCTGGAGATCCGAGAAGTTGATCTTGATTGCCGCTTCAAATGCAAGGTCCTTCAGCTGCTCGTTCTCGCTCTGATAGTAGGTTGTTCCTTCAAATCCGAGTGCATAGAGGCATTCGAGATATTCACGCCCATATCTCTTGCAATCGTCCCAGGAGAGGCCGCGGACCGCATGCGCCTCACGATCTGCGATTGCAACATACCCGGACCCCCCCTGTTCGACATGCCAGACCACCTCACGCATCACCATCAGGTGGCCAAGATGGGGATGACCTGAAGGCATAAATCCGGTCATCACATTAAACCGGGAGCCGGAGTTGATCGCATCAACGATCGGACCATAATCCCGGTGACCGAGAACGATCTTCCGCCGGAAGAATGATGGCTGGTTCTTCAGCGTTGCTACCTCATCTTCAACTGGTGCAATCCCAAATTCAGCAAAGAGGCGATCGATATCAACGCTCTGGCTGCCTGACCATGGATTTATTCCGGATTCCATAACGGTACTCTCACAACTTTATCCGTGCAAACTCGATGTACACGATCTCTTCATTCTGTATACAGGCAAACAACATCTTCTTTTTCACGCTATGGGCCATCCTGACTGACCGTGAGATGGTCGAAATGGGAATCTCTGCACCTTCACTGATCGCATGGACAAGCATCTCTGAATGGGTATTGCTCTCGGTATAGACCCTGAAGTGGTGGCCGAATTTGTACCCGGTCCTCGGCGTATATCCAAGTGACCTGAGTCTGGAATAGACGGTGAGCTTCTCCTTCAGCTCATCATCAAGAGAGAGAGCAGATGCAAAATAGGTGGATCGATCAATTGTTGTTTCCGGGAAGGTGAGAGTTCCCTGATCAAGGAGATAGAGTACCTCGGGTGGAGAGAGGATGAGCCGATCCTGATCCAGGCGGGTTCCAAACCACTGTTTCTCGAGCATAATTGCTCCTTCTCCAAAGACCATGGCAGAGGATCCGGCAGGTACAGCAACAACCTCTGATTCAAAGGCTGTAAAGTCACGGGCTTTTGGCCGGTGGAACCTGATATCATAATGGGTCAGCTCCTCTTCGTCATCGACAACGGCAAGTATGAAATTCTTCCTCATATGCTCAGCGGTTGCCACTTCGCGTATGAGAACCGGAAACGACACCAGATCGCGCTCTGAGAGGACCCGGATCAGGTACTGGCTCGTCCCCTTCCCCGGCCTCTGGCCACGCCTGAAGACGCGGAAGTCATGCGGGCCCGGCTGGATGACATAGCCCCGCTCACGGATGTCACGATATACTATAAAGGATCTGAGAAAATTTGCTCCGGTCTCCGGATGATTAACCGACTGCATCAGGAGTGAATCGAAATCATAGCCTTCCACATCCAGTTTCCCTCGCTGGATGAGGTAGAGTGACTCCTCAACGGAAAGGGCGAGCCCGGATTCGCCTGGCCGACCATATCCGCTCTGCTCATAGAGCGATATGCCATCTGGTCCTGTCCGGATAGATGTTCCATCAAATATTGCCTTCACTGCCTCTGGTATTGGTGGTGATCCAAGATAAACACACTTCTGAAGAAGAAATGCTTTCAATGTACTTTGTAAAATACTTTAACTGCACAAGAGTGATAGCATGAATCCAAGATCAGCTATTTTACAAAAAACTGCATGGACAATCCTCCTTGCAATCTGCATCACTGGTTTTTTCGGCACAGTGACAGCCGTAGAGATCGTTTCAGGTGAACAGAAAAACCTGACGTACTCCCTGGCACAATATACGGATATCTTTGTGATTGAAGAGGCGCGTGATGGAGGATACCTTATCGGGGGTCATGCATTCAGACCAAATACAGATCAAAAAGCGTTCCTTATGAAGACTAATCCAGATGGGGAAGAGATCTGGTCACAAATGTACAAAGGTAAACGAATTGTCTCAATAAATGAGCTCGATGACGGGAGAATCCTTATTGCTTCACTTGATGACTGGGTCAACCCTGACAGCCCCACAGCGGCAATGACTGGAACCGGCTACCTGATGATGCTCGATCAGAATGGCGATCTCATCTGGAATAAAGAACGTGTTGGAGATGCACCCGCAGCAATCATCGTACAGGGTGAGGAGATTCTCCTCGCAGGATGGACCTGGGCACCTGCGGATGATCCCGAAGGAGTCAGTGGTTTTCTCACCCGGTACAGCCTCGATGGAGAGTTTCTGGGTTTGACCACGTATGAAGGAGTATCGATTCATGATATTCTACAGACAGATGATGGGGGATATCTCATAATCGGTAATACCGGAGATCCTGTTGAAACAACCACCGTCAGATACGGGCACCTGACAAAGATCGATTCTTCCGGTGAGGTTATATGGAGAGAACAGTATGATGAACGTTCACTCTTCGCAATCACCGAAGTGAATAAGGGGTATCTGATCGTCGGGGGAACTCACCCCTATGGCTATTCCGAAGGGGAAGCATGGGCACTCAGGGTTTCAGATGAGGGAGATCTGATCCGGGAAGAAAAACTCCAGGGATATGCGGCCTATGGAATTGCACCGTTTGGTGATCATTATCTGGTTGCTGGTGCAACCGGACCATCCAACCCCTTCATGGCCATACTTGGATCTGATGGCACAGTTATCGATTCTGAACGCCTGCTTGATGCAGATGGGAGGTTCACTGAAGTTGTACCCATATCAGATGATCGGGTTGCTGTCGGTGGATGGTCGCGGCATACCGGAGAGGTTGAAGGATGGTTCCTGATATTTGACCCTCAGACCATCCCCGCAGAACCAGAACCAACAGAATCCCCCGGCTTCGGCATCCTTGCAGCAGCAGTCGGAACGGCCTCAGCCACCCTCATCTATACAAGAAAGAGAAACTAAGCCGCCAATTGCCGGACTCTGGCGATATTGCCGATGTCATCACGGGTATCATCCTCCGGCGTCTCCATGATGAAAGGGAGATTCCGGAGGCGGGGGTGATGGAGGATGGATCGGATCCCCTCCTCCCCGATCTGCCCAAGACCGATATGTTCGTGCCGGTCAAGGCCGGACCCAAGTCTTCCTTTTGTATCATTGAGATGAATGAGCGGGAGGAGATCAAATCCTATTTCTGAATCAAACCGATCGAATGTCTCTCCTACAGCCTCCGGAGTCCTGAGATCATATCCTGCCGCAAAGGCATGGCAGGTATCAAAGCAGACTTTTATCCTCTTCTGATCATGGATTCTTCCGATGATATCCCCGATATCCGCAAGATCGCTCCCGACCGAATTCTTCTCCCCGGCAGTATTCTCAAGGAGAAGGAAGACACCGGCGGGTGCATCTTCGAGTGCTATGTTGATCGCATCAGCCACCCGCCGTCTGCCATCCTCTTTTCCAGAAGGGCCATGATGCCCAAGGTGCGTTACCAGAAACGGGACATGGAGATCCGCGCACCGTGAGAGTTCAACCGAGAGGCTCTCAACCGACTGGGAGTAGATAATGTCCTTCTCAGAGGCAAAATTGGGAAGATACGGCATATGGACAACAGCAGGGCCGATCCCGGAGGCCGCCATTGCCCGGGTAAACGCTGATGAGGACTCGTGGATCAGAGGCTTGTACCTCCAGCCCCGTGGATTGCGTGAGAAGATCTGAAAGGTGTCGCATCCCCGCTCGGTAGCGCGGGATACGGCACGATCGATCGATCCTGCGATCGAGACATGGACGCCGACAGATACCATGCTGGTATAGTACTCCGGCAGATGAAGAAAACGTATGGGAAAAGGCAGTCAGTCCGCGATCAGATCCCAAGCTCTGCCTTTACTGCTTCCCCAAATGATATCGTGGTTGCAGTCCCCCCGAGATCGGGAGTCGTGATCCCGCGCCGGATAACAGCCTGGAGGGCTGCTTCGATACGCAGGGCATCATCCCGATACCCGAGATGTTCAAGGAGCATTGCCCCGCTCCTGATCGCAGCAACCGGGTTTGCAATTCCCTGCCCTGCGATATCCGGTGCCGATCCATGTACCGGCTCAAAGAGTGCGTATCGATCCCCGATATTGGCCGAAGGGAGCATCCCCAGCCCGCCTACCAGATACCCGGCGACATCCGAGAGGATATCCCCGAAGATGTTTGTGGTAACGATGACGCCATACCTTGCAGGATGGAGGAGAAGATCAAGCGCAAGTGAATCGATGTAGCATGCCTCAAAGGAGATGCCAGCTTTTGCTGCCTCATGGCAGCAGATGTCACGGAAGAGCACGTCGGATTTGATGACATTTGCCTTGTTCCCGATCGTCAGGAGGCAACCCCGTTCCCCTGCTAGCCGGATGGCGGCCCGTGCAATCCGCCTGCTCCCCTCAACCGAGACGACTCTGACAGTGCAGGCGCGATCCTTCTCCCGCCATTCGATACCGGAGTATAGTCCCTCGGAGTTCTCCCTCACGATGATGATATCAAACAAATCACCCTTCACGGGACGGAGGTTTGCATAGAGATCAAGTGCCTGCCGGATCCTGAGGATGACCGACTGGTAACATGGGTCTGGGGGCGTGGTGATCGCACCAAAAAGGATCGCATCAGCGCTTTTTAATGCAGTGATATCATCGTCTGCGCAGGCAACACCGCTCTTCTGCCACCTGGCATATCCGACCTCCACCTCAAATGAGTCAAATTCCGGGTGGAGCGATCCGATGATATCCCATGCAACCGGGATCACCTCCTGCCCGATCCCATCACCGGATACAACCGCTATTCTGGTCATTGCTTCTGTCTCCACAGAGTGATCATCTCACAGACTGCATCAAGAATTGTCTTTGGGGATGCGCCCCAGTGAACGACCGCGCCAAAATAGCCATTGTATATCCCGACCCCACTCCGTTCCTTCCTGCAACATCGTGCAATAAACGGCTCCTGCGATACAGAGGAGAACGGACAGATATCAATGGAAGTGAAGTTGTTCCCATAGCATTCCTGGTAGAGCTGCCGTCCGGTCAGGCAGCCCGCCACCCGCTCCCCTCCCTCCATCGGATCCATGTCAAGGGTCTTCTCAAATCCTCCTGCCCGGCAGGGAAAGACATCGGCATCAATTCTGGAGATATCCCTGACATGATGATCAAAGATGCAGTTCAGCTCTCCAAGAAGCCCCTCTTCTTCAAGGCTCTCGATCGTCACCGAGAGATTTGCCCTTGGGGGCTTGATATCATAGACATGCACGGTTTCAAAGAGAGAGAGATCGGGATCCAGGACGAAGTTCATATGTTCGTCCATTGCCCCGAAGATGGTGCAGCGTTTTCCGGTTGAGAGGGCACGCCTGACCATACCCGCACGATTGTGCTGGTTCACCCGCTCCGAGAACATCACCGTCTCTTCAGCGGTTGCAAGCACCTCTTCGTGGAGGATGTTCCGCATCATTCCGGTGCCATCAGGATCAGGTGTCACCCTGAGGAGTTCAAACCCGTCCCGAACCCGCCTGACCAGGTATTCGGAGAGGAAGTACACTCTGTCGCCAACGGGTTTCCCAAAGGCATGGCCGACCACTTTGCATTCCGGCGGGAATATCATGCCTTCCCCCTCCAGTATGTGACCAGCCCCCCGGCATCAAGAATATCACGCATCCGGGGCGAGAGCGGGGTGAAGGAATAGCGGGTTTCTGCCACCTCTATCACCCCTTCATTGAGGTTGATTGCGATCTGATCCCCATCCCGGCAGGTGAGATCCGCCTCAAGCACCGGCAGGCCGACATTGATTGCATTCCTGAAGAAGATGCGGGCAAAGAGAGGAGAGATGACGGCAACGACACCAGCCTCCCTGAGCGCAACCGGTGCCTGTTCACGTGATGAGCCGCACCCAAAGTTCCGACCGGCAACAATGATCGCACCCGATAATCGCCCGGCAAGTGAGGGATCCAGATCTTCAAAGACATGTGCCCCCCAGACAGACCGATCCTTTGTCCTGAGGTACCTCCCGGCGATGATGAGATCAGTATCGATATCCGGCCCAAGGCAGACCGCCTGACCTGTAATCATACCTGCACCTCCGGATCGGTGATGCATCCTTCAAGTGCGGTTGCCGCTGCTGTGGATGGTGAGGCAAGGTAGATCAACCCTCCTACACCCATCCGGTTTTTAAAGTTCCGGTTCGCTGTGGAGAGACAGACCTCGCCATCCCCAAGCACACCATTATGCATGCCAAGGCAGGGGCCACATCCAGGTGTTACCACCATGCAGCCGGCGGCGATGAGATCGGCGATGATACCATCCCGTGTGGCATGCAGAAGCACATCCCGTGATGCAGGAACAACAATCGTCCGGACCTTCACCTGCCTGCCGCGGACAATACCCGCAAATCTCTTCAGATCGCTGTAGCGCCCGTTTGTGCAGGTGCCAAGAAGCACCTGATCCACCTCGGTCCCCGCGAGATCGGCGACCGGCCGGCCCGAGTCGACCCTGTGGGGAGGGGCCACGAGAGGGACGATATCATCGAGATCGATTGTCACCTCCCGGTGGTAGCTACAGTCAGATGGGATCTGGAGATCGATTTCATGTCCATACCTGCCAAGATATTCCCGGCAGACCGCATCAGCATAGAAGATCGCATTCTTTGCCCCGGTCTCAACACCCATGTTACAGATGCAGAGGCGATCCTCCATAGAGAGTGTCGCAGCACCCTCACCCCTGTACTCAAGGGCGCAGTATGTCGCGCCCTCCATCCCAAGGTGTGATATGATCGAGAGGGCGAGATCCTTTGCCTCTGCGGCACCGGAAAGCCTTCCCTCAAGCGTGATGCCGATCGTCTCGGGCACCCGGAACCAGGTCTCGCCTGATGCCCAGATCGCAGCCATATCAGTTGCACCGACACCGGTTGCAAAGGCACCGAATGCTCCCCCCGTGCAGGAGTGAGAGTCGGCACCCACCACCACCTCCCCGGGCAGGATGCAACCCTCACTCATGATCTGGTGGCAGATGCCGCCGCCGCAGTCGGAGAATTTCATTCCTGCCGAGCAGGTATACTGCCTGAGTTCACGCTGGAGATCAGCGGTGAGCCCGGTATTTGCCGGGCAGATATGATCGAAGAGAACCGAGATCTTCTCCGGATCCATACCCGCCTGCACACCCATCGATCGGAATGCTTCAAGGGTGAGAACACCGGTACCATCATGTACATACGCACGATCCACCCGCCGATCAACGTACTCTCCGGCACTTCCACCAAGGATCCTCTCTGTAAGCGTCTGACTCATGCGAGGACCTCCTGTTCAGCCTGGTGAATCAGCTGGAGGAGGATGTCGTGAGTGATACAGCATTTGTGCTCGCCTTTCGCCTTCACCTGATCCAGAATCCAGCAGATCTGTTCTTCTCCGAGATCATGCCCCATTGACTGTAAAATATGGGCAATCGCTTTTTTGCCGGTATGCTTACCAAGAAGATAATGCCGCTCTCCGCCGACCAGATTGGGATGGATATACTCATAGGTTGATGAATCCTCAATGAGTGCAGCGATGTGAATTCCGGATTCATGGGCAAAGGCATGATCGCCAACGATCGATTTGATCTTTGGAACAGGTATCCCGGATGCATCTGAGACCATCCTGCTAAGCTTCAGGAGGTGTGAGAGATCGTAGCGGTCAACACCTCCCTTGAACCGCAGGGCGCAGAGCACTTCTTCAAGGGATGCATTTCCTGCCCGCTCCCCGATACCGTTCACCGTGGTGTGGAGCTGGTATGCTCCCCGTTCAGCAGCAGTGATGGTATTTGCAGTGGCACATCCCATATCATCATGGCAGTGGATACAGAGGGGAATCGGAAGATCAACAACGAGAGTATCAATTATCTCTGCCATCTCAAGAGGAGTCAGGCAGCCGACGGTATCTGCATAGGAGACATAATCTGCTCCATATTCGGCACCTTTCAGGTACATCTCCCGGAGAAATGCGATATCTGTCCTTGAGGCATCTTCTGCGGCAAAACGTACCTGGATACCATGATCGTGGGCGTACTCAACCATCGAGAGTGCCTGTTCGAGGATCTCTTCACGCGGTTTTTTGAATTTGATCCGCATGTGCAGATCAGATGTGGCAATGAAGATACTGATCATATCGACATCGCACCCGATAGCGCAATCCACATCCGCCTTCAGTGCCCGTGACAGGCAGCAGATCCGTGCATCAAGATCCATATGGGAGAGGTCACGAACACATCCCGCTTCGTTATGGGATACAATCGGAAAACCGGCTTCAATGACATCAACACCGATCTCATCAAGGAGATCGGCGATCCGGCACTTCTCTTCAGGGGAGAACGATACACCCGGGGTCTGTTCGCCATCCCGGAGAGTTACATCACAGATCTCAACATTCCACTTTTTCATATGCTGCTTCCTCCGGGCATCTTCCACGGACAATAATCACCTTCTGACCGGTTTCCGGAATAAATAACGCATCTGATAGGGCTTCTGTATCTTCTGTAGGGATCTCAAGGGGATCCGCCCAGGAGAGATAGGGGGCGATATCAGGGACACTCTGGCCTCCTGTCATCGCCATCCGGCTGTTTGCAAGGACGATGACCAGAAGAGGAATATCCTTCTCCCTGCAGTCGATCAGGCTGTTTATTCCCGAATGAAGGAGTGCACCATCCCCGATGACGGCAACCCCTGTACTCTGTGCGGCAACGGCAATTGACGAGCCAAGACAATAGCTGGCAATACCAAGCGAGTACGGGGGGTTCATCAGGAGGAATGAGCAGCCGATATCCGGGATCACCTGCATCTTCCGCTCTTTCATAAGCGAGAAGAGTGGTTTGAAGGGGCAGTTCCGACAAAATGTCCGGAAGAAACCGCGATCGGTGAACCGCTCCAATGAGCGTCCGGACTGTGGGGGGAGCAGTTGCTGGTGTTCCCTCACAAATGGCCTTCCGATCTCGATGATCCGGGATCCTGATGGGATCGAGGGAGGAGGATAGGGGATTGCAATATGAGATTCACCCCCGACTGCGCCAACGCCGATCTCTACTACACCTCCTTTGATCCGGTTGAGGGGAGAGCGCTCTGCCCATGCAAAGAGTCCGGCAGTGCCTTTTTCAGCCCTGGCAATCCTTCCGCCTATCGTGAGATCCCGATCAGCAACCCTGCCATGCCGTATCATCTGGACCGCTTCTACCGGCTGGATATCCTCATTCAGGAGGGTTGGTGTGATACGAAGGATAGCCACCCGGGAGAAGCGTTCTGAAGCTTCAAAAGCAGCAGCTACGGCTGCGGATAGGGTCTCTCTGTCAGGCTCGATCACCGGGCATTGGGCAAGTTCCCCAAAATACCGGGAGTCCTGGGAATTTTGCGAGAAGAGGGCTTCGGGATCGTCACCGACAATGATGACAACGCCGGAGACGAGGCCCTGTGTCGTCGCATTGAGAAGGGGATCGCAGAGGGCATTCATCCCGACATGTTTCACAATCACACACGAACGCCGGCCGGAGAGAGAGTCTCCAAGTGCATATTCAAGGGCGGTCTTTTCATTTGTGACCATCAAGGCTGAGACACAATCACCAATCTCTGTCACCGGATACCCCGGTACGGTATAGACGGTATCGACACAATCTCTCAGGGCTTCTGCTACTGCTTCATATCCTTTCATTCATAATCCCTCCCGGGAACAATATCACAGCCTGTACAATACGTGCACATCGTCTCGGCTTTTGTTGTATCCAGACCTGCTTTCTTCAGGGCATCATAGTGGAGATCGGCAATTCTGAGCAGCCGTTCTGCCGGGGGTCTTCTGTATGATGCAACTGCTGCTGCAGGCGTCAGAGGGCGGATAACCGGGATAACGCCGCGCTCTGTAAGAAGACGGATGCAAACTTCCATCTCTTCATCGGTCTCACCAAGTCCGAGAATCACATTCGAGAAGACTTTCCCGCGTCCGAAGAGGGCAACTGAACGCTCAAGTGACCTGATAATTCCATCCCATGAGAGTCCGGGGCACATCTCTCGAAAGAGTGCGGGTGTTGCCGCTTCGAGATTGAATTTCACCTCGCTGACTCCTTCTGAATAGAGGTGATCAGGAGTATGGGAGGTGGGGTAGATCGAAACCCCGATTGGTATATCCTGTCTATCGATCCGCTTCAGCACCTCGATTACCCGCCTCTCCTCATCTTCTATCGATCCGACAACCCCACTCGTAATTGAGATTGCATCAATCCGATCCCTGACAAATTCGATCATCTTCGCAATCTCTTCAGGAGTTTTCACCCGCCCCTCGTTGAGCGGCACCGGGCAGTACTTGCAGGAGAAGATGCACCTGCCGGAAACGGTGATATATGCCTGGTGTGGGCAGTGAAGGGCGGGCTCTTCAAGGATGCCGGTTGCTTCCATCCCACCGGACCTGAGGTGAACCTTCCCATCTCCGTCGTGGCGAATCTCAAGAGGAGAGTCTGGAGAGACAGACAGCCGGACCCGTTTTCCACCTTTAGAGAAGAAGACGGAACCCGCTCCCCCGGCTCCGGGCCCTGCTGCGGAAGATTCGATATAGCCGGATGCATCCACTCCGGTGAGCCTGCATGAACCAATGGCAAGGAGTTCCGCCTTCAGTTCGAGCCATCGCATAACTCTAAAGCCTCCTCAAATCTGGTCACAAACGGGATCGCCGCAACTGCACCGATCAACCCTCTTCCGGAGAGCCGGACATTCAGGAGCGGGAGAAGACCTTCCAGCTCGGATCTCGTAATCTCGCCCCGCTTCACCATCCATGCATACTCTTCAAGAGGTGAGGGATCAAATCCGGTGTATGCAGCCATGCCGGTCTCATCAGAGAGGGTATATTCACGCAACAATTTCTCGAAGCGATCGATGCATCCTGCCGGATCCGATGTCGCAAATTCGCATGCCACCGCAACACAGTTCTTTGTCCTGAACGCAACAGGAAAGAGCTGCACGATTGTATGGGAGAGATACCGTGTCTGCTCATCCTCAATAGACCGGGCAATATTATGGCAGAGTGTCCAGGTGGCGCCGGCATCCGGCGTATCGGTGTCATCCACGCCGATGATGAGACGTTGAAACCGTGGCAAAACGATTCTGGATCCAGCCACCTTCCCACCCCCACAGGGATCAGATTCCGACCGGATCACACCCGAGGCATGTGCCCGGCAGATGGAGGCCCCGACACCGCCACCACCCATACCAAGATAGGTGATACCGATCTCATTATCAGATACCGCCACCCGGGCGATCCCTGCCGGGAACCGCGATCCGACAAGCTCGAGATCGACTGCTCCAGGGGAGAGGAGATACCGGGTCGTCTGACCGACTGTCCGCACCTGTTGCACAAGCGGACTCTGTCCATAATGTCGCTTCACCCACATTGCACCGCCGATACAGTCAAACCGCTCGATGAGCTCAACTGCTGTACCATCATCTGAGGCGATCGCAAGGATCTCAGGATAGATGATCGAATAGGGATCATGAGTATGTTTCATAAAAACCTGCCATACCTATCTGGAAAATACATGAAAGACGCTATACTCCTATTGTACATGCTACGCAGGTGCACATATCTCATCCATCCGATACAAACGGATACCTCAGTGAACTGGTAACCCGGGCTGAACAACTGGTGAAGTGAGTGAGATAGGGACATGTCCTGCAACCGAAAATTTCGTTAACAGGATAATCGGTTGCAACAGAATATAAGGTGATCGATCGCAGGCGGGAGGAAAAAAATTAGAAGAGTTCGTGAAGCTGGAACTTGAATGGTCCAAGAGAGCCGCCATAATTTCCTGCGGTAATCTGCTTCACACCAGGCACCTTGCAGGCGGCTTTCACACCTGCTGCCATCGCTGCCTTTACCGCAGCCTCATCAACACCATCGATGACTATCTCATAGATAGCACCGATTCCGGCTGGCACACTGGTACCTTCAACCTTCTCACGGATGGTCGGGCAGAATGCTTCGTTTGTGGATGCTCCCATGAACTTGTATTTGTTGCTCCCGACCTTTGATCCGCTGGATACGACACCGCCCGGGAACGGAGTGATGACCCCCGGCAGATTCGCGATAGCATCAACTGCTGCCTCTGCTGCAACGAGGGCACTCATCTGGTTCTCTCCCATGATCAGGAAGTTTCCTCCGGCAACGCCCTTCACGGCCCCGTACTCTTCTTCAATAATGAAGTCGCCCCCCATGATCGGAATGGACCAGCATTCACGGCCACCGACGGTGACTTTGGATTCAAATCCATCACCAAAGAAGTGGAGTTTTACCGGAAGTTTCTCCTCAGCGTCAAGCCCGTTGAAGGCGGCGGTTGTTGGTGCGGTGAGGATACACTCTGCGATACGCTCAACAAGCTGTTCTTTAAGTTTCTTCTTACCGACACAGATGAGAATTGCATATCCCGGCCGTCCATCAGGAGTTTCGTCGGCAGGAACGAACCGCTCGATGCCTGCCTCTGCGGGACATCCGATCGTGGATGTGGCAAAACCGGTTGCTTCAACTGCTGCCTTGTATGCCCATTCCTTTGTGACTGCTGTTACAATGACACGGGAGACCCAGGTGGGGAATCCCTCTGCGTAGGTATTGTCGATGATGACTCCGTTGTATTCCATAGAAACACCTTCTATATGAGTATGTGAGGGAGATGGATAAAAGAAGATTTCTTTTTGTATTTCATGCAGCCGGTATTTCCATCCCGGCTTACCCCCATCCTGAAACTATCCTGCTATGAATACAGCGACTTCCTGCTTCATTCTGCGTTTTTCACCACATCAGAATTAATTAAGAAGGTTTATCTAGATTATTTTACATAGTTTTCGACAATCGATTTATATCGATAACAGGCCGGTAAATTAAACCATCGCATTTTGCAATGTAGATCGACACCAGGGTGTTGTTCTGGATATTACTGGTCAGATTACAGGGGACAATGTGCGCATTGAAGCTACCGGGAGAAGGTTGGATCATGGCTGAGATAACCTTCCATTCTGACAACGAGAGAATATAACTCAACGTCATGACGGGCTCCTGCGCCGCTGCCCCAAAGAACAACGGAGAGGACGAGAGGGATTCATCAATGGCTATGAGCAATTTGTTTCCAAAATTCTCGAGGACACAGGATGGACTGGATGTTGTGATGGAGCAGAGGCTCCTTCAGGCAACAAACAGACTTATCCTGAAGAGCGAGACCTGCACGGGATGCGGTATTTGTATCGAGGCATGCCCTGAAGAGGCAATTACCCTTGGTAGGCTTGGAGGCTATGGTAAAGGAGCAGTCATCGACGATGCCAAAGTGAGCATCGATGCTGAAAAATGCTCATACTGTGGCGTCTGTGTCATCATGTGCCCATTCAATGCGCTGAACCTGAAGATCGACGAAGAAGAGAAACTTCCTATTCTTGAGAAGGAAGGGTTCCCTGAGTACGACATGGTCACCGAGATCGACGAAGAGAAGTGTGTCCGGTGTACTATCTGTGACGAGATCTGTCCACGTGAAGCGATCGACCGTGATGTTCCGTTATTTGAAGGAGCAGACGACGAAGGGCTTGACAGGCAGAAGGCACTGTCGGCAAAGACCGAGTTTGTGGTTGATGACGAGAAATGCAACTACTGTGGCATCTGTGGGGCTGTCTGTCCCGCAATCGTTGTGAAACACAAGCCCTTCAGCCCTGAAACAGGGATGATTGAGGGGAAAGTGGTCTGGGATGAGGATCTCTGCGACGCCTGCAAGGTCTGTGTCGAGGCATGCCCTGAAGAGGCGATCACCGTCGAAAGGACGGTTGAATCGAAGAAACTTCCCGGTACGGTCACCATTGTCCAGGAGGACTGCTGTACCTGTACCTGGTGTTCACAGAACTGCCCTGAAGAGGCGATCACCGTCGAGAAGATATTCGAAGGTGACATCAGTGCGGCTGTGGAGAAGTGCCCGGCCGGATGCGACATCTGTGTCGAGGTCTGCCCCTGCAATGCGATTCATATGCAGGAAAATGGCAAGATCGCCATTAATTCTGATTTCTGCATGCTCTGTGGCGCCTGTGTCAATGCCTGCCCCGGCGAGGATATCATCATCCTGAAGCGGACCGGTATCCGGGTCAAAGGCAAGGAGACCGACCTGTTCAAGACGATCAAAGCGAAGCTACTGAGCCCACGAACATCCCAGGTGCGCGAAGATCAGGCAAAGATCGGAGAGGTTCAGCTGAAGAGCATGGAGACGGCGTGAGGTTTCATTATGGCAAAAGCAAAGGGTTACTCCGATGAAAACCTGTCTGTCCGTCTGGCAGACCGGTATTACCGCACAGACGATGCA
>DUKV01000023.1:8587-17110 GCA_013329165.1 Methanocalculus sp. | reverse complement strand
AAACCCTGTTATTGTCCGTGGAGAGGCAGCATTCCTCTCCGATGCCGCGGCTGCGGGAGCAGACGGTATACTGATTGTGGATATGCCGCCTGAGGAAGGAGGATTGCTCATCTCCCAGAAGAAGATCGATCCGATCTTCATCATCGCCCCGAACACCCCGCCGGAGCGGAGAGCGATGATCGGGGGGATCGGGCGGGGATTCCTCTATCTCGTCTCGGCACCAGGTGTCACCGGAACAAGGCAGCATCTCCCTGATGATCTGCCGGAGCGGGTTTTGGAGGTGAAGAAGAGTACCGTGCTGCCGGTTGCAGTCGGGTTTGGGATCGGATCCGCAGAAACCGCCTATGAAGCAGCAGCAGCCGGAGCAGATGCCGTGATTGCCGGATCGGTGATCTCCGGGGCGATCGAGATGAACCCGGATGATCCAGCCCTCTTTGTGGGGAAAGCCGTGCGGGAGATCAGGTCCGGAATTGCCCGCCACCGATCCTCTCGATCCGCCGGGCAATAATATGTGCAGCATCAATGACGGTATCGGGATGCGGTTTCAGAATCGCGACCGGGATATCGACGATCTTCTCGATGATGGAGGCGATGATCGGGGCACAGATGATCCCTGAGGCCCCATCCTTCTTCGCTTCGACTGCTGCCATCATGCACTCGTCGATCGAGTTTGCTGGATACCCTTTCAGGATCACCTGTTTTCCACTTATGGTGACCTTGGATCCCTCGATCTCATCAAGGAGGAACTTTGCCGCAACAACAGCGATGAATGTTCCTTCATGCGGCTCAAGGACGGCAACGATCCGCCGTACTGTCGAGAGCCGGGGATCCCGCTCCCCTGATGCTATCTTATAGAGTGTTGCGGGGGGTATGCGGGTCTTCTCCGAGAGTTCCCGGATCGTCATATCTCTCCTCTTCAGCTCTTCTTCAAGCGCCTCTGCAAAATCAGTCTCAAAGATCCGGCGTGAGAACATAACACGTAGGATCTCTACTCCGGGAGATAATAAGGATGCAGCCTGACAATTTATGAGGAGAACCATTTCATCATGACGAGGCCGTCTTCGCCATCCTTGTAATAGCCGTCATAGCAGAAGATCTCCTGGTATCCGAGCCTTTTGTAGAAGGCGATCGCACCGTGATTTGAGATCCTGACCTCAAGCTGGATGGCTGCGGCTCCTTTCTGGCGGAGGTCATTCTCGATCCAGCGGAGCAGTTCACGGCCAACCCCCCTGTGGCGGTAGCCGTCTGCCACAACGAGGGTGCAGAGATGCCCATAGATCACATCGCCGCTATCCTCGATCCCGCCGCCGCAGAACCCGATGATCGTTCCCTGTGCGACTGCCACAAAGAATGACGAGAGGTACAGCTCCATGGCTTTCCGAATTCCTGCTTCACCCCAGGGATCGATAAATGCCCTCTCTTCCAGTAAAACGATATTTGGAATATCATCGGGATGTGATCGCCGGATCAGAAAGGTGATCCCGTGGCCGGAGTGAAAGTCAGCTGTCACCATCTTTGATTAGAGTATAGGCCCTACACCTACGTGGAGTTTTCCATGGTTTCCATCTATCCGTTCAGAGCAATTCGTCCGGCAACGGAGGAGTCTGCCGCTATTGCATCTGTTCCCTACGATGTTGTCAGCAGGGACGAGGCGGCAGCATGTATCTTAGAAAACAAGAAGAGTTTTCTCCGGGTGATCCGATCTGATGCAGAACTCCCTGATCTCAATCCCTACGATGATGCGGTCTATGCCCGTGCCCGCGCGATCTTTGATGAGATGCAGGCAGACGGCATCCTCAGGCAGGATTCTGCCGAGAGCTACTCGGTGTACCAGGTGGAGGATGAGGGTCGGATATTTACCGGCCTCGTCGCATGCATCGGGGTCTCCGAGTACCAGAATAAGGTCGTGAAACGGCATGAGCTTACCCGGTACGATAAGGAGGAGGATCGGACGCGGCATATCGATATGATCGGTGCCAATACCGGCCAGGTCTTCCTGCTGTACCGTGATACATACGGTATCCATGATCTCATCGTTTCACAGGCAACCGGAGAGCCGGTGGCAGAGACGAGGACGAAGTCGGGTGCGGTTCACCGGATCTATCCGATCACCGATCCCGATCTGATCAAAAAGATCACCTTAACCTTTGCAGATATTCCGTCCCTCTATATTGCGGATGGTCATCACCGGGCAAAGAGTGCTGTTAATGTCTATGAGCGCCGGAGTGAACGCGGGGATGCTAACCTGGAAGCCAGCCGGTTCATGGGCATCCTCTTTGCCCATGATTCCGTCCTGATTCATGGGTATTCCCGCCTGGTCCGTGACATAGCCGGGATGACGGAGGATGCCTTCCTTCAGAAGCTCGGTGAGATCTTTACGATCCGGGAACTGCATGATGTGGATACGCAGGCCTCTTCTATTCCTCCGGCTGTGGATGGAGGGGATCACCATATCCTGCACCTCTATATCGGGGGCCGGTTCTATGAGCTGTCGAGGCCGGTTGATCCCTCGGCAGATGCAATCGCCCGGCTTGATGTCTCGATCCTCCAGGAACACGTGCTTTCGCCGATGCTTGGGATCACCGACCCACGCGGGGATGAGCGGCTTGCGTTCCTGGGGGGTGCTCTTCCGATCGCAGATCTGATCAGTGGGGTTGATTCGGGCGAGTATGTGTTTGCGATACTGATGCAGCCGATCTCTGTTGATTCGATCTGTGAGATTGCAGATAATGATGCGATCATGCCGCCGAAATCGACCTGGTTTGAACCAAAACTCCTCTCCGGTCTTGTGATCCATGGGATTGACGAGTAAGGCAGGGGAGAGGACCCCTCATTTTCCCAAAAGCTCTTACCCTTTGAATGAGATGAATCTCTTGTGCTGCGGCTGTACCTGCTGATCCTTACCATACTGCTGATCTCTGCCACCGGCTGTGTCCTGGCTCCCGGAGGAGGGGATCCGTCTGATCAGATCGATTTTGAAGCCTCCCAATCATTCCAGATGCGGATCAGCCTTGATGAAGCACTCACCCATGCAGAGCCGCCGGTGTACCTGATCATCGGCCGGGATCTCCTCCCCGATGGGATGGCCGCCTCCTGGATCATCCTCGCAACAGATCCCAAAGGCGGGCATCTCATCCTCTTTGTTACAGCAGACGGGGTGGTTCCTTCACGGTGGGAAGGAACGGTTCCGGGGGATCCAATCGATCCGGAAGCGTTTCCCATCCCTGATCATCCTGCTGATCAGGTGATCTTCTGGGAGGAGACGGAATGAGGGATGATGCGGTCGCGACCTTTGATTTTCTCGTCGGATTCACTATATTTATTATCGCATTCATCTTTGTGGCAGCGATGATCCCCCATACGCTCTTCTCGGTCCAGTCGAGCCGGATCGATTATGATGCGGTCGCTTATCGGACCGGGGTGATCCTGACTGAAGATCCCGGTATGCCTGCCTCACCAACGTTTCCGGTCTGGGAGCAGAAGGCAGATCCGGGTGACGTGATCAGGATGGGGCTCTCGGTTGAACAGGGGAGTGCCCATATCCTCTCGAAAGGAAAGGTGGAGCGGTTTTTTAATGATACGTTCTTCACGTATCCGGATGATTACCGGAGATCGCTCCTCTTTGGTGATTATCCGTACTCCTTCAATATCACCCTGACGATGCGTGACAATCTGACATTATTTGACAATCGGTCCATCCACTCGATCGGCCAAAGCCCTCCGGATCTCTACGGATCGGTACGGAGGGTGGTGGTGGTGAAGGAGCCGTCAAGGCTGGAAGTAGATGGTTATGTCGACCAGCAGTTCAATTATACCGGAAATGGTACCCCGCCCCAGCGGTTCTCGGTTGATCTGCCGATGAGTCAGCTCCTGGATAGATCGGTTGATCCCCTCTTCAGGATCGATCCTCGAACCGATCCGATCCAGATTGAGATTGGGAACTTCCAGGCATATCTGAATAATTCGGACAAAGCAACCTTGGATCAGGTTATCATTGCCCGTGATAATGTCCCGATCACCTTCCCTTCATATGATATCTGGCTGGATGGGAATGATACTCCGGCAACCCTGCCGGCCAGTTTGAATACATCACTCAATTTCACGCTTTATCCGGTGCCGGAAACTCCCTGGAGGCTGTCTGATACGATCAGTATCACCTTCGACTTTGCTGAAGAGGGTGAAGATCCCCCGGCAACGCTGATCATGGGAACTCATGTCTATGATTACCGGAATGCCACATTCCCCGATCCGAAGCAGGGTATTATCGAGGTGGCGGTATGGTAGGAGATGGTGGATCGCTCTATACGATCGAGGGGCTGGCAGCAGGGCTGCTGATGATCGCAACAGCCACAATTGTCCTCCAGTCTGTCTCTGTCTATACCCCGGGGGATATGCATATCGATGATATGCTCCTCGAGCAGCTCGGTGCCGATGCACTGGCGGTGCTGGATCTGCCGGTTGAACCGGGTGGGGAGACTGAACTGGAGCAGTTTGTCAATGGCTGGAAACCGGAAGATTTTCATGATGCATTCTACCCCCTCCTGAGAGAGCGATCGTTTGCTGCTGACGATCCGGTGCAGTATAATGCGACCATCTCGTATCGTGTTGGTGATGATGTGGAGCAGCTGCCGTTTACCGATTCTGCCTCCTATACCGGTGCTGCCTCCTATACCGGCTATGATCCGGCTATCCGGGTGACACGATGGGTGCATCTTGATTCCGGGCATACTCTTACCCCACCGGTTTCTCCCGGAGAGCAGATGGTACTTCTGGAGGTGATCCTGTGGCGGGGATGAACGATGACGGGCAGTGGATCGTGCTGATGGGGTTTCTGATCAGCATCGCCCTCCTCTTCCTGATGGTGATCATCAGCCAGGCGACGCTGGTCGGCCAGACAACAGCAGAAGGGGTGCTCGAGTTCCCAAAACATGAGATCCGGGATCTCAGGGGAGAAGTATTCAGGGCAGGCGAAGAGATGGATGCCGGGCTGATCGAGGATATCCGGGTGATCTCATTGAAACGGAATCATGCGATTGTATCGATCTCCTTTGAAGATTATCCTGTTCCAGGTCGTGAACCCCAACCGATGGTAACCATCCGGTTCAATAACGGAGTGACTGTGTATGAAGAGACATTCATCGTCTGATGCGGTTGCAAACCTGGTCGGCTACATCATCATCACCGGGGTGCTGATGGTGCTCCTCGTCTCGGTGATGATCCTGGTAAATGATTCTCTGATGGTGAAGCCCGCCGAGCAGTTTACCTATCACAGTTATGTGGATATCGGGAACGGGATGTCGGTTCGGATCGTCGATATCTATACGATTGCACCGGTGAATGGATCAATTGTCTCGGATATCGATATCCCCTATGATGTCCTTGGAGAGGGGTATGTCATCACGGTCCGGCGCCAGGGGGTTGATCAGGAGATCCTGGTGAAAGGTGATCGGACAGAGACGGTGATCTCGCTTGCGGGGATCGGGGCGACACGGGCTGTCCGGGGAACCACGATGGGTGGGGGGTCGAACCGGGTGATCTATGATTCCGGGGGTGTCTGAGGATGAGGAATGATGAGGGCGTTTCTGAGGCGATCGGGTTCATCCTGATCTTCTCGATCGTGGTGATCGGGATTGCGATTGTCGTTATGTATGGCTTCCCCCTTCTTGTTGCCGGACAGGGTAGTGCTGATATGCGGAACATGGAGCAGACGATGATCGTGCTCCAGAACGATCTGAAATCCATCAGCTACAAGATGGTTCCCTATAAGGAGACGGCTTTGCAGGTGCAGGGGGGTATGCTCTTTGTGACCGGGGATTCAGGCTCCTTTGAGGTACTCGTAAATGGGACGTCTGTGTATGAGAGTTCTGTGGGGCAGATCCGGTATGTCTCGGATCTCGATCGCACCCGGATCACCATCGAGAACGGGGCGGTACTCACCCGCCCCGGGCGTGGCGCCGGATCAGCGATGATCGCCGAGCCACGCTGGTACTATGATGATCATGAAGATATCCTGATCCTCTCCTTCATCGAGATAGAAACAGAGAGGGAGCGGGCGCTTTCCGGTGTCGGGAGGATCGAGATGAAGAGTGATCCTGAGAAGAAGAACACGACCGAGTATGCTGCTGCCCCGGGTTCTCTTGAGATCCGGTACTCGCCCCTCTCCCCGGAGCATGATTATTCGGTTGCCTGGGAGAACTACCTGACCGGGAGGCTTGGAATGGTGCGGGAGAGTGACAACGTCTACACTCACCCCTCTGCCTTGAAACTTGTCGTTCAGGAGACGGTTATTTCAATAACGGGTTTCTAGGTTCAAGAAAAAGGAGCTCAGAGGTAGTTGTGTGACCTGAGCCAGTCTACCTGGGGTTTGGTGTAGCGATAGATGATGTCTGCCTTTTCATCCTGGAATGACCAGGGGATGACGATCAGGATGTCACCTTCACGGATCCAGACCCGCTTCTTGATCTTGCCTTTGATCCTCCCCATCCGGGTGACCCCGTCGCCGCACCTGATACGGATATGGTTTGACCCAAGCATCAGGTCTGCAATAGCAAACTGTTCTTTTAAGCGTTTATTTGGAAGTCGGACTCGTACGACCCCTTCTGGTTCTCCGGTTCGTTTATTGTTATCAGTCAGAAAATCTACCTCTTTATCCCCCACGTTAGAATAGCATAATGGTGGCCATCAGGCATCCGGTACGCGAGTATCTGCTAAAGTATGGATTCCGGAGTTACTTAAAGTATTGCCTTTGCGGGGAGGGGGTGGTTTTTGTGTAGTGGAGGAGATACGTAGATTGAAAAGAAGAGGGACCTCAGGTGCCAGCATCACCAAATGATTGTCTGGCATGCATATGACATGATTCTATTATCCTGTCCACTCGTTACAGAGAGCCTCTGCCTGTTCCAGAATGGTCTGCGTTGCCTTCTCCTGCTTGTCCGGAGGATACCCGTACTTGCGGAGAATACGTTTTACGATCACGCGTATCTGGGCACGGGCGTTTTCACGGACTGTCCAGTCTATTGTTACACTCCGCCGAACTGTCTCTACCAATTCATGGGCAATTGTTTTCAGCGTCTCATCGCCCAGAACCTGCACAGCGCTATCATTCACTTCCAGAGCATCATAAAAGGCCATCTCATCATCATTCAGGCCAAGATCAATACCCCGCCGCTTCGCCTCCTGCATCTCCTTAGCTAATGTGATTAACTCCTCAATGACCTGGGCGGCCTCAATTGCACGGTTCTGGTATTTCCGTATGGCTTCCTCCAGCATATCCGCAAAAGATCGAGCTAAAACGACGTTCTTGCGCGATTTTGCTTTTATCTCATCATTCAGAAGTTTTCTCAATACTTCAACCGCGAGATTTCTGTGTGGAAGCTGCCGTACTTCCTGAAGGAAGTCATCTGAGAGGATTGAGATATCGGGTTTCTTCAGGCCCGCCACAGCAAAAATATCAATGACCTGGTCGGAAGAGACTGCCCTTGAGACCAGCTGGCGGATAGCAGTATCCATCTCTTCAGGGGTCTTCCCTTCACCTTCGACTGTGGCTTTTGCAAGACCTGCACGGACTTCCTGGAATAATCCCACTTCATCGCGTATCTTCAGGGCTTCTTCATGGGGAACGGCAAGGGCAAATGCTTTTGATAATGCTGTCACTTCCGTAAGATACCGCTTTTTCCCATCATCCAGCTGGAGGATATGCTCAATAGCTGCTGCGATACCTGCAATACGCTTCGACGGATCCGCTTTGAGAAGAGAAACGTAATCAAAACCGTGGAACATGGAGAGGACAACTTCAAACTTCTCCAGCATCACATCAACTGCATCTTCCTGGTTGATCGTCGCCTTCCCACGGCCACCAGCTTCGGTGTAGTCGGCAAGGGCCATTTTCAACTGGTCTGCAAGGCCGAGGTAGTCAACGATCAATCCACCCGGCTTGTCTTTGAATACCCGGTTGACTCGTGCAATCGCCTGCATCAGGCCATGCCCCCGCATCGGCTTATCAATATACATCGTGTGCAGAGAGGGGCAGTCGAAACCGGTCAGCCACATATCACGGACAATGACCACTTTCATCGGGTCTTTTGGGTCTTTGAATCTCTTTGCGAGCTCCTCGCGTCCTGGTTTGTTGCGGATATGTGGCTGCCATTCAGCACGGTCCGAGGCAGATCCTGACATGACGATCTTCATCATTCCTTTTCCGTCATCATCACTATGCCAATCCGGACGAAGCTGTTTGATGGCGTTGTACATATCCACGCAGATTCGACGACTCATGCAGACAACCATGGCCTTCCCATCCATGACAAAAAGACGTCCTTCAAAATGGTGTACGAGATCGTCTGCCACAAGTGCGATCCGTTTCTCTGTACCGATCATCGCTTCAAGGGCAGCCCATTTCGTCCGCATCTTCTGCTTGCTGGCTTCCTCTTCGCCTTCGGTAATCTCTTCAAACTCAAAATCGATCCTCGGCTTTTCCTCTTCCCGGAGATCAATCTTCGCCAGCCTGCCTTCATAATAAATCGG
>DUKV01000023.1:3356-8453 GCA_013329165.1 Methanocalculus sp. | reverse complement strand
GGTGTGCTGCGGTCATCACGCTCTATCGGGGTTCCGGTAAACCCGATGAAGGAGGCATTTGGAAGGGCATCATGCATATGGCGGGCAAAACCATCGATGAAATCGTACTGGCTCCGGTGCGCTTCATCAGCGATGACCACGATATTCTGCCGGGCAGATAACTCAGGATATTGCTGCCCCTTTTCTTCGGGGAGAAACTTCTGGATCGTTGTGAAGATAACTCCGCCTCCGGGTACCTTCAGCAGTTCCTTTAAGTGTTCCCGGCTTTCAGCCTGTATGGGTGTCTGCCGGAGCAGTTCATGGCAGGATGAGAATGTACCGAAGAGCTGGTCATCCAGGTCATTCCTGTCGGTGATCATCAGGAGCGTGGGATTTTTCATAGCCGGGTGACGGATGATCTTCCCGGCGAAGAACGCCATCAGGAGGCTCTTGCCACTCCCCTGGGTATGCCAGATCACCCCGATGCGGCGGCTGCCGAAGTGCTCTGTTCCCCGACCATATGTGACTTCTGCCTCACGAACCCTGAATGGGTTCTGCTCATCGTGTTTGGGGAAACGGGCATACAGCATGCCGGGAGCTGCATCTATCCCGCATGCCGAGAGAGTACAGTCAACCGCCTTGTTTACAGCATGGAACTGATGATAGGCAGCCTTTTTCTTGGCAATTGCGACACCGTCATCATCGAATACGATGAAATTCAGTACCAGATCGAGGAACCGCCGCTTCTCAAAGATACCTTTGAGCAAAATTTCAAGTTCTACAGAGCCTCGCGGGGCGATCTCCCTGCCATCAATCGTGCGCCATGGCATGAACCGGTCCCAGCCGCTTGTCAGAGTCCCATCACGCGCCTCAAGCCCGTCGGAGATGACAAGCAGCTCGTTATAGATGAAAAGGCCGGGGATGTCGTTTTTGTAGGTCTGAATCTGGTTGAATGCATGACGGAGTGTTGCCTTTTCATCTGCCGGATTCTTGAGCTCAATCACACTCAGGGGAAGGCCATTGATGAATACAACAATGTCAGGGCGCCTGTTCTTCCGGTTCTCTATTATTGTGAACTGATTGACAGCAAGCCAGTCATTCTTCTCCAGATCATCAAGATCCAGCAGCCAGACCTTGTCATGGATCTCACGACCCTCCCGCATAAAGGAGATATCCACGCCATCGGTAAGCATCCGGTGGAACCGCTGGTTGTTCTCGATTAAGGCTGGCGACTCAATGCGTATGATCTTCCTGATTGCGTCTTCGATTGCCTCCGGGGGAATGGTTGGATTGATCGTTTCAAGCGCTGACTGTAGCCGTCCGATCAGTATGACCTGATCGTAATCCCGGCGTTCGGGGGTACTGCCGTCCGGGCTGATCTCCGGGCCAAAGGCGGTCTGCCAGCCGAGGGAAAGAAACCAGTCGAGGGCGATCTCTTCGAGGGTGGTTTCCGTGGTTCTACTCATCGCCTCCTCCCAATTTTCCCTGTATTCGTTTGATCTCCCGGTCAAAGTCGGATATATACTCCCGATCCTGATGCTTCCGGTAGGTTTCGTACTCCTGCTCGGCCTTCAGTTTCGCTTCAAGGGCAGTAACCTTTCCTTTGTCCTGTAAAATCGGGTAGCTGGACAGCTCCAGGAAGCTGTGGAGAAACAAAACCCAGTCTTCCATCTTCATGAGAATCTGTCGCTCTGCCCGGTTCTCGGCGAGGTCAAGGAATGCTGAGACGATCCGGTTCAATTCTTTGATATGGGCTTCACTTAGATAGTTTTTTGCAACAGAAATATCGGATTTCAGGATCTTTCCGTCCGGTGCCTGCTTCCAGCTGGTCAGGCCCATGTGGATTTGTGTGGCATCGGCTGCATCATAGATGATCTCAGCGGCAGTCTTTCCGGTGATTGCCCAGTGGAGCTTGTTCTGAACTGTGGCAAAGAACTCGTTTGTGAGGGGCGCTTCCGGGTCATAATCGGCCGAGAGTGCGTAGATATCGGTGATCTTCTGGTAAAAGCGCCGTTCGCTCGCCCGGATCTCACGGATACGCTCCAGAAGCTCGTCAAAATAGTCTTTGCCGAAATGCCTCCCCTGCTTCAGGCGTTCATCATCCAGCACAAATCCCTTGATGATAAATTCCTTCAGGGTACGGGTAGCCCAGATGCGGAACTGTGTTGCCTGGTAGCTGTTGACCCGGTAGCCGACGGCGATGATGGCGTCGAGGTTGTAATATTTCGTCTTATAACTCTTGCCATCAGCGGCAGTTGTTTCCAAAATGGAAATAACTGAATCCTCATCCAACTCACCTGAGTCAAAGATGTTTTTCAGATGTTTACTGATGGCGGGTATCTGGACGTTAAAGAGCCCGGCCAGTGCTTTCTGTGTCAGCCAGAAGTCTTCGTCATGAAACAGGACATCGATTCTTTTATCGCCGTCAGGGGTGCTGTAGAGGATGATGCTATTGTCCTCATTTGGTGAATGAATGTCTTGGTTTGACGTCATAATCCACCTTTGCTGAGGATTAATAGGTTTTTTAATATCTTCCCAGCCTTAACATAGACAAACTTACATTGCTCACTTTTTTCCCCTAGAACGATGGAAATACCCAATTTATAATGATACTGTTGTTTGGGTGAGGTGAGCTCCTTTAGCTTGTTTAGGTCATCAGAATTATTTTCATTCCAATGAGTCTTAAACTCTAATACGAGGATATTATTGTTATTATTGCCTCGCTTATGTAAAATCAGGTCTGGAAATATTCTATTATGATCATTCTTCAATCTTTTTGGATTATTCCTGTCACGATTGTAGTCAAAATCCAAATCAAATCCTGAAAAATATGATTTTTCTATAAGGAGGTCGTTAAAATACAAACCAAATCTGAATACAAGACTTCTTTCGTGTGCTTTTATCTTAATCAAATGAGAATCATTATCATATAAATCATCAAGAGCCTTCTTAATGAACAGAATTAACTCCATTTCATCCCAATTCAGCTCAAGATTATTTTCAGCATCTAGTACCAGCAGGTCACTGAAGATGAGTTTTGGGAGAGATCTAAGGATCATTCCATTTCCTCCCTCTTTTCCTCTATTATAATTGTTTCAGCTTCTCGCTCATAGCCGTCCGCCAAGCCTCTCAAAGTGATGGCAAACCTATGAAAACCAGCATTCTCTACGGCCTCGGCTTTTTGTCGATAATCCTTAGCAAGTTTTTTCTCTGGCTTGCCTGTGGGATCAACCCAATGAGCTCCACGTGCGCTGTAAGTTGCGATCTGAAATCCTTTGCGCATATCTTCAGCATCACGGTCATTCATGGCAGAAGCGACCGAACGGTGTATCCAGAGTCCGTCCTGATCAGCGGGAGCATGAATCAAAACGTCACCAATAGTCTGCAGCGCTATTTTCAAGTGCCCTGATTCCGTACAGAGTGCCTTTACGCTCCGGAGCCAATGGTTGAAATGCTCAGCGCTGAATGTTCCATCGTCTTGTGTCCCTGGAGGTCTTTTCCACTCCATGAGCAATCGGTAGGCATTTGTTGCTTTCGCTCTTGACTCTTCAGATAATTCTTTGGTTGGTTGATCTTCTTTATCTGAGCGATAGATCAGTTGGATTACTTCACAGAAGAATTCAGGATCGCTGGATAGCCTGGTCTCGAGATGTTTTGGGGAGGCATCCCAATGGCTGGTTAACAATGGAAGATACCCCCACTCAACTTTTTGGAGGTCTTCTTGAGCAACTGAATCTATTTCCTGAAGGTATTTGATCAGTTCAACGATGTAATAATTTTCTCTTGTGTATGTTGGTTCATTTGAAGAAATAGAAGCGAGCAATGCCCGAATGCATTGACTAAAGCTGATTGGTTTTTTGTCATGGTGTATACCATATAAGCATTTGATCGCCGAATGTGGCCTGCCATATTCGATCAGCTTTTCAATAGCAACGGTGAAGTCATCATCTGTCTCATAGGGATTAGCATAGGCTTGGCACCAATATTCTTTTTCGTTCTCCTCTAACCATCGGGAAGCACGATCCCATACTTCCTTGGTAAATGGCAGACATGAAAGGAAGAATCCTATCTTCCACGGAATCCACCCCGATTTATTAATGTCGTCACACCAGTTCCAACCTGCAATCTGGTACCTGCTTCTGATGTACCCTCTTATCAGGGCCTTATGCTTATCGTTCTGTGTGCCTAGACAAGCCGGTAAAAGGGCTTGTTCAATCACTTTATCAGCGATAATGCCAAGTGTCTGACCTACCAAAAAGGGTTCAACAACTACTTCTGCAAATTTTTTGAGACCCTTGATGTCATTATGCTTGAGAATTTCAGAAATAGCTTTTCTGCGACGAGCATTGTTAATTATCCGTTCATCATTATGATGTCCATCACTATCCAGGTAATCAAAAAGATGTTGATATAGGTAAAATGGGTCTGTTGGGGCAAGTTTAACAGAAACACTTTCAATGCGGGTAACCAGCTCGTCAGATAGTGCCCATTTTGCTTTGGCATATCGTCGGTGCATGTTGGTAAATTTTGTGAGATGATCCCAAAGCTGAAATCGTTGTCCGTCAGAGAATTCGGCAATTTTTGGTGAGGCAAGAACGTCGAGGAGTTGATCGAAGGCGGACTTCGGCAGATTATTAAAATGGTCAATTAACTCTGAAAGGCGTATGGTGTCATAAGAAGCAACATTAACTGCAAGATCAGCGTAAAAAGATACTTCTCTCCAATAATCTTTGTTAATTTCGCTTTCATTCCAATCATTGGGGATAACTTTACGCCATTCTGGTCTGTGTGAGGGAGAGGTGGTCTGGGTTTTTCCTGGTAACAGCTGAATGATCAGCTTCCATGCAATATCCGGCCACTCATTGAGGAGTGTCTCTACCGCTACCTTGCGTTTATCAAAAGTTGCCAGTGTCTGGGGTCGCCAGGGGAGCAAAATAGTTACCAATGAATTGGCTGGACGGTTAGCCCACTTGCCACCCGGATCATGGTTGGCAAGTTCACCAAGCACAATACAGACTCTAACAAGGTATTGCTCGTCCCAGGCCAGCCCTTCAAGAGCCCAGAGCAGACCTGTTAAATAGTTCCTTCCGGTGATGCCATTACCTTCCTCGGCAAAAA
>DUKV01000023.1:0-3225 GCA_013329165.1 Methanocalculus sp. | reverse complement strand
ATAGCAGCAAGGAATTCACCGGGAGCGGCTTCAGCCAGAGTGGGCAACAAATTATTGATACTGCCCCACATGACCCAGTCTGCGTCACTAAGAATTTCATGCATTGCCAGTACACAGGTTATTTCAGCTTTTCTGAGTGAACAGTTGCTGCACACTTCTGGCTGGCTTCCGAGAATTGCCAATCCTTCAGCAATTCCTTGGTGTAATTCATGGGAGTAGTCAAAGACCTTCCCATAGATAGGGGCTGCAAATCGCTCATTAGGGGGTAATTCAAAAGCAGGGTCTGGTTGTTTCAGAACGGTGACAGCAAGGGACTTGAAAGTGTCGAGGTTTTGGTCAAGGATGCGCGATCCAAGCATGGTCCAAAGCTCAGCTCGGTTTTGAACCTTCCAAACCCCATTTCGAATAGACAAGGGACTGTCAGGGCAATGTAATATTTCCCTCGCCTTTTGTAACCAGTCATCATAGTTGATATTAAGAAGCTGGGTAATAACTTCAAGGTCGTAATTACTCTTTTCGTTCCATGAACCAATCAGAATCGCCAAAGCCAAATTGGTGGCATCGGGATGATGTGCCCAATCGGTTATAGCCATCTCCTGAGGTGTCTTGAACTCTTCGGGTATTTCGATGACAGCCTTATGCTTAAAAGCTTCTAGAAGGTCTTCCGGTAGCTTATCACGGGTTATGGTTCCTGCGCTCTGATTGAATGTCTGAACGATTTCGACGATCCTTGACCATATCCATTTTGGATATTGGTGTTGGAATTGAGAAATATGTGAATGCAACAAAGACAAAACAACACCGGACTCATTACCGAGATCGTAGTCGAGAAAATGAAAGTGTTTGAGGAACTCATACAACTCATCATCTGAAACCTCATTATCGCTGTTTGCATTTTTAAGGTGATATCGAATCACCTGAAGCTTTTCGGAGCTCTTGGAAGGGCTGAAATTCGCCTGATTGACATTCCGGAGAAACTCATCAACGTTTTTTGTGTATCTTGCTTGTGTGAGTAACCATTGCATGTTGTGTTCATCAGTGGCACTGAGCGGTCCTGTTATCAACGCAATGGCATCTTTGCCCTTAGTAAAAATCTCAGGATTATTGAAGTCATTCCAGGCAGCTTGTATTACTTCCTTGAATATTTTGCTACCATGAGTGATTGCAATGGAACGCTTCACCTGCCCAAGTAGTTTTCGCCGCTCCTTTTTATCCGGGCTTTCAACAAACACTATAAGATCATCTATTTCGTAGCAATCGTTCCTGCCTTGAAGTTTAATCTCCACAATGGGCCAGCAGGGGAGACAAGGGGCATGTCCGCCGCTGAGCATCAACGCGACAAACGATGCCTGAACGTGGGCTTCAAATTTACCGCCGCCGCTTCCAGTGGAGAAAGGATTACTAAGTTGTTTACTATTACTCATCCCCGGCCTCCTCAATAAACTTCTCCGCATCCGGGATCGGCAGCTCGCCGGAGATGAGTTTTGGGAGGAGGGTGTCGCGAATGGGGGAAATGTATTGCTTAAGGATCATTTCAACAACCTCCAACCAACCTTAATGTCCTTTTGACAAAGCCATGCAATTCATCTTCTGACAGAACCTCAGAATCAGCGTTAGGATTCTGGTCGTGGTGATATTTCTTGGAGTAACCGTTTATCGCTTCGATTTCTGATAAGATATTATGAGCTTGCGACAAACCATCAGTGCTTTGGGCTTCTCTAATTTTTTTTATGTAATCCCCAAGCCATTCATTCGGGATAAAGTGCCCTGGAAAACGTGAGCGAAGCATCCCTTCAAGAAATGGGCGAATCTTAAGCGCCACATTTAACGGATCACCCTTTCGCTCCCTGTAATAATAAAGAAGAATGGAATGGTTCTTCTGGTAAGTTGATTGTGTTTCCGCTTCAATATCACAATTTCCAATGGTTGTATTTTCTGTAGATTGATACAATAATTGCAAGGTTTTGGTACTAATCCGTGGATATTCATCCCAGATAAGTTTTAGAAAATGTGGATCGTGGGAGAGCACGATAACCTGATGCGCACTGTTTGCAAATTGACAAATCAACTGTTGGGTGCATGTACGGCGAAAACGATCCTGACTGGTAAAGGGGTCATCAAGAATTATTATTGTTTTATTAATATCTGGATCATGCTCTAATGTAGCAAGGAAGAATGCAAGGGCAAGAGCACTCCGATCTCCTGAGCTCAGTGCTGTTTTAAAGTGTGGTATTCCTAGTTGTTTTCGTGAGTCGCCAAGATCAACGGTATTACTATTTATTTCGATCTGATAATGAGAACTGGGACTCCCTCCAGTGTACATATGGCGTGAGTTTGTGATTCTGAAACCTGCGTTAAACTGATCCAGATATTTATTAATAGATGATTCGCATGATGGAAGAGTATTCTGACAATGCTCATCAAGCTCCTCCTTAAAGGTTTCCTTCTTTTGTTCAAGTGAGATCTTGGCATTTAAAGCCTCTTGATATTCTTTAACTGCTTGAATAACCTCATGATCGAAGCGTTTTTTATTCGCCTCTAATTCGGCAAGTTCACTTTTCAGTACGTAGATATCGGAAACTTGCTGTGTATCATCTTTTATTCTTGTAATGGTAGTATTTGTATCATCCACTGAGTTATTATAAGCCTCAACAAAGGTTTGAAGTGAATCTAGGGCTTGAAGAGAGAGCTCAAAATCATCTCCGGGTAAGATTGGTTCTGAAGGGGACAGGGATTTCTTTTGAGCTAGATCTAAAGCTATTTTACGTAAATTCTGGTATTTAGTAACCAAATCTTCAAAGTCAAGATCTGGTGCAGATATTTGGTCAAACTGCTTCCAGAATTCAAAGAGAATTAGGTTATTAGAATGTATATGTTGTAATTTATTCAGTGGGGTTTCACCTATTGAATCCAATATTTGCTGAGGGAGCTCAGCAACCTCCTTTTTCAGTTCTTGATACGCATCATTGAAATGAGATCTGTAGGCTGCGATCAATTCGTTGGCATCAACTCTTTGTCCACAGAAAGGACATTCATCATCATATATATAATCGACACCTTGCGAAAGCCATTTCTCGCCCTTCTCTCCCATACAGTGAGCACTAATTTGCCGGTTTATGCGGGCTTCAGCATCATCAATTACATCGTTTAGTTGTTTTGATAGGATTTTCACGAAATCAGATGGAAAAGGAGGCGGGAAAATTTTTGTGAGTAATTCTTTGGATT
>DUKV01000037.1 GCA_013329165.1 Methanocalculus sp. | reverse complement strand
TTCTTCTGAAATATGACCTGCCCGCTTGGTATATGTGTAATCATCACATTGACTGTATCACCTTTGCGGAGATGATACCATTCCTCACCAAGATTAGCCATCATACCATCTTTAGCACCTGTAGGATACTTAGAACCAGATGATCCGTAGCTATACGCAAAAGGCTCTTCTTGTCCATAACCATAATCACCGCCAAATCCAGCAGAATTCTTCATTGATGTGCCTGGCATTAAAGAGTAATTACCAAAAAATTGTCCATGGTCATATGGACCTGAATTACGGAGTTTATGTACACTACTCCTTCAGAAACCTTCGAGTCGCAAAGAGGTCGTTCATACCAAGTGCTACCACCTGTTCACTGAGATCCTTCATCACATTCACATAGAACACCTCATACTCTTTCCCAAAATCCACCTCTAATTTCTCGACCCTTCCAAGTTTTCTGAGAAATTGAGTTGCTGATAACGTCACATATCGAGAATTCGATGAATTGATCTTCCAACGAAGGGCAGCCAGTAATCGGTACGCCAATGTGCAGACAAAAAATATGGCCCTGACCCGCGACTCCAATCTGTGGCGGATTGGTTTTAACTCCTCATCTGTCTTGACTGTCCTGAAAACCTTCTCGATGAAGTCTTTTTCAAGATACATCCTGACAATCTCCTGAGCGGTAAACGTCTCATCTGTTGCATACAACAGAAATTTTCCATCCATCGCTTTAGCATCATCAACTCTTTTCTGATTCAGCGACCAGGAGAAGGAGATCTGGTTTTCATCTTCCGGGTATTGTATCGTAAAAAAGCTGCTCCAGCCATTGACAATCGATTTTATCGCACTCGCCAGATCCCTTTGCGATTTGAACGATCGTTTACCCCTCAGCTGATCTAACTCATGTGAAATCTCATAGATTGCTTTATTTCTCCGAATAAGCGATTTTGCCGCTTTTGTGACGTTTGTATAGATAACCACCTTCCGTTCCCGGCCATAGAGCGGAGCCACAGCCGTACATGCATACAACTCTCCGGTCTTCCTGCAGGGAACCAAAGACTCGGGGTCTTCCGGAACCTCGGTTGCCATAATGATGCTTTTCACTTCATTTGAGATCTTTGGGACACCGCACACAACCTTCCATCCCATCCTCTCCAATGCAACAACCGTTTTTTTCGAGGTATTTCCTCGATCCCAGATAATGGTCCCATTATGTATTGCAAAATCGGACAGCCGAGGAATAACGTGCTGCATAGTGGTCATCGAAGAGTGATTTCCGGGATGAACCATATGAGCCAGTGGCTGAGAATCGTATTTGGAGACCAAAAGAGAGAGGTTGAACTGCCGGTGTCGCCAGTTCTCGGCACTATGACCTTTTTCAGCAAGAGGGCAGCTGGCTCCATAGGTGAGGGTCGATGTCATATCATATGCCAGAAACTCTGATTCTCCGTTTGGTATCGGGTGAAGATCTCTCCATTTCGCATACAATGATTCATCAATTGCCGGAGTATTGTTAACGAGATGGCCTGTTGCCGGATCCTCAGAGCAGACACAATCAAGAGCCGCATAAAACGCATCTCTATCAAGTCCCTTAGGAGATAACTGTGCCAACTCAGGGAGTGATGTGCTCGCAATCCATTCTTCAAGATTGGTTGTACTTTCAGGATCCAACGCCCGGTTAATCGCCCACAACGTCAGAAGTTTTCCCGGACTATTGGTTTTTCTCCGTCCTTTACGGCCGCATATCTGGTCAATAATCTCGGGCATCATCATCTCACTGGCAATTGACCAGAGAACGGTCACGTCACCTGCCCGAACAGATCGCTCAGGTGGTTTCCAGTCTATCATAGTTTTCTTTGGGAGCGGTACCTTCTCCTGGTCACCTTCGACTCCAAGGTATCTGACAAACTCGCTCCGGACCTTCTTCCCTTCTCTGACACTCCGGTATTCACACAGGTATACCTTGTCCCCCTTTTTCATACGCCGAATCCAGGTCATCGTAGTGTCATATAAACACTACAATAACATAAAGCTTTTGATACATTTCATGGCACGATCAGAAAAAGGGCGAAAATATGATGGAAATTAACAGGATGATAAATGATGTGGGGTACCCGATCTCCTTAACTCAAGTCATGCAATCCATTACCCATTGCTGGGCGGCAAACCAAATAAGAGAGTGGTAGATATGTTGAATTTTCAAGTAGTGGTTCGGGAAGATGCGGAAGATGGAGGCTATAATGTCAGTTGCCCGGCAATCCCCGGATGTCATTCACAGGGTGAAACGGTTGATGAGGCTCTCGAAAATATAAAAGATGCCATTGTTGCCTGTGTTGAGGTTCACAATGAAGATCTTCTTCAAACCAAAAGCTCCCGGGTTGTGGAAGTGACACTCTGAATTCACCTCGCCTCCCGGTCATTTCCGGCGGGCGGTTGTATTATTTCTCGTCTTTTGCAGCTGATCCCCCTATCTGGCGAAGAGCGGCATCTATACTCTAACCCGAACCCTGAGGCAAAGTATTATCCTTTGGATACAATACTGCATATGAACTTCAAAAAATCCGATCTGATCATCATCGCGGGCAGCATCATTGTAATTCTGGTAAATATCTACAACATTGCAACAGGAGTCAGCGGAACCGGATTCTATATTTCGGTCTTTGCAATCGTGGTATTTTTCATTTTCCTCATCAATACCGTGTACAGAGTGACAAGATTAGCCTGAGTGGACCGTGAGTAAACAGAGTTACAAGTGTGAAAAGGGCAGAAGAGTGGTGTGACCGGGATGATCACTTCATATCTCCTTGCAGACGCCTAACTTGTGTATTCGGATTCCCGCCGTTGACATTAACACATCGCTTCAATATCCATTAAATCATAGACGAGGAAACCATCTGCCCGGAGACGATCCTTCCCCTCTATCCCACCAGCGATAAGGATAAAACGCTCATTTGGGTACTTTTCATGCCGGATATCCTCTGCTTTCCGGATAAGTCGCGAAAGGACAAGACGAGCCTTCTGCTCAGTGAGATTTCCCCACTTGCATTCTCCAATGGCGATACTCCCATCATTCTCCCTGACAGCAACCAGATCAACCTCCTCACCTCTATACCACCACCGCCCTATGGAATACCCCGGCAGAAAGGTGCGTGCAAACTCATTTCGAACGAAGACCTCGAATTGTTTGCCAAAATAGGGGTTCATATCAATAGTATCAGCAGAATAGTTCTCTGTCTCGATCTCCTGCCGACGTATATTAATGAAATTGTACCAGAAGTCAAAGACGCTGTCCTTGATCCGGTACAACCCCTGACGCTTACTCCCGAGGAGGGGGAGTTCCTTTTCGATGAACCCGAGCCGGATCATCGCCTCAAGGTAGGGGTAGATATGGCGGGCATCCATACTGCAGAACTGTGAGATGGTGCCGGCAGATGTATTCCCGATCGCAATGGCATTAAGGATAGCCTGGTAGGTCTTCAGCTCACGGAATTCCTGTGAAAGGAGGTAGTAAGGCTCCCGATAGAAGTACCCATATCTGTTGAAGAATTCACGCTCAACGAAGGTGGCATAGTTATTATAGTCGCCTGCTTTGAGAAGGTACTCGGGAATTCCTCCGATAGTCAGGTGAACCTTAAGGGCATCCTTAAAGGAGAGTGTGGGGAGAAGTTTTCGGGCATCAGAGAACTTAAGCGCTGAAAGGAGCATATCACGGGTTCTCCGTCCGTAGAGAGGAGAGGTATATGAGAGGGCTGTATCAGTCATCAGGCCAAGCATCGATCCCGAGAGTATAATACACCAATTGGATTCTGAGAGGGCAGTATCCCATGCTTTCTGGAGGGCAGAGAGGATGGACGGATCATTCTTAATCAGGTAGGTAAATTCATCGATGACAAAGTACCGGCGCTCAGTGGGGCTTTTTCCAGCCAGATATGTGAAGAGTTGTTCCCAATTTGTAAGCTCAAGCGAGGGGAGGAGAGGATCGAAAAAGAACCCTGCTATTGCATCCTGGAATCGTCGCAACTGTATTTGAGGTACAGTATCATCGGCGAAGTAGAGAAATCCTTTCTTCTCCCGAATAAACTCTGTAACGAGGCGGGTTTTACCAACCCGACGGCGACCGTAGAGGATGATCAACCGCCCGCCATCTTTCTTCCACTCCTCTTCGAGGATGGCGAGCTCAGTCTCGCGGCCTACGAACTCCCTAATCATAATTAGTACTAATCATGATTAGTATTGAGGTTTCGCCTTCATATGAACCAGAAGATAACGAGTGCGTAACCAATATCAGAGTGAATGGGCAGCATATTCATTCAACAGCAATTTTTATCATCCCCAATTGCAGATCTGGTTACTATGAAGAGAGAGGTTGCCTGTTTCCTTGCAGGAGTCATTATCATTGCACTGGTCTGTGCTGCCGGATGTGCAGATGAACAAGAATCTCCCCAGACACCCGGAGGAATAGCCGGACCTGACCCTGTCCTCACCCATGAGGTTACCTTCAACTATGCTCCCGGGGTGGTGCAGGCAGATCTGATCGTCAGGGGTACCACCGATCTCCCGGATGGATCGATTGTGGTTGTTGAGATGAAAGATAATTTCCTCCCTGCAACCATTCCGGATGAGCCGACAATTATGCCGGATGGACGGGTGATCACCGTCACCGAAACAGGCACAATCACCACACGTGAAGTCAGGGCATCAGAGGGACAATATCAGGCGACATTTACAATCATTGATATCCTGACCGGAGATCAGTTCTGCATCAGGGCAGGATATTATCCGGTGCAGGGAGCAGAGCCGCGTTTCCCTGATAACGAGGTCTGTGTGAGGAAATAGTATCCTGTTTTTTTCAGACCAGTCACACCATTTCTTCTGCTTTCCCCGCAAACCACCCGGCAAACGCAATCTCCCAGATGATGATCGCATGTATACGCAATCATCGGTTCTATACTCCGTGCCCAAGCCCAAATGACAAACCGACGATCTCCAGCACACGTGTCAGAAGCGTGACCGCCCCAAGGAGAATGAAGAGGGGAGCAACTGGCATCCTGACCTGTTGGGATGAGATAATCGCCGCAATCCCCCCAAAAGAGGAAGGCTGTCAGTGTCGAGAGATAATGGGGAAGGCCGGGTGTTTCAGGAAAGAGGCCGGCACAGATTGCCACGATACCTGCGAGTACCATGCAGATGGGAAGCAGCCACCAAAGCCTCCTGCAGAGTATTCACTCTTCCTTGGACAGAATTGATTCTTTTGTGTTGGTTCTGAACCATACGATACCATAAATTGCAGAAATACAGGATCCTATCAGGACAAAGATCATATCCCACATCGTGTCATTCAGATCAAACTGCATTGGTCCTGAGAGGGAACCGCCGATGACATGGTCAATCGCAAATTCAATGATCTCCCAGAAAGCACCGAATGCCATTCCGAAAATGACTGTAAAGAAGATGATAAAGACAGGAGTGGATTTCATCTTCCAGTAGAGATCAAGAAAAATAACCCCAAGGAGCCCAAGCAGGGCAACTGTGATACCTGAAACAAGGTGGGCTATCTTATCGTAATAGGGGAAGAACACCAGATAATACTCCTGGATATGCCCGGCAGTATGGAACCAGAGTGAAAGTGCAACCAAAAAGAAGAGAAACCAGGGAAGCTGGAGCCGCAACCTCTGTGCAACAAGTGTCGGAACAAACGTGACGATAAATGCCATGATAGCCAGGAACATGGACTGATACAGATGGAAATAAAAGGCATAGAGGGCATTTGCAGCGATTAATGCCTGAAAGAAGAATGTAAGGTACATTCCGGAATGTTTTTGCATACTAGAGCATTGGCACACATGAGAATATATCTCTATTCTGACCCTATCGTATTCCTGGGGTTATGTCGAATAGGGAAGAGGTGTTACCATCCCTCCCGGAAATGCCACACCACCACACCGGCTCCTTGGGACCTCCGAACTCGTCTATCTGATCGACGGAGTTGCCCGGGTACATTGCGATTCCAGAACGGTTGAGGCAACCGCAGGGGAGATCATTCTCCTCCCCGAGGGGGTGCTCCAGTCGATAGAAAGTATAGGAGAGGACGATCTCCGGTACCTCTCGGCAAACCAGCCCCAGTATTCATTTGCTATCGATATCCGGGGTGATGACCTCGTCCCACTCCAGAATTCCACAATTTCAGATCCGATCATCATCTCAGATCCGGCGAGCGGGATCGAGTGGGATTATGATACCGGGACGCTCATCTACACCCTCATCAATCCCGTGCTGATGCCTGAGATGGATATTCCAATCAACTATAGCGTAGCATATGCACAGATACGCCCCGGCGGCAACATTGTTGGAAACAGACTTACAGGGTCAACCGATCTGATCTATGTCCTGGAGGGGAGGATTGAAATTCGTGCAGGTGACGGAGAGGATTACACGATTACAGCCGGACACGCAGCACTCTTCCCACCGGGTAAGCCAAAGGAGATTAAAAATACCGGCACCACGGATGCCATTATTCTGAGCATTGTGGATCCCGCATGGCGGCCGGAGATCTTTGAGATGATAGAAAACAGATAAGGGATGTTGTTCTACTGAACAATGTACCCTTTTTCATATACCCATTTTTCAGATGCTCATTTTCTGCGCAATCATCCGGTTAGAAAGGGCATGAGATAATACCCGATCACCAGAATATGCAGCAGAAGAAAAACATACACAATTTTGAATTTAATTTTATGCGTTTTGTGCCGGAGGAGTTTCATCCCTGCCAGAGCACCGATAGGCCCGACAAAGGCATAGATCAAAAGCCGCTTCTCGCTCGTCCTCCATGAGTTGTTCTTTGCCTTCAGCTTGTCATCTGCAAAGGTAAGGAACGAGAAGATATTCAGCACCGCATACAGAACCAGATAGATCAGGGTGGTATCGGGTATCATAGGCGAGCCCCCATCACAAAGAGAACGATCTGGGATTGTGATGAGACCAGCTTCATCACCTTCCAGGACTTCCTTTTCCGAGCCGAATCTTCTTCTCAGGGCCGATGAGAATCTTTGCCTTTATCAGCTCGGTTACGATCAGCTTCACCATGATAGGGGAGAGACGGATTTGAAAGCCCGGATCGGCAGTATCAGGAGAAGAATTGTACTTTGCCATACCGGCACTGATCTCAGTCAGAGAGAGGACGTTCTTTCTGCCGATCAGGTCAAGCAAAGAGAGAACAATCTGCCGCTTTGGAGTATAGTTCTCATAGAAGAGATCGAGAGACACCTCATCCACTGCGAGGGAGTCAAGAAGATCGAAGATCCGATCCTGGTCATCAAGCAGGTAGATCCCGGGTCCGGCCGTCACAACACATTCGGAATCGATCGAGTAGTTTGCCGAGAATGTTGCACCATGCGATTCCCCAGCATCCATAAATACATCCTCATATGACACAAGCGTATTCTGGTAGAGGAGTGTGCCTGGATCAACCTTCCTGCTAAGGCGGTACCCCTCTGGCGATTCGACAACCAGATCATTGTCTTTCATCATGACCTCAATTGGAATCCAGACATCATTCATCTCAGGAAGATCACCGAGTGCCTCTGCATCCTTTTCTGGGAGGGTGAGGAGGGAGAGTATTGCCTTTTGTACCGTCTCGATGGTGTAAATAACATCACCAATCTCCTTCCCATCCAGGAGCTCATCCAGTTTCGCCCGTGTCCTTTCAAGAAGATTCACGTGACGTTTAAGGAGTGAAATCACACCTCCGGAGAATGTTTTCGTATCTTCAGAATTGGCATCAATCATCTCTGAATACCAGTCGATAAAACCATCAAGGCTGCAGATGACGATATCCTCTGTTATCGCAACCCCACGGAATGACTTTTTTACAGCAATCCCTTTCTCTTTAGCAAAAGCACAGAATGCATCCGCGTCCTCCTCTGAACCAAAGATGAGCGTCTCTTCAAGGATCATACCAGTACTTTCGGCACAGGGAGTTATGAATCCCGCGTATTCTGATCTTCTATCCATCTTGCCAGAGCCCGGCGCATCAATAATCATTCAGCTCTCTATCATCGGAATGGGGGTGCTGATACAGGTACTCATCGCACTACCACTCACCACCTAAGGCCTGCGTCTGCCGGAGTGGAGATCTTCCTGACGTCGAGATCTGATTTTACTTATTTTTCTGAAATTGCGGAATATGTATATTCCAGCATCTCCAACTACTCTCTAGAGAATGACAGAACATAGTCAGGGAGCGAAGAGCAGTAATGGGCATGAAAACCCCTGCGACTGCTCGGTTGAGGGGATCGTCACCATCGACGCCCGCGGCCAGATGGTGCTCCCAAAAGAGCTCCGGGAACGGGCAGGGATCAGACCGGGTGATCGCTTTGCAGTCGTCTTTTCTGAAAGGAAAGGATCCGTCTGCTGCATTACCCTGATCAAAAAAGACCATCTTGACAGCTACATCACCTCGCTTGTTCACCCGGAACAGAAGATATGCAGAACAGAAGATAATGAGACACTGAGGAGTTGAAAACTGTGACTGACAGAGAAAGCACCAGAAGGCAGGTTCGTGAGAGATATGGCAGGGTCGCCCGTGAAGGAGAGTTTGGATGTGGTCCCGGGTGCTGCGATGGCAGACAGGATCCACAATCAGTCTCCGCCTCAATGGGTTATTCAGAAGAAGAGCAGCAGGCGGTTCCGGAAGGGGCCAATCTCGGGCTTGGATGCGGGAACCCGGTGGCGATTGCATCACTGAAAGAGGGGGAGACCGTGCTGGATCTCGGATCGGGTGCAGGTTTTGACTGCTTCCTCGCAAGCGAAAAAGTCGGCCCGGCCGGCCATGTCATCGGTATCGATATGACCCCTGATATGCTTGAAAAAGCCAGAAAAAATGCTGAAGACGGAGGATATACCAACGTGGAGTTCCGGCTCGGCGAGATAGAGCACCTGCCGGTCGCCGATGCGTCAGTTGATGTCGTCATCTCAAACTGTGTCATCAACCTCTCGGTTGACAAGCCACAGGTCTTCTCCGAGATATTCCGGGTACTCCGCCCGGGCGGACGCCTGCTCGTCTCAGATATCGTCCTCACGGCCCCGCTCCCGGACGCCTTGAGAGAGTCGTCTCTTCTCTATACCAGCTGTGTCTCCGGAGCTCTCCTGAAGGAAGAATATCTGAAATGTGTACGCGATGCCGGATTCTCCACCATCACCATTCACGGCGAATCCGTCTTTCCCTTAAATCATATCATCAGCGAACCGGAACTGATCAACATCATTGGAAAAATTCCTCCTGATGATGCAGAACAAAAGAGACTCGCAGAGAGCATCGTTTCAATAAAAATAGGTGCAGAAAAGAAGAGGTAGAAATGTGGCAATCAGAGGAGAGGAGGAGCTTACCGGCCTCCTGCTCCTCCACCGCCAAAGCCGCCACCGGCACCGAATCCTCCACCACCTGCGCCTGCCTGTGAGGGCGGGGAGAATCTGCTGATCGAATAAAAGCCCATGAACCAGAAATAGGTCGGGACATAGTACCCGGACTCCGAAACATCCACCTTCAGCTCCTTCATCGCCTTCTGAACATTATCGCCAACACCAAGCGCTGTGCCGTAAATAAGCCATATTCCCCACATATTCATATCATCGGGGCTGTACTTCCGGATCATGCTCATATCAGAGAGGAAACGTCTGAATGCCTTCCATTCGAGTTTCGTCTTATAGTAGTCATCTTTCCAGTGACCAAAGATCGTTGAGGGGAGTGCCACTGCAACCCCCGCCTGTACTGCCATTACGACACCAAGGACAATTGCAGCCAGCAGCGCCCCTTCGGTGTCGGTTGCAAAGAGGAATGCCAGTATGACAATGAGGATATAGCCGACTGCGCCGAACAGGAGAAGGGCCGGGGTTCCCCTTCCATCCACGGCATAGGTTCCTGAGATCCGCTCATCGGTCATCGTCATCAGGTCATTTATGTTCTCCTTGAGCCGTATGGCAATATGCTCCTCTGCAGTGGAACTTTGTGCCCGTTCTGCAACTGCTTCGAAGTAGCCGGTATCAAGAACACCGGATTCATCTGAATTCAGGCTGATGAAGTTCATCACCTTCTGCTCATACTGATCATCCCCTTCCTCTTCAAGAAGCCGGATTTTCACCCCTTTCTGATCCGGGTTCTCCCTGATCTCGATCTTCTTCTTCCGGTGGAGATCGAGGAGGGTTGCATAGAAACCGTTCTCATCTGAGGAGAACGCATCCTTATTGAAGATCAGATTCACCTGCCAGGGCGGCATCGTCTCATCAGGAACAGTACTGAGGTATTCGGGGACGGTATATTCCTTCTCCCTCCCATACAGGATGTACAGGCTGAGAAGCACAAACGGTGTCAGAACAACCAGAACTTTTCCGATCAACAGAAGGATATCTGCAATAAAGAAGCCGAAGAGATAGGAATTGTTAGCAGATTCGGTCTTCTCACGGATCCCTTCGACATAGGTTTTGATCCCGGAAACCGAATCTGCTGCATCCGGGCTCATCAGGAACTCAACCTCGATCCGCTCATTTGAAGGGGAGCTTCCGGTGAGCATAATCATCCCATCACCACGGGTTATCTCGTAGATAGGGGGATGAGCATACACATCAGTTATCTTGTCAGATATGAGCGTAATGGTGACATCCTTGTAGGGAATATGCTCGTCTGCAAACATCAGGTTGATATGCACCGCATCGCTGTCGTACTCAACCGGCGGCACCATCTGGTAGGTATACTCAACAACATAGTCGCCCGGAACAAAGTAGTCCGGATTGACAATGCCAACCTCATTTGGGTAGGCAAGATCAGAGACGAGTGACCGGGCACGGGGAGTATCCCCTGAAAAGAGATGGATACTGCCGGTGCCTGTCTTCAGATAAGGAACAGTCCCCTCCGGTGCCGATGCCTCAATGAGGCGGATGTGAGGCTGGCTGGAGATAGTATCTCCAAAGATAAGAGGGGCGTTCCAGTTACGATACAACATCCGGTATTCCTGCGATGAGCGCACCGAATAGACGTATCGCTCGGTGAGCGCCCCATTCTCCTGCCAGGTCACCTCATATGACTCGACGATGAGATCCCCGCTATAATCGATTGCACCGCCGGAGAAGAACCCCATCACGCCGATGACAGAGAGGCCAAGCAGCAGGGTTCCCGCAAACAGGAGTGCAATCAGTCTCTTCTCTTCCATAAAGAAACCTCAGAACTCGATCTTCGGGGCCTTTTCCAGATTTTCGTCCTGGAATTCGAGGTACTCGAGCTTGATCATCCCGATCATGTTTCCGACGATATTCGATGGAATCGTCTGGAGCATGGTATTGAACTGCTGTGAGATATTGTTGAAGGTATACCGGTGGCGGGCGATCTCATCTTCCAGTCCTTTAATTGAATCCATTAGATCCTTCACAGTCTGGGAGGTCTTCAGATCCGGGTAATTCTCCATCACTGCAAAGAGGCGGCCAAGCACACTCCGCGACCCCGCTTCAATAGCATTGAGATCTCCGGGGCCCGCAGATCCGACGGATGCACGCATCTTTGTGACCGATTCAAGTGTACTCTTCTCAAACTCAGCATAGCTCTTCACTGATCCGAGGAGCTGATCGATCATATCAAGCCGCTTCTTCATGGCGACCTTGATCTGGCCGAGTGTTGCCTCGGATGCGTTCTTCAGGCGATAGTATTTGTTATAGATACTGACAAACCAGAGAACAATGACTATTGCGAGGATGACAAGTATCCCGCCGATAATGAATTCAATCATCTTCTTTCACCAGTACTGACATTGATCTGAGAGATAAAAATACTGATGCGAGATGCTGAACAGAAGTTGATGGATCGGAGTGAGCCAGGTCATCAATCTGAGAAGCCCTCTGGACAAAGAACCGGCATCAATCATCTGTAATGTTTATTACCAGAAAAGACAGAAAACCCGGTATGAACGAGATTCCAGAGGGACCATTCTGCCAGAGTTGTGGTGTGCCGATGAGCGAGCCTGTGCACTTTGGAACAGAAAAGGACGGCTCAAAGTCAGAAGAGTATTGCAGTTACTGCTACCAGAACGGGGCATTCGTTGATGAATCAATTACCCTCGAAGAGATGATTGAATTTTCTGCGCAGAAGATCGATGAGGCGGGCATTATGCCCTATTCAGAAGCACGGAAGATGACCGGGGAGTTCCTTCCGGAACTGAAACGGTGGAAGAAGTAGATAATTAATTAATATAAAAAAATGCATAAAAATTATAATGAATGAAGGTACGCTCAATTTTTTTTCTTTGTATGATATTCAGGTAGTGGCTCATGCAGCAGTGCATCTTCAGGATCATATGCGGCAGGAGGTTCAATACCAAGATATTCCCTGTAGATACGCTCCTTATACTCAATCCCAATCTCATTGACCGCTGATATAAAGGATGTGTATGTGCCAGAGCCACCAATAGTATCCCAGAACTCATCGCCGATTAAAACAACATCATCATGCTTCATATCAAACCATCGAAATGGAAAGCTCCACGCGTAATCTTCACGTTTGCCATAGGGATTATAGGGCAATGCAAAGAATGCGCCATCCACAACTTGTGGCTCCATGCAGTGGAGTTTGAGGATTTTTTCTTTGCTGACCTTCGTCTGGTCACTATTGGGTAATGGCGCCTTTATTTCAAATGCATATCGTCTGTTTGTGGATTGATCTTCAACATAGAGATCACAGATCACTGATACTGGGATGGATTCGCCTTTTCCTTGCTTTATGTAAGAAAGTTCACTCTCCCAATTTGGGGCTGTTTTTCCTTTATTTTTCTTCGAGTGTTCTAATGTATTGAGAACTTCCGAGATACGCTGAAGTTGACCCTCCGGTATAGACCCATCAATACGGTAACCCATCTCAGCATATCCAAGACCATGAGTTGCCGCAACTACAGCCAATTTCTCCCAGACTTTCCCAAAAGGTGTGACAAATCTTCGTTCAAAATGAGATCCTTTAAATATCTCATCTGGAACAAGCGCTGCATAGAGGGGTTTTGTGGAGAGATGCACATCTTTTAAAAAGGGATCTTTAAAAAGAACTTTATCCATGATACTATCCATTAATTCCTGAATGACTCCTTGAATAGCATCTTTCATCTCTTTTAATTCAACCATCGTAAAAACTCCATTCACATTTTCCGCCAGATGAATATTGATTCATAAAACTCACCGGCTCGCCTACCAGTCCTCCGATTAACATGACGTTCGATAATATTCTCAACTTCAACATCCAATGAGGCAGCGATGTCACCATAGAGATCAGCACTATCATTGGCAACGACAATTAATCTCCCATCATCATGCATTGAACGGAGAATCCGCCTGAATACCTCAGAAATATCCTTTTGATAAGCTTCTTTTGCAGATCTGCTCTTACCATTGACAGCTGGGCCAATCTCTTGTACCCGTTTATCTTCAAGACCAAGGAGATTATATGCATACGCATGCTGCTCATGATAATCGATTAATCCGACATATGGAGGGCTGGTTATAACTCCATGAACCTTTGGAAAATCGACTGTTCTGCAATCATCATGATACACATCCACGCTTGCTCCAGTTCTCAGTAAAGCATAATCCGAGACGCGCTTGATTGTATCGTTACTGTATCGTTTTAAAAATTTGAAGGCTTCCTGTGTTGGCTGGCAGATCCGATTATGTTTATAGCATTTATATGGTTCAGTCACTGGTTTCTTTGGAAAATCCAGATCAAAATGTGTTGTCAACCTCGCTGAGCGGGCTGAACGGCAGAGGATTATTTTGAGGAGATCTTTGTACTGATAATCCCCCGCCTCGATAAAGTAGCGATAGGTAAGCAACTCCTCACGTGCTTTTGGTGCAAACCACCTCTCAAGATACTCATTATTCTCATCTGAAAGATAGGGGCCATGTGTGCACTCAAACCACAACCGGCGCTGTGCAGAGTCCACCTGTGTTGCCGATTGAACCTGATTAAGAATATCGAGAACTTCACGCTTCATCGTTGTAAGATCGTACTCCTGTGTCTTTGCCCGTGCCAGAAGAACATTAAATGCAGATATATCAAACCCAATTGAGTTTATACCAAGCTCATTTGCCTGTACAAGCGTCGTTCCCGATCCAGAGAACGGATCGAGAACAGTCTGTCCCCTCGAGAAATATTTTCTAAGAAAAATCTCAACAAGTTGCGGGATATACTTTCCAAGATATGGATGAAGGCGATGAACATGTTTTGTCCGTTCCCTCTCAGGGAGATCCTTTTCAGTCCAATTCAGATTCAGGCATTCCAGAGGGGTATCAGGCGTCACATCATGGGCTCGGGTTGGAATCTGCTCAATAGTATAGATCTTAACACGTTTCTCTTCATTTGTGAGCGTAGATGATACCATGAAAACACTTTCAATTTCATTAGTGGTTTCACCCTTAGAAAAACATATTGATCTGGGTTAATAAGGCATTGAGAGATGGAGAGAGTCCCTTTAGCTACCATCAATACCTTTTTCAACACCAACAGACGAGATCACCCTATGCCCGGACGCGATCCAATCGGCATCATCCTCACAGCAGCAATCCTCTTCCTCTTCTGGATAGTGCTGTCCGGATACCTCGACTGGGTTCATATCACCATGGGGCTCATCTCTTCGCTTGTTATAGTGTTTTTAACGGAAGCTTGTTATAGTGTTTTTAACGGAAAAATCATATATTTTGTCGTTTTTTGAGATTCAGATAGATTTCGGAATCCTTATAATAGTTCGTAACTAAAAGAACATTCGTAAAAATACGAATGAGTTGAATCCTATGAAAGCAAAAGCAGAAAAGATTGCAGAGGGCGTCTACTGGGTAGGCACCCTTGACTGGGATATCCGAACATACCATGGGTATACCCTCGATGGAACGTCATATAATGCATACCTGGTCTTTGGTGAGAAGACGGTCCTGATTGACAATGTCTACCCGGGTCAGTCTGCACAGATGTGGGGACGGATCAGAGATGCATGTGCCGCAGAGGGAAGATCTGAAACAATAGACATCATCATCCAGAACCATGCAGAAAAGGACCATTCAGGGGCACTCCCCGAGATCCACAAACGGTTCCCACATGCACCGATTTACTGTACCGAGATCTGTAAAAAAGGACTTCTGCGGCACTACCGGAGCCTTGAAGGGGCAGAGTTCCGGCATGTGAAGACCGGGGACACCCTCGATATCGGGGGGAAGACACTGGCATTTGTACAGGCTCCTCTCCTGCACTGGCCGGACTCGATGTTCACGCTCTATGCAGAAGAAGGGATACTCTTCCCAAATGATGCCTTCGGCCAGCACCTCTGCTTCACCGGCAGGTACGATACCGACATTCCGGAGACGATCCTGATGGATGCAACCCAGAAGTTCTATGCCAACCTGATCGTCCCCCTGACGCCCCTCTTTCTGAAGAAGGCAAAAGAGCTGACAGATCTGGACCTCCTCTCCAGGGTAAAGATGATAGCACCCTCACACGGCCAGATCTGGACTGATCCATCGCTGGTGATCAATGCATATATCGGATGGGCAACCGGGAGTTCAATGAAGAAGAAGGTAACCATCATCTATGATACCATGCATGGATCAACTCAGAAACTTGCCCATGCCCTCGCAGAAGGCGTTATGGCAGGTGGAGCGGATGTGAAGATCTTCAACCTTCACGAAGATGAGCGATCTGAGATCGTCAAGCATATCCTTGAGTCGAAAGCGATCATGGTCGGTGTTCCCACAATCAACGATATGCCATATCCAAGTATTGGAGATCTCCTGTACTACCTCAAAGGACTCAGGTTCGATAGAACAGGGGAGCGGTATGCCCTCACCTTTGGATCCATGGGAGGGCGTGGGGGAGCTCCGGCCTTCGTCGCCGAGGAACTGAAGACCGCCGGATTTACCATTACCGGAACATTTGAGATCCAGTTTGTACCTGATGAAAGCGAGATGGATTCTGCATATGATGCGGGGCTCACAATGGCGAAGAAGATCTCGTCTTAACAGACCAAAGACACCATTTCTTTTTTAGCTACCATACCAGCGATATCATTATTTGGAGAAATCCAGATGAAAATTTCGCCACCTTCAAGTAACCTCACGTCAACCATACCGCTATGCGGATCCTGCTTGTAACCGGTACCCAGACAGAAGCGATTGTCAGGGAAGCTGCCGAAGAATCCGGCCATGACTGTGATGTTGCCGTCATCGGTGAGGTGGCATCATTCATATCACCGGAGCGGCTCACGGAACTGATCAAAAAAGATCGATATGACTTTGTAATCGTCTCGGGGATGTGCACCGCAGATTTTTCTGCCGTCGAGAAAGAGACAGGAGTCTTTGTCTTACTTGGACCTCGCCATGCCGCAGATCTCGGTATGATCCTCCCCGCAGTCGGCCAGATCCAGCTCTCCCGGACAACTCCCGCAGATGACCTGATTGCTGTGATGAAGCGCGATCGGGCACTTGATACCCTGAAAGAGATTGAGGAGGCAGCAGAACCCGATTTTTTTGTACGGGGGATAAAGATCGGCGGCGGGAGCAGGATGAAGGTGGTTGCCGAGATCATGGATGCACACCGCCATCCCGATATCCGGACTGCAGTACTTCGGTTCTTCTCTTCAGGAGCGGATATTGTTGATCTCGGCTTTGGGTTCGATGCCATACCGGAGGATGTGGCAGCCACCTTCTCTCTTCTGGAAGGAATTGACGGACCACTCGCAGCAGACACCCAGGATCCGGAGCTGATCAGAGCCGCCCTTGTAAGAGCGGATCTGATCCTCTCTCTTCAGGAGGAGAATATTCCCCTGATCGGAACTGATATCGCCCGTGCAGGGGTGGCGGCGGTGGTGGTACCGGGTGAAGCAGGACTCGCTGCAAACATTTCAGCTGCTGAAGCATCTGGCATTGAGGGCATCATTGCGGATCCGCTCCTCCCGCCAGCCGGATCAGGACTGGTGAGGGCACTTGCACATATGGCAGAAACAGAAACATCCTATCCACTCTTCTTTGGCGCAGGGAACGTGGTGGAGCTCATAGACGCCGACTCGCCCGGCGCGAATGCACTCCTTGCTGCAATGGCACAGGAGATCGGGGCAGCACTGATCTTCACCAGCGAACACTCGGATAAAACGCTTGGATCGGTTGCAGAGATGAGAAGAGCGACGATGATGATGGCGTTGATGAAAGGCCGGACATATCCAAAAGATCTCGGCCTTCATCTCTTCGTCATCAAGGAGAAACGCAGGCGGCAGGAACCACCTGTATTATATAAAACACTACATGAGGCTGGCGCATCAGAAAAAACGCTCACCTATGACCCATGTGGAAACTTCAGGATAGGAATAGACGGAAAGGAGATCATTGCAGAAAGAATGGGAGTTGCAATTAAGTCACATGACTGGAGGCAAATCTTCTCGATAATCGAGGAGAGAGGTTGGGTTTCACTCCTGGGTCATGCCGCATATCTGGGCAAGGAGCTCTATAAAGCAGAACTCGCCATCCGTTTCAACAGAAGCTTTGAACAGGACGGCGAGTTCTGATCCGGGGCTAAGTATCTTCAGAAGATACCAAACCAGACGATAAATGAACCGATCACCAGGATGATCAGAAGGATGATCAAGGCCTTATAGAGGCAGCTGTTACAGATACCTCCAACGCCTCCTTTGTGACACTTCTGGCAAAGCCTGCAGGGGTGGCCGGTTGTCATATTCGGGTGATCTTTCTCATAGAGAGTCCGAATCTTCTTTTCAAGATGTGGTGAGTTGTGAATATGATGCCATTCCTCTTCTGAAAGACCCATGAAGAGGCCGCAGGTACTGCACTTGATCCAGATCTCATTGTCTGAAGGCTGCTCTACATTCAGTGTTTGCTCGCCACACTCCGGACAATGAAGATGCTTGAGATCCATGAAGATTAAAAGGAAGATTAACCATATAAAGCTCTGCATATCTCAAAAATTGAAAGATCCAGTCAGTCAGAAGAACCACCCTCTCACACATCACCATAACGATTCTTTATTTTCTATAAGGTAGAGTCTGAGTACCAGCGGGGATGATGAAAGAAGATGATTGAGGAAAAGTATCTGGAGAGGCTGCTCGTCAAGCCTGGAAAGAAACTCAAACTTACAGATTTTTATACAGGATGGGCACAGAGCAATGCACTCCGGGAGGCAGGCAAAGAGGCAGTGAAGGAGCAGGCTGCGGAGATACTTGAAGAGAGCAGGGCAGCGCTTGCAGAAGCACAGGAGCTGCTCTGGGCAGATAAACAGTACTCAATCCTGGTGATCCTCCAGGGAATGGACACATCAGGAAAAGACGGCACGATCAAACATGTATTGTCGGGTGTGAACCCGCAGGGGTGCCGGGTGATGAGTTTCGGTGTGCCGACAAACGATGAGCTCCACCATACTTTCCTCTGGCGTTTCTGGAAAGCCATGCCCCGCCGGGGAGAGATCGGGATCTTTAACCGTTCCTACTATGAGGATGTACTCGTCCCAAAAGTCCATCCGGTTATCCTGGAGGAGCAGCAGCTCCCACCGGGATATGGATCTGATGCATTCTGGGAAGCGCGATATGAAGATATCAGGGCATTTGAACGGCATCATCATGCAAACGGCACAATTATACTGAAATTCTTCCTCAACATCTCAAAGGAAGAGCAGAAAGAACGCCTTTTATCCAGACTGAAGACAGAGAAGAAGCAGTGGAAATTCTCCCTCTCAGATCTGACTGAGCGGCAGTACTGGAGCCATTATCAGGCAGCATATGAAGAGGCGATCTTCCAGACAAGTACAGATGATGCACCGTGGTACGTGATCCCGGCAGATTACAAATGGGTCGCCAGGACGCTTGTTGCAGACATAATTGTCCGTGCTATCAGCCGCCTTGACCTCAGGTACCCAGAGATCTCAGCAGAAGAGATGAAGGAGATTGAAAAAGCACGAATTCATCTTGAGAGTGAGTAGCTTGATACCAGAGGATCACCTGAGCCTGTACAGGGAGGATGCTGACGAAGAGTCATAGAGCAGTGAAAGTGATTTTCAGACAATATGGAGAGAGGAGAAAGAGATTTCAGGCGGCTTTCTGCCGGCACCGCCGAATCTCTTCCATATACGCACGCTCCGGCTGTAATTCATAGGCTTTTTCAAATGAGCGGAGAGCTTCATCAAACCGCTCAAGAGCCACAAGAGCCCTCCCTCGTGCATACCAGAGTCTGTGGCGATCAGGCACACCCTCGATAGCCCGTTCAAGTGATCTGAGTGCCTCCTCATTTCGTCCAAGACGGAGAAGTGCATGTGCATGAGCCTGCCAGGCCTGATAAAAACCGGGATCAATACTCAGGGCTTTCTCACTTGATTTCACAGCCTCTTCGTATCTGCCTAGCTGATGCAACAGCACCGCACGGGCATGCAGCACAAGAGCACTCCCCGGATGGATATCAAGAGATCGTTCAAATGATAGTACCGCATCCTCAAACCGGCCCAGGCTTCTCAGAATCGTACCTCTGATATACCAGGAACCACCATCCCCGGGGGTGAGGGCGAGGGCATGATCAAGTGAACGGAGTGCCTCCTGATATTTCAAAAGCCGGTGAAGAACCGTTCCCCTGAGCACCCAGGCATCCGCATAGGTGTCGTCAAGAGAGATCGCTTTCTCAGCCGAGGAGAGAGCCTGCGGAAACCGGCCGAGCCTGCCCTGAATGACGCCCCGGAGATACCATACCTTCACATCATCCTGCCTCCCTGAAAGAGCACGCTCAACGGAGAATGAGGCATCATCATACTTCCCAACCTTAACAAGAACCCTGGCATGCCCATACCATCCCTCATGATCATCAGGATGTTCCTCAAGCCAGCAGGTACAGTACCGTAGTGCTTCATCATATCGTCCAATATGGTAGAGGGCCGACGCATAGCGACGAAATAGTTCCGGATCATGGGAATTGTGGTGCATTACCCGTTCATAACTGGATACGGCCTCCGTGTATCTCCCAAGATGTACAAGTGCAGTACCACATCTGTTGATGAGTCCGTGATCATCAGGTGAGAAGTGAAGTGCCCGCCTGTATGCAGATAAGGCCTCATCATACCTTGCGAGATGGCAGAGGAGATCGCCCATTTCTTTCCATCCATCGGGCTTCTCAGCTGAGACAGCACGATCATACAAAGAGAGAGCCTCGTCAGGACGACCGGCTGCTGCCAGAAGATCTGCATAGAGGAGGAGAATCTCCGGATCGTCAGGTACCTCCCCCATCAGCTGATGAAGCAGATCGAGCGCTTCCTCCTCCCGTCCAACTGCCATAAGGGAAGTCGGAAGAGTCTGGAGAACGTCAATCCTGAATCTGGGATCATCAGTTGGTGGAGAGAGAAGAACAATTGCCTCTTCATGTCTGCCAAGGCGAGAGAGGAGAATACCCCGCTCTGTTGTGGTCTTATCAGGTGCGTGCTCATAGGCAAGGAGCGCTTCTTCGGGGCGATCAAGCTGCTCAAGTACCGATCCATAGAGGGACCAGAGAACCGGATCATGGGGAATCTCAAGAATCAGTCCTGATAGGATATCATGAGCCTTCTCAAAGCGATTGAGAGCAATTAATGATCTGGCCATACCCTGAAGAGATTCGGAAGAATCCGGCTCCTGCTGAAGTGACTCTTCAAAGGAAACAACCGCTTCGTCATACCGGCCAAGTGTGTGAAGAATGTGACCCCGTTTTCGAAGGATGGATGGAGCTGGATCGCCGGCTTTTATCAACTGTTCATAAATGATCAGGGCCTCGCTATCCCTCTTCAGGAAAGAAAGCGTATCAGCAGCCTTCGCAAGCAGGACCAGATCCTCGGGAAAGATCTGGAGGGCCCGCTGGTATACTCCATAGGCTTCTTCTGCCCGGTCAATTTTGAACAGCGCATCGGCATAGAGCTCCAGGAGTGAGGTATCATCAGGGGCATGCGGCAATGCCTGTTCATATGCATCAACTGCATCCTGATACCGGCCGGAACGGAACCGGCAGTCACCAATCTTCTTCCAGATAAGTGGATCTCCCTTAACACCAGCACTGGAGGCAAGATATCCCTCCTCTGCTTCCAGAAACCTGCCTGTCCGGAAGAGGGCATCGGCATGGAGCAGGTGCTGATCCGGCGAGAGCGTATCAAGCTGATCAAAGGCAATAACCGCATCCTCATAACGGCCAAGAAGGGTGAGCAGACGGGCACGTTCGCCGATCAGATCGGGATCATCAGGACTGATACCAAGACCCCTGTCAAAAGTGTCAAGCGCCTCCTCATCACGCCCAAGTCGGTTAAGAACAATTCCGAACGTGCGGAGAAGATCAGGATCATCGGGCAAGAAGAGGAGGGCCTGCTGATATGCATCTTCTGCTGCATCGAAACGTTCAAGCTGACAAAGGAGATCCCCCATCTCTCTCCATCCGGATAGATCCTCACGTAAAACCCCCTGTTCATAAGCTGCCAGAGCATCAATCAGGTGACCCGCAGAGACGAGAAGGTCCGCATAAATGAGAAGAATTTCCCTATCATCAGGCATATCATCAACATGCTGCCTGACAATAGCAAGAGCATCTTCCTCCTTTCCGATTGTAATTGAGGATTTGGAAAGGGCAGTAAGGGCTGCCGGATGTGCTGATAACATGTCGGGAGCAGAGGAGAGGAGCGAGAATGCTTCCTCATAACGACCTGATTCAAAGAGCAGCATCCCCCGCGGGATAGTGGTCCCTTCAGGTGCACGTTCATAGGCAGAAAGCGCCTCCTCAGGCCGATTGAGCACTTCAAGGACAGAACCCAGCATCTGCCAGATTTGTGGATCTCCTGGGATCTCCAGAACCAGCCGTGAAATGATATCATGAGCCTCCTTCCACCGGGAGAGGGCAATCAGGCATTGGGCAATCCCAAGCAGCGAGGCAGTATCTGAGGGGTCAAGACGGAGTGATTCATTAAAGGAGGTGATAGCCTCATCATACTGCTTCAACTTAGCGAGAAGATCGCCCCGGCTCCTCCAGATCGTTGCATCCGCAGATCCTCCCCCGGCGAGACGATCATAGAGAGCGAGAGCTTCTGTTTCCCTTTCAAGAAGAACAAGAGTACCGGCAGCCTTGGAGAGGAGAGCAGGATCATCCGGGGATACCTGAAGTGCACGCTCGAATACAGCATAAGCCTCCTCTCTTCTCACAACCTCCAGAAGCGCATCACCATACGATTCCAGCAGGACGGGATCATCAGATCCGGATTCCAGGGCATTCTCATAGCCGGAGATTGCCTCTTCGTACCTGCCCGTGACGAACCGGCAGTCACCAACTTTTTGCCAGATGGCTGGATCATCATCCTCACCATCAAGAGAGGCAACATATGCCGCTTCTGCACGATCATATCTGCCTGTCCTGAAGAGTGAATCGGCATGAAGCAGATGCTGATCCGCTGTAAGGGTGTCGAGCTGAGCGAAGGTATCCAGCGCCTCATCATATCGTTCAAGAAGGGTGAACAGACGGGCACGCTCTCCTATCAGATCAGTATCATCAGGACTGAGCGACGATGCACGGTCAAGATAGCTGAGTGCCTCATCATAGCGTTTCAACTGAGAGAGAACCAGTCCACACTGAAAGAGCAAACCGGTATTCTCCGGATCAAGCGCGATCGACCGCTCATAAGAGTCGACAGCCTCTTCAGCACGGTACAGTTGGAGAAGAGCCATTGCATGGTCGGACCAGACAGATGGCTGATCCGGATTCAGAGTGAGGGAGCGATCGAAAGAGGCGAGTGCGTCCTCTGGGCGGCCAAGCGAGAGGAGGGCATGGCCATGATCACGCCAGGCAGAAGAGTTGGAATCATCCAGAGAGAGAGAGCGATCAAACGAGGAGACGGCCTC
>DUKV01000040.1 GCA_013329165.1 Methanocalculus sp. | reverse complement strand
GGAACAGGCCAGACGGTGATGCATACCTACACAGAGCCGGGGACCTATTCGGTCACCCTTGCCATCGAGAATCCTGCCGGGAAGTTCACCAAGACCTTCTCAAATCATATCACCGTCACCACCCCGCCGGCCCCCCTCTTCTCTGTTGACAGGACAAGCGGGGAGCTTCCGCTGACCGTCCGGTTTACCGATGAATCCACCGGTGATATTACCTCCTGGTACTGGGATTTTGGTGACGGCTCAACCTCGACACTCCGGCATCCCACACATACCTACACAAAAAAGGGAACGTACACGGTAACATTGAAGGTCAAAAACAGGTATGGAACCGCAACCACCACAAAGAATAATCTCATTACGACAGATGTCAATCCGGTTGTGGACTTTGCTGCCGATCAGCAGAGGGGAGGGGCTCCCCTCACTGTCCGGTTCACTGATCTCTCAGGCGGCAGCCCGAACCAGTGGCGGTGGGATTTTGGTGATGGCAGGAGTTCCATCCAGCAGAACCCGACCCACACCTATACCCATCCGGGAACATTCAGGGTTGAACTGACTGCGTCTGGTACGAATATCGCAGGATCGCTCGCCAGGACCGGCTATATCGTTGTGAAAGATCAGCCGACTGCGGCCTTTGATGCAGGAAAAACATTTGGAAACGCCCCCCTCACCGTCAGTTTCTCGGATCGCTCGACCGGCGGCCCTGAAGAATGGCGATGGGAGTTTGGCGATGGATCCGGAAGCGCGGAGCGGCACCCGACCCACACCTATACCGAAGAAGGCACCTACTCTGTGCTGCTGACGATCAGAAATGACGCTGGATCAGACTGGCATCAGAAAGTAGATTATATCACCGTGATGAAACCCACGCCGACGCATGCCGCCCTGACAGAAGGTATAGGATCAGATGAGGGTGGGGAAGGAAACGAGACAGCAATGGGAATTGCCCCGCCCCTTAATATATCAATTGACATACCGTTTGTGAATCCAAAAGATCTCGGATCAGAATATATCATGCTGATCAGGGCAGTACTTGAGCGGCTCAAAGAGTCCGGCTGAAGTGAACAACCCGCCTTCTTCACCCCCGCCAGATAAAACGTGGCTCACCTTCATAACCTGATTGGATAAGAAAGAATAGTGATCTGTATCGTGTCAGATCTTCTGCTGCTTTTTGGGAACCCCTGAGAGATCGCACGATGCATCGCAGGATCCATTCACGACCCGGTAAGCATCTGCAAGGACTGCGGCATTGGCAAGGAGTCCTGCGATCAGCACTGCCTCCAGGATCTCTTCCCGTGTTGCTCCTTTTGACTGGGCTGCCCGCATGTGGTAGTCGACACAGTGACTGCATTTCAATGCAGCACCGACCGCCATGCTGATCAGTTCGACCACTTTTGGTTCGAGTTGTGAGAGCTGTGTCACTGATCCCTTGTAGAGAAGATGGGAGATGAGTACCTCAGGTTTTTCGTTCATCCGCTGGAATATCAGGGGGACTGTGCCGTACTCCTGCTCGATCTGTTCCAGCCAGGATCTGGCGGTCTCCTCCGATCCATCTTCTTTGATATGCTGAATAATATCCTCGAAATCCATCTCTTTCTACACCACGATATGAGTCTCTGAAAAAGGTTTGATCTGCACCAATATGTAGTCACGCATTCGTGAAGGCGAGATCCATGCAGTATCGCCGATCGTCACATCCTCTTCAACAGGGAGTGATCTGATCGTATCATGATACCGATCAAAGGGCAGTTTTATCCGAAGCCCGGTGAGCTGGACGGTGAGCGGGGTGGGTGAATAGACCTCCTGAATCTCCGGGACACCGTTTTCGATCACCTCCTTTAACCGGGCAGGAGAGACCGAGAGCGGGTCATGGGCGATCTCGTCCCGGATCTCATTTAATACCCGTGCCGTCTCTTCGACGACCGCATCAAGCCGGCTGATATCCGCCTCGGTCCGTGTTCTGTGCATGAACCTGCCGAGGTTCCCGACATAGCCTGCTGCCGGGGGATCGGTGATCCGTTTCAGGGCTTCGAGAGGGGGTGCCCCGGTCAGGATGATCGGGACATTCACGCCCCGCCTGAGCCCGTTGAACTTCTCTTCGATGCAGGTCTCGAAGTTCCCGAGTACATAGATGGCAAGGTCATGCTCATTGATCACATCCCGCTCTTCATCATTCAGCTGGGAGATCCGCTTCCCAAATCCGCGTGCCAGGCCGACCATATTTGTCTTGGCGCCAACCGTTCTGAGATATTCGGCAATATCGCAGGCTGAATGGGGGAGATGATGGATCTCAAGGCTCGGGATGACGACCGCTATCTCAGAGCCGACAAGCGGCGACTCGGTCACTTCTCCTGCAAGTGGCTTTGTGAATGCAGTGAACCGGTCGATATCCTCTTTTGGGATGACTGCCTGAAGCACCATCTCCTGTGCCATCTCGTGCTTCTGGATGATATATCCCCCGAGATCCTCGATATAGTCTATAACCTCGTCATGCCGGTACACGCCGCCTGTAAAGGTGATCGGAACAAGGATCATACTATCTCCTCCCCGATCTCCGCAAACTGTGCAGATACCATCTCCTCGACGACATGTTCGGGGAGCGTATTCTCACTTGCGGCATAGAAGAACTGCCGTTTTCCATAGTACTCCCTCCGGACCTTGAAGCCCTCGGGTGCGATCACCGTCATCGCGTAGATTAAGTCGTGGAGCACGGTATCTGCCCGGTTCACAATCTCGATATTCTCGAAGTTTTCTGGGATCGGAACCTCTGAAATAATGACTGTGAACCGGTCCGGCTGATCGACATGATCATGCCCGAAGATCGTATACAGACGGGTGAGGAATTGTGCGAGATAGGTCTCGTCCCGTATGGAGATGATTGTATTGTCCCCCTGCACCTGGATCGATCCGATATCAGAGATCCGGACGGCAGCACCCGCATCCCGGATCGTCCCGACAGCAACAAAGATCGGTATCCTCGGATCGATGAAGATCCGGAGTTTTGAGACGACCGCCGTGAGGTTGTGGTCTGAGAGGACAGTCTCGGTGATCTGCTTGTAGAAGTCCCGGCCTATCTCCTCGAAACATTCGACCTCAAACGCATCCAGCAATGTCATGGCAATTTACTCCTTCTTCCTGTCAACAAACCCGGATGCAAGAAGGGCGGCTCCCGTGGCACCGATATACTGCGAGTGATGCGGAACGATGATCTTGGTCTGGAGAAGCTCTCCCATCGCCCTGACAAGACCCTGGATCAGCGAGGTTCCGCCAACCATGATCACCGGCTCCCGGATATCGATCTCCTGGAGCTGCTGTTCGAAGACCTGCTCGGCAACCGAGTGGCATGCAGCCGCTGCTACATCTTCGGGTGTGCTGCCTGCCGCCAGGGCATTCACCAGGCTCTGCGTTCCAAAGACGATGCAGTAACTGTTCATCGGAACCTCTTCGCCCATCCCTTTCATCGCGAGCGGTCCAAGCTCGGTGATATCGATACCGAGCCGTTTCGCGGTCATCTCAAGGAATCTCCCGCTGGCTCCTGCACAGATCCCGCCCATCGTAAAGGTGCCGGGGATGCCGTCCATCACCGAGATCGCCTTGTTATCCATTCCTCCGATATCAATGACCGTCGCGGGGCCGTGCTGGTTGTCAGCAAGATAGACGGCACCCTTTGAGTTGACGGTAAGCTCTTCCTGAACGAGATCGGCATTGAGGTGTTTCCCAATCAGGAACCGTCCGTACCCGGTTGTTCCTATTGCCTCGATATCATTCATCGTGAGGCCGGCTTCGGCGAGCGCCGCTTCAACAACCAGATCTGAAGATTTCAGCACCTCGATCGTCGGCTCCCACCCGGTCCCGATGATCTCGTTCTCTTTCATTATGACACATTTCGTCGTGGACGATCCCGAGTCGACGCCCATTGTGATCCCGGTCTGCTTCTCACGTGCGAGGAGAGCACGGCGGCGTGCTATCGTTGTCAGCGCCTCCATCCGTGTCAGAAGCGTCCCTGAGGTCGTCCGCTCCGTAAACGAGTACGAGACAACCGGCAGGGTTGAGTTCATATGGATATAGCGCCTGAGCTCGGTTCTTACGATTGCAGCCTCTGCACACCTAAAACAGCTACCGATGAAGACCGCATCCGCCTCCACCTTCCCGGTGACAAGTGCTTTTGCCCGTGCAATGACGAGCTTCAGATCCGGGCTCTTCACATTCAGCCCAAATGAATCGAAATCCCGTCTCAGATCATTGAGCGAGATGTCGGGGTAGAAGACTTCAGCATCGACTGCCTTTGCAGCCTCAGCGATCTCGTTCTGGACACCGGAATAATCGGCACCGCAGGTGAGCTGGGCGATACGCACCGGCCTGCTCATGCCTTTTCACCTCCGAGTTCTGCGAGGAATGTCCTGATGGAAGCAACAAAGGTGACTCCCTCTTCTTTTGTCTTCGGGTAAGAAAGCTCGAGGACAGGGACTCCCTTCTGTTTCAGGAGGAATATGAGCAGCTCGTTTGTCCGGGCACATCCCATGCAGCCGAAGGCAAAGTCAGATTCCTCAATGATGATGGCCGCATCTGCCTCTTCAACCAGGGGTCCGTACAGCGACATCCGCCCCCGTACCCCTGATGGGACCTCAACCGCTGCCCAATGCAGCCCCTTCTTTGGATCTTCAGGCGTGATCTGGAGCGGCGGTGAATCGAAGCCACCGGCCTGGATATGTTCGCGTACTGAGAGGGCGGATCCAAGAGGTTTATGCCCGTATCGTGCAACGAGGTCCGAGAGCATCAGGCTCGTTGCCGGATAGATGAAGACTTTCGCCATCGTCAGGCTTCCTCCTCAATAATGGATGCGAGTTCCTCAATATCGAGGGGTGGCTCCCGTTTGAAAGGCTGTGCAGTCTTCTTCAGATCTTCTGGCTTCATGGTATCCGTCTCTTTTAGTCCGTGTGAAATAAATCGCGAAAGTCCGATCTCGTATTCATGCCCGAGGTATCCAGGCCTCGATCCCCCGAGATTTGCCCTGCATCGCCGCTCGTCTCCAGGAGGAAAGCCCCTGTCCTTGATGAAGATATGGAAGGGATCTATCTTCCGGAGCCGCTCGACTATCCTCCTGACTTCATCAGGAGTACCGGTAACCTGCACCCCAAAACAGGTCTCCTTGATCATAACACCCATCGCAACTTCGTAGGCGGCAATGGCAAGATCCTGCGGGGTGGTCGTCGGAGAGTCGACGAAGATGTATTTCGTCTCGGTGCCGACATATTCTGGATTGTACTCTTTCATCTCTTCACCTCCCTGATATAGATGGTATCTCCTTCTTTCAGCTTCTGAAGTTTCTCCAGATCGTGCATGATGCCGATGATATTGCTCCCCTCAAAAGGTTCGGCAGTCGGGCCGAACTCGGCATTCTCCGACTCACGTACTCCCACAAGTCCCCCCCCTCTCCGGGAGGCATTCGTCATTCCAAGAGAGCTCTTTGGAACAGAACCAAGCGGTGTATTTTCCGGGATGATATTGATCTTCTCGGGGATATCCGGTTCAAAGAGCCAGACATCATCAAAACTGAAGAAGAACGGGAGCATCCCGATCGAGTATCGCTTCAGCCCGGTGAACCTCCGGAATATATCGACGGTCCGGGGGGCTTTATCATCAAAGAGCGTAATATCGATGACATCATCCTGGTCCATCGTTGTCACGCTGACCTGCTTCTCTTTCAGCACATCAAGGGTGGTACCCGGCTCCTGACTGATGACAATCCGTTTTGGGGACTCTGAATCAGCCTTCAGAGAGATGCCCCGGCTCTCTGCATATGCCAGTGCATCCTCAAGATGCATCCCCAGCAGATCGAACCGCTCCGGTTCGCAGACAACAGCACATGATTCTCCATCTGAGATCAGCCTGATGAGTTCGATCCCATGGGTCACCTGCCCGATGACGGTGTGATGCGGACTCGTTGCCACATCATCGCGATAGATATAGATCGCACCGGAGAGCTTTCCTTTCGTACGGGCAGTTACCGCACCCTCACGCCGGGGGGCTTTCTGTTCGAGCCTGATATCCATGTGGCCGAGATGCGCATCCATGCAATAGGTGGATGTGGTCCTCTCTGCATGGAAGATCCCGGACTGCAGGGAGAAGAGGAGGTGATCCACCGAATCAGCAATCGCAGTATTAATATCTTCTTTAGAATAGCCGTCGGCCTGGATACGGATATGGGAGATGATCTCCATCCCTTCTTCAAGGGGGAGGGAGAGATCGGTTGTGGTGATGGAATGGGTGCTATCAGCCCAGCTGATCATCCGCTCGATCCCGGTGATCTGATCTCCGGTATCAAGCCTGTCAATTGTACCACGCCCGGCAACTATATGGCCGATGATACCACCGCCTTCTGCAGCACCATGGTCTGCCTGGTGCTCTTTTCTGGATACGATCAGGTACGAGCGCTGTGTATCATATCCGCCACACCCGATCAGGATATCGCCGCGTGCGTACCGGGAAGGACGGCGTAAAGGGTTGAAATCGGATGGAAAAGGCCCAAATGCCGCCGCATACCGGTCAGACCAGTGGAGAGCCGGATTGAACGAAGCATCATCCGGATTGGGGAGGACCACTCTGCCATCCGGGATCTCGGCAACAAATTCACCTTTGGTGGTGGTTATACGAAAATGGCGTGTTGCCTCCTCAGAAACGATACCCGGCCTGATGATCGCAAGAGATAATGCCGGATTATGATCGGGAAGGATATCCTTCAGGCATGCTCCATCATCTGTCTGGATTACCCTCCCATCCAGAGTGAACCTGATCATGCTATTCTCCCGCGATAGCCTTGTTCATGATGTTGCGTTCTTCTGCAGTGAGGAGATCCATAATCTCCCGTGTCGGACCAATGGCAACGATCTTGCCTCCACGCATCAGTGCCGCGCGATCACAGACCTCCTGCACGAACTCCATGTCATGTGAGACGATCACAAAGGTCTCATCTATCTCCTCACGCGAATGAAGGATCGAATGTTTCACATCGACTTTTGTGATCGGGTCCATGGTGCCGGTCGGCTCGTCAAGGATGATGATCTTTGGTTCACGGATTAAGACCTGTGCCAGTGCCACCCGGTGGCGCTCACCTTCGGAGAGGGAGTTGGGCTGGCGTTCAAGGATTGCCCGCCCCTTCTCTTCAGTGAATCCTGCCATCTTCAGCGTGATCATCGCCTTCCTGAGGGCAAGCTCTTTAGGAAACTCAAGGCCGATCGAGTCTGTCAGGTTGTCAAGAACGCTCCTGTGCGGGAAAAGGTCGTATTCCTGGTGCAGGAGGCCGATGTACATCTTTGCACGCCCACGGAACTGGTATCCCGGGCGGGTCATATCAACCCATTCATCACCGATCTTGATATCGAGCCTGCCGCTTGTCGGCTCAAGAATCCCTGCTATGATCCGGGAGAGTGTTGTCTTTCCGGCACCGCTTGTCCCGATGATCCCAAAGATCTCTTTCTCGCGGATCTCAAAATCGACTCCGTCGACAGCACGGATCACACCCCTGTCCACAGAGATGTACCGCTTCTTCAGGTTTTCGCATTTGATTAGTACATTGCCAAATTCAGGTCTCTCAAAGACCTCATCATCATGATGGTCTTTCATGAAGGCGGCGATCACCTCTTCCGGGGTTCCGGTAGCGCTGATCTCTCCATCGGCAATGAGGATCGCCCGATCAGCCACATCCTCAATTGCCTGGGCGAAGTGGGAGGTGATGATCATGCCCATGGATGACGTCTTTGCAGCTTTTTTCAGCATCTCATGGACGACACGGGCCATCTTCGGGTCGAGGGTTGCGGTCGGCTCGTCTGCGAAGAGGAGGAACGGCTCTTTTGCAAGCTGGCGCGCGAGCACCACACGCTGCTTCTCACCGCCGGAGAGATCACGGGCGATATGCATCATCCTGTGGGAGAGCCTGACCTCATCGAGGAGATCGGCAGCACGGGAAACCGCTTTTCCGGATGGATATCCGGTATCTTCGAGTGCCCTGATGACATTCTCGATGACACGGTCGTTTCCATACAGCGCAAAAGTTCGCTGGAACATAATGGCGGTTCTCTGCATCAGATGGCGTTTTAACGAATCGTCATCATTCCAGAGGTCCACATCTCTCTTCTGAAGGGTTCCGGCCTTACAGCGGGGACAGGTGGATCCAGCCTGGCTTGCAAGCTCAATCCGGCCGCAGGAGTCACACACCGAGATGTGATAGATGATCCGCCCCTCAGTCGGCGGTTGATCGATTCCACGGATTAGGTGAATCAGGACGGTCTTTCCTGCACCGCTCCTGCCGATGATACCGACGGTTTCTCCTTCTGAGATCTCAAGATTGATGTTATTGAGTACTCTCGTGCCATTAAAGTCCATGCAGAGGTTTTCGACTGAGATAAAGGGTTTCATGAAGCAGCCTCTTGAGTAGTATGTAGAAGAAGGAACATATTAGTCTTTATATGTGAACAGTCTTGCCGGGATCCGATCGTACTATCTCTTCAATGATTGCGATCACTTCATTGAGTTCATGAATCGTATAGGTGGCAGCAGCCTCTAAAGCTTCAATCCGCTCACCCGGCTGCTGCTCGGAGAGGATGGCAATATCCGCCTCCCTCATTGCCCGAAGATCATTGATCCCGTCTCCGACCATCAGGACGGTATCATAATTGTCTTTTAATCTCCGTACAATCTCGGCCTTCATCGTCGGGGTGGCAACCCCGAAGATCCGGTCATGCGGGATGCCGAGATAATCTCCCATCCGTTCCAGTTTCGATCCCCTGTCCCCGGAGGCGATGAAGGTGGCAATTCCCCTCTGGTGAAGGCGGGTGATCGTCTCTTTCGCACCGGGAAACGGGCTTCCCCCGGCGGTGATTGTGAATTCGATCATCCTGTTCCTGATATTGAGGATCACGCCCGAGTTGATCGCTATCACCGGCCTGATATGGCTGCACCGGCTCCAGACCATCCGGATCGTCTCCTGGAGATCGCCGACAACTGCGTACTGCTCATGGAAGAGGATATCTGCAATTTCATCCTGGGTGATCACGCGACGCCCGCAGGATATCCCGAATTCAATTCTTTTCCTACTGAGAAATGAAGAGAGCAGTTCGTCCCTGTCTGCTTTAATGACATCCTCAGAATGTACATGGAGCAGCACCAGGATTCGATCGGGATCATCAAAGGTGAGGGTGGTTGTCTCTATCTCCTCGATGATGGTTCCTGTCAGGATCTTTTTTGCAACCCGGTAGGTGCGGAGGAGTGTCCCTGCACTGTCAAAGACTACTGCTATCGTCATCCAAAAGCCACCTTTATCAATGATAAGTACCGTCGATTGATATATGCCACTGATCAGAACCGCAGACGCCATCCGCTCGATGGAGATCCGGGGTGCAGGACGGATTGCGCGTGCAGCAGCAGGAGCACTCAG
>DUKV01000053.1:14255-17994 GCA_013329165.1 Methanocalculus sp. | reverse complement strand
GCCTTCTCATCAAGGTGGTTATGTAATATTTCATATCTGGTTTTCAGGGGGTCCTCTGGTTGCATGCATATATATTAACCATCATAATATATAGATTATTGCTCATGTAATTTTTACACAGCTTCTTAACTCACGTAGTATCTCCTCTCTTGTCAGGCTCACTACCGCATCACCTCAGGTACCGATCATCTGGCAGATTTACCTATATATTTCTCTCCCGAATCTGACTGGCCAGAGGACAAAAGAGACTCAACCATTTCAATTCAAGCATAAATGGCAGGTATTTGGGATAAAAATGTTCAATCTCTCATAAGAAAGGCGCGCATACAAAACCCATCCGATCTCTCTTCTTACACCTCCACGGATTACGGGTCGCCATAAAAAACTGCATTTTTCTTCCGTTCTCCATGAGATCAGGAGCAATACCGCATCAATCTTCAATCTGGAAGTCGCCGATCCTTTATCTTCTCCTACTCCAAGTGGGGTGTATGAAGTGCCCGGTCTGTGGTGATGACTGCGTCTCAGATGCCTTTGATATCATCAATACAATGGAGACGATCTTTTCGCCCTGCCCCCGGTGCAGGGGCAGGCATCTTGACAAGAAGAGCCCGCCCCCCGATTATGTCCCTCCCGATACCTGTTCATGCGGAAAGCGGTTCATCGATGACGTATATGCGATGATGTACCGGATCGGTGTTGAGGAAGGGGATCTCACCGGCACCGAGCCTCTCAAAGAGGTCGGTACACCGCTTATCAATCCCGGCTTTGTCCTGCATGAGGCGCCATATCTGCCCAGGCACTCGCTCGTCCTCCTCACCGATCAGCTCGGCAAACAAACCGCAGAACGTATCATTGCCGAGATCCCGGAAGTCAGGGGTGTTGTTCAGGACAATCATATCATACCGGGCATCACCGATCCCGACTCGGATGATCCCCCAAAGACACATACCCTCCTTGCAGGCTGTGATGTCAGGGCAAACATCTTTGCAACCCAGGTCGGCCCGATCGTCATTTACAAACAGTCATCAATGATGCATATCGAATTCCCACGGCCGGTGAATCCAAAGATACTCTCTGTGGATCGCAAGGTCTTTACAAAACGGCCAAAGATCTTCGTTGATGCCTGCTGCGGAGGAGGAACGCTCGGTATTGCTGCCGCACGCCTCGGCGTGCAGCACCTGATCTTCAATGATGCATGGTATGCAGCTGCTTTCTGGACCGCATACAATCTCAAAGTAAACCATGCCTACCTCGGGATCGATGATGTCGAGATATTCGAGAGTTATACTGCAATGGCAGGCACTCCGGTGAGGAGTGAACCCCATCTTGTTGCAACTGCCCGGGGAGGGGTCTCGGCAGAGATCTACCAGGGGGATTTCCGGCTTCTCTCACCCCATATTCCTGACGAAAACATACTGGCCGTGATTGATCTTTTTGATAAAGCCTCCCGTGATATGGTAGAAGAGACCATCACGGCATGGAAGGCAAAAAATCATGGGGATGTATTTATCCCATAAAAAAACCTATGATTTACGGGAACTAGCCCGGGTGGTTAGACGTCACCTGTCACCCGAAACCGTCGACATGCGGGGGGCGAAGTCTGAGGAAGGCTGCGGCAGCTTCCGGGAAGCAGCATCTTCCGACGTAGAAGCCTCGTCCTATGAGGTCAACGGCCAGGGACCAATCCTCCGGAGGGGGGTGAGGCCTGTTGCTGCGGGTACCGGTTCAGGCCCGGAAGGGAGCAGACTTACCGCAGACGTCTGGCGCCCATGGGGTAGCGGGGTGGAGAAGGGGGGTCTGTAGAACGGAGGTATGTACAGTCGACCGATGACGTGTTCCCAATATTCCTGATTTCTATGGTGAAAGTAACGATCATCGGAGCAACAGGCCAGGTCGGTTCATATACAGCCCATGCGATCTCACAGATTCCGCATGTGAAAGAGGTGAGTCTCTTTGGCCGTGATGGAAACCAGCTGTACCTTGAAGGGCTGGCCCGCGATCTCAAGGACTCATTTGCGGCACGTGGAACCAATACTCGTATCTCATGGAGTTGCGATGAGAAAGATCTCCGTGGATCTGAGATCATCATACTGGCATCGGGAGCTCCCAGGACGTCCGATCAGAACAGGCTCGATCTCGCAGTCGATAATGCACGGATTGTCGGAGGATATGCGGAAAAGATCGGTAGAAATGCATCGGAAACACTTCTCTTTGTCGTTTCAAACCCGGTCGATGTCATGACCGCAGTTGCCCTCAGGTACTCAAACCTCCCGCCACACCGGGTATTCGGGCTTGGAACGCATCTTGACTCGATGCGGCTGAAGTCCTGTATTGCAGAGTTCTTCAATGTCCATGTCTCGGAAGTCCATACACGGATCATCGGAGAACATGGCGATTCGATGGTGCCTCTCTGGTCTGCAACAACGATCGGCGGTATCCAGATTAACAACCTGCCGGCATTCTCGCACATCCCCAAAGAGGAGATGATGGAGCAGGTAAAGACGAGCGGATCGCTGATCATCCGGAACAAGGGATCAACCGTCTATGGTCCGGGGGATGCGATTGCCACCATCATCAGGACAATTGTCGAGGATGAACACCGGATATTGACCGTCTCTGCCTTCATCAGGAAAGAGGTGCATGATATCGGAAGTGTTTGTATAGGGGTTCCTGCACGGATCACGCGGGGTGGGGCATTTCCAGTGCCGATCAAACTCTCTGACGATGAACTGGAGGCATTCAGGTTCTCATCCGAACAGATCCGGGAAGTTACGCATCAAATCTTCGAGATGCTTGAGGCTGATGAAATACAGCCCGATTAAAAAAAGTTTAGATCATCCGGCTGAGATCGACGATCTCTGCACGGTCGATTCCAGGGATATCATTAAACTGTGATTCAATCCCTTCTGTTGCGCCTTCTTCATCCTGGATGACTGTTGCAACCTTTAATGCAACAAGGCCAAACCCGATCGGTTCGTCCCTGATATCAGAAACACCCGGGATCTTCTCACGGATCGCCATTTTTAATCCTTCGAGATCAACATCGGCTGATTCCGGCATCACTTTCAGGATTACTGCAACTGAGCCCATATTCACGGCCCCTGGAATCCGCACTTCTGGCAGACGTATGGAATGCTCTGTAATCTGCACTTTGCACACCGGCGTATAAGCTCGGAGCACTCTGGACATTTAAATTCGGTTGCCCCTCGCTCAGCGAGCGGGGCATGGCATGACGTGCACTTTACTGTTGACATAGTCGGACTCCCTTATATGGTTGGGATCAATCGGTTATAATTCCTCTGTCCGTCCCGGGATGTACGTGCCCCTGGAAAAATCCCCGGAAAGTGCACGGCGGAGATCCCTTTCCTTCCGGCCATTCACAACAGCAGCCCTCACGTTATGTTCGAATATAAAGGGAAGGAATGCCGGATCGACGGTATCGGTTGCGAGAGGGTTTGCGACGGCATCAATTTTTATTTCTTCCGATAGCTGTCCATCCACCGACTTCAGGACGATTAAGGGGAGTCCGGATCGATATGCCACCCAGGCGGCGATGGTATCGGATGTGATATCCCAGGTATGCGGGAGGGGATCTTCCCTTCTGAGAAGACAGTATGGAAGGAGTACCGACGGCCTGTTGATCTCTCCCAGTTGATCAACTGCAGGAATGCCAAACGATGCGATCAGATGGCCATATTGCTCCATTGCCGAGATTGCCATCCAGTGCGCGGCATCGGGA
>DUKV01000053.1:0-14072 GCA_013329165.1 Methanocalculus sp. | reverse complement strand
GCAATAAAGGAATAGATCGAAAACTCTCCATGCGTACGCCCCTCCTCCTCCTCTTCATTCTCTTCTTCATACCTGTTGCCGCCACCGCCGGGATCACCGTCACTGCATTCTGCCCGGATCCATACCTCCCTTATGATCCCGATGAATTCATCGTCCTCACCGGAGAGGGGAGCCTTGATGGCTGGACTATCACTGATGGCGAAGGAACACTTGGCTTCCCTCAGGGGAGCCGTATCAATGGGGATCTCGTCCTCGCCCGTCAGGCAGAGGCATATTGGACAACACATGGTGTCTACCCGGATTTTGAGTGGGACTATTCAACAGATACAGTTCCAAATCTCATCCATACAGACAATTTCATTCTTGCAAACACTGAGGATGAGATTGAACTATACCATCACGGAACCCGGCGTTTTGAGATAGCCTGGCCACGGGACCTTCAGCCGCGCGAGGGGCAGATCCACAGAATTGTCGATGGCATCTGGAATCCTCGCCCGTTTATGATCGGCCAGAGCGACTTCTCGCCGATCCAATTTGAGGGTGTCTCTGCCACACTTTTTGTCTCCCCCGACTCTGCCTATGAGGTGATTGAGCAGGCGATATCATCAGCAGAACGCTCAATTGAGGTGAGCGTATACGAATTCACGCATCCGGGCATCGGCGAACTCCTCATCGAAGCGCAGAACCGGGGTGTCTCTGTCCGGATTCTCCTGGAGGGATCTCCGGTCGGCGGTGTCTCGCCGGAACAGGCTGCCCTCCTGAGTGTCCTGAACCAGAGTGGAATTTCTGTCGATTATATGGGTGTCTCCGGTGGTGAGAGATCGAGGTATCGCTTCCTCCACTCCAAGTATCTTATCATTGATTCCGAATCTCTCCTGCTGACCAGTGAAAACCTGAAAGAGAGTGGCATACCTCTCCCCGGATATGCCGGCAACCGGGGGTGGGGGGTCTGGATACACGATGCCCGGCTTGCAGACTATTTCGGGATGGTCTATTCCGAAGACAGCATCGGGAGTGATGTCGTCCCGATCTCCCCGATGCGGAACGCAGACATTCCTGCCTCAGGGACATCCGATGCGCATACACAACGCTACAGCCCCCTCTTCATCGAAGGTGTAACTATCATCCCCGTCCTCTCGCCCGATACCTCCCACCTTGTCCCGGAGATGATCGCAGGAGCAACCAGGACGGTTGAGATTCAGCAGGCATACATCAGCAACTGGACCAAGAATGCACCCAATCCATGGCTGGATGCCGCCATTGATGCTGCTCGCCGTGGAGTAAAGGTCCGGATCATCCTTGATGCCAGCTGGTTCAATATTCAGGATCAATTCGATAACGATGAGATGGCGGCCTTCATCAACAGGTATGCAGATGCAGATGGCCTGCCGCTTGAAGCACGGTTATATCAGGGAGATCGTGCCGGGATCACGAAGATCCACACCAAAGGAGTGATCGTGGATGGAAACTCCGTTCTTGTATCGAGCATCAACTGGAACGAAAATTCCCCGATGAACAACCGGGAGGCAGGGGTCATCATCGAAGATCCCGATGCCGCCACATACTACCTGCGGGTCTTTGAGGAGGATTGGAAGAACGAATATCGCCCTGCAGGGCAAACGCTCGCCATCCCATCTGAGGGGTGGCCAAAACCGGCCATCGCTATGGCTATCCTGCTCTTCTTTGCGGGAATTATCCTGGGAAAGCGGATCAGAAAAGATTAGGGGGATTTTTTCTTTTTCTTTGTGCAATTGCAGATATCACAGATGGTGATTGCGGAAGACTCCTCTTCGTTCATCACGGCAAATGCCCATCTGTCAAGCATGGCAGCGATATCCTCGGAGTGTTCAATCTCTCCGGATCCACGCTTCCTGCTGAGATACTGTGATATTGCGGCGCGGGATATCCCGAGACGGCGGGAAACTTCGCTCTGCTTCACACCCTGTCCGTTCACAAGCCGGTACACAAGTTCCGCCCTCATGCGGGGAAGCACGTTCCGTGCCAGTTCGTCACAGTGGGTGATGTCGCAGAGCGGCTTCTTCATGCCGTTGCCCTCTGGCTATCCATATTCCTGCACTCGTAGATGATCTGCCGTGCATCCCGGAAGTTGAATTTCTCAAGGATCAAACCCTGTTCCTTGAGACGCTTCAATGCATACCGGACGGTACGCGGTGCAAGACTACTCTCTTTGACGATATCCTTGTGTGTCATTGAACCACCCTGCCGGAGAAGGTGAAGAACCTTCTGCGAGGAAGGTGGCAGCATATGGGGGTGCATAGCAGTATGTTAACGCTGTTAACATAAGAACCTATCGCTTGATAAGAGATCAGGTAGACCTTTCTGGAATGGTAACTCCTGCGGAAAAGAAGGCAGTGATTCTTATTGTGGGTTCTCTTCTGGTGATCCTGATCTTTCATCTAGCCATCCAGATGGCCGGTTCTGCCCTCTTCTCCCACCCCTATGATCCCGCTCTTCCCGATGGGAAACTGGTTGTTCATTCAGGAACAATAGATGACATCAGGAGCACATGGAGCGGCGGTCATACAATCATCATCCTCTCGGATGTCAAACTCTTTGTCCCGCGAGGTATTGACCTGCCGCCTCTCTGGATTGGTGATCCGCTCACCGCCTATGGAATCCTCTCAACCTTTGAAGGTGAGAAGGAGATCATCATTCAAAAGGGATCAGATCTCATCCCCGGCTAACGGGGTTCGGATTCGAAGATATCGGCATTCTTTTGTGTATCAAACTTCAGGCTACCGAACCCCTGGGTCTTTTTCTTCTTCCCCCGTTCGCCTTCGATATCCGTATCAAATTTCTTCTTCTGCCGGCGCCCCTCGACACCGGCTCCGGCAGAGAGGTTCTCATCATCTTTAATGGTAATTCGTGACATATGCAGGCTATTGACTTCTTCAAAGATAAGGATGATGGAGAGATCAGGGATTTATGGCCCATGCCGGGAGGTCGTGGGTGAACCCGATCGCCCATATCACAACAGTGAAGAGGAAGAATGTCCAGAAGACGACACCCATCAGGTTCAGAGCCCATCCCGATTTGAAGAGTGTCTTCATATCGATATATCCTGTTCCATAGGCAACTGCATTCGGCGGGGTGGCAACCGGGAGCATGAATGCGAGTGATGCACAGACTGCGGCTGTCAGCATCAGCATGTAGGGGTGGATCCCCATCGAGACTGCGGTGACGGCCATGATCGGCATCATCACCGATGCAATGGCGGTATTTGAGGAGACCTCGGTGAGGAGGGAGACCGCAATTCCCACGATCAGCACAATCGCCACGATCGGGAGGAGCGAGAGGATCGTGAAGGAGTTGACGATCAGCTGTGCGAGGCCGCTTGAGATAAATGCGGCTGATAAGCAGAGACCTCCGCCAAAGAGGATGAGAATGCCCCAGGGGATCTTCTGTGCCCATTCCCAGTTCATCGTGAAGATCCCCTTCTTCATGTCAACGGGGAGGAAGAAGAGGAGCAGGGCTCCGAAGATCGCAATCGCCGTGTCACTGATCCCGGGAAAGATCTGGTCAAGTCCGGGTATTGTTGTTCCGCCAATCACCTTGGTGGATGCAAAAATCCAGCTGAAGGCGGTGAGGAGGAAGACGAAAAGGGTCCATTTCTCGCCTCTGCTCATCGGCCCAAGCGCCTCCATCTCCTGGTCGATCACCTCTTTTGCCTGGGAGAGTTTCTGTGGCAGGTGGCGGTAGGGGACTTTAATCAGCCAGAGCCAGACAATCGGGATGAATATGGCGGCAAGAGGAACTCCGAACTTCATCCAGGTGAAGAAGTCGATTGTTGGTGCCAGGGGGAAGAGCACTTTCATCTGTGCGATGAAGATCCCGTTCGGCGGTGATCCGATGATGGTGGCAATACCACCGATATTTGCGGCATATGCGACTGCAATAACAAGGCATCCCGCAAAGTCACGCTGCTCTGTATTCATCTCATCGAGTCTGGTATTCACAGCGGGCATCACGGTGGCGATGATCGCAATGGCGATTGGGATCATCATCATCGCTGTTGCGGTATTTGAGATCCACATCGAGAGAAAGCCGGTTGCAACCATGAATCCGAGGATCAGCCTTCGGGGGCTTGTTCCGACGATATTGATGATGGAGAGTGCAATCCTTCTATGGAGCCCCCATCTCTGCATCGACATGGCAATGATAAACCCGCCGAGGAAGAGGAAGATGACCGGATCTGCATAGGGTGTAGTTGCTTCTCTTATCGAGAGGACGCCAAGGAGCGGGAAGAGCACGATGGGGAGAAGTGCCGTCACTTCAAGCGGGACAGCTTCTGTTACCCAGAATATTGCCATAAGAAGCGTAACAGCAGCAACGTAACGTGCTTCAATCGGGATAATATCAGGGTCTATCGGTGCCAGAATGAACGTTATAAAGACCAGTACACCTATAATTATCCCGATCTCTTTCTTCATTCCTTCATTATTAAGGGGTCAGAGAATATAGGGATTCCTTTTTGTGACCTCCCCGTTCCGGGAGATGGATGAAAGAGAAAAACATTCATGATGCCACCAAGGGCAACAGGCATACAAGATGAAAATGATGGTGTTCCCATGCATTTTCATATAAAAGGGGTTGGGAATGATATAATTGAAAAATAATATCATTTATTTCTTTTCGATATGTTCCCTTTCATCTTCTTCAGTGCATCAAGAACGGGTTTTCGCACATCCTCATCCTCTTCATCCTTCATCTTCTCAAGCGCTTCCCATGCGGCGTCGCCTCCGATTCTGGAAAGCGCCTTAGCAGCCTCCTTTCTGACTTTTCGTTCAGCATCATTCTTCAATAGATCCGCAATCGGCTCCACTCCGCGTTCATCGCCGATCCCGGCAAGTCCTTCGATGGCACCAAGACGATTCCATTTATCCTCGTGCTGTAAAAGCTCGATTAAGTGGGGCACCGCCTCGGGATCGCCGAGCTGCCCGAGTGATTTTGCTGCCAGCCAGCTGACATCCGTATACTCATCAGATAACGCCTCGATGAGTGGTCCGACTGCCCGGAGATCCCCCTCTTTACCGAGCGCTTCAGCAGCCCGCCAGCGGAAGTTCAGGTTCCCTGTCTGGAGAAGCGTAATAAGTTTGAAAAATAACTCTTCTTTCTGTGTCTCCTCTTCATCCATCTCCGCCATCAGTCACACACCTGAACGGCAGTTTCATCCATGCTTACATAAAGGTGTTGATCCCTTCTTCTCCGGATGAGATGATGCAGGTTTCCGATGGTGGAATCGTGACTCTCATAAGGTTCAGGTTCAAACGTATTCACTATGGAGACGAAGAGAGATGGTGAATGCAACACCTTTGCAGTTGCACCAGGTGAGAAGGTCGATATACTGGAGCTTGAGGAGCTCGGCTCCCGGTATGGTATTGATATATATCTCTATTTTGAGGAAGATCTTGCCCGGAATTCAACGCTTCAGAAAGACATGGAGGATTTTAAATCGGTTCCCGAGTATGAGCGCCCTTTTATACTGCTTGGGAAGTTTATTGCCTTTGCTGCCAGCCAGGATCCAAAATTCCGGGATAAGCTGAAGGAGCTTCCACTGATCCTTGAGGTGATCGCGTGCGGGGAGAGTACTATTGGAGGTACAGATCACCGGTACATCACCACACTGATGCCATTTCTCCAGGATATGGATGCACTTGAGATCTGACCCTCAGGGCAGATGGAGGTGCCGCCCGGCAAGGGCGCCTCCATAGATCGCAGCCCCGAGAATGATGATCGTTGCACCTGAGGGGAGATTGGATGTATAGGAGAGGGTGATCCCGATAAGGACAGTTGCCACGCCGATCAGCACTGCTGTTATCATCATCGTTTTGAGGGACTGCGTATACAGGCGCGCAGTCGCTGCCGGAAGTGTCAGTAATGCAATCACCAGGATGATTCCGACCACCGAGATAAGAGGGACGATGGTGAGTGCGATGAGGAGGAATAGTACCAGCGTTATCCCCGGAACCGGCAGCCCCATCACTGCTGCATATTCGGGATCGAAGGTGACTGCCACAAGCTGTTGAAAGAGCGCGATTACGACAGCCAGTATTACGCAGAGGAGGACTGCCATCAGGAGTATGTCTGTTGACGGAACGAGGAGGATGTTTCCGAAGAGATAACTGAAGAGGTCCGGGGCATATCCGGGTGTTATGGAGATGAAGATGATACCAAGCGCCATACCGACTGCCCAGACTGCGGCGGTGATCGTATCGGTCTCCTGCATCTCGCGGACATTCAGGTACCAGAGAATACAGGCTGCACCGATAGTGAAGATGACCGCACCGATCAGGGGGTCGATGCCAAGGAAGAACCCAAGCCCGACTCCCCCGAATGCGGCATGGGAGATACCTCCGCTTGTTGCTGCCATCCGCCTGACCACAACAAAGCTCCCGACAATACCGCAGGCAATCGCTGCAAGAATACCGGCTACAATGGCATTCTGAAAGAATTCAAGTCCGAGGATCTCAATCATTCCGACCCCCCCGATGATCACGGAGAACACGGTGGGGAACACCGTGTGCAATCAGATCAACCGGGCACCCATATACCTGGGTGAGCATATCGTCGGTGATGGTCGCATCCCCATGCGTATACAGCCGACGGTTTAAACAGGCGATTTTGTTCACCTGCCCGGATATCGCACTGATATCATGGGTGACGATGATTACAGCCATCGTTTCCCGGAGTTTCTCGATCAGCGAGAAGAAGAGCTCCTCTGCGGGAGCATCGATATAGACGGTCGGTTCGTCGAGGATGAGGAGGCGCGGATCGCCCGCAAGCGCCCGTGCAATGATTGCCCGCTGCTGCTGGCCACCCGAGAGATCGGCAATCGGGTGATCCCCAAGCCCGGAGAGGCCGATCAGATCCATGGCCCTCTCCATTGCCTGGTAATCCTCCTCTGAGTATCCCGACAGAAACCTCCTCTTCTGTGGGAGCCTGCTCTGGAGGATCATCTCCGAGACGGTGATCGGAAAGGCGAAGTCGAAGGTATGGAACTGCGGAACATACCCGATCAGATCCCGGCCTTCCGAAGGCGGGTGACCGAAGATACTGATATTTCCTGCTGCGAGTGGGAGGAGGCCGAGGATTGCCTTGAGGAGGGTGGTCTTCCCGCCGCCATTTGGCCCTATAATGGCGGCAAAATCATGCTCTCCCACCTCCCATGTGACATCTTCGATGGCAACATGTCTGCCATAGCAGACCGCTACATCATTCAGCCGGAGGGCTGCCGTCGTCATATGTGGCCTCCCTGAAGTGCTTCTGCGACCCTGATAAAGTTCTCAAGGTATGCTTCTGGCAGGGGATCGATCACGACTACATCTCCGTTTATCTCGGCAGCAATGACACGGGCGGATCTCTCCGGGAACTGCGGTTCGATACAGACGATTTTGATCTCGTCTTCACGGGCGATTCTGATAACCTCCTGTATCTCCCTCGCGGTCGGCTCCTTCCCGCCGATATGAACTGCAACCTGCTCGAGATCGTACTCATGGGCAAAGTATCCCCAGGCATCATGGGTTATGATGAACCGGCGGCTTGGGAGGGTGCCCAGTATCTGACGCACCTCTGCATCCACAGAAGCCGTTCTCTTCTGATATTCATCGAGGTTCTCCTGATAGATCGCCTCTCCCTCCGGATCGATTGCGATGAGGGTACGTGCGATTGTACCTGCCATCAGAGCACCGTTTTTAGGCGAGAGCCAGATATGGGGATCTGCGGCTTCCGTCGAATGATGGTTCTCCTTATGCTCATACCCTGCATCTCCTTCGATTAAGTCAATCCCCTCAGAGAGATCAACAATAAGCAGGTCGGGGTTCTGGGATGAGAGGCGGCTGACAAGCCGGTCCTCAAAAGGAAGCAGCCCCTCACCGACCCTGAAGAAGATCCGGGATTGTGCGATAGACGCGATCTGGCCGGGTGTCGGCTCGAAAGTATGGGGTTCGGTTCCAGGCGGTACAACCACGGTTACGGCGATCCTGTCGCCGCCGATCGCAGACGCGATCTCTTTCATCGGAAGGATCGTCACCGCTACCGGCATCCTCCCGTCCTCTTCGCCACTCTCCGGATCTACACACCCGGAGGAGAGGCATGCAATGAGGATCACCGCAATGGCCATAATCCCCGGATACCGCAGACGATCATTCTGTCGACTCAATGCAACATCCCTCCTCGTGTTTGATCCGACCGCAGACTGACATCATCGGATGGCCCAGTGAGGCGCAGATCCGGTTTACCGCATCTCTTGAGACATGATGCTCAAACCTCTTCACCTCGGCACAGGCTTCACCGGGGGTAAAACCATAGTGGGAAAGGAGGAGTGCCAGTATTCTATGCCTCCTCTGGATAAATTGTGCAATATGCTCCCCTTTTTCGGTAAGGATAGCTCCTGCATATGGCGTATGGAACAGAAGCCCTGCCTCCGCCATCTCACGGATCGCCTTGGTTCCGGTTGATGGCGATATGCCAAAATTATGGGCAATATCCGTTGTTTTTACGCATCCCTCTGATTCAAGGATATATTTCAGGTACTCTGCCTTCCGTGGTGATACCTCCTCTTCTCCGGATTGCATATCAGATCTCCACGCTGAATAAAGAAAAAGTTTCTGTTGGGTAAAATTTCAGATTGGTGTAATCAGCGGATCCGCGTCCCCACCAGGTAGTGGCGGCGATGGCCGGTGATTCGCACGCGACATCTGGTCCCGATTGGAAGGTCTTCCCTGATGATCACCGGCCGGTATGCATCGTCACGTGCGGTGACAGAGCCCTCCTGCACAACTTCGGTAACGATAACATCCAGCTCCTCTCCGATGAATCCGGAATAGATCCGATCGAAGATCTCCCCGGCAACCACCGTTGCCAGCCGGGATCTGTCCTTCTTGAACCGATCCGGCATATCAGTCCTGCTGGCAGCCGGTGTCCCCGGCCGGCTCGAATACCGGGTGATATTGATCTTCTCCGGTTCAATAACCCGGAGGAGATCGATCGTCTGTGAAAAGTCTTCATCGGTCTCACTGGGAAATCCGCAGATGATATCGGTTGAGATCCGGGCAGAGGGAAATCTTGAACGGATTGAACGAACAATTGCAATCACATCGTCGCGGCAGTACTGCCGCCCCATCTGCCCGAGCACCGAATCTGATCCGGACTGCACCGGGATATGGAAGAATGAAAAGATCTGGTCGTTTTTGCAGGCATCAAGGACAGCATCGAGGATCGGCATGAGGGTGTCCGGGTTCATCATCCCAAGCCGCACCCGGTATGATCCCGGCACCCTCCCGATCGCCTCCAGCAGGTCAGAGAGGCGCTCCCCCCGGTCAATCCCCCATGCAGAGAGATCCTGTGCTGTCAGCTGCACCTCGACAGCACCCCCCCTGACCTGTCCTTCAAGCTCCCCGACAATCTCATCCAGGGGATGGCTCAGAAGCGGGCCCCTGGCTCTCCGGGTGATACAGTACGTGCAGTGGCCTGAACACCCCTGTGCCACCTGGAGAATGGCAGGGTTCCCCGAGAGGCGGGCTCCTGTCTTCTGGAAATGACCGTGAATGATATCCGGATCGATCACCGTACCTCCGCAATCCCGATCGATCTTCGGCAGGCAGCCGGTGACGAAGAGGTCCCGATCCTGATATTCGGCAATCCGCTTCCTCATCTCCCGTTCAGTCTTCTCGATCACAATACAGGTATTGATGAGAATACAGTCTGCATCATCGGGAGAGGGGGTAATAACGCACCCCTGAGACTCCAGGATGGCTGTGAGCTTATCGGTATCCCCGTAATTATAGGTACACCCGTAGGTCTCGATGAAGACCCGCTTATTTTTGATCCCGGTGATTGAATCTGGCTGTACGTCTGCGGGTTGCATATCTCCTCTATCAGATCAGTGCAAACCTACAAAAAAGAGATGATACCGGATCATCCGGCTCCCCATCTTCTCCGGCGATCCCGGCACCGCCCGGAGAAGGTTATATCTCTTCCCGGGGCAAGGTTGAGATGAGGTGCAGGAGAATGCAGCAGAACACCCTCTCCGGAGATGGTTCCATGAGCAACAGGCTTGAGATGATACGCGCTTTTGCCGCAGGCTACTCTCCGGATCAGGATCATGACGAGCAGGTGATGAAGAATGCCCTCATGCTCTTCGACCAGCTTACTCCCCTGCACGCCCTCTCGGGAGAGGAACGCTTCCTTCTCCAGGCAGCCGCCATCCTGCATGATATCGGGTGGAGCCAGCCGGGCGGGGCCCATAACAAGACCGGAGCCGGGATGATCAGGCGTGACTCCACCCTTCCCCTGAAGAGTGCTGAACGGGAGATTATAGCACTCCTTGTCCGGTACCACCGGAAAGCTCCGCCATCACTGCAACAAAGGCGGTTTGCTGAACTGGATCAGGGAGACCGGGAACGCGTACAAAAGCTTGCCTCCCTGCTCAGGATCGCCGACGCTCTTGATCGCTCCCATCAGTCTCTTGTCGATACCATCACCGCCACCATCAGGGAGGATGAGGTGATCATCCACTGCTCTTCAGGGAGCGAGGGATACCTTGAATGCGACTATGCACTGGAGCGATCCGATCTCTTCACCACTCTCTTCTCCCGTGAGGTGGTTATCGACTGGAGGATCGCCCCTTAACGGGAGAACCGCTTTGCCACCCGTTCAAGCCAGGACTTTCTGAGCTCCCGTTCCCGGAGATCCTCCTCAAGCTCTCTCACCTGTGACCAGAGTGTTCTCAGTTCCGATCGCGAGAGGGCGACCTCTTCCCGGAGACTGGCGATCTCACGGAGGATCTGGTCGGTATCTGCTGCCATGCCGTCACGTATGGCGCCAAGCCGGTGATCGATTGTGTTTGTCCTCTCCTCTGTCCGCCGCGAGGAGATGGCGATCTCATCCAGCAGATCAGATCCCTGTGGGGAGGACGGCGGGGTAGCTGATCGGACCCCTCCCTGCTTCTTCTCCATCTCTCCATCCATCCCGATCTCGTGGAGGGGCTTTCCACCGCGGAGAACTGCGACAATCCCCTCATGGCTTAATCCCTGTGACGTCAGATCGGCGATCACACGGAACCGTTTGAGGGCACTTTGTTCATAGATCCTGACTTTTCCAATTATCCGATGCGGAAGAAAGTCATCATATTCATCTGCATACTGCCGTACCAGGTCTTCTGAAAGGGAGAGAAGGCTCGCAATCTCGGGTATCCTGATCGAATCGTCATCAGGCAATGATATCACCGCTCATACTCTCTGTTGGAGGAGTATAGGCATAAATCCTTATCATGCAGCCGTGATCAAAAGAGAGGCGGATGATAACCGGGGAGAAAGACCTTATCTGTGCATTGAGTATATATAATAATTAGATAATGGAAGGCGACAGCGCAGCACAGGGGAATCAGCCGGGTCACAGGTTCTCCGGTGTCTCAATCAAGAATGAACCCTTCACCGTCTCGGCAGCTCGCGGCATCGTCCGGCTCGAGCCCGAATCAAAAACAGGAAATATCCGTGAATTTACGCGGGAAGCCCTCTTCGATGCAGTCCCTGAGATCGATGGCGAAGGCCTTCCCGCCCTCGCCCTTGCGATCAACACCCCCGGCGGCATCCGGCGTATGGTCCTTTCCTTTCCCGAATGGGCAGGGGGAACCCAGGCTCGCGACAGGCTTGAAGTTCTGATCCGGACGATCATCCAGGGCACAGATGAATCGCCCGCAGGTGTTCCCGACTCTGATGAGTGTGACTTTTCCGGTATTCTGATTAAAGGTGAACGGTATTCAATCGGTATCTCTCCCTCCGGCATCACCGTAAGACCTGATGATCGAGCATCCAAGCCCGCCGGGTTCCCCCTCTCTGCTGTTATGGGGGTGGATCCCGAACCTGGAAACGGGCGTGACCCCTCGCTTGCCCTTTCAATTCGCACGTCAGGTGGTATCCGGCGTATGATCCTCTCCTTCCCCGGGGATGCGGGAGGATCATCTGCACGTGACCGGGCGATCAGCATGATCCGTGATATCCGGGGAGATGGTGCCCCCAGACAGAACACCCCTGCCCCAAAAAAAGCTCCTTCCACTCCCTTCTGTTCATTCACCGGTATCACCATCAAGGATATCCCCTTCAGATCCGATCTCTATACAGATCGGATCTGCCTGATTCCGGAAGCCGGGGATGGCACGCCCCGCGAGTTCCGGCAATCCGAAATCTTCGATATTGTTCCAGAGTTTACACCGGAGGGGCTTCAGTCTGCGGTTCTCGCAATTGCAACCGGAAGCGGCATCCGGCGTTTGATCCTCTGTTTCCCTTCAGAGAAAGGTGGTTCATTTGAGCGTGACCGTTTCATTGTGAGGGTTCAGGAGATCCTTGACGGCACAGCCCCGAGCACATCCGATACCCAATCAAAGAGAGGACGGGCTCCTGCCAGGATAGAATACCCGATCTGCCAGAGGTCGGAACTCCTGATGGATAATGAGCAGGTTGGTCTCCTTCTCACCTCAAAACGGCTCATCATCTATGATGGTGACGGCACATCAGCCTCGGTGCGGGAAGCGTTCCGTTCATCACAGATCCTTGATGCGTCCCCCACTATCGATCTATCCGGGATGCCGGCACTCACCATCTCGCTCATCTCAAAGGAGAAAGAGATCTTCCACCGGATCATCGTCTTCGAGGATGAAGACGAGCGTGATACCTGGATCGCGTATCTCACCGCGGATGAAACACCTCCCCCCATGATCGAGGGGGAGTATGATGATACTGAGTATGGTGATCATGGGTCTTTGGATGAGGAGGTGGATGAATCCGAAGAAGGATCCGGAGAGGATGATCAGGACGAGGAAGAGACTCCTCCACCACCGGAAGATGATCAGAAACCGCCGCCTCCTGTATGCCGGTGTCCGGTTTGTGAGCCACTCATTGCACCGGAGAGTCCGTGGTGCGATACCTGCGGCGTCCGCCTCTCTCCTGATCATGACTGGAGGGGTCTCTCGGAATATGTGCTTCAGAGCACGGAGGACGACCCCCTTACCCCCCGCCCGAAGCGGGAATATGGCCGCCTGCTGACTTTTCTGATCGCTCCATCGGGTGCCGGGAGGTTCCGGGATGATCCCATCCAGCTGCCGCTCACCTTCTTCCTCACCTCAATGCTTGTATGTATCCTCGGAAATGTCGGGATCATCGACTATCTCGCCGGCTATGCCGGACTTGATCCTGCTCTCTATCCAGCCATCTCCGGGCTGATCACTGACCCGGCTACTATGGTGGTCTTTACCCTCACCACTATTACAGCAGCGTCAGTGGCGGCCCTTATCGCCGCATTCCTTGCATTTCTGATCACAGGAATGGGTGAGGGGAGTTTCAGGAGGCTTCTCCGGATAACACTCTACTCTGCGCTTCCCTTCGGAATCGCGGGGCTTATTCCGGTTATAGGTCTCTTTATTGCCGGGATCTGGTCGATTCTGACACTCTCGGGAGCACTCAGGAGCACATTTGACTTCTCGATACCTGCCTCCTTCTTCCCGCCGGTGGCCAGTTATGGTGCTGCCCTCTTTGCGGGAATTCTCCTCTCGGGAGGGATTTTATGAGGTGTTCTCTCCTCCTCTCCATCCTTGTCCTGACCCTCTTTATATGCGGAACAGCATCGGCCGTCAATGTGATGATCACAAGTGACACCACCTCTGCCACCGTCCCCGGAACCATCACCTTCACCGGATCGGTCTCAGGAAACGAGACTGACGTGACCGAATGGTCCTGGCAGTTTGCACGGGTGGGGGACCCCTCGTCTGCCACACCGATGGTCGGAAGCGGGAGGGTGGTGGCAAAGACCTTCGACCGTGTCGGTACCTACCGTGTAATTCTATATACGATGGTTGATGGACAGAACTTCCAGAGCAATCCCTATGATGTGGTCATCTACGATACCGATTATGTCCCGGTACCTGAGTTTGAGGCATCTCCTGTAACCGGAACAGCTCCCCTCACCGTCACCTTCAGGGATACATCCAGATACCTTCCGACAAGCTGGTACTGGACATTTGGCGATGGGGCAACCGGAACAGGCCAGACGGTGATGCA
>DUKV01000049.1:7116-7648 GCA_013329165.1 Methanocalculus sp. | reverse complement strand
ATAAAAACGTTGTTTTAGCCTTTGATTATACAGAAGAGGATTTTTATGGTGATGTTCAGGGGTTCTGGATACATGGATATACTGGTGAACATGGCGTTACCGGGAAGTTTAAGTTCCTCTCATGCGCCATCATTAATTCTGATATTCCCCAGAAGATTCCTCTCTTGTCAGTTCCTGTGCATCTTGGCCATAATATGGCAACAACGGTGACATGGTGTCTTGCTCTGGTTGGACCACTGGTGAACTCCGTCGAGCTCACGGTATTTGACCGGGGATTCTTCAGCAAAGATCTGATGCTGACTCTGACACATGCCGAGGTGCCGTATCTGATTTTTGCTCCAAAAAACGAGAAAATCAAAAAAGAGATTGAATGTCTGGATATTGGAGAGAAGAAAAAGATCCGATATGAACTTGAGGTCAATAAAGACAAGACGATGTTTCGAGGGGAGACAACAGTCGCAGTTCTGAGGCAGATATTCGATAAAAAATCTGAAAAATCATATGATTGGGCATTTGCTACGAATCAGGAGTC
>DUKV01000049.1:5571-6783 GCA_013329165.1 Methanocalculus sp. | reverse complement strand
CGATATAAAGAGCCACGATAGGTGCTCAGTTGCCATCTCCATGTCACAGCTGCATGGGGGTGTTGGTTGGTGGATCATCAGGGAGCCATCGGATAGGTCGTAACTGACTGCCATCGTGCCATGAATCGAGGGCACTGTGCCGCTCACTCAATTTTGATCGGAGGTACTGTCTTTTCAGCAAAGTCCACCTCAGGTGAAGTGAGATGACAGTACGAAGCCTTGACGATGAGATTGCGATCCTCTCGTCATCTGCAGAAGATAAGGGTGTTCTTCCGGCAGTTATCCCGGCTGAGGATATTGTTGTTTCAGACTGGGTTCGAATGAAGTGCAGGTTCGGGTGCAAAGGATACGGCAAGCACCTGAGCTGTCCGCCATATACCCCGAATCCCGAAGAGATACGGCGTATTCTCCATGGATACAGGACTGCACTCCTCCTCAGGTTTGATGGTGATCCCGCCCATCCAACGATCCATCCAGAAGATATACCACTTGATTTCCATCCCTTCTACCGGGAGATGATCCTCTGGATCTGGGATACGGTCTGGATGCTTGAGAAGATGGCATTTTATGATGGCTATTACAAGGCATTTGGATTTGGGGCATATCCCTGCATCTTCTGTGATGAATGTGTTGCAGAGGAATGGGAGGGCCCGATTGATGAGAGTATCAGGAGATCATGCAGGAAGATGGATCGTGTCCGGCCGAGTATGGAATCTGTCGGGATGGATGTCTTTGCCACGGCAAAAAAGGTGGGATGGGATATTCAGCCGATCCCCTGTGCAGGATATGAATATGGAAAGATAGAGCATGGAGAGATCCGATCGGTCGCCCTCCTCCTCATTGAGTGATATAATCGGGTTTCTCAAAACTGCCGATACTGTAGTTCCTCCGTAAGAACCTCCGGACATTATCCGAGTCGATCCATCCCTGATCGAGCTGTTTAATGATCTCATTAATCCTGTTCACCTGTTCTACGATCTCAGTTGTGATCTCGTCGGTTGAGAGGGCGGAATAGCCGACGATCACCTGGAGCGGGTTTCTGATATTATCCGCCAGGATTGCAAACTGCTCGATATTTCGGTCAATCTGAATTAATGCCTGTATCTGGGTACGTTCTGCCTCTTTTTTATCTGTGATATCTCGTATCACCGCAGATGCCGCATCCGGGTTTTCTTTGAGGGAAATACGGCTGAGACTCACTTCAATATCTCT
>DUKV01000049.1:0-5499 GCA_013329165.1 Methanocalculus sp. | reverse complement strand
TGTCCCGCATCTCTTTTAATGCATCCTCGTATGAGCTCATCGATGGTCATGGAATGGATCTCGTCTTCTGTATAACCAAAGATCTCCGATATCTTCTCGTTAGATTCGATGATTTTACCCGTTCTCTGGTCGAAGATGATAATTCCCTCGGATATCTGCATAATAAGGTTCCGGTAACGCTCTTCGGACTCTTTCAGTGCCTCTTCTGCACGCCTCCTCTCCTTCCGATCCTCAGCCTCTTTTAATGCACGGGATATCGATGGAACAAGACGGATGAGATTGTCCTTCATCACGTAATCCTGGGCCCCGGATTTCACCAGTTCAACCGCCGCCTCTTCGCCGATTGCGCCGGAGACGATGATGATTGGAGTGTCTATTCCCTGATCCCTGACAATTTGGATCAGCTGGTCTCCTCCAAATCCCGGCATATAGTAATCCGAGAGGATGATATCCCACTCACCCCTTGAAAGCGCTTCAGATAATGTTTTTGCATTCCATACCCTGACGGTATCCGGGGTATATCCACCTTTTCTGAGTGCCCTGATGAGAAGGAGCGCATCATCCTCGGTATCTTCAGCGATAAGCACACGAAGTTTCAAGTCCATCATCTATATCCTCGATTGTGGGTTTGTGTTCAGAAGCAGCCAGTAGTTTCCAAGGGTTCGGACCGCTTCGACAAACTCGGTGAAATCAACTGGTTTTCGGATATAGCTGTTTGCGCCACGTGCATAGCTTCCGATAACATCCTCATCCTCAACTGAGGTGGTGAGGATGATCACAGGGATCACACGCGTCCTCTCGTTGCTACGGATCTCCCTGAGCACCTCAAGCCCGTTGACTTTTGGGAGTTTGAGATCAAGGAGGATGATCACCGGGAGTTCGTTCTTGTCCCGTTCCGCATATGAACCTGTGGCAAAAAGATAGTCAAGAGCCTCCTGCCCGTCACGGACAGCTTTGATTGGATTTGCAATCCTGTTTTTTTGAAAAGCCCTCAGGGTCAGAAGCTCGTCATCCCTGTTATCCTCAACAAGTAGAATGGTGCCTTTTGAGATCACTGCAACACTCCTGCTCTTTCTTTTGAACCGAGAGTGAAATAAAAGGTGGCACCCTGACCGGGTATTCCTTCTGCATGGATTGTACCTTCATGTTTTGAAATGATCCTTGCTGTTGTCGCAAGGCCGATCCCGGTTCCCGGGAACTCATCTGTTGTGTGGAGCCGGGAGAAGGGGAGAAAAAGGTGTTTTACATATGCCATATCAAACCCTTCTCCATTATCGGAGATGATATAGGTGGTCTTCTCTCCATCCTTCTGCGAATAGAACGATATCTCCGGCGAATCCTTTCTGCTGGTAAACTTCCAGGCATTCGAGAGGAGGTTCCAGAGGACGCTCCGCATAAGTCCCCGGTCTGCTGAGACGACCATCCCATCTTCAATCGTCACCGTGGCATGTTCACGCGGTTCCTGCTCTCTAATCTCATTCATCACCTCATGTGCCAGATCGGAGAGCGAGAATTCCTTACGGTGGAGTTCTGCCCTCGATATCCTTGATAGATGGAGGAGATCGTCGATCAGTGTCCCCATCCTCTCTGATGCCGATCGAATCCGTCCAAGATATTCAACAGCCTCGTCTGATAGTTCATCTCCATAATCCTCCAGGATCGCGAGAGAAAATCCATTGATGCTCCTGAGTGGCGCCCGCAGGTCATGGGATACCGAGTAGGTGAAGGCTTCAAGTTCACTATTCAGGTTGGCAAGTTCGCGTGTCCGCTCCATTACCCGTCTCTCAAGCTCCTCATTCAGCTGCCTGAGATTCTCCTCGGCCCTGTACCTGAGGATAATCTGCCAGAGTGCCTCGCCCAGATATGTTGCAACCTGGAGATCAAATTCATCATACAAACGTGGCTTTCCCCTGAGTGTAATGACCGCAACCACCTTGTCCCCTTCAAAGATTGGGAGGCAGATGCCGCCACATCTTCCACCGATGAGCGGCACTTTCCTTTTGATCACCTCTTCCCATGGCCCGCCCCTGCCTGTCGGAGACAGCCTTGCCATTGCAGGGATATCATCTGAAGATGAGGAGATTTTGAAGAAGCTCTCATCAGGGGATAGGATGGCACAGTAGGCATGGGTGCTCTCTGTGAGTTTTGCTACCTCACTGAGTGTTGCAGAGAGGATCTCCTCCTCCCCGGCATCCTGTACGGCGCTGATCCTGATCACCGACTCGAACATCTCTTTTGTCCGGATGATTGCCTCTTCAGCTGCGCGTTGCCTGGTAATGTCGCGGATGATTGCGATCCGGTACTCTTCCCCACCAAAGATCACATGGTGCATTGTTATTTCAAGTGTTATCGACTCTCCATCGGGTGAGGGGAGCTCTCTGATGATTGCCACCCCGTCACCAATATCCGGCATCTCCGGGTGCAGAACCGATGTCCTGTCCAGACATTCGGAAAGACGCATGCCCCGGAGTTCTTTCTGCTGTTTGTTCAGGAGTCGGCAGGTCTCTTCATTTAGATCAACGATTGATTTTGTCTTTGGATCGATGATCATAATCCCGACATTGACCTGGTCAAGGATGAACCTGAACCGCTCCAATTCAAGAAGCCTGATGCGTAGCTCCGGGTAGTAGCTCTTTCGAAAGGATGTTTCTCCCAACCCGAGGATCTTCTCACGGAGCCTGAGCTGTTCTTCCCGCGTATTTTCAGAGCGCCGATTCATAGAGTTGCATAACCTCCTCAACTGTTGGCAGGTGCGGGTTTGTGACGATGCATCCATCCACCATTGCATATTTGGAGAGTACACTGATATCTTCTTTGAGCACCCCCCGCTCACCGAGGGTCCCTTTGATTCCAACCTTTTCGGCAAGTTCGCGCACCACACCTATGATTGCCTCTGCACCATTTTTCCGGATATCATCTTCAGATGCACCGAGTATCCTGCCGATGGTATTGTACCGCTCCTGTGCGGATGGATAATTATAGCGGATAACCACCGGTAGAAGGAGGGAGTTGGTCTCGCCATGCTGGAGATCATAGAGTCCGCTGATTGGATGAGCCATCGCATGAACAAGCCCGAGGCTGGCATTTGAGAAGGCAAGTCCTGCATGAAGGCTTCCGAGCATCATCAGGTGGGCTGCCTCCCTGTTGCCCCTCTCCCTGTATGCAACGGGCAGCGCAGCAGCGATCATGCGTATCGCCTCAAGCGCATGGAGGTCGGTCAGGTTTGAGCTGCCGGTTGATACATATGCCTCAATCGCATGGGTGAGGGCATCAAAGCCGCAGTATCCGATGAACTTCTGAGGCAGTGTCGACAGGAGATCGGGATCGACAAGCGAGACATCCGGGATGATCGTCTTGCTGATGATCCCGAATTTCCGTGCCTTCTCCTCCTCGCTTATGATAGCAAACTGTGACACATCGGCAGAGCTTCCGGAAGTCGTCGGGATGCAGATGAGTGGGGGGCCCATATAGCGGATCTGGTCTACTCCCTCATACTGCTGAATTATGCCGCCATTTGTTGAGAGTATGGCGATTCCTTTTGCACAATCCATCGGGCTGCCCCCGCCGATTGCCAGAATTCCATCACAGCCGTTTTTTCGGTACATTGCTGTGCCTTCATCCACCTCTGTGGTGCGGGGATTCTCAGAGACCTGGCTGAAGATGGTGGATGATATCCCGGTGGATTCAGCAGCAGATGCAATCTCTGCTACCCATCCTGCCCGGAAAACTCCGGGATCCGTAACGATGAGAACATGGGCAACCCCGAGATTATTGAGATAGTGGACTGCCTGCCTCCGTGCTCCTTCCCCGAAGATCACTTCCGGCATCACAAACTTCCTGAGCGTATCGACTGTCATCTGTAGAGCCTCCCGGATTTCTCGATCTCTATGTATCATCAGAGACGGAAAACAATTGTGGGAAAAAGAAGTGGTACCGGGTGCGCTCATACTGATGTTCGGGAGATGATGATACAGCCGGATGGCGGCATCTCCCTCTGCCAAGGTGTGGGACGTGCCATGAATTGACGCGCCCGGTATGGATGGTGTGTCCTGATGGGACAACAGAGTGTTAAATTTTGTATTAGTTAATATTTTTCATAAAATGTGTAATACTAAACCAAGATCCTATCTCTTTTCAGGGTGATACTTCTGCAGATGCAATCCCTGCAGGTAACCTGTATCTTTCATGGCCCTTTTGTCTTTGACAAAGGGGATGCATCCCGGATCTACCGTGCGCTCCTCCCAGAGCGGTGTATTGTTGCCGGAGTGATGGGGAGGACGGCCGCTGCTGCAAGCGGTCTGCCTGTCACCTATGCAGATGCACCCCCCTCTGTTGTTATCAATGGGATGGAGGGTGTTAGTGTGATGGTTAATCGGGGGAAGACGCCCGCCTCGGGGAGGCGGTTTGGAGAGATCGTCGCCTCGCGAGTCAAAGGTGGACTGATCCATATCGAGTGTTCGGATCAGATCTGTTACCTCTGGAATAATGGGGATCGGGCAATTGCAGAGGGGATCTGCGATCTGATCGGGTCCCATCTCGTTATGTTGAACTCGTCACGGGACGATCAACCGGATATCCGGAGGATCTGCGGCTGCATTCCTGGTGAGCCGGTGATGATTGAAGGGATCACGATCGGGTATGCGACTGCGGAAGAGGCGGTCATCTCCAGGAAAGATGGCATCATCATGCCGATCAGCGGCATACGCCTGAAGCTCCATGGGATCGAGAAGCTTAACGCCATCGGCTGCCCTCCCCTGGATCGGGCATGGTGCAAGAGCGGCTGGATCAGGACTGCTACACCCGCAAATATCAGGCGAACCTCTCCCCCCTGCGGCAGGGTGCAGACGATCGATCATATGGGGATTGCCACGTACAGGATGATTACCCCCGATACCTGTGGTATTCTCGCAATCGGGGATGACACCGCCGCAGTCTGCGGCCATATCGGGGCTGTGCTGGGCGTACCGGTCTTTGGGATCACCGACGGAGATGGAGATAGCATTGTTCCTGAAGCCTATGCTCCGGGATCCGTTATTGTCCGTACAATCTCTGGAACAGATGATCAGATTGGTCGCAAGATTGCTGCATCTCTCCCACAGGGGGATCAGATCTGCTGGGATGAGCTTGTTACTTTCCTCCTTGAACAATTTTCCGGTTCCATCCGCGTGGTGAGGGATCTCCGGTGATGCGGTGTGCGGAATGCAAGGGAAAAGGTCTCTGCGGCCTCCCGAAATGCCCGATCATGCAGCGGTTCTATGCGCTGACAAATGAGAAGCCGCAATCTGAATATATGGGCCCGTCTCCATCCGTCTTCATCGGAAGCAGCGGGTACCCCCGTGTCGTCGGAGGTCCGCTCCTCCTCCGTGAGTCTGACACACCAACAGACTGGATCACCCGCGGCCTTGGTATGGAGGAGATCGTCGGTATCAGGTCGAGGACGATCCGGGGTTCACAGCCGGTAAAAACGGTCCTTGATAAAGCGCAGGAGGTCGCTCTCTC
>DUKV01000011.1 GCA_013329165.1 Methanocalculus sp. | reverse complement strand
TCTCCTCCAGTATTGAATGAATAAATCCTCGGATCTCCGGAGTCATGATTGTGCAGGGACGTTGTATCTGGCGATTCTTAGGAAGTATTTCGTCTTCAACTCCATCCTTGACATCCTGAACCCTTTGGAGATACCGTGCCACAGTATTCCGGGACATTCCAAGTTCTTTGGCGACTCGTCTCTTTGATCCATAGAGGTTATAGAGTTCTACAATGCGCTGTATATCGCTCATCGATTTCACCTACATTTCCCCTCTCGATCCAATAATGGACAGAGGGGATGATAGGGTGGATCAATTTATGATGAGCGTTTTCATGAAAAGTGGATCAGTTTTTGATGAGCGAATACAGTACCCTTCTCCATAAGACAATTCTGTTATTTTCCTTCTGCTTGTAGTTCGGATTGTACTTTCGTGTATCAATACACTCCAGTACATGCGTGTGGTGATATGTGTTTATATAGTTGTATAATCATATACAGTTGTATAATAATGTGCCTTGATGGTATAAATCATTTTCATCAATCCGGCGTATCCCCGGCAGAGGTCTTGATTCCAGTTTTCTATTGATTATTGCATCTGTTCATCAGATCAGAAATGCGTGTTCATCGGCCTCGAGTATACAGCCGGATATCGAGATCTACAACCTCCGCAATGGTGAGGAAATCCCTATCACGGGTTGCAATCGAGCCAGCACCTTCTGCGACTGCAATACCGGCGATCAGAATATCCAGGGCATTCACCGGTGTTCCACGGTTATGCAGGCGAGCTGCAATGGTGCTGGATGCCTCGGCAGCTGCAAGTGAATATCCAAGTACTCGTGTCTCTTCAAAGAAGTCCCTGAAAAATTCTCCCTCCTTCCTTGCATTGGCTCGCTTTAATCCTTCAAAAATCTCATGGTAGGAGAGCGTTGTCACTGCATAGATCTCATCTCCTATACAGGACTCTGTTTCAGGCACACCCCGGAAAAAATCTATCAGAAAAGAAGTATCAAGGATAATCATAGGCAGGAATGCTCCATATTAGCAGGAAATCTCAATGTCATAGTGTGCGGAAGGTGGCAGATCGGCGTGTCTCTTCGGCTGTTTCTTCGATCGTATCGAGTGCAATGCTCCTTGATAGCGCTCCAAACCGCCTGCGTAATCCTTCTCTTCGACTTTCCAGAAGGTGATCGATTGCATCTGAAAAGCTCATATCTGGCTCTTTCAGCTGTTTGAGAACTTTATATGTTGAATCACGGATGGTAATTGTTTTCATACAATAGTGTATGCTTGCATGATGGTATATATAATATGTGTATCTGGTTGCTCATAATGAGGAGACCAAACCAGGTGGGGGTCATCAACCCAGAGGAAATGATCATGTGATGGCTTTCCAATAACCACTGCTTTTCATGGTTGGATTTCGTTTTTATCCAGGAGATAGATCGGTATGAAGAGTGATAAGTACGTGTGTAGCGGTAGACCTGATCCACACAGGAAGGGAATATGTGAATCACAGAAGCGGAGAGGTCTTTGAGCTGGAAGCCATGGATTCGGCAAATCTTATGCCCCAGGCCCGGATCCGGATGATTGATCAGACCCTCTTCCTCCTTAGGGTGAGGTTCATCATAATCACTTTATAGTTCTATAGATAATGAGTAATCTGGAGAAGTCGTATGTCAGAGAAGCATCTTCGCTATACAGTTCTCATGGAAAAAAATGAAGACGGCGGATATACCGTAACTGTTCCATCTCTTCCAGGATGTATCAGCCAGGGATCAACCTGGGAGGAGGCTCTGACACATATTGAAGAGGCGATTTCCGGATACATTGAGGTTGCCAGAAAGCTCGGCAGACCAATTCCCGTGGAAATTACCGTTCCGATGCACGCAGAGAATGCCGGAATCTAATCCTTGACAATCTAGCCTGTCATCTGAGGAATTCCGGAAATTGTTATAAAAGAACCCGCATTGAAGCTTCATTTCGGGTTCGATAAATCGTATGCCCCAGGCCCGGATCCGGATGATTGATCAGACCCTCTTCCTCCTTTCAATCGAATACTACATACGTCTGTCCGTCAAACACTGAGGAACCAACCGGGGATCATCCGTGTCGACCATCAGAAATGCAATCCACATCCTCTACTCTCTCTTCGGCCCCTTTAAGAAGATGCTTGCACTCTATCTTCTGGCGGTCATCGCACTGGCGGGGCTGGAAGTATTCCGGGTGTCGCTCGTCTACCCGATCATCAACTACGGGCTTGATGTCGAGAACCAGCACCGGCTCCTTGACACGTTCTTTGACCTGATCCTTCCATCATCGGTGCATCCGTTCCTTGCATCGGCACTGCTGCTCCTGCTGACAACCGCATTCATCGCCGGGTTCTACGGGATCGTTGCCTATTCAGGGGCATATGTCTTTGCAGCAGTAAGAGATTCGCTTGACCGGCGGATCTTTGCCCGCCTGATGGGCAATGACTACAGCTATTTTGCCGCAAAGAAGCAGGGGGATCTGCTGTATATCGGGCAGGGGGCAGTGACAGAGTCCGGCCTGGCGATCAACATGTTCATGGAGTTTGTCAAGAACTCCCTGATGGCACTGCTGTACTTCCTGTTTATCATCTACCTCTCCTTCTGGCTTGCATTCGCGCTGGTGGTACTCGGGGTGATCTATGCATATTTCATCAGGCAGCAGCTCTTCACCCGTGTCTACCGGAACAGTTCGGCACTGAATACTGCACTTATGCAGAAGTCGGTTGCGTACCAGGAGTTCATCTCCGGGATCAAGACGATCTTTATCACGGGATCGCATTCCTTCTGGGCCGAGAAATATGATGCTGCTGTTTCAAAGCTCAGGCAGGCATACACGTTTGTCAATGCCCTTGGAAAGCTCCCATCGATCATCAATGATTTCCTGATGTTCTCGGTGATTGCAATTGGTGCTCTTGTCCTCTATATATCAACAGGGGGAGATTTCCTCTCCTATATCGGTCTCTTCGGGACATTCATGCTCGCGCTGTACCGCCTGGTGCCAACGGCAAGCCAGGCACAGAACAATCTCTCGTATATGGTTCAATACCTTCCTGCTCTTGAACTCGTGCATGCGGAACTCGTCCAGGAAGAGAGTGAGCGGGAGAAGAAGAGGATGCAGGGCGGTGGCCTCCCCTTCTCTTTTGATCGATCAATTGCATTTGAAGGGGTAGGTTTCCGGTACCCGGATGCGGCCGGGGATACGATTTGTGATCTCTCCTTTGCAGTTCAGAAGAACACCTCGGTTGCGATTGTCGGCGACTCAGGATCCGGCAAGACGACGATCGCCAATCTTCTTGCTCTTCTGTACTCTCATGATTCCGGCAGGATCGCAATTGACGGGGTGGATATCAACGAATTCGATACCACGAGCTATCTCCGGTCACTCGGGTACATCGGCCAGGAGACCTTCATCTACAATGATTCTATCAAAGAGAATATCCGGTTCGGCCTCGACTGCACCGATGAGGAGATCATTGCAGCCGCACAACGTGCCGATGCCCATGACTTCATCATGCGAACCGATCATGGCTATGATACGATCATCGGCGACCAGGGGATGAAGCTCTCCGGGGGGCAGCGGCAGCGGGTTGCGATCGCCCGGATCATCCTGCGGAATCCCGAGATACTGCTGCTGGATGAGGCGACGAGTTCGCTTGATAACATCTCAGAGAAGCGGATCATCGAGTCGGTGAAGCGGCTTTCTGAGAATATGACGGTGATCACAATTGCACACCGGTTATCGACGATCCAGGATGCACATGTGATTCATGTCCTGAAGGCCGGGAGGATCGTGGAGAGCGGGAGTCATGAGGAGTTGTTGGAGCGGAAGGGAGAGTATTACCGGTTGTACCTGGGGCAGGAGAGGGAGAGTGGGGAAGAGGGTGAGGAGTGATGGGAGAAGGCGGACGTATAAGTGTCAGAAGGGTGCTGTCGGTGATTGTGAAGGTGCTGGACAGGGCTTGAGTCAGGTTTGTGTAGGTTGTGTTTTCTAATTATTTCGATAAGAGGGCCAGCCCCAAGTATCCTACATTCCCGGCAACACCTAACTAGCCCAAAATTCTAACTCCATATTTCCCTTAGATTCTCAAGATATTCTCCCACGTTGGAGCGAAAGTTTTATCATCGTTATGTGTTATATACTATACATAACGAGGAGTGAGCTACATTGGCGGCAATT
>DUKV01000052.1:3631-11644 GCA_013329165.1 Methanocalculus sp. | reverse complement strand
CCGGCCTGCCTGAGCCGGGAGATGACAAAACTCCGGCGTCTGGCAAACTCATCCCGCATCTCTGTAACACAGGACTGATCGCCCTTCAATGCAGCCAGCCCACCCCACATCACAAAAGTCGTCGGGTGGGAGACCGAGTGCTGCTGGATCCGGTTCATATAATTGATCATCTCAGACGGGCCTGCCGCATACCCAAGCCGCCACCCGGTCATCGCATAGGCCTTTGAGAACCCGTTTACCGTGACCGTCCGCTCTGCCATGTCATGAATTGAAGCAAGCGAGATATGCTCTGCTCCATCATAGACGAGCTTCTCATAGATCTCATCTGAAAGGGCAAGGAGATCGTGATCTGAACAGAGATCTGCAATCATACCAAGCGATGATCGCGTCAGGATCGATCCGGTCGGGTTCGATGGCGAGTTCACGATGATCATCCTGGTTGCAGGGGTGATCAGATCGATGAGATCCTCTCCCGGCTGGAAGGTGACCGGGTCGAGCGGATAGTGGACGGCTGTTCCCCGGGCCATTTGGATGCAGGGCTCATACGAGACCCAGGAGGGATCAAGGATGATGGCTTCATCACCGGGGTTCAGCACCGCCTGGCAGAGGAGCCGGATCGCATCCTTTGCCCCGGCAGTCACGATACAATCGGCCGGTGACGCAGGGACGGTATTCTCGGTCGAGAGTTTTTCAGCAACCGCCTCCAGCAGTTCGGGAATGCCACGTGAGGGGGCATAGTGCGTCTCTCCCCTGTGCAGGGCATCGATCGCCGCCTCCGTGATATGCGGAGGTGTCGGAAAGTCGGGCTCTCCGATAGAGAGGCTGATCACATCGATCCCATCCCGTGTCATCTCTTTTGCCCGATCTGCGATCGCCATCGTGGCCGACGGCGTGATCGCACCGATCACCCTTGACAGATGCCTCATGCCAATCGCTGAACAAGCTTCACTGCGGATTCAACAGCTCTCCGGGCATAGTCAACCCGCTCCTGTGCCTCAAGCCGGGTCATACCGGGGCCGGAGATACCAAGGGCAACCGGCTTCTCGTACTCAAGTGAGAGATCGATGATCTTCCGGGATGCATGCTGAACCACGATCTGGTCATGGCCGGTTGCCCCCTCGATGACACAGCCGATCGTCACAACCGCATCAACATTTCCGTCTTTGAGCATCTTCTTGATGGCAAGCGGCATGTCATAGGCTCCGGGAACATATGACCTCTCGATCACCTCGGCTCCAAGGAACTTTGCGTGCTCTTCTGCCTCAATCTCCATCATATAGGTAATGTCACGGTTGAACTCCGCAACCACAAATCCGAGTTTAATTGTCATAGAATCATCATCTCCTAGTGTCGTGCAGGACCGGCATCAGGGAATCCCTGCCGCTGGCCGGTGCCCGCCTCCCGTTCAAGCTCCCGTGGATAAAACAACAGCTTAACGGCATTCACCGCATGCTCCCGTGTCCTCTGCTCAAGGAGCCACGCAAGCTCGCGGTCATCTTCTGCCTCATCCTCGTGGACGAAGACCTCGACGATATGCGTGTTCGTCATCAGCATGGCAAGCTGGAGGGCCTGCGACGCCTCATGTGCGCAGAGTTTATCCTTATCCTTCCCACCCGGCATCCCGAGTGCCATCACGAGATCGCAGCCATGTTCTTCGATGAGCTTCTTGCAGGCAACCGGGAGATCCTTAATCCCGGGCACTGTATACCGCTCGATACTGACGGTGGCATGGCGCTTGAGCTCATCGATTGCTGCTGCACCCATATTCACCCGTGCGAAGGTCGTGTCTGCGATCCCTATCTTCATACCAGCACCTCAAGGGCGGCTGAAACACCATCTGCCGCCGGGGTATATCCAAGTTTCTGAAGGGTGCCCTGCACCGCAGCCAGTGTTGCAAGCACTTCATAGGTGCCGACTGCACCCATCGTTCCGATCCTGAAGATCTTTCCTTTCAACCGATCCTGGCCGCCTGCGATCTGGATACCGGTCTTCTTCACACCGGAACGGAGATCGGAGTCGCTGATTCCATCCGGATACAGAATCGCGGTCGCCGTGTTGGATGGCGAGTGGAGTGCATCCGATACCGGCAGCAGTTCAAGCCCCCAGGCAGCTGCCGCGGCACGCACCGCATCCGCAAGTCTCCGGTGCCTCGCAATACGGTTTTCCAGACCCTCCTCTTCTGCGATGAGGCATGCCTCACGGAATGCAAAGAAGAGCGGAACTGCCGGAGTATAGGGGGTCTCCATCGGCTTCTTCGATGCAGCCTTCCGGTATGCCTTCAGATCAAGATAATATGGGCGTTTCTCTGAGAGGCGCTCCCATGCCCGCTCCGAGACCGATACCGCAGAGAGTCCTGCCGGGGCGGCAAGGCATTTCTGTGAGCCGACGATTGCAATATCTGCTCCCCACTCATCTGCTGCCACATGATCGCCGCCGATGGAGGTGATTCCATCCATGATGAAGAGGGCATCGTGCTTCCGGGCAAGCTTCCCAACTTCTGCGGCGGGATTGAGGATACCGGCTGAAGTCTCGTTATGGACCATCGTTACGACTTCGGCACCGTTCTCAAGCGCCTCTGCAAGTGCATCCAGCCCAAGCGGGTGCCCCCATTCCGACTCGATTGCAGTCAGTTCCCCATAACGGCCGCTAATCTCCGCAAGCCGCTCACCGAACTTGCCATTTACCAGCGAGACGATCTTTTTGCCGACACCAATATTGGCAATCGCCGCCTCCATACCCGCGGTCCCCGATCCGCTCAGGATAAAGATCTCGTTTTTGGTCCCGAAAAAGGGTTTCAACACCCTGACGCAGTCTGCATAAACCCCGCCAAACTCTTCGCCGCGATGATTAATCGCCTGCCGGCTCATCGCATTTTTCACCCGTTCCGGCATAGGCACCGGCCCGGGCATCATAAGGAGTAATTCGTTCTGCATCCTGATCGTCCGTACTATAAGAAGATAAACCTCTTAATAGATAGTGAAGCCTATGGTCGACGTAGCTGTCATCGCAGGATCCCAATCAGACGAAGCGATCGTTCGCAAAGTCTGCGCAACACTCGATGAATATGGCCTGAGTTATGAGAAGAAGGTAATATCTGCCCATCGTGACCCCGAACTGCTTATTCAGTATGTCAGGGAAAGCGATGCAAAGGTCTTCATCGGAATCGCCGGGATGTCCGCCGCTCTTCCCGGCGTTATCGCCTCAAAAACCAAAAGACCCGTCATTGGTGTCCCGGTCGCCGGGAAACAGATGGGTGGCCTCGATGCCCTTCTCTCGATCGTTCAGATGCCAAAAGGTGTACCCGTCGCCTGTGTCGCAGTCGACGGTGGCGAGAACGCCGCACACCTTGCCGCGCGGATTCTCGGGGTTGCATAAGGCAATCCCCAGACCCACTTATTCCCTTTTCTGCAGGAGATCCCGCACCATCTTCACAGCACAGAGATCCCCGCACATCGAGCAGGTCTCACGCTCGGAGTCACGGTCATGGATTGATCTGGCATAGCCGGGGAAGAGCATCTCGGCATACTGCGCCTCCCAGTCGAGATCCCGCCGTGCAACAGCCATCCGAATCTCCTCGGGAGACCCGCTCACACCCCCCCGCCGGGTGATATCCCCGACATGGGCGGCGATCCTGGCAACCCGCGTCCCCTCGATGATCTCTTCGACATTGGGGAGCGCAAGGTGCTCTGCGGGCGAGACCATGCAGAGGAAGTCTGCTCCGGAAGATGCGGCGATCGCACCACCGATTGCGCCTACTACATGATCATATCCGGTCGCGATATCGGTGACGAGGGGGCCGAGGAGGTACAGGGGTGCATGATCGGTCACCTCTTTGATCACCTTCACATTCCATGCGACCTCGTTGATCGGGATATGGCCGGGCCCCTCGATCATCCGCTGGACACCCGCATCAAGGGCACCGCGGGCAAGCTTTCCGAGGGTTAAGTATTCGGTCGTCTTGGCAAGGCGGCCGCTGTCGACAAGGGCGCCTGGCCGCATCCCATCACCCAGGCTGATCGTGACATCATCTTCTTTGAGTATCTCAAGCAGGTAGTCATACTCTGCGTAGAGCGGGTTCTCTTCACCGGTTGCTACCATCCATGCCACATGGAATGCCCCGCCCCGTGATACGACACCAAGCATCCGGGGATCGATCCTGAGGGCTTCAAGTGCATCCTTGTTCACCCCGCAATGGAGGGTCAGGAAATCCACGCCCTGCCGGCATTGATCCCTGATCACCGAGAAGAGGATATCGGCGGTGAGATCAGCAGCTGATCCCGCCCGCCTGATCGCCTCATAGATGGGAACGGTCCCAACCGGCACCGGCAGCGAGAGGATCTTCTTTCGGATCGCCGTAAGATCCCCTGCTGTCGAGAGATCCATCAGGGCATCGGCACCCGCGAAGAGGGCTGCCTCAGCCTTTCTCATCTCAAGATCCTGATCACACCGCCCCTGTGAGGTGCCGATGTTCACATTCACCTTGACACGGCACCCTTCTCCAATAGCAGCAGGGCTGATCTCACGCCGCTGGTTGGCAGGAACAACCATACGCCCGCAGGCAATGGACTTTGCCATTTTTTCCGGAGGGATGCCTTCTGCTTCTGCCAGATCGTTCAGCCCTGAAGGCAGGCCGGATTGGCACTGCCTGATGAGTGAGTGCATAAGAACCATCTGTCTGGAGAGCTTATTATCCTGCATGCCAATCCAGTGGATTCCCGGTAGCGGCTGGCAGGCGAACTCCTATATCATCGGCGAGGTGCTGATCGATGCCGGAGTTTTTCCAATGGCGCTTGAGCGGTTTTCCGACCAGATTAAAAGAATCATTCTGACGCACGGCCATTTTGACCATACCGCGCATCTCGCAGAGATTCAGGCGATGACCGGGGCAGAGGTCTATATCCATGAAGAGGATGCAATCGCTCTTCGATCTGAAGTAGAGAGCCTCTCATTTAATTTCGGTGCACGCCCCCCCATGGTACTACCGGATCGGATACTCGCTGACGGTGACCGGATCGGCGATCTTCTCGTGATCCATACCCCGGGCCATACCAGGGGGAGTATCTGCCTCTATGATGAAGCAGAACGCGCACTCATCTCCGGTGATACCGTCTTTCCAGGAGGCTCATTCGGAAGGACAGACTTCCCCGGCGGAAGTGCCTCCGAACTGAGGGCTTCAGTCGACAGGCTGGCACCCCTTGACGTGGAAGGGCTCTATCCGGGGCATGAGCGGCCGGTGCCAGAAGGTGCTAAGAGGCACCTCCTCGCCACGCAGCAGAGCCTCAGAACATACTATGGATAAAGGGATCTATGCCCTGATCCTCAGGTCTGATGGCAAAACGATCCGGGTGGGGGCACTTGGCGACATCATCCTGCCCGAAGGATACCTCATCTATGTGGGATCTGCGCTTGGTCCGGGCGGCCTCATCCGGGTACAGCGCCATCTCACACTATCACAGGAGATTCGGAAGCCGCACTGGCATATCGATTATCTCCTTCAGGACAGGGGAATCTCACTTATTGCGAGTGTGTCGGCAGCCACCACATCGCGGTTCGAATGTTACCTGGCAGAGGCGATCGGGGGTGATTTTATCCCACGGTTTGGATCTTCTGATTGCAGATGCAGATCCCATCTCTTTGTACGGCCGGATGATCCGACAGAAGCAGTGGCTCGGGCATTTGTATCTATTGGTCTTGTAGCCGCGATCACAAGGTATTAGTCATACCAGACAAAGGATACCCCTATGAAGGTTCTTGGGATTTCCGGGAGTATGAGGGCGGGGGGAAACACCGCCATCCTTGTTCAGGAGGTGCTCAGCCATATCTCTGAGAAAGGGATACCGACTGAGTACATCACCCTTGCAGGAAAAGAGATCCATCCCTGTATCGGGTGCGAGAAATGCAAGGAAGAGAAGTGGTGCACGATTAAAAACGATGACTGGCCGGAGATCGCAGAGAAGATGATCCACGCGGACCTCCTTGTGATCGGATCTCCCACCTATTACTTTGATGTCTCGGGACAGGTGAAGAACCTGATCGATCGTACATACTCGCTTTATCATGACCGGCAGCTTGCCGGGCGAAAAGCTGTGGCAATCACCATCTGTGCCGATAAAGGCGGTACACGGGCACTTGAAACCCTTGAGGCATTCCTCTCAACCCATGAATTCGGATACCTTGGCCACATCATCGGAAGAGGATACCTGCCGGGCGATGTCCGATCCGATACGCTCGCCATGAGCTCTGCAAAGACGATAGCAGATCGGATCGTCTCCTATTTCGGAACACTGGATGATTAAACACGAGTGAAGAGATTTGATCCATACGACAATTCAACTCAATAACCAGTCAGCAGAAGGATACGCAATACCCGTTGGCTCGGTGAACCTCGTCTTCATAACAACTGAAGAAGGGATGATCGGGTGCGGCGCTTTTGATATCGCTGCACTTGAGCGGTTCGGTACCCCTGCAGCGAAGATGAAACCGGTTGCTGGACCATCTATTGCCACCATCGATGAGATCCTGGATGCGATGGTGAAGGAAGTAAACATTCCCGCCACAAAACGTGGCATCGTCATCGGAATGACTGGAAAAGAAGCGCTCGAACTCCTCTGAACAATTCAGAGGCCGAGCCTTTCAAGGAAGAGCCGGTGGAACCTCAGGTCTCCACCAAGTTCGGGGTGGAATGAAAAGGCCATGTGTAGGCCGTGCCGGATTGCAACGTACCCCTGCGGGAGGGACGCAAGCACCTCGGTTCCATACCCTACACGGGTAACAACAGGCGCCCGGATGAAGACCGCATGGAAGGGTGTTTCAAGACCTGCACATTCGATATCAGCCTCAAACGACTCCCTTTGGCGGCCAAAGGCATTCCGCTTCACGGTCATATCCATCACACCAAGCGGTTCAAAGAGGCTGTCATCCTGCACCTCGGATGCAAGCAGCACCATCCCGGCACAGGTGGCAAAGATCCCCCCCTCATACTGCTGAAGGGGGCGGAACATCCCCGCCTTCTGGATCAGCCGCATGATGGTCGTTGATTCACCACCGGGGAGTGCGATCCCGTCAAACCGGTTGATATCGGATGCATCCCGGAAGAGGGATACCTCTCCATCCGGGCCAAGCGCATCTTCGAATGCAGTTACATGCTCAGATACGTCGCCCTGAAGGGCAAGGACACCGATCTTACCAGCCACGTGTCTGCAACCTCTCATCCGGAGTTAAGGTATGGACATCAATACCCGGCATAGCCTCGCCGAGTCCACGGCTTACCTCTGCGATCACCTTTGGATCATTGAAATGATGGACGGTCTCGACGATCGCTTTTGCCATCTTCTCAGGGTTTTCTGATTTGAAGATCCCTGAGCCGACAAAGACACCGTCTGCACCAAGCTGCATCATCAGTGCTGCATCTGATGGGGTTGCGATTCCGCCTGCCGAGAAGTTTACAACAGGGAGCCGTCCGCGGTTTGCCACATCCAGAACCAGCTCGAACGGGGCTTCGATCTTCCGGGCATACCCTGCCCGTTCCTGATCATCCATCCCTTTCAGCATCCGGATCTCAGACTGGATCGCCCGCATGTGACGGACCGCCTCGACGACGTTTCCAGTGCCTGCTTCTCCCTTTGTCCGGATCATGGCAGCCCCTTCATTGATCCGCCTGAGCGCCTCGCCAAGGTTCCGGGCACCACAGACAAACGGCACCGAGAATGCCTTCTTGTCCACATGGAACTCCTCATCTGCCGGTGTCAGCACCTCGGACTCATCGATCATATCGACACCAAGCTCCTGGAGCACCTGTGCCTCGACAAAGTGGCCGATCCTGACCTTTGCCATCACCGGGATCGAGACGGCTTCTGTTATCTCGACGATCTTTGTCGGATCTGCCATCCGGGAGACACCCCCGGCTTTCCTGATATCAGCAGGGACCCGTTCGAGTGCCATCACCGCAACTGCACCTGCATTTTCTGCGATCACCGCCTGCTCAGCGGAGACAACATCCATGATGACGCCCCC
>DUKV01000052.1:0-3595 GCA_013329165.1 Methanocalculus sp. | reverse complement strand
GATGCAAAACCCCGCTTCAGAAGCTCTGTTCCAAACTTCAGCTCTTCAAGAATCATGGGTTTATATGGATCAGTTGAACCGATAAATTATAGCATGGCGGTAGAAGGGGTTTTCATCCAAATGCGAGAAGACAGATATTCCACCGATAAATACACTCTATTTTTTTATATTCCGTCAGATAAGAGGGATCAGGGGGAGAATATCACCGGATAGAAGAAAAGAAGAGAGCGACAGGAGGATCAGGAGGAGCGAAAAGATCACAGTCGCACCCCGCACAGCAGCGATCACGCATCTTCCCCCCTCTTCAAGGGAGTGGAGAGAGTCCCCGATCCGGTATCCATCCGGCTTATCAAACACAATCCCGCAGCCGCCCGCAACGAGCGCCATCGGAATGCCGCCATTGAAACCCGGCCTCTTCTTTGCATCCCGTCTGAGAATAGAAAGAGCTGCTCTCCCCCGGCCCCGGAGGCAAAACCATACCATAAGGAGAAAGCCGGCGATCCGTGCAGGGATATAGGAGAGCACGTCATCTGCACGGGCAGAGAACCAGCCGATTGCCTCCCGTTCATCCCGGTACCCGATCATCGCATCCATTGTGTTGGCTGCACGGTACATTGCGGCTCCGGGGAGGCCGAGAACTGCAAACCAGAAGAGAGGGGCAATGATTGAGTCGACAAGGTTCTCGGAAACCGATTCATATGCAGCAGACCGGACCTGCTCATCGGTGAGTGTGGCAGTCTTCCGGGATACCATCATCGAGACAGCAGATCTCCCGGCATCAGGATCTGATCTGAGCCCCTCTTCCACCGAGAATGCATGTTCTTCGAGGGATCTCCATGCAAAGGTACTCTTCAGGAGAAACGGTGCTGCGAGCAGGTAGAACCACCATATTTCATATCCCCTCACCAGCTGATCAAAGAGAAGGAACGGGAGCGTGAAGAGGAGGATCGTCACCAGCCAGAAGAGGCAGCCGGCGATGCGATGGAGACGTCGCCGGTATGCTGACGGCCGCCCCCACCATGCGACAAAACGTCCAAGGAGGGCAACCGGATGGTACGGGGTATGCGGATCCCCGATACAACGGTCAATGAGAAGGGCCGCTACCAGGATGGTTCCGGAGAGCGGCATGCGGTGACGACCCCAATCAGGAGAAGAAGTATAATAAAAACGGTGACGAATGCATCAACCGGTGCAAGCGTGGCACCACGGAAGGAGAGCCAGACGAGATAGGTGATGCAGGCGATGATACAGGGGATCAGGGTGAGCATATGAGGCATATTCCTTGTTACCTGCTCCTCTTCCATCACCTCTTCATCATCCTCAGGAATACAAACCGGGCATGCCTTGCTCACCACGACCTTCATCCGGGTTGTTCTGGCGCCATATCCGGTGATGAATTCAAGATCAAAGACACCATCCCCTGAAGAATCGCGTATCGGTATACTGTAATCAATATCACCATCCACGTAGAGATTTTCATGGAGGAAATCGGTAAAGCCATGCCCGTTCTGTGTCCGTATCGTGGCATGGGTTGGAGAGCCATAATTTTTCAATCGAATGAGCAGGTCGCTCCCTGCATCCACCGGAGCCTCACGTGCGGAGAGTTCGATGGTATTGACCCCCCGGCGGTTCAGATGCACATCAACGACAGTCATTCGATCAGAGACTCCTATTCGGTTGCCGACTCAGGAGGGAGGAGGTTTGGTATTCCCTCATGGATCGGATAGTCAAGCTGGCAGGCATCACACCTGAGGCTTCCTTCGAGGATCTCTTCTTCATTCTCCTCAGTCACTGTCAGGATGATATCGCCTTTGCAGACCGGGCAGCAGAGAATATCCATCAGCCATCGCTTCATCGTTTCGTCCTCAGATCTATAATTTGTGAAAGTTCCGGCCCGGTTGAGATGATAGTCACTGGACTTCCAACATCTTCCTCTACCTGCCGGATGAAAACCTTTGCGGTCTCTGTAAGCTGATCGTACTCTGTGACTCCAAAACAGGCGGGATCAACCCGATCGATGCCGGTGATCGCAATCTGGGTGCATCCATTGATCATGGCAGAATACCTCGCCATCTGACCATCCCAGTTCCCGATCCGCCGCTCCCTGTGGGTGACGGTTCCATACTCAATGATCCCCATCTCATGGGATTTATCCATGCTCATCTCGGTTGAGAACGGCCCTTCGCCGACCCGTGTCGGGAACGCCTTGAAGACGACGATCACATCATCAATCTGTGTCGGCCCGACCCCGCAGTCCGCTGCAATCTGGGATGCAGAAGTATCTTTGCTTGTGACATACGGATAGGTTCCAAAGTAGAGTGAGATCCCAAAACCCTGGGTTCCTTCAAGGATGACGTTTTCGCCCTTCTTAATTGCGACATTCACCTTCTCTGCAACATCGACGATATAGGGAGAAAGTTCCGGGAGGTCTTTTGCCTGCCGGGATATCCTGAGCACGCGGTCGGCATTTGCCGGCCCACACCCGGATCCGGTGCTCCCAATCTTCTTTGAGAGATGCTCGCTCTCCCTGTCGCGGGCAATATGCTCCTCTTCAATGACTCCGCACCGTCCATCCACAAAGATTCTGCCGGATGCCCCGAGCATATCCACCTCATGCAGAAAGACTCTCGGGTCAACGAGGACACCAGGCCCGATACAGAGATCGGCTTTCTCATAGACAAAGCCGGATGGAATCATCCGGATACCATATTCCTTCTCCCCTACAAGAACAGTATGGCCGGCGTTTGGTCCAACGCCACCACGGGAGATGATAGTCGGGTGATCCTGATGGGCGATGTGGGCAACGATCTTACCTTTCCCTTCATCGCCAAAAAAGCCACCAACAATAATTGTACAGGGCATGACGTATCAGTACATGTCTGTTGAGGTAGCTGATAAAATAGTTCCCCCACAGAAAATAATCGCGACAGTGGTTTTCCTCATCCAATAAGAAAGCATCAAGAACGAGCCGGGACATACACTAGACACAGATGACTCTATCAAAGAGGGCCCAAAGACCAGAACCTGAGGAGAAGTCCCTCATCAGCCGGTTCAGAGAGAGCGATCATCCGGCGGTTTCACTTGCCCGTGATCTCCTCTGGGTTGCATGTGTTGTCGGAGGTGTGGCACTCATCCTCTTTCTGGCATCCGGAACATGGCCGGCAGTAGTGGCTGTAGAATCCGGGAGCATGCTCCCCGAGATGCAGATCGGCGATCTCGTCTTTGTTGTTGCACCTGACCGGTTTGGATCTCTGATCACCGCAGAAGAGGGGGTGGCGTCCGGGCATAGCTCATTTGGCCATCCTGGCGATGTCATCGTCTTCAGGCCAAATGGATATGATAGTATCCACCCGATCATCCACCGTGCTCTGGTTAGGATCGATGCAGAGGTCGCAGAAAATGAACTTGCGTTTCAGAATCCGCATGGCGGCATCATCACAAAAGGCGACAACAACCAGGTGATCGATCAGGTGACAACACACCCCGGTATCGGCAGAATCGAGCCCGTCAGGGATGAATGGATCATCGGCAAGGCGGTATTTTCCATTCCGCTGGTTGGCTATCTCCCATTGCATATTGTTGAATTTGCGATACT
>DUKV01000047.1 GCA_013329165.1 Methanocalculus sp. | reverse complement strand
GCCGAGAGTATACTATAGATAAACACTATGCCAAACGGCACCGCAAGTGCCGCCTCCTCATTCGCATGCTCTGCAAAGAACTCATCCGGCCGGAAGAGTGCTGTTATGATTTTTGATGCCATTGCCTGTTCACCACCGGCACCCGATCCTGGTGCCCGAGAATGTAAAACATATGTTACATTTGCACTTAATTCTTCTCATCAAAGAGACCCCTGCTAATCCTGCCCCGGCCGTTCGACTACTGTACGTTCATCCGAGAGATCTCCGGTGAGATCTGCATCAGTCAGAAACCTCCATCTGCCGGAAGCCGCATCATGAAGGTGAGGGTTTCATCAAGTGATACAGTTGCAGAATCGAGGGAGAAGTCAACGATATGACCACCGATACTCCGGTCATCGCTGATGAAAAGAGCGATGAACAGATATGAGGAGGTGCGTATACTTCTCATTCTGCAATCATACTATTTCAGGATGCCTGAAAGAACCCGGCAGAGTCCATCGGAGAGGGAAGGGTTATTTTTCTCCTGGAGAGAATAGATTGGATATACCGATGCGCGTGAGCAGGACATTCAAGGCTGAAATACAGTCTCTTCCGGAATTGGTTATATTTCTGGAGAAGGTACTGGAGGAGGCAGGAACTCTGGAAGAGGAGTCTTTTGATATTCAGCTTGCAGCAGATGAGATCTTCATAAATATTGCATCCTATGCCTATGGAGAGGGTGAAGGAGAGGTGGAGGTCGCAGTCTCCATACAAGACGATTCTATCATGATCACTTTCACTGACTCAGGAATCCCCTTCAATCCTCTCTCGCTGCCGTCTCCTGATACCACCCTTGGTATAGATGAGCGGAGGATTGGCGGGCTGGGTATACATCTTGTCAGGGAATTGATGGATACGTTCACCTATCAGCGCCAGGATACGAAGAATATACTTCTGATTGAGAAGAAGAGAGGATAGGGGAGTAACTATCATTCTCTTCGTACAGGGCAGAGAGAGACGCCACAGTCATCACATGCTTCATGGCAGGGCTCCATATGGACGGTGACATGGCACCTTGGGAACTCTGTCTTCAGATCTGCTTCCAGATGATCGGCAAGATCGTGGGCTGTGCTGAGGAGGGCATCATTCTCAAACATCACATGAAACTCTATGAATCGCTCTGGCCCGGATCTCCTTGTTCTGAGACCATGGAAGTTCACATACCCGGTACAGTGATCGATCAGGATCTCCCTGATCCGCTCCACCTCCTCTTCCGGGAGGCGGGTGTCAAGGAGATCGGCAAGCGATCGCCTCACAAGGCCGATTCCTGTCCTTATGATGACAAGTGCAATGCAAAGCGCAACTATTGCATCAAGCAGGAGTATGCCGGTGAAATGTATCAGGATAAGTCCGGCAAAGACACCGACCGATGTGTACACATCGGTCCTCAGATGCCAGGCATCACTCTCAAGTGCAATTGAATCGGTCTTTTTGGCGATCTTCATCATCCTGTGGGAGATCAGGGTATTTGCGATCGCCGACACCCCGACTGCCACCATTCCGAACCCGAGGAGATCGGGATCGAGCGAACTCTCACCCCTTATAAGAGCGGTTGAGGCTTCATAGATGAGGAAGATTGCAACAAGGATAATAAGGGTCGCCTCAATAAGTCCCGAGAGTGATTCGAATTTTCCATGCCCGAAGGTATGCTGATCGTCAGCTGGATGCGCAGATTTCCTGACAGCAAAATACGCTATTGACGAGGCGATGATGTCGGTTGCCGAGTGTACGGCATCGGAGATGATCGCAACCGATCCTGTGAGAAAACCAATCGCAAGCTTCAGGATGACAAGGAAGGTGTTGCTTGCGATTGCAACCCCTGCGATCTGCTTCTTTTCGCGGGTGGCCGGGTCGTCTGGGTGGGAGGAGAGCATTTGTCTATCCTGATTCTTCGGAAGATTGGAAAAATAATGGTATCGGTAAGATCAAGAGCAGGGTAAGAACAGAATTCTCACTCCCCACACACCCTATCCAGCGCCTCTTCCAGCCGTTCCATCGATGTCGCATAGCTCATCCGCACCCAACCAGGCGCACAGAACGCCGATCCCGGCGTCACCGCGACATGCTTCTCCTCAAGCCATTCTGAGGCAACAGCACTGTCATCGCCGCCGACATTAGCAAACGCATAGAAGGCGCCGTCAGCTGGCGCACATGCAAACCCGGCCTGCCTGAGCCGTGAGATGACAAAACTCCGGCGTCTGGCAAACTCATCCCGCATCTCTGTAACACAGGACTGATCGCCCTTCAATGCAGCAACACCGCCCCACATCACAAAGGTCGTCGGATGGGAGACCGAGTGCTGCTGGATCCGGTTCATGTAATTGATCACCTGCGACGGACCGGCCGCATACCCAAGCCGCCAGCCGGTCATCGCATACGCCTTTGAGAACCCGTTTACCGTGAGGGTTCGCTCTGCCATGTCGTGAATTGAAGCAAGCGAGATATGCTCTGCTCCATCATAGACGAGCTTCTCATAGATCTCATCTGAAAGTGCAAGGAGATCGTGATCAGAACAGAGATCCGCAATTATCCCAAGCGATGAACGTGTCAGGATCGATCCCGTCGGGTTCGATGGCGTATTCACGATGATCATCCTGGTTGCAGGGGTGATCGCCTCCGCAAGCGACTCCCCGGGCTGGAAGGTAACAGGGTCAAGCGGATAGTGGACGGCTTTTCCCCCGGCCATTTGGATGCAGGGCTCATACGAGACCCAGGAAGGGTCAAGGATGATGGCTTCATCACCGGGGTTCAGCACCGCCTGGCAGAGGAGCCGGATCGCATCCTTTGCCCCGGCAGTCACGATACAATCAGCCGGTGACGCGGGGATTGCATTCTCAGTCGAGAATTTTTCAGCAACCGCCTCCAGCAGTTCGGGAATCCCGCGTGAGGGGGCATAGTGCGTCTCTCCCCTCTGCAAGGCATCGATCGCCGCATCAGTGATATGCTGAGGTGTCGGGAAATCAGGCTCTCCTATAGAGAGGCTGATCACATCGATCCCATCCCGTATCATCGCTTTTGCCCGATCGGCGATCGCCATCGTCGCCGACGGCGTGATCGCACCAATCGCCCTTGAAAGATTTCTCATGCCAATCGCTGGACAAGCTTCACTGCGGATTCAACGGCTCTCCGGGCATAGTCAACCCGCTCCTGTGCCTCAAGCCGGGTCATACCGGGTCCTGAGATGCCAAGGGCAACCGGTTTCTCGAACTCAAGGGAGAGATCGATGATCTTCCGGGATGCATGCTGAACCACAATCTGGTCATGGCCGGTTGCACCCTCGATCACACAGCCGATTGTTACAACCGCATCGACATTTCCGTCTTTGAGCATCTTCTTGATGGCAAGCGGCATGTCATAGGCTCCGGGAACATATGACCGCTCAATCACCTCGGCTCCAAGGAACTTTGCGTGCTCTTCTGCCTCAATCTCCATCATGTAGGTAATGTCACGGTTGAACTCCGCAACCACAAATCCGAGTTTAATTGTCATAGAATCATCATCTCCTATTGTCGTGCGGGACCAGCATCTGGAAATCCCTGCCGCTGTCCGGTGCCCGCATCCCGTTCAAGCTCCCGTGGGTAGAAGAGCAGCTTGACGGCATTTACTGCATGCTCCCGTGTCCTCTGTTCAAGGAGCCACGCAAGCTCGCGATCATCTTCTGCCTCATCCTCATGGACGAAGACCTCGATGATATGCTTGTTTGTCATCAGCATGGCGAGCTGAAGGCCCTGTGATGCCTCATGTGCGCAGAGTTTATCCTTATCCTTCCCGCCCGGCATCCCGAGTGCCATCACGAGATCACAGCCACGTTCTTCAATAAGCTTCTTGCAGGCAACCGGGAG
>DUKV01000033.1 GCA_013329165.1 Methanocalculus sp. | reverse complement strand
CCGGGACGGGGTGATCCAGTGATTCACCTCGGAATGACATTTGAGCTGGCGAAGAGAAATGTCAGGCTCCATCTCTTCAGGTCAATCCTTGCAGCACTTGGGATCATCATCGGTGTTGTCGCAATCACCTCGATGGGGCTGCTCGGCGGCGCCCTTGAGCAGTCCGTTTCTGATGAGCTGATGGATATGGGCAACTCAATCATCATCACCCCGGCAGGGCCCTCAATCGGAGACGAGAAGTCAGGGATTGATGAGAATGATATCAGGCAGATCAAACTGATCGCAGGACGGAATCCAACGATCGCCTTCTACAATACCTATGACCAGATCAAAGTCGGGGATAAAAGCCGATACGCCTCTATCTACGGAGTAGATCCAACAGATCTCGCTCCGATAACCACTCTTGTCTCAGGGAGATATGTTTCGGGAACCGAAGGTGTGATGATCGGCCAGAGTCTTGCCCGCCAGTATGATCTTAAGGAGGGGAACTTCATTACCATCGGTATCGGTAACCGTGAACAGCGGGTGAGGGTTGTTGGAATCCTTGAAGACACCGGTTTCTCAGGTGGCATCCAGACTGACAATGCGATCATTGCATCCGGGCGGTGGTATGAGGCACAATACGGAGGAAAGGGAAAATACGATCAGGTGGTGATCATGGTTGAAAACCTGGATGATATTGACCGCATCAAGGATCAGATCGATGCCCGGCTGAACCGGCGTGAGGATGTCGTCACTATCATGGACTTCAGGGCGATGATCTCATCAATTCAGGACGCCATCGGTCAGATATCCCTCTTTGTCATGGCAATAGGCGGAATATCACTGGTTGTTGCCGCTGTCAGCATCCTGAATGTGATGCTCATCTCGGTGAACGAACGGATCAAGGAGATCGGGATTCTCCGGAGTATCGGTACCCAGAAGAGCGATATCAGCAAGATGTTCCTCTATGAAGCAACGATCCTCGGCATAATCGGATCGGTCTGCGGAGGGGTAATCAGCCTTATTGGCGGCGGGCTTCTCATCCTGTTGATTATGCAGGATATCAAGTATATGATGACAGTCAACACCGTCTTCACAGTCATCTATGGGATGTGCATCGGAACCGTCATCTGCATTGCAGCAGGAGTATACCCTGCACACCGTGCAGCCCAGATGAATCCGATTGATGCGCTTTCGAATGATTAGATGAGAGTGACGAGGCTATCCCAATCCTTCTTTTCTTCCACCCCGGCCCACCATCCTCCCTTATCAACCAACATCACCAATAGTTTTCAATGCTCAGCAGACAGACTGAAGACCAGATACAGGGTTTGCTCGATCGTTTTTGTGATCTCTACTCACAGAAGGATCAAGAGGGGACCCTCGCAATCACTGCGCTTGACATGATGGGATTTGGAACTGGTGCAGATGAGATTGTCAGAAACCGGGAGGAGATGGAGAGACAGCTCAGCCGCGATTTTGATGGGGTGGAGAGGTTCTCTGTCAGAATGGCGAACTGCACCATAAAAGCTGAAGGGACGATCGGATGGGTGATGGGAGATATCAGCTTCACAGCAGATGGAAGAGAAAGCCCCTGCCGCTTTACGATGGTACTGCGGGGCACAGGCCACCGGTGGGAGATCGTGCAGATGCATATCTCGCGTCCGGCAGTGGATCAGGCGGAAGGGAGATCATTTCCGGCCTGATCTGTAGATTGCAGAAAAAAGGAGAGATTATGAGGTGAGCGGTGCGAGTTTCTTGATCATCCGCTCCACCTGCTGGACCGAGGTGCCGATATAGCGTTTCGGCAGGAGTGCATCTTCGATCTCTGCGGAGGAGATCAGTTTTGTCACATCGGGTATCTCCGAGAGGATCTCTGCAAGCGGACGCTTCTCTTCAAGCGCCTTCATGCTGTTTGACCGGATTATCTCGTGTGCTGTCTGCCGATCCATCCCGCGCCTGGTAAGTTCGATCATCACTGACTCGGCAAGGTTGATGCCATGGAGCAGATCAAGGTTCTTTGCCACATTCTCTTCTTTGATGATAAGACCTTCAAGTGTCTGTGCCATCACCTTCAGGCAGTGGTCGCAGAGGATGGTTGCCTCGGGAAAGATCACCCGTTCACATGAAGAGTTGGTCAGATCCCGCTCATCCCAGAGGGTATTATTCAGAAGTGCAGGCTCAACTGCAGATCTGATCACCCTGGCAAGGCCTCCGACCTGTTCGCTCTTAATCGGGTTTCTCTTATGAGGCATCGTGCTGGATCCAACCTGCTTTTTGGCAAATGCCTCTTCAACCTCGGCGATCTCTGTCCGCTGGAGCGAGCGGATCTCGATTCCGATCTTATCAAGGGTGGTTGCAATGTTTGCGAGGAGGAAGAAGTATTCCGCATATCGATCACGTGAAACCACCTGATTTGAGACATCAACAGAGCCGATGCCAAGGTGGCGCATCATCGCCGCCTGCACTTCCATCCCGTCCTCGCCAAAGGCCGCCTGTGTCCCCACCGCGCCGGTCATCTGCCCGACAACAACCCGTGGACGCATCTCGCGGAGCCTGACAATATGGCGGCCGATCTCACTCGCCCAGATAGCAAAGCGGAGCCCGTATGTTGTTGGAACACCGATCTGGCCATGTGTTCTGCCTGCACAGACGAGCATCTTGGTGGCAGTACTTCGCTCGATGAGAACCCTGAGCAGTATCTTCAGCTTCTCTTCGATACAGTCAAGTGCATCTTTGATCTGCAGAGCGGTTGCCGTATCAAGGATATCATTCGAGGTCGCCCCGTAATGCACCCAGCGCCCTGCGGGACCGGATACCTCGGCAAGAGCCTTCACAACAGCCATCATATCGTGGTGGATCTCGGCTTCAATCTCATTTGCCCGGCGGAGCGATGCCTTCGGTGCCGCAGCAGCGATCGCCTCTGCTGATTCCATCGGGATGAGGCCGATCTCGGCCTCTGCTGCTGCAAGTGCCACTTCAGCCCTGATGATTGCATTAAATCTCGCCTCTTCGCTCCAGATACGGCGCATCTCGGTTGTGCCGTAACGGAAGTCTATCGGGTGGATCGCCATAGTTCTATATTCGTCTCCTGGCAGGATTAAACCGATCCATTACCTTTGAGAAACAACAGAGAGGAGGGATTTTGATGTCATGCCAGAAGGATGATGCGGTAGGCGGATGCGATCACAACAGCTGATGGAAAATCCATGGATTTAAGCTATGCATACTGCCTCTAAATGATGAGCAGAGAGGAAAGGGTGATGGTGAAACATCACCGATTTATAATCTGCTAACCAATGATTCTGAACAACATGATAGCCAACATTCCACAAAACACAAGAATTATATGAGCTCTATTGACGACTGGTTTCCCTATACCCGCTACCGCCCCCATCAGGAGAAGATGCTGAATGCCGCAGCAGAGACTGCCAGAAAAGGCGGCACACTTCTGATCGATGCGCCAACCGGGAGCGGGAAATCAAGTGTTATCTCCGCCCTCCTCGCCGAATCGAAAGGAAGAACCATTCTTGTTGCTGTCAGGACGATCAGCCAGCTGAATACCTTCATCAGGGAACTTGATCTGATAAGGCAGAAGAAGCCGGGGCTGAAGTTCACCTACCTGATTGGGAAACGGAGCATGTGCCCGCTCGGCGGTGCCGGGGATGTGTACCGGCAATGCGAGGGGGTGAAGAATTTCACCAGTGCCCTGATGCGTGAACGGGCGATAAAGGGATCGCTTGTGCCTGCAAAAGATCCCGAGATCCTCCGGCAGATCAAGCGCCAGGATCGTGATCACCCGCTCATCTGCCCGTATTTCGTCAATAGCAGGGTCTTTCTGGAGGGGGATGAGGGGTTCAGGCTGGTGCCATCACAGGAGATCCGGAGAAAAGCAGAGAAGGCTGCGTTGAGTGTTGTGAATCCCGATAACCTCCATACCTATGCCGGCAGCCTCTGCCCCTATGACCTGATGATGACCTCGGCAAAACATGCGGATGTCGTCATCGTCAACTACCACCACCTCTTCAATGACGATATCAGGGAGCAGCTGCTCATCTCGCTGAATGTCGAACCCAAGGATATCATCCTGCTCGTGGATGAAGGGCATAATGTCGGGGATGTGGTACAGGGGATCCAGAGTGTCTCCCTCCAGGAGCGGGACATCCAGCAGGCATCCCATGAACTCTCTTCTCTCAAGTCGAAGGTGAAGGGGGCTGAAGCCGTCAGGCATGTGCTGCCGAGGATTCATGACTTCATGGACGGTCTCCGCCGCTCAAATGAGACCGAGGACTGGTTTGACCCGGCAATCTTTGATAGGATTCTGACAAAAGGCTCCCTTTACCCGTCGATGGCAGCAATTGTCGAGGATATCATTGCAATCAGTGACACGGTCCGTGAAAGGAGCCTTCAGAAAGGGGAGTTTAAGGAGACATCCATCGAACGGCTCTGTGAGTTCCTCTACCGGATCCATTGCTCGGCAACCGATCCGGCATACCTGACCGTCTACCGGAAAGAGGAGGACTCGGTGATCCTTGAGGTCAGGAATATCGATCCCGCAGGAAAGCTCCGGAATATTGTTGCATCTCATTATGCATGTATCTTCATCAGCGGAACACTCTCACCGATTAACAGCTTCAGGCAATATTATTTTGAGGATATGGATGTTGCCACCCTCTCGATACCAAATGCATTTCCAAAGAAGAACCGCCTCCTCCTCGCATCAGGCGACATCACGACCGCCTTCAGGATGAGGCAGGATGCAGGCAATATCAAGCGGACAGTACAGACGATCACGGCCTTTGCGGGGATAAAAGGCAACCTTGCGGTCTACTTCCCTTCGTACCAGATCATGAGTGAATATGCAGATCGGTGCGCTATCAGTAAGAAGAAGGTCTTTGTCGAACCACGTGATGCAGGTGAGGCGACTGCGATGCTCACCGAGTTCCTGAGCCTCCCCTCCAGGAAGCGATCGGGCATCCTCTTTGCGGTCTG
>DUKV01000017.1:5020-5788 GCA_013329165.1 Methanocalculus sp. | reverse complement strand
TCTCCTTCTCTTCTTCTGCTCTCCTCCTCTCTGTCACATCCGAGATCGTCACAATGTCCCTGCCATCTGCAAGAAACGCTGCATGAAATTCGATATCCCTGACCGTTCCATCCTTGCAGGTGACCTTACATTCACGGCTCCCAACCCCCTCTTCTTTATCACTATCCCATGTTGCGATCACTTCATCCCGGTATACAGGATCCGGGTATATCCTGAGGAACCAATCCTTCACTGTCGGAATCTCTTCAGCAGAATATCCGGTGATCTCCTCAACTCCCCTGTTCATGCGGAGTATCGTCCCATCTGTATCCATGATGATCACTCCAAGCGGGAGGCTCTCAAAGAGGCCATCGATCAGGTCAAGCTGGTTTTTGAGGGCTCTCTCCATCTCCTTTCGTTTCGTGATATCACGTGATACTCCGAGTATCCCAACGGGTTTGCCTTCCTCATCCCGGAGCAGCCGTGTCGAGTTCTCAACCAGTATTGTTCTCCCGTCCCTGCAGTACTCTTCGGTCTCAAATGATACGGTTCTGTCCGGATCAGCGGTACCGGCAGCTTCACGTTCCATCTCCTCGTTAAACCGATCCAGAAGCGCCGCATATGATGCAGGGGTCAATTTCTCTTCGATGGTCTGTGCGAGAGACTCCTCTACGGTGAAACCCTTCATCCTGAGAACCGAGGGGCTGATATACTGGATTTTGAAGTTGAGATCAGCGATCCATATCGTATCTGCGGTATTATCTGCGATGCCCCGGAACTTCTCCTCAC
>DUKV01000017.1:0-4927 GCA_013329165.1 Methanocalculus sp. | reverse complement strand
CCCTGGTTGCATGCACTTCGGCGGGGTAGATCGATCCATCCTTCCGCCGATGCCGGGTTTCAAAGATCCTCTCCTCCTTCTGGACTGGCGCTTCCTGCCAGATCCATTGCTTATCATCTCTTTTATCTACATCGGGGTCGATATCCGCGACATTCATCGAGAGGAGCTCTTCGCGGCTATACCCGGTGCTCTCTATCGCCTTCTGGTTGACATCGATGAGTGCACCGTGTTGATCATGGAGGAAGAGCATCTGGCTTGCCCTGTCCACCAGTGTCCGGTACTTCTCCTCGCTCTCCCTCGTCGCCCTCTCTGCCCGGTGGAGATCAACCGCCTTCCTCACCCTCCTCTCAAGCCCGGCAAACTGTGACTTCGGATCGCCGCCTTTCTGAATATAGAAATCTGCGCCCGCCTCAAATGCCTCGATGACGACCTCTTCCCGTCCTTTTCCGGTGAAGATGATGAAGGGGGTTCTGTCACCCCTCTCCCTCAGGGCCCGTAATAATGCGATCCCGTCCATATCGGGCATCTGGTAATCGGAGACGATTGCATCATAGGATTGCATCTCCAGCAGGCGAAGTGCATCAATTGCCGTCTCCTGCGTATCGACCCGGAAACCGGCGCTCCGCTCAAAAAATGCCTTTCCAATCTCAAGGAGCGCGGGCTCGTCATCCACGAAAAGGAGTGAGATCGACGGATCACCTGATCCGGGGGATCGCATATCCTCTCATTAGCATCATCAATGATAAACGTTCCTCAATGAATTTTCAGCCGGATGGTTGAGTCAGACCCCTCTCCGGACGGCCGTCCGGGTGGCACGTGTCGCGGGCATCTTCGCCATCGGGATTGCCACTGATCACGGGTGTGAAAGCTCTCCTGAAGGTGATGATGAAGCAGGGTATACAAATCCCGGAGATGCTGGCATGCCGGGGAGAAACCTCTTCCTCCTTATTTTACAGCAAGACAGATCATGACACGATGGATCTTCTCCGGATCCTCAGCAGGGGAGTTCAGGTAGATCTCATACGCCGGCCTTGACATATCAATCTCATAATTGTTATTCTCGGTAGCCCAACCCGTGATCGCAAGCCATGCAGGGGTGTACTCCTCTGGTCCGGCGAGTTCCGCCTCCATCATGGTATACCGTCCTCCGGGAAGTCTCTGCCTATGGCCCTCTCCTTGAAGGAGGATCTCCATTTCGGGGGGAATTGTCATGCAGACATCGATCCTCAGCTCTTCGGGGTCATCGTAATAGGCGGAGAGGAAGAGCGTCTCTGGCAGTATCAGATCCTTTTCATCTGCCCATCTGCAGAGCGTGCCAAACAGCTTTTCAAAGACACGTGCATCCCCGAGATAATTTCCGACAAATGAGACCTATACGACCTCTCTCGCATCGATCTCCCGGACTTCTGGTCTGGATACCTTCATTCATATCACCTGAAAATCTGTACTATATCAATCTTCCAGAATCACTGAACTCAAGGCTCTTTTTGATCAGCTCTGGTTTTTGGAATTGTCTGCCTCCATCGCAACTGCCTCATCATACCGGCTCTCGATGAATGGTTTGAGATAGGAAAATTCCGGATTGACAATAATCGCTGTTCCGCCCTTTTCAAGTCCGATCCGAGCAGTGCCTGGACTGAATGATCCCCTGAATACATCTGCAACCTCGTGATAGACAACCTCATCGAGATTCTTGACAACCGATGCAACTACAGTATCAGGAGAGAGGACAGACTGGTCAGCATCAACGCCGATTATATGCATGCCGGGGAGTGCTTCTGCCGCACGTATCGCCCCGGAACCGGATCCCCCTGCAACGACAAATACCAGATCGGCTCCCTTGTCATACATCCTGCGGGTGATGACACCAGCCTCTTCCGGCATGGTATATCCTGCTGCATCGTCGGCAAGATAGGTGGTGATCACCCGGATATCGGGCTGATCCCGATAAACCCCGGCAACGAACCCCCCGGTGTAGCTATGGATAACCGGCGCATCTTCTACGCCAATCACCCCGATTACTCCGGTCTGTGTCATGTTTGCGGCAAGTATCCCTGCCAGATATGATGCACCGGACATATCAAACGACACTGAGCGGCTATTCTGCCCGTGGACTGGTTCTGCCGCATCGATAAGAATGATCGGGGTATCTGGATACTGCTGCTGCACCTCTTCTGCATACTCATTCATCATGCCCCCGAGTATCAGCACCAGATCAGATCGGATCCCATCAGGACTCATCACGGGATCGGAATCAGGCTCCTTCTGTATTTGAATCTCACGGATGGTAAAGCCAAACTCCTCCTGTGCCCGCTGAAGGCCCCGGAATGAAGAGTCAAGAAATCCGAAATCTCCTTCCTCTCCGATATAGATGATCGTTACCAGCTGATCCCCGTCATCCTCTGAAAGAAGAAACACAGTGCCCAGAAGACCGATGAGCAGGAGTACAATCAATGCTGGAATAAGGGGAGTATGCATGTGGATCAGATCTCTTCTGGATTCTACCCTATATCCGATTGTGTATGAGATAATACCTGCGGGAAAGCTCAAAAACATCCTGCATACAGCAAAAACCAAATGCTTTTCTTCAGGGCTCTCATCATCTACCTCTATGCGAATCGCCCTGCCCGCTCTCCTCTGTATCGGGATACTCCTCACCGCCGGGTGCATCGGGTCCCCGGAATCCCTCGACTCCTACCAGAGCAGCTATTCATATGATGTTGATATCATCTTCACAGAACCCCTGTATAATGTGACGCTCCTCCTCCCCTATCCTTCACCGGGATTCGACCCCCTCCTCTCCGATCTCTATGGTCTGCCGGATGGCTGGGACGTTGAGATCGCCACTATCAATGAGACGCGATTCCTCTCTCTCACAGCAACAGAGATGATCCCCTCATACCATGGGATGCCGATCCCGATCGAGCCGGGCGAGGAGAATCTGCCGCCCACGGTCCCCCCATCAGATCGCTACAGTGAAGAGACCCCGATCCTGAGGCCGGAGAACCTCGGAATCCGGTATGATCCCGGCAGGACGATCCAGACGAAGCATCCGGAAGGGAGCGAACCGCTCCTCCCCTTCACCTCCTCTGAAGGTGATTGTGCCATTCTGGGAATGGGAAAGGAGCCCTGCACCGCAATCACAACCCCTGTGTATCTCTCCTATGAGTCCTCTCCAGACACAAGTGTTGAGATCTGGGTTCGGTTCTCAGGCAACAACGAGTGGTGGAGCCTGGGATGGAGCGGGAACAGCTATTCCCAGCTCTCTTCACTACAACTCACTGGCCCGTATGACGGGTGGAATGAGATGCGGGGGGATATGGTCACCGGAGCCGGGAGATACTGATCACTCTTCCGGAAACTCTCTGCTCCACCCTCTCCAGGAGAAAGATTATCTTCTCACCAGTAGAGAGGAGAACGTATGAAACTTCTATCAATCATCCTCTGCCTCTTCCTCCTCCTTGCTGCCACAGCTCCCGCTGTTGCCGCAGAGCAGGGGGGGAGGCCGGATCAGGTGGCGGGCGCAGGGGGTCCGCCGGATGAAACAGGGAACCTGTCTGCGGGATGTCCGGTGACAAACCCTGCCCTGCCTGTAATGGCTGCACAGGCCGGCCTTCCGGTGGAATCGCCGGGTGCGGCTGTCAGTGTGATGGTTTTAGCAAATACTTCCCACCGTCCGGAAAACCCGGCAGAATTGAGAAACACAATCCGCACCCGGCAGGAGATACATGCAGAAGAGATGCAGGCGCTCCCCGTACATGCACGTGCACGGTATACCCATGAAAATCAGGTCAGAACCGCCGTCTTCGCCCTCCTTGCTGCTGAGAATATGACCGGCATCGGCCCGTCCGTTGCCGAAGTTGCCCGCGGGTACAATGCCTCGGTCAATGCGCAGTGGCGAGATGAGATGGCACTGGAGCAGAGATCCGGTCTCATGCTGACGCTCTTTGGAGGTGACCGGGAGGCAGCTGAGCGGATCAGGGTACAGGCAGCAGAGAATGAGCGGCGGATAGCGGAGATCCGCGGCTCAATCCAGACTGACCCATCAATTGATCCGGGACTCAGAACGATCCTCCTTGAACAGCTCGATCAGATGGAGGAGGAGCAGCGCCGCCTCATGGAGAGAGCACATATTGAAGAGCAGAAGGGGGGAATCTTCAGCTGGCTCATCGGCTGAGCCGAATCCATTGGAAGGCAGAACAGCCCTCCATCATACATCTTTTTTAGTCTATGGGTCAACAGATACTGGTACATTGCCACACCTGTTCTATGGTAATGTGATCCGGAACAGGGCCTGTAGCTTAGTTGGTTAGAGCGCCCGGCTCATAACCGGGCGGTCATGCGTTCAAATCGCATCAGGCCCATCTCTTATAATCCGCTCCAGGCTTCAGACAAATCCGTTACCAGTTTCGCCTGCTGGGGTAGGGACATCCCAAACGGATAGGATGACATTTCTGCAATCTTTCACATAGCTTCTTGTCGCAATTCGCTGATTCGTGTGGGTTTCAAATAGGTTATGAGTCAATATCTGGTTATCAGGCGTTCCCCCACCGCCCCGTCCCCGTCCGCAGGTGCTTCGCAGGGAGGTTGAACCCGGTGGCCGCAGATACGGCGCGGGAGGGGCGGGAATGCTTCGGGGCTGCCAGAGCAGATAAACCCCGATTCGATGAATCGCCTTTCAGGTAGCTCTCTTGAGCAAGGGTTTATCATCTCTGTCATCCTGCTCCCTCGCCGACCCGCCCCCCGATACCCGCGCCGCACCTGCTTCAAACTACCCACAAAAAATAGCGAGGAGGCGTATTATCTCACTTACGGTAACAGTTTCCTGAATGCTTCTTTGATTCCGGGATTTGAGAAAACAGATAAAGTCAAGGACTTCATGGTATGTATCGGGTGGGAGATCGTTTAGGGGCTGTGAAGAATTAAC
>DUKV01000013.1 GCA_013329165.1 Methanocalculus sp. | reverse complement strand
TCAGGCGTTCCCCCACCGCCCCGGACCCGTCCGCAGGTGCTTCGCAGGGAGGTTGAACGGGTGGCCGCAGATACAGCACGGGAGGGGCGGGAATGCTTCGGGGCTGCCAGAGCAGATAAACGCCCGATTCTGAAGAATCGCCTTTCAGGTTGCTCTCTTGAGCAAGGGTTTATCATCTCTGTCATCATGCTCCCTCGCGAACCCGCCCCCCGATACCCGCGCCGCACCTGCTTCAAACTACCCACAAAAAATAGCGAGGAGGCATTTATTTCATTAATTATTCTCCTTATTCTCCTTTTAAAGGTTATCTGCCTGTGGCATGAGGCTTGAACCCGATGGCATGAGATTGAGCGATGAAACCCCATTTGAAGCCGAAGGGAAACCGAAGAGAGACTGAAGAGAAACCAACCCAAAGAAAAGCCGGGACGAAACTGAAAGAGAGATATGGGGGAAATGATATAGGTGGATATACCTATGGGAGCACCAACGAAGAGAGAAAGGGCTGAATCAGGTAACAGCCAAAAAGCCCTCGTCACCGGCTGTGCCGGGTTCATCGGGAGCACCCTGACCGACCGGCTGCTGGCAGACGGCTTTGAGGTGATCGGGATCGACCGGTTCTCGGACTACTATGACCGGGAGTTGAAGGAAGAGAACCTCGCTGCTGCCATGCAGCACCCCGAATTCACCCTCATCGAAGCGGATATCGTGGAGATGGATTGCTTCCCCGCAGTTGATTATGTCTTCCACCTCGCCGCCCAGGCCGGTGTCCGGGCATCCTGGGGGAGGAGCTTTGATATTTATACCCGCGACAACATCCAGGCGACCCAGCGGCTGCTGGATTTCTATGCAACAGATGTTGGTGCTTCTTCAAAGCTGAAGCGCTTTGTCTACTCCTCCTCGTCATCGGTCTATGGCGATGTCCCGCTCCCGATGCATGAGGAGCTGATGCTCCAGCCGGTCTCCCCCTATGGTGTCTCGAAGCTCGCCGCCGAGCACCTCTGTTACCTGTACTGGAAGAATTATGGCGTGCCGACCGTCTCGCTCCGCTACTTCACCGTCTACGGGCCCCGGCAGCGGCCCGATATGGGGATCAACAAGTTCGTCCGGGCGATCCGGGCGGGCGATCCGATCACCATCTACGGCGACGGCAGTCAGACCCGCGACTTCACCTATATCGATGATGCGGTGGAGGCGAATGTCGCGGCCGCCCTTGCTGCGCCCCTGTCTGGAAAACCGGCTTTCCTGGGAGAGACCTTCAATATCGGCGGCGGCAACCGGATCAGTGTCCGGGACCTGATCGCCGCCATTGAGGGTGCAACAGGCAAAACGGCGAGGATCGAGTATGCTGATGAGCAGAAGGGGGATGTGCAGGACACCTGGGCAGCTGCTGCGAAGGCGGAGCAGGGCCTTGGGTGGTCTGCGAAGGTGCGGATTCACGAGGGGCTCAGGCGGTATGTGGCGTGGATTGATGGCGGGCTGTAAAAAGCGGGTGCTCTGAGGCTTTTTCAGGGTTTACTTAATATTCTGAATGTCCGAAGTACTATGTACCACCTGTTTCACTGCATGAACTGACCCCTCGTCCCTCCGGGGGGCACCGCCTACCCCCTCCGGTTCTCAGGGTAGGCGGCCTTGCGGCCACCGAACGGGGCTGATCCCCCCGCAATTGAGGATGGAAGCGCTCCCGCGCTCATGCTGTTGTAATAATTCTCTGTATATGCAGAATATCAATGGTTGGCGCGCCCTGCCGCTCCCATTCATCCCACACAAAGCCGGTGGCCAGCTTGCAATCGCACACCTACCATCTCCTATATCGCACCTCCATGGGCTTACTTCTCTCCCGGTACCGCTGCCGGTGCCCCCCGCGATTTATCCGGACCCACATGCTATCCTCACTCCCCCCTTCAGGTGAAGGGGGGGCGGGGGATTGCCTGCGGGGGGAGTGTCACAGGAAAGCAGATGCGATAGAGAGATGGATGCTAGCTGTAAGCGCAGGTTTGCAGGAACTGCCTGAGGGGAGTAAAAGATAGGTATTAAGAAGATGCTGCATTATAGCAGTTTTTGTTGTATGCATCAAGTTTTTTGACTTTTTGCACTATGGGCAATAACAGCCGCCATATATTTTTCCGGATCTGATTCCAGCCACTGTTTCCGTTCTTTGGTGTAATCACCGGCACCAGGATCATATATTTGGAGGAAACGAATTGCATCAACCGGACCAAGTATTTGTACCAGTGCATCAATTCCCTGCTTATGAATTTCATTCAATGTTTTGGTCTGCATATCTGCTCTCCTCCATTAGCCATTCAACCGGATTTATAACTTTAAGAGATATCTTATCCTTGTTGCTCTTAATAATTTTTATAAGTGCGTCATCTGTTGTAAGCATAATTGCACCTATGGATTCAGCACATGCAAGATGCAGAGCATCCGCAGAATCGAAACCCAACCCTACAAACGAAAAGTATCGCTCTGAGATCTTTTTTGTGATGTGAACATGCTCGATTGCTATAGCCGCAAGTTGCTCTACTTTTCTCTTTAATGTCATGTCAGGAATTCGTGAGATCTCATATCGAATGGCATCACTTGTTACCAAGGTCCAGTCACATGTTGTACATCGTAACAGGATCTCTTTAATCGCCTCAGACTCAAGGTGAATACGATTCATTGCCTGGTTATCGAATGGTCGGCATAAGCAGCATACATCAAGATAAATTTTCACGATACCCCTCCAGATTCTCCACAAATAGCTATTGAGTGTAAGCCAGGAGTTCCTCGCTGGAATGATCCAATCATACTACATATTCGGGATTGGGTATAAATTAATGGCTACATACGTCTCTTTCGCTCTTGGCTTCAGATGTAATGGAATACCATCACAAGTAAACGCACTGAGCTGGAGTTCAATTGCTTCTGTGATTTTTCTTTGCCTCATCCTCAGTCTTACGATCATAGCAACAGAAAGCTTACTATCTTTCTCGTGGGAGTGTGTCAAGAGCCTCTTGTGTTCCTTTATTGCCATTTCAATTGGTGTTGAAAAATGAATGACACCTGAAACAAATTACCGCGCCCTGCTGCTCCCATTCATCCCACAGAAAACCGGAGCTCACCTGCAGGTCGCATCCCAACTATCTTCTCTACCGCAGCTCCATGGGCTTACTTCCCTCCCGGTACTGCTGCCGGTGCTCCCCGCGATTTATCCGGACCCACATGCTATCCTCACTCTCCCTTCAGGTGAAGGGAGGCAGGGGGATTGCCTGCTGGCGGAGTGTCACAGGGCAACAGATACAATCAGAGAGATGATGTGACCTGTAAGCGCTTGTTGGTATAGGCTGATCAAGTACGGTATGACCCCTCGCCCCTCCGGGGGGGGCGGGATTCGTTTCACATCCACTACCATTTCCCTTCTCACCCTCAAAAAAACAGTGCTGTCCGAATTTTGAATTATAGACGCTTATATTTACTATGGGCCTGATTAATTCCCAGGATACGATGGGCCAACGAAATACGACGGGTCGGGGGTGCGTACGGCATCTTCCACCAGGCAGCCATTTCGTCAGTACCCTTGTCGATACATGAGCCAGAAGAAACTATTTTAATACAACCCTCTCTATAGTATTATAAGATGAAACGTTTTGTCGCTATTGCAGACGGGCGTGTCCAAAGAGTAGGATATCGTGACCATGTCTTCGAAGAGACGTTTGGGATGGATATCTCGGGATATGTGAAGAATCTTGATACCGGTGAGGTTGAGATCGTTGCAGAAGGGCAAGAGAACGATCTTTTGGATCTGATCAAGAAGATCAATATCATTCAGAGACCAATAGCCGTCCAGTCATTTCAAATAACCTGGGAAGAACCAACCGGAGCCTTCAGCAGATTTGAGATCATCCGTGGAGATATTCAGGATGAGACATTTGAACGGATGGATTATGCAGGAAAAGTGCTCCATAGTATAGATCGGAAGATGGATCAGAGTGTCAATCTGCAAACTGTCGCTCTGGATAAGATGGATCAGAGTCTTAATCTGCACAACATGACTCTGGATAAGCAGGATCAGAGTCTTAAACTACACAATATAACTCTGGAAAAGCAGGACGGAATGCTGGACAAACAGGATCAGATGCTTGAGATTGGAAGGGAGACGAAAGAAGAGATTGTCGGTTTGAGAAAAGATACTGGAAGGTATCTTGAAGATGAATTCAGGGAGATCAAAAAGAAGCTCTCTTCTCTCGAAGATGCTCTCGTCAGGGCAGGTATCCAGGTATAATATTCCGGAGAGCTGCTCTCCCTGTACGTCCCATATTCGTAAACGCTTGTTCACGAGGGCTGTACTACTCCTCGCTTGTGAGGATAGTGTGCATTATTTCGTCGTCGATTGAGAACGTGGTGCTTTATTATCTTTCAATTGGATTGTGGAGAGAGAGACCTTCAATCCACTGGAAATCCTGGATATTTCGGGTAACCAGCTCAAGATCATATGCCAGAGCAGTACCGGCAATAAAGGCATCACCCAATGTGATTTTTCT
>DUKV01000014.1 GCA_013329165.1 Methanocalculus sp. | reverse complement strand
TCAGGCGTTCCCCCACCGCCCCGTCCCCGTCCCCGTCCGCAGGTGCTTCGCAGGGAGGTTGAACGGGTGGCCGCAGATACAGCACGGGAGGGGCGGGAATGCTTCGGGGCTGCCAGAGCAGATAAACGCCCGATTCTGAAGAATCGCCTTTCAGGTTGCTCTGATGAGCAAGGGTTTATCATCTCTGTCATCATGCTCCCTCGCGAACCCGCCCCCCGATACCCGCGCCGCACCTGCTTCAAACTACCCACAAAAAATAGCGAGGAGGCTTCAATCGCTTCTTTGAAGAGAGCAAAATCTCCAAGATTTTCCTGCAGGATTGCGAATGCAATCTCTTCATTCATCCGGCCATATCTGTGAACCACCAGATTACAAACCCCTTTCATTGTCCGGGTTTCTCATGCATTTCAGACCCAATAACTCCATATTTCACAAGGTGGATGATACTATCCTCATCTTCACCTGGAATGCCCAGGTTCAGATCCGCATTCAGGATTGCGCAGATGTCGAAGACATTCTCAATGGCATATTCGATGCGTTTCTATATCCCATCCTTTATCAGGCCCATGTCGAGAAACTCTTCAAATGATTCCGGCAGATGTTTCTTCACCAGCAGGACGCTCTCCTCCATCTGTATGAGCTTTGCCAGGATCAGTGTATCCCGGATTGCCCCTCTCATACCATTGCCTCTTTTCCGATATAGTCGTAGAAACGGTGTTTGAAGTCATCAAACTCCCTGATCGTCCGGTATGCAACGTCATACACAAAACGCATATCCTGTGCATAGAGAAGGCGACCCCGGATGACCTCAATTCTGATGTAGAGCGGAAGATGCGAAAAGATCTGGAGATCAAACCCGGAATCTGATAATTCCTTGATGCATGCACACCGGAATCGTTCTGCCTCGGTTGTATCGCCATCATACCAGAGACAGAGATCGATATCCGAATCAATACGTGCCTGCCCCGTTGCAACGGATCCATAGAGGAAGATGAACCGGACGCGGTCAAAGCCATCGATAGCTCTGATACGTTTTAAGACTTCGCGTGCGTGGTCTTCTGTGGGGGGCATGCCCGGTCTCATACGTACATAATGGGCGTTCATCATCATATGTATTGGTTTTGGATGGGTTCAGGATGCCCGGAGGAGGGTTGTTGTCAAAAAGTGCTCTCTGTGGTTTATACCCTCTGCAGAAGCTGGTGATTGTCAGCACTTATATATCTCCTGAATCATATTTACATGAAGAGGGCAACAACGATGGGTGCAGTCAAAGAACAGTTTATAATCGATGAGCGGGGGGAGCGTGTTGCAGTCATCCTGCCTCTTGATGAGTACGAGCAGTTGCAGGAAGATCTCCACGATCTGGCTGTGGTGGCAGAGAGAAGAACTGAACCGACCATCACACTTGAAGAACTGAAAAAGCGGCTCTGAATTTTTATTATCACGACAATTCTCCTCCTCCTCAAGGCTCAGCGGAATACCTATATCTCTTTAAGTATACTTTAGTATATGGCAGGAGAAGTGACCACCATCAAAATTACTCCCGGTGTGAAACAAAGACTTGATACGTTGAGACGATTTCCCCGCGAGTCTTATAACGAGATAATCTCACGGCTTGCAACGGAAAATGAGGAAGAAGGAATTACTGAAGAAGATATTTGTGATATTGAGGAAGCGCTTGAGGATATCAAGGCAGGCCGTGTATATTCGACTGCCCAGCTGAAAGAGAAACTCGGTCTTAATTGAATGGAATATGCAATTGTTTGGACCGATAAATCCCGAAAAAACCTTGAAAAAATACCAAAAAAAACCGCTGCAAGGATTATCGAGCGTGTCGACGATATTCGTGACGATCCATTTCCGCACATTGACCGGTTGGCGGGATCACCCTGGTATAAATGCCGGGTGGGCAAATACAGGGTTATTCTTGATATAAAACGAAATGCGTTGATCATATTTGTGATTAAGGTCGGTCCAAGAAGGGTCGTCTACAGAAACCTTGAGTGATGGGATTTGCCGTTTGCAGGTGAGAGTTGGGAAACGATATAATGAAGATATCTTCTCATACAATCCGATCTATGCTTCTCCCTCCCCTGTTCCTCGGGCTTTTGAAGGCTTTTTAAGTCTCGTTCCGCTTTCGGAGTGAATAAGACTCGCCAGATCATTTCAGACCAAGTTCCTGAGTAATATCTTCACGTGAGCGCAAGCGACCGGCACGGATGTCTGCTATCCCCTCCTCGATCTGCTGCAACGTCTCTTCAGAGAGAGTTTCCGGGTCGAATGCCATCTCCGGGAGGCGGTTGTGCGTCTCATCATACCTCTCCCGGGGATGTGTTTTCCAGGTGTCCAGACGACGGGATTTGTCTCCGGCTAAAGTTGAATCACAGGCCCCTGATATGCCATAGGGGGGGTCTGGGAGAAAGGGTTTGCTGAACGTGGATTTCTGTTTTTGATGCACAAAGAACCTCGTTTACAGATTAAGTTCTTTTTTTGCTTCTTCCCATGAGGTGAAGGTGCCGGATGCATCAATTGCATCGAGATCCAACTCAAGCTTTCGCCTCTGGTGTTCAGCAATAAGATCAGCAACTGTTTCACCAAGGGTCTTCCCCGGTTCTTTGATATTCGAGAGTGCCGCCCATGTACCCGGGGTGAGGGCTACCCGCTTCGTTGCTACATCAGCCTGTTTCTGTGCCGTCATTGTACCCTGTTTTCGCTCATTTAATTTTG
>DUKV01000066.1:3100-8843 GCA_013329165.1 Methanocalculus sp. | reverse complement strand
GTCGGGCTCGTCTGCCCGCATATGGTCAGGCGGATCATAGGCGACGAGCAGCGGTACCTGATCCCGGGATCGATCGTGATGGGTGCCCTCCTCCTCCTTGTATCTGATACCGTTGCCCGGCTGATTGTCGCACCCTATGTCCTGCCGGTTGCAATCTTAACAGCGTTCATGGGTGCTCCGGTCTTCATCTACCTGCTGCTCAGGGGGTATCACGGATGATCCTCACTGTTGATGAACTGAAGTTTATGTACCGGAACAAGGGTATCCTCGACGAGATCGCATTCTCCATCAACGAAGGCGAGATCGTTGCGATCCTCGGCCCAAACGGTGTTGGGAAGACAACCCTTCTCAAATGCTTAAACCGGATCCTTGTCCCGAAGCAGGGTGCCGTCTCTGTCTGCGGCGATATGATTGATTCGCTTGAACTGATGGAGATTGCGAGGCGGATCGGCTATGTTCCCCAGCGGGTGGAGACCGGCAGATTAACCGGCTTTGATGCCGTCCTCCTCGGCAGGAGGCCACATATCGGCTGGAATATCTCAGAAAAAGATCTCCGGATCGTTGAGGCGGCATTCCGGACATTTGGGATCGACCGCCTCCGCCTCCACTACATCGACGAGATGAGCGGAGGCGAACTCCAGATGATCGCAATCGCACGGGCGTTTGTTCAGGAGCCGAAGATTCTGCTGCTGGACGAGCCGACGAGTGCGCTTGATCTGAAGAACCAGATCGAGATTTTGCATCGGATCACCCATATCGTCGCAGAGCACAACATTGCGGTGGTGATGACGATGCATGACCTGAATACGGCTCTTCGGTATGCAGATCGGTTCATCCTCTTAAAGGATCAGTCGATCCATACCTGTGGCGATAAGAACGTCATCACCGCCGATGCGATAGAGGCGGTGTACGGCGTCCCGGTGATGATCGGGGAGCTTGAAGGAGTGACCTGTGTCATCCCCCGGTGCCTCTGCAATGGGAATGGAAGGAAAACGAAGATACCACAAGACGAAGAAGGTAGTACTTATGTGTGAAAGTTATGATATTCAGAAGGAACCGGCTGGAAATTACCCCTCATTTGAAGAGTGTGTGGCATTTCACGGCCATTCATGCCCCGGCCTTGCAACCGGATACCGTGCCGCCCTCGCCGCGATGCAGGCGCTTTCTGTTGCCCGCCCCTCTGATGAGGAGCTTGTGACCGTTGCCGAGACCAATGCCTGCGGTGTTGACGCGATCCAGCTTGTGACCGGCTGCACCGCCGGGAAGGGAAACCTGATCATCCATGATTATGGGAAGCATGTCTTCACCTTCTATTCCCGTGAAAAGAACAAAGGGGTGAGGATCCTGATCAAGAACCGCGATGTGCCAGGCAGGGAGGAGATGGATGCCCTGCGGAAGAAGGTCTTCTCCGGCACTGCAACTGAGCCCGAGCAGAAGCGGTTCTATGAGCTGATGGCAGAGGCAACCGATGCACTCCTCTCGATACCCCAGGACGAGATGCTCACCGTCACCGAGGTGGCATTCAATCCGCCCGGGAAGGCCCGGATCTTCACAACCGTCATCTGCCCGGACTGCGGTGAGCCGGTGGCAGATGCAAAGATGCAGACGGTGAACGGGAAAGCCGTCTGTGCCACCTGTGCTCTGCCGAAAAAAGATTAAAATCCCTTTTTTTCACTGTAGCGGGCCGGATGTTTGTTCGGTGATATCAAAAATTCTATAAGCTCTCCTGCCTTCTCTCTCCTGTGGTCTGATGTTTGAAAAAAAATTCATGTATGCGGGGTTTGCTGCCCTTGTGATCATCGCCTGCTTTATGGCAGGGTGCACGGGATCTGATGGTACCGGTAAAGAGGAGACGATTGTCATCGGCGGGAAGCCGTTCAATGAACAGTATATCCTTGCCAATATGATTGCTCTTCTGCTTGAGGAAGAGGGGTACCAGACAGATATCCGGTCCGGGATGAATGATGCGACCCTTTTTGAGGGGATCAAGAGGGGGCAGGTCGATGTCTATGTCGAATATACCGGTACTGCCTACTCACAGCTGTTGAAGCTTGAGCCGCCTGAGACGTGGGAGCCGGATTTCGTGTACCAGCAGGTGAAGGACGGCCTTGCAGCAGAGGGGATTGACGTCCTCTTCAGGCTTGGCTTCAGGAACGACTATGCCATCGCAGTCAAAGAGTCCTATGCTGAAGAGAAGAACCTCAGAACGATCAGTGATCTGGTGCCTCATGCTGATACGCTCGTCTTTGGATCCGATCTCGTCTTCCATGAACGCGAAGACGGTCTTCCGGGGCTGAAGGAGGTCTATGGTCTCACATTTGCGGATGTCAAACCGATGTCGCCGACCCTGATGTACGAAGCGATCGCAAACGATCAGGTGCAGGCGATCCCGCCATATACCACCGATTCACGGGTCGATCTCTATTCCCTGAGGGTACTTGAGGATGATAAGGCAGCACTGCCACCCTATGAGACGATGCTCCTTCTGAGATCAGATCTCGCATCAGATGAACTGCTCGTCTCTGCCCTCTCTGTGCTTGATAACCGGATCGATACTGATGAGATGAGGGCATTAAATGCCAAATTTGATAATGAAAAGCGTGAAGCCAGGGATATCGCCCGTGACTATCTCAGGAGAGAGGGATTAATCTCCTCCTGACTTTTTCCCATATCCATCCAGGGAGCTGATGTAACTCTGAAACGGCCGTTTGAGCGTATCGATACGATCGATATCCACGGGGTGAGGAAGAGGTTTGGTGAGACGGTTGCCGTTGATGGGATCAGCCTTGATATCAGGGGTGGCGAACTCCTCATCCTGATCGGGGGATCAGGGTCAGGGAAGACGACCACCCTCAGGATGATCAACCGCCTGATCGATCCGGATGAGGGGTCGATCGCAATCAACGGGATAGATACCCAGACCATCGATGGGATTGTGCTGCGGAAGAATATCGGGTATGTGATCCAGCAGATCGGCCTCTTCCCCCACATGACGATCCGTGAGAATATCGGTCTTCTCCCGACAATTGAGGGGTGGAGCAGGGAGGAGATCGAGTCGCGTGTTGCAGCACTCCTCACCCTCGTCCATCTCCCCCCCGATCAGTTTATGGACCGGTATCCAAAAGAGCTCTCAGGTGGCCAGCAGCAGCGGGTCGGCCTTGCCCGTGCCCTTGTGATGAACCCTCCCCTCCTGCTGATGGACGAGCCGTTTGGAGCGCTTGATCCGCTTCTCAGGCGGCAGCTCCAGGATGAGTTCATCGGGATCAAGGAGGATATCGGCAAGACGATCGTCTTTGTGACCCATGATATCAATGAGGCGTTCCGGCTCGGTGATCGGATCGCGATCATGCATGAAGGACGGATCGTCCAGATCGGTACTCCGCGGGATCTCATCCTCAATCCGGCAGATGCGATGGTCTCGGATCTCGTCGGATCTGATCGCCTCTTTGAGCATATCGCGTCACTCACCGTATCGGATATGATGGTTCCTGCTTCTTCAATTATATCCGGAGATCTGCCGGTTCAGTCGGCAATCGAGGTGATGATACAGAGCAGATCAACGGTCGCCGTTGTGAGGGAGAGAGCCGCCTCCTTCTCTGTTCTGCTGCTCTCCACCCTTCTCCAGAGGAGGGATGAGGTGAAAACGGTTCTGGAAGCAACAGATCCGCCATTCTTCCTCTCCATGGATGTCTCTCTCCTCTCTGCACTTGAAGAGATGAAGGCCGCCTCCGTCTCTTTGGGTCTTGTGATGGATGATGGGGAGCCGGCAGGGCTGCTTCTGCCCGACGATCTGATCAGCCGGCTTGTCTGATCGGGGGTGTTCTGGTGATAGATGAGATCACGGCTGTCTGGATCACCTACCACCTCACCGAACGGACGATAGAGCATCTCTGGATCTTCTCTATCGCGCTTATCGCTGCGATCGCAGCGGGTGTTGCAATCGGGCTCTTCATCTACCGGCGGAGACGGTATGCCTCTCCCGTCTTCTCCACCTTAAATGCGGTCGAGACATTCCCGGATATCGCACTCCTCGTCCTGCTCATCCCGCTTGCCGGGATCGGCACCGTCCCGACGATCATCGCCTGTGTCCTCTACTCGATCCTCCCGATCGCACGGAACACCTATACCGGCCTCATCTCTGTGAGTCCCGAGCTCCTTGAGGTGGGCCGGGCAATGGGCCTTTCCGAACGATTCATCCTCCTGAAGATCAGGTTTCCGCTGGCATTCCCGATGATCGCCGGTGGGATCAGGATCGCGATCGTCTTCACGATGGGGATCGTGACACTCGGGGGTATCTTCGGGGCAGGGGGCCTTGGTGCCCCCCTCCAGACCGGGATCAACCTGATCCGGCCGGATATCATCTTTGTCGCCGGGATCTGGGTTGGGATCCTTGCGGTGATCCTGGATGGCATCGCCGGTGGAATTGAGGCTTCGCTGAAGAGGAGGTTTGGATCATGGCGAGCAATCTCCTGCTGACTCCGATCTTCCAGCATATCGTTCTTGCCTATACCGCACTCTTTCTGAGTATCGCCCTTGGAATCCCGCTTGCTATTCTTGCGTTATATAGCAGGACACTCCAGAGGATCGTGATGACGCTGTCAAACCTGATGCAGGCGGTCCCGACCCTGGCGGTTGTGGCGATTGTGGTTCCCCTGATCGGGATCGGGTTCTGGCCGGCAATTGTTGCGATCATCCTCCGGGCGCTCCTCCCGATCATCAAAAATACCTGGATCGGCCTCTCATCTGTTGATCCGGCGCAGATAGCCTCGGCTGAGGGGCTCGGCCTCTCTGAATGGGAGATCATCAGGTATGTCCGGCTCCCCAATGCCTATCCCGCCATCTTTGCCGGGGTGAAGTTTGCGGCGATCCTGGCAAACAGTGTCGCTATATTGACCGCGATGATCGGGAGCGGCGGACTTGGCTCCCTCGTCTTTGAAGGGCTTGCCGGGGTGAATATGATGAAGATGCTCTCCGGAGCCCTGCCTGCGATCGGGATCGCCCTCTTCCTTGATGCATCATTTTCGTGGATGGAGAGGCGGCTTCTGCCGCGTTCCGGGGAGAGCGGATTGGAGTGAGTTGTTCTCTCTCCTGGCTTCCCTCCTTTTGAAGATACCCTGATTTTCATTGATGCGAAAAAAGTTGAAGCTTACGATGAACTTTTCATCTTCAGCACCAGATCTGATCCTATGAAGATAGTTCCGATACTTGCATGCCTCTTCCTGGCAGCGTGCCTCGCGGTTGCCGGGTGTGTGGGGGATCAGCAGGCCTCCCCGGATGACAAAACCGTTCTCGCCCTCCCCGGAACAGAATGGGAACTGACCGCGATTGCGATCACCTCGGTGAACCTGGTAGAAGGAACAACGATCACCCTCGCCTTCGATGAGGAGACACTCAGCGGCTCTGCCGGATGCAACCGGTACTTCGGCGGCTACACCCTTGACGAGAACCGGATCGCAATCGGGGGGATCGGCTCCACCGAGATGTACTGCGGAGAGGCGGGTGTGATGGAGCAGGAGCAGCTCTACCTCTCGCTCCTCGGCGAAGTGGCCTCGGCTCGAATGGATGGCGATACGCTGACCCTCTTCGATGCAGACGGGGTGCCGGGCCTGATATTTGAGAGGGTGCAGGAGAAAGATCCTCTTGCCACTGCCCTGCCGGGGACGGCATGGGAGCTTGGGACGATCGGATCACAGGATGGAACCGCCTCGTCGGTTCTGAGCGGGACAACAATCTCCCTCACCTT
>DUKV01000066.1:0-2933 GCA_013329165.1 Methanocalculus sp. | reverse complement strand
ATTGCAATCTCCGGAATCGGATCGACGAAGATGCACTGTGGTGATGCAGGGGTGATGGAGCAGGAGCAGCAGTACCTTGCAGCACTCGGCGAGATCTCATCCTTTAAGTTTGGATCAGAAACCCTCACCTTCTTTGATGAAGAGGGAAATGCCAGGCTGGTCTTTCATCCAAAATCCAATGAAATAACCCTTGAGAGCGGAACGTGGATGCTCGAATCGATACGAAAAGGTGGATCGCAGAGAACCGTCCTCCCGGATCGTGCAGTGACCGCACTATTTCGTAACGGATCTGTCGGCGGGACCGGAGGATGCAACAGCTACTCGGCAGCATATGAGGTTTCAGAAGATGGAAGACTGAATATTGAGCCGCCGATCCAGACACTGGTCTACTGCATGCCGGAAGAACTGATGGATCAGGAGAGCAGGTACTTCTCGCTCCTCGCTGATACGGCAATGTTTTGGATTGACGGCGATACCCTGACCCTCTTTGATACAGACGGGGTAGCAACCCTCGTATTCAGGAGAGTCGCGGAATAATACCTCCCCCTCCTCTTTCCGTATGGGTCATCTGCCGTATCACCGCTCTCTGATGCCGCAGGATACCTTCTCCTTCCGGATTGCATTCGTTGATTACGATGGTGCCCGGGCACTGGATCTGTACCAGCAATCAAAGCCAGGGACGCGGGAGGAATGTTCACAGTCTGTCCGGAGTGCAGCTCCACGAATGGTCAACGGTGTTGGAATGATCCGGAGGTTTGTGGAAGAGCTGGATGGATGAAACAACGGGAAGGCTGCATGACCGACCATAATAAATATGACCTCAGAGAGAGTGCCTCCAGAGTACCACCGGGGGAGAGATGATGGACGAGACGATTCTCAACAAGCAACAGATAAAAGAGTGTGAAGAGAGCAGATGGGACTTCTCTGATCTGAAGGCGTTGTTTATCAACTGCACATTGAAGAAAACGCCGGCTCTCTCTCATACAGAGGGGTTGATCAGGATATCAAAGGCGATCCTGGAGAAGAACCATGTTACTGTCGAGGTGATCAGGGCGGTTGATTACGATATCGCCTATGGGGTCTATCCGGATATGAAGGAGCATGGATGGGAGAAGGATGACTGGCCCGCTCTGTTCCGGAAGGTGATGGATGCGGATATCCTTGTCCTCTGTTCCCCGATCTGGCTCGGCGAAAAGAGCTCGATCTGCCAGAACGTGATCGAGAGGCTGTATGGCCAGTCCGGTGAGCTGAATGAGCATGGACAGTATGCATACTACGGAAGGGCCGGAGGGTGTCTGATCACCGGTAATGAAGACGGAGCAAAGCATTGCGGGATGGGGATCCTCTATTCTCTCCAGCATCTTGGTTTTGTTATCCCGCCCCAGGCCGATGCTGCATGGCTTGGTGAGATCGGTCCCGGGCCATCGTACCTTGATCCCGGATCCGGCGGGCCGGAGAACGACTTTACAAACCGCAACACCACATTTATGACATGGAACCTGATGCATATGGCACGGATGCTGAAGGATATGGGGGGCATCCCGCCCTACGGCAACCAGAGGAGCGCCTGGGCGGCCGGCTGCAGGTTCGATCATCCAAACCCGGAGTACAGATAGGGGTGTAGAGAGACCACCACCGAAAACCCCTCTCCTTTCTCCCCGGGAGAAAAATCCTCATTATTTTTTTTGGATTTTAGGTGATTCAGGGATAGATCCTCATTTTGTATCCTCTTTGCCGCCAGTTTCGGGAGATATCCTTCCTTCCCGTTTTGGCTCCATGAGCCATGATGGCATCTTCTCCCGGGGGCTCTCCTCCGCCGCATCTTCAGATATTTTCACAATCCATTGATTTTCCGGAGAATGCAATCTGCTGTAATTATCACATTGATCGTTTAATGAAGGCGCCATCTCACGCGCAGTACCTGTTTGGTTTATATGCTGGTAAAAAATTACTTATAATGTTTATTATTACCTTTAAATAGACCTCAAAACAGCGATCCCTCTGTGAAATGGTCTTCTCATGATCTGATCTGCCCCCGGATGGAACGTGCCCCTCTCCCCATGCCGAACCTCCTGCTGCCTCTGCCACATCCTGTAAAATGGGTTAATTATGTTTAGTAAACCTGAAAATAACTTCATATGTTGCCCAAATGATAAAACAACATCTTTAAGCTTTGAATCTGTCACCTCTCAGTTATCCGAGGTAAAACCTATGGAAATGAAGTATGTACCAACGACCTGCCCGTACTGCGGGACAGGCTGCAGCATGAACCTCGTCGTCGTCGACGGCAAGGTCACGGGCGTTGCCCCTTATCAGCGTTCCCCTGTCAATGAGGGCAAACTCTGTCCGAAGGGTATCTATGCCTATGAATTCATCAACAGTGAAGATCGTCTGACCACCCCGCTGATCAGGAAAGACGGGGAGTTCGTCGAAGCCGGCTGGGACGAGGCCTATGAGCTGATCGCAAAGAAGCTGAAGTCGTATACGCCCGATGAGATGGCGGTCCTTGCCTCCGCGAGAACCTCGAATGAGGACAACTACGCGATCATGAAGTTCGCCCGCGGTGTGTTAAAGACCCGTCACATCGACCACTGTGCCCGTCTCTGCCACTCCTCGACCGTTTCGGGTCTTGCCGCGACATTCGGCTCCGGTGCAATGACCAACTCTATCGGTGACATCGCCCAGTCGAAATGCGTCTTCATCATCGGGAGCAACACCTTCGAACAGCACCCGCTGATCGGCCGGAGAGTGATGCAGGCAAAGAAGAACGGCGCGCAGATCATCTACGCCGACCCCCGTCTCACCCCGACCGGCAAACAGGCCGACTTGTACCTGCAGTTTAGATCCGGCAGCGATGTCGCCATTTTAAACGGGCTGCTGCAGGCGATCATCCGAAACGGCTGGGTAGACAAGGGTTTCTTCCCCCACCGGCC
>DUKV01000024.1 GCA_013329165.1 Methanocalculus sp. | reverse complement strand
CAAAATTAAATGAGCGAAAACAGTCGCTTTAAAAAAACCTCATCTCTCCATTGAATCATCATAAAACGGAACTGATATGAGGTCTATTCATTTTGGTTACTGATGAGCGAATAGATCCAATATCAATCAGGATTGGCAGCACAATCCTCAAGATAAAGCTCGATTGCCTCCTGTGCCATCGTTATAGCTTCCTCAATGGTCTCCCCGAAGGTGACGCAGCCGGGAAGCGTCGGCACGGTGACGGTATACCCGCCTTCCGGCTCTCTTTGGAGGTGGATACGGTAATTCAGGCTTCTCATCATAATCTGCCCTTCTCGTGATAGTACATTACCGATCTTACCGATGATGTATAAAGGGTATCCGTTCCGGATACTACACCAATAATCACCCAGAAAAGTACCCCGAAAAGTACCCAGAAAATTCTGGCTATAATTAATCCATATATTCACAGTGAACCGGGGGGAGATCGACGGGTACTAGGGAAGAAACTAGGGAAAAGACTAGGGAAGAAACCGGAAAGAAACCAGGGAAGAAACAGGAAAGAAGATCATCTCGCTGATACTGGCAGACTCCTCTCCCACCAGGAATGAGATGGCAGAGGGGGGGCTTTGCATCAGTCAGAACGGTATCGGGGGGCCGATTCAGCAGCCAAAGAACGCGGGATGGCTGCAATGTATTAGGTCGGCTAAAGGCAGCCCCTGGCGCCCACAGGGAGATCACGGGAGGGGATGATGCGTAGCTCGTGTGTTCAGAACCCGATCCGGCTAATCGAACAGATGGGAGCCGGGACGCAGGCCGGCTCAGGCGATGCGTGGATGCCAGCCTGCCAGAGCCGGAATTTGAAGTGAGTGATGGTTTTCTGACCGCGATCAGGCGTAATACAACCGATGAAACCATTCCATCGAAGAAGGCAGGTGAAGTCACAGGTGATGTCACGGACCAAGTCACTGAGAAGCCCGCATGCCTATCTACGTGCAACATTGTAAATATAATAAATACTTACAATACGTGTATGACTGCAACAAAAAGGATCCCCGTCTCGGAAGGAGTATGGGCGGAGATCTCTGAGCTGAAGTATCCCGGCCAGACCTTCGATGACCTTCTCTCCTCTATGGCAGAGCAGGAGAAGAAGCGTCGGTTCATTGAGGATATGGATCGCATCGAGGCCAACGGGGATTTCGTGGAGCTGGACTTTGACGTTTCGGATACTGATTGACAAGAAGACCCTTGTGAGTATCCATAGCCTAAGTGAAAAGAGCCAGCGGATAGTTATGGAGAAGCTGAAAACCCTGCAGGATGATCCATATCCCGGAGCTGGCGGCAGCGGAACCCGCAGTAATAGCGACAAAGAACGCTTGTATGTTCACGGGCGTGAAGATACCTATCGGCTTCACATCAGCCGGACATTCACGGCATTCTATCGCATCCATGAACCGGAGAAGGAAGTCCATATTCTTGCCGTGATGTCGATCGAGCAGGCTCACAAACGGTACGGGTGGTTCTGACTTCTTTCAGCTCTCAAGGGCGGGTCTTTTCGCCAACTGATCTTTTCACCTGTATACACCCACTGAAATGTGATCCGACCATTAAATTGCGATCCGCTTCTCCCATCCCCTCACTTTACCCCCCAGACACTACCCTTCCCCCTTCCTCCATCCCTCCTCTCCCCCTCCTTCCACCTCTCACCCAAATCCTTTATCATGATCCACTCCAATATCTACTCAAAGTTTAAAGTCGCTGGAACGCTGCCTATGCCTGATGATCTGATAGCAATCGTGGAAGAATCCGAGGTGATGAACGGCACCCTCATCTCACGGGTGCGCCTGGAGATACTCTGGGCGCTCTCCGAGCTGGGTGAGGATGGGGCCACCGCACGGCAGCTGAAGGGTGGGCTGAACCTGAACGATGGCGTCCTCTATGCAAACCTCAGGAAACTTGTCGATATGGGATACCTCCGTTTCGAGAAGGTGACGCTTGAGGGTAAAGAGCTTGAACTCTATTCAATCACCCCCGAAGGGCTTCTTGAATGGGAGCGTATCCGGGGCTGGCTCTGCAAGCTCCTGGGCTGTGTTGGTGATACCTGTGAACGATAGAAGCAAAGTCATTGCCTGTTTCCGGGAAGCTGGTTTTCGGATGGATACAGGGAGGTTTGAGCACCGGCTCATCGCCCAGAAGCTTGTCTTCCTGCTGAAGCTGAAGGGCATCGAATTTGGGTATCCATTTCGCCTCTATGTCCGGGGCCCGTATTCGTCGGTCTTTGCGCAGGAGTACTACCAGCATGCCGATGAGTTCTCCCGGTGCGAGACAGCGAGCAGCCTTTCGCCTTCCGAAGCTGACTGTGTTGGCGAGCTCACCCGCCTCTTTGATAACAGCCCGTCCCTACTTGAGATCGGAGCAACCTATGAGTATCTGGTCCAGGAGATGCACGAGCCGCCGGAGCAGGCATACAGAACTGTCCGGAGGATGAAGTCCTTCTACTCAAACGAGCAGATCGTCAAAGCGGTCAACCGGGCAAAACAGTTTCTCTTTGACCCAACAGCTGAAGAGGCTGCGGCACTTGACGCTGAGCTGCAGGAGTGGCAACGGGCCGGAATCCGATCGATGAGGCATTAGGATGCGGCGGAACAGGGGCGATATCTGGTTCGTCGATCTTACGGATTCACGGGGTCACGAGCAGAGTGGACTCCGTCCTGCCGTTGTGCTCGCAGTCGCTTTCGGGAATATGGCCATCGTGGTTCCACTGACGACCACTCCTGCGGCTTTTTCATTCCCGCACACTCATGGCATCGAGAAAAGTTCACAGAATGGACTTACTTCCACCAGTGCGGCGCTGGTCTTCCAGATTGTTACTCTCTCAGAAGATCGCTTCGTCCGGAAGATCGGGCGATGCTCGGTCGAGGATATGGAAGCAATAAGCGTTCTTTTAAAGGATCTGTTGTCGCTGGAATAGAGATATTCCATATGAGTGATTTCTCACGATAGTTGATCTCCACGAACCATGCCGTTCCTGGCTCTCACCATAAGCTCCCTTACCCCTCTTCCTCCCCTCTCCCCTTCCCGCCAAACCCCCTCCAAAAACACTCACACGCCGCACACTCCGCTCAGCCCCATTGCCCCCGTCTCCGACATATGATGTGCCGGAGCAGGGGGGCGGTCTGCCTCCTTGTGCGGAAAACGCCCGATCTCTCTCCCCGCCCGGCAGGAGCCACCACTAATGGCAGCAGATTTCGAACAGATACGAAACAACAAGACCGCGGTCCGGGACCTTCCGGCACCGCTCGTCGATACCGCAGCCCTTGAGACTGTGGTTGGGCATGTAATTGAGAACAACCCCTTCGGCTGTGTGCCGTACGAGTCCGGCGGCGAGATGATCCCGGGCGTGGTCCGGGGCCGCGAGCAGTATACCGCCCGGATCGTGTACCTTGATGGTGACGGGAAAAAGGTCGGTGCAGCAACCGTCACCGCCGGGACAACCGCCGGGATGGATGCGGCAGCCGCAGCCGTCCTCGCAGATGCAGCACTCACCGCAGCCGTCGGCGGAACCCCGCAGCGTGACCAGAACAAGGATTCATACTCCTGCCAGCTGAAGTGCCATGACCCAAACGGGGAGACCTATACCCTCACGTTTGGGAGAAAGGCCATCCGGCTGACCAGCTACGAGGACGATGCAATCTTTGTAGCTGTTGAGGACTGGGCAGACACAATGGCAGCCCTGAGCTGAGCCTGTTGTGCCGGGCTATCCGACAGGGTCTGCCGCTGAGGTTGCCAGCAGATCGTGTTAGCAGAGCTTTCCAACTGAGCTTGCCAACCGAGGTAATGATGGGGCAGAGGGGGTAAATCCATCCTCCTTTCATCTTCACCTCTCATCTCTCCCTCCTCTCTCTCCCTCCACTACTCACCTCTACCCATCCTCCTTTCACCCCTCTCTTCCTTTCCTCTAGGGAGTTCATGGCCGCACCTGGTTTTATCCCGGCAACAGGAGTGTTCACTAGTCCATGGCCAGATTATCTGCATTGAAGACGGAATGAACAAGAATCGTGAATGAATGAAAAAAAGGTTGGCGAAATCAGGGATTTGCCGGAATATTATGTACGGACCCCGTTCCAGGAATAGGTAGCGCCACTTGTGTCATTTGCGCCCTTCCATGTTCCGGTGAAGGTATTTCCGTCATCTGACAGTACAAATTCCAAAGTGCCGGATGTCTCCGGGAGACCACTCTCAGACCAGGTGCCTGTCAGTGTGTTTCCTTCAACAGTACCCGTGATTGACCCTGTGAAATCATATTCGGGATTTACATAGGTTCCGGTTACCGAAGAGCCCGTCTGGGTGAACGTAATGTCATCCCCTGGTACCGGGGTCACCTGATCTGCAGATGTCCATGTCGTACTCCATATGCCTGACCAGGACCCTGCCTGAGCAGCAGGTGTTGCCGGTGGTGTATCGGATGTGCTTGTGCAACCGGCAGCCATGAGCATGAGACATGCAAAGCCGATAAGGATAAGACTGATTGATGTTTTCATAAAAAATTACCACCTTCTTAATCAAGTTTGAATCGGCTACAAAATCGGCTACAATGCAGACAAAATTAAGAGTAAACCAATGTGCCAATTGAAAATATATACTTATCTGTTGCTACCATAACAGCTGTGAACAGATGATAGAACCTCCGGAATGTCCCGGATATCCGGTGAGTACTTTTTCCGGGGAAAGGGCGGCTGACGGGGAATCCTTATGCAGACGCCGATCGATTGAAGTATAATGTCAGAGCCGGAAGCACCATCTCCTCCATATGCGATAATCCTCTCCTATGCCAGAACAATCCCCAAATCCATATATCTCCTCTATCTCCTCTTCCTGGCAGGGATATTCGGCCTCCTGTCCGGATTCCAGTACGCGATCATCAGGATAATCCCAATTGAGTTCACCCTCCGGCATATCTACCTCAATGTAGGCGATCCCAACCTTCTATCCATGTTTCTCGGCAACTATATGCATAATCCCCTGGATTCTTCGCATATCACAAATAACCTCTATTCAGCCTATCTTCTGATCATTGCGATCTTCATTGTCGGCATCATCATTCTGCCGGCCCTTCGATCTCCGATGCCTCCGAAATTCTTCCCGGCAACCTTCCTCATATTTCTCCTGGCACTTCCGTTCTCCATCTCTGGAATATCGATCTGGTCTGCCCGTATCATGGGAAAGGAATGGTCTTCGGGATTCTCCGGGATAACCTATGCATTCCTCGGGCTTCTCTTCTTCCTGATGCTCTCGCTTGTGTACAGAACAGTACTGGAGAGCCGATCAGAGAGTACCTCCCAGTCGGTCTTTCTTCTTCTCACTGCAACCTGTCTAACGCTCACCCTTGCCATCTGCCAGATCTTCACTGAGCTGCCTTCCGGGACGGTGAATGTCTATGCCCATCTGGGCGGCCTTCTCCTCGGCCTTCTGATCCCCTCCCTCATCGGCCTCTTCCTGACTGCCCGGGATCACAGGCAGAAGGCAGTTGCCGGGGTCTTCATCGGATCTGTTCTTTTCATTCCCTCGGTCTTCTGGCTTCTGATGCCGTTTTGATTATGTATTCGGGGTATTCAGGCCGGAATGATCCCCGATTCCATTCTGAAGATTCCCCTCAGCCGAAAACCTCCCAAAAAACCCTATGGGGGGTTCGTACAATATGACGAATATGAAGAGTATCCCAAACTATTCTCTCACTTAGGGAATAAATCAAGTTTCAGCTTCTTCTCAAGCTCCCGAACCTTCTTCGGCACCTCAGTGATCTGATCAAACCCATCATAGGAGATCCGCATCACCTTGGAAAAGATCAGGAGAACATCTTTGGGAGCATACTCGGATGTCAATCCGGCTCTCTTAATAACTGCCTGAAGCTTGCAATAGAGATACAGGCAGAGAAAACCGACAAACAGGTGTCCACATACTGCACTCCGATCACCAAGATGCAACACATCTGCCTGCACTTCATTTTTCAGCGTATCAAAGAACCGTTCAACAAGATCCCGTGTTTTGTAGAGTTCATAGATCTCCTCAGGCGTTCTATCGACATTCGAAATAAAGAGAATGCGTCCCGCCAGTTTCTCCCTGCTCTTCGCTTCATTCTCGGTAATCTCTCCCTTCTTAACATTCTTAACGAGTGTCTTGAACTCCTCAAGCTCCAGATCCTTATCTTCGAACAAATAGAGAAACTTCCCTCCAATCTCTCGTTTACCGCCACGAATCAGCCGTTTATGGTATAAAAACTTCTCTTTAAGATGAATCCGGGTCTCGAAATAGGTGCTATTCCGTCGTTGTGGAACAATGGCCGAGCAGTTCCGCTCAAATATTCCTTGCATCACCTCCTCTGAGACAAATCCCCGATCAAGGATGAGGATGGCATCCTCGAGTTGCAACTCATCCATTGAGGGGAGAAGTGTTTTGACATCCTTCACTGATCCGGGAATCGCTCGAAGCATCACCGGGAGACCTGTTTCAAGTCCGCAAAACAGGGCCAGGTTTACCTGAGGGAGAGCAATCTCCTCGTGGTTCCGACCCCATTCAGCAAGAGAGAGGTTATCAGAGAGTGAGAAGACAAACGAGAGATCATAGATGAGATGGCGGTTTCCCTGGCAGAGATGTTTGAAGATCATATCCTGTCCGATGATATCGTCACCGATAGCCCGGAGCGTGAGAGAGAGGTTCTTGGGAGAACAATTCGGCGATATATCCAGCAGATTATCCAGTTTCTCCCATGCTGTTTTGACTCGTTTCAGAGGAAGGTATCCTGAGACGCGGGTGAAGACAAGGGCGAGGATCTCTTCCCAGTGATCAGGGAATGCCTCGGTGAGAATGGGCACAAGCTCCTGAAACTCTTCAGTCAGCAGCTTTGTGTTCCCATATTCATGTGCAGATCGCGGCCGTAGAATGGGTGTGTTCGTGGTAGTGGCCTCCTGGGACGGGCGGGTGTATTCGCTCATCATCAACGTACAGGAGTGAGATCCTCGGCTCGACTGTTGCCAGGATGGGCATAACCTATCGTGTAATCCTGATATGATATATTCATTGGTATGAACCCCTTTTTCCTCCCTTCCACACAGTATGCATGATTACACCCCTGCAAAAACCTGATCTTTTGCATGATTATACTCATTCAAAATAAGTACTTTTTGCAGGGTTACAATCCATCAAAAACATACCTTTATGCATGAGTATAACCATTCAAAATATCATGGTACCTCTCCCTCCCCCACGCTCTGGCTCCCCCGGTTCCTCCACTAACTCCGGGTATGATGGATCTCCCGGCTCCTCTTTACCTTCCAACTTCCCTCCTCTCCTCGATATCCTTACAGCCCAGAATCCCTGGTGGAGCGATCGGGACTTTTCAGCCATGGCAGGTGTCTGCCGTGGCCGCTACTTCAAAAAGATCCGGGCATATTACGACTCCGGCGAGATCGTTGTTCTCAATGGGGTGCGGCGTTCCGGCAAGACCACCCTTCTCATGCAGATGATCCAGGATCTGATCAATGAGAAGGGGGCAGATCCGCGTTCGATCCTCTTTGTCAACTGTGATGAGCCTGCAATTGCCCGGCTTGCAAACCCGCTTGAAATGGTGCTGGATACCTATAGGAAAGAGGTATACAGCCAGGAGGGGGCAACCCTTGTCTTTGATGAGATTCAGACAATCTTAGGATGGGAGCGATGGATCAAGGCTATCTATGATCGAAAACAGTTCCGGTTGGCAATATCGGGCTCATCCTCCTATCTTCTCGACTCACAGGTCTCACAGTTGATCAGTGGCAGATATCTCTCTCTCCAGATTTACCCACTTGATTTCTCAGAGTATCTCCACTTTCATGGAATAACCGGGATGGCCGATCCCGTCACACTCGCCAGTAAAAAATATGAGATTCTTGAATTATTCCATCGATATCTCTACGAAGGTGGGTTTCCGCAGGCAGTCCTCCAGAAGGATGAATCGGTAAGGGTGGATCAGCTCAGTGCATATTATGACAGTATTGTCTACCGTGATATCGTTAAGGGGAACGATGTGAGGAACCAACGGGCATTGGGTGATCTTATTGCGTATATGATGGCGAATATTACCTCCCCATATTCGTACCGTAAACTGGTTGATCTGCTCGGAATTGACACGGCTACGATAAAAGAGTACATCCGGTATGCAGAGATGGCACAGATCCTCTTTGAGGTTTTGCATTTCAGCTACTCGCTGAAGGTACAGGCAAGAAACGATAAAAAGATCTATTGTATCGACAATGGACTCAGGAACGCAGTTTCGTTCTCATTCTCAAAAGATACAGGACGCTGTGCCGAGAATCTTGTCTATATCGAACTGCGGAGGCGCGGGTATACGCCCTATTACTGGAAGAAAAATGGTGAGGTGGATTTTATCCTGAAGATGCGTGATTCCAGCTTAATGGCGATCAATGTAACCTACACCGATCAGATACACAGGCGGGAGACAGACGCCCTGTGTGAATTTGCAGAAGAGTTTGGATCGAAGGTGTGCCGGTGCCTCCTCCTTACAAAGGATACGCAGGGGACTGATGGAATGATTCAGTATATCCCGCTCTGGAGATGGCTGCTCCAGGGGGATGGAGAGGACGAATCCCAATCACTCTGAAAGGAATGAGGGTATAAAGCAGCAGTGTAATCAGGATTGATACGCACATCCTCGATATGCTGCCTGATAGCCTCATGTGCCAATGTCTCTATTGGGGGATGGTTCCCGGAAGCTGGCACAGCAGGGAGGAACAGTACAATTGGGGTATACCTGCCTACAGCCCCTCCTCTGATGAGAGAAGGATAAACTCAGGAGATTCTTTCTCCTGATCTTCATCTCCATTCTGCAACGGATTCGCTTGTATTTCTCTTGTCCCTCCCTCCTCTCAATGCTCCCTGTTCTGTTCCTTCTGAGGAGTATATACCTCCATTCTTCCTTCAGAATGGAACTTCTCAAGGATCTCCGGGATTGCCGATCCGAGTTTCCGGGCAGCCGGCTCCGACACATAGATCCGGCTGCCTTTGATCTGCACCCTCTCTCTTCATCACAACCTATAATCTTCCCGGAGCTTCACCCGCCGGAGCAGTTGGGCATTTGCCGCGACAATGATGGTACTTGCCGACATCAAAATTGCACCAACCGCTGGTGAGAGCATAATGCCAACGGGTGCAAGGATGCCTGCGGCAAGCGGCAGTGTAATCACATTATATCCGGCGGCCCAGGCCAGGTTCTCCTGCATCTTGCGGTAGCTTCTCCTGCTTAAGTGAATGAGGGCGACCACATCACGAGGGTCATTTTCCATTAATATGACATCTGCAGACTCGATCGCGACATCAGTCCCAGAACCGATCGCAATACCAACATCGGCACGGATCAGTGCGGGGGCATCGTTGACACCGTCACCGACCATCGCTACAAACTGCCCCTGCTCCTGCAGTTCGCTGATCTTTTTATCCTTGTCTTCGGGCAGCACTTCGGCAAAGACGATCTCAACACCCAGTTCTTCTGCAACCTTCTCTGCAACGGCACGGGAATCCCCCGTCAGGATGGCAACGGTGATCCCCATCTTCCGGAGTGCTGTGACCGCCTCATAACTCTCCGGCCGAACAATATCGGCAAGTGCTGCTGCTCCGATCACCATGCCGTCCACGATCAGATACATGACCCCCTCTCCTCGTGATGCTGCCTCATCGGAGAATGCCCGGATATCTGCACCCGGTGTCAGCTCAAGATGGCTGAGAAGATTGGGGCCCCCGACATAGACTGTGGACCCCTCTGAGGGGTTCGCATCATCATCTCCCTGCTCTCCTGCACCTGCGCTGACCGTCGCACGGATGCCCCTGCCTTTCAGTGTCTCAAATCCGGAGACAGCCGGGATTGATACCTCACGGCGGCTGGCTTCATTACGGATAGCACGGGAGATCGCATGCTCGGAATCCCCTTCAGCCGCCGCCATCAGGGCGATAACGTCATCTTCGGTCTTTGAACCATCTGATACAAGATCCACCACACCCTGTTCCCCACGGGTGAGAGTCCCTGTTTTATCAAAGACAATGGTGTCCAGTCTCCGTGCCTCTTCCATTGCAATCCGGTTCCGGATCAGCATGCCATTGCTTGCTGCAAGTGAGGTATTGATCGCAACCACAAGTGGAATTGCAAGACCAAGAGCATGGGGGCATGCAATCACAAGAACCGTGACGACCCGTTCAATAACGATAATATCAAAGCCAAGAGCAATCGTCCATGCAACAGCGGCGATCACTGCAACACCGATTGCCGCATAAAAGAGCCATCCTGCAGCCCGATCTGCAAGTATCTGTGTATGGGATCTGCTCTGTTGCGCTTCATACACCAGTCGCATGATCCCCGATAACGTGGTCTCCTCACCTGTTGCGGTGATCCGAACACGGAGGCTTCCGTCCTGGTTGATGGTACCCCCGATGACCCGGTCCCCGGACTCCTTCCTGACAGGTATTGACTCACCCGTAATCATTGCTTCATTGACCTCAGACTCCCCTTCATGGACAATGCCATCTGCCGGAATGTGGGCTCCCGGCCTGATGAGAACCAGATCATCGGTCATCAGGTCGTCAACGAGGATTTCTTCGGTCTCGCCTGAATCGGTCAGGCGCTCTGCGGTGGATGGGATGAGCCTGGCCAGTTCATCAAGTGACCCGGATGCACGCCGGACACTCCGCATCTCAATCCAGTGCCCGAGCTGAAAAATGACAACCAGTGTGACAAGCTCCCAGAAGAGTGGCTCTCCGATTCCAAAAAACGCTGCTCCAAGGCTGTAGACAAATGCAACAATGATTGCAAGTGAGATCAGCAGCATCATCCCGGGCTTGCGGTTCTCTGCCTCGACCGCCCCCATCCTGAGGAAAGGAACACCTCCATAGAGGAATATGATTGTTCCAAGCACTGGCGCGAGATATGCACTTCCAGGAAATGCAGGTGCGGTATAGGAGAACCACTCCTGTAGCAGAGGGCTGTAATAGAGGACGGGCAGAGAGAGGAGAAGACAGACGAAGAAACGACGCTTAAACATCTCCTCGTGACCGGAGTGATCGATATGTGTGCCCTGGTGTTTATCTCCGGTGTGTGAACCCCCGGATCGCGGTTTTTGATCTGCAGTGGCCCTTTTGTACCCTTCACAGATCCTGCATCCCGGGCAGTGACAACTGGTGGGTTCTTTCCCCCGGGACTGCTCTTCTCCTGGCTGGTTATGAGTATGTTCGTGCTGCTTTGCGCTCATCTCTTCATCTCCAAAATTATAGAATGAGACTGGCTTGGTGTAGGTTCATAAAAAGGTATCTCCTGCATCAACGATCATGGAGCCGGTGCCTCCTTACAAAGGATACGCAGGGGACTGATGGAATGATTCAGTATGCCCGCCCCGGCAATCGGCGGCGGCATCGGGAAACGGGAGGCACCGGAACAGCGGATCACCTGCTCTATCGGTCCCGCTTCCATCGCCGACTACCTCGATGAGGTCATGGCGATAGGGGGGAAGATCACGATGCCGTACACCAAGCTCTCCGGCTATGGGGCACCTGCCAACTGTGAGGACTGCGAGGAGAACCTGTTTGGTCTTTTTGAGGAGGGGAGGAAGTAACCTGAGGATATCTCCAATACATATCAGCTGATTCCATCTGACTATCTTCTGTACTCCCCGGATAGAAACCACATCAGGGTGGCTGAGATTCTCTTTTACAGATCTCGTATGCTCCATTCCCGTTAGAAATAGGGTCAATGGGGGGTTATATGAATGATATTTTGTTTCCATACGGGATCTGATAATCCCATGAAACCCTTAATACTCAGAAGCCCGGATAACATTCTCTATGAGATCTCGTGATGAAGCGCTGGCAATCCTTCAACAGCTCAAAGGTGAGATCAGGAGCCGCTTTCATGTAATCCGGATTGGTATCTTTGGATCAGTTGCACGTGGTGAGCAGGTTGATTCGAGTGATATTGACATCCTTGTTGAGTTCTCACAACCTGTTGGTTTCTTCACTTTTCTTGAGCTTGAGGAGTTCCTATCAGATCATCTGGAAGCTCCTGTTGACCTCGTCACGCCAGATGCACTGAAACCACTCATCCGTGACCGGATAACGTCCGAGGTTGCGTATGCGTGAAGAGATGGATGTCCACTTGTTATGTGATGATATTCTACAGGCAACCGGGAAAATCAGGGACTATACAAGAGATATGACCTATGAGTCCTTTCTTCAGGATGTAAAAACCCAGGATGCAGTCATCAGAAATCTGGAAATTGTTGGGGAAGCTGTTAAAAACCTCCCAAAATCGATTAAAGAGCAATATCCTGAAATTCCGTGGCGTTTCATCTCAGGAATGCGGGATAAACTCATACACCATTATTTTGGTGTAAGTCTGGTAATTGTATGGGAAACAGCCCATTCAGACATCCCAGTTCTTATGGAGCATTTTAAAGCGATTAAACAACAATTGTAGATCCAAATCGAGGTTAAGTACTGGAGATGAGGAATGCTTTGAACCCGGTTGACTCTCGATTAGTGCAGCCTGAATCATTCAAAGAGTTCTTTTCCCCAATAAAAAATCCTCATATCCAGCACCTCCCACCCGCATGTTTTTATCCTTCCGCTCCCACAATCCTCTTGAATTGCTACAGAGCAGATATATCAGGTGATATCCATGAGACGCATCTCCTACCAGATCATCATCGGCACAATCCTCCTTATACTGGGTGTGCTCCTCCTCCTCAGGGCAGCCGGGATCTATGATACCGGGCAGCTCCTCGTCTATGCCCCCTCGGTCATCGTTCTCTTTGCACTCATCTCACTCATTAAGAGCGAATTTCGCTCTGTATCAGGCCCCCTCATCCTGATCGTCATCTTCGGCACAATCCAGGCAGTCGCCCTCGGACTGGCCTCATCCGATATCATACTCCCGGTGATCATCATCGCTGTGGGGCTCGGCTTCATCTTCAACCGGATCAGGCGGCCGTCTATCCGGGAGCGGGTCACAGACAAGGTCGAGATGATGGCAATCCTCGGCGGTGTCGAGAGCCGGAACTCCTCAAAGGCATTCCGGGGCGGGGAGATGCTCGCCATCTTCGGCGGTGCCGACCTCGATCTCCGCGACGCACAGATCCATGATCCCCCCGCCGAGATCCAGGTCTTCACCCTCTTTGGCGGAACCGAGATCCGGGTACCTGAAGGCTGGAATGTCCGGATGACGGTGCTCCCGGTCCTCGGCGGTGCAGAAGACGAACGGCGGCGGCCCCGTGCCAGAGGAGATGGAGCATCAGATGGCTCATTCCAGGGCAGCTCCGGCCAGCCTGATCTCATCATCACCGGTTTTGTCGCATTCGGCGGAGTTACGGTGAAGGATTAACATCCACCCTCCGGCCGAAGATCGCCGGTACTTCCCTCTGGAGGAAACTCTTTTCATCCCCTCCTCTCTCATGAAGCTCAGGTTTGATCAGTCAATTGAACACTCATGCTCTCAGATCCAATCTCTATATTCTGCTCCCCTTCAAATGCCTCGATGATGAGCCGGTTCAATCGCGACCGTACTTCACGGCGTTCCCGGGCATAGGTTACAAACCGGACTGAGAGGAGAATCCAGTTATCAGTCTGGGTAATGTAAACAGCAGGAGAGATATCCTTCTTTGGGAGGAAAAATTTCTCTCCAATCCTCTCGATCTCCTTCTCAGCAATCTGAGAGATCTCGTTCGTCTCCTCCTCGACAATACTGGTGAGGATCGTAACTGCCCGTTTCCAGTCACTATCGTTTGTTACCGGGATCTGGATCTCATCCCAGAGGAAACTGTGATCACGGGTGAAGTTCTGAACAGATTCCGTTAATATCTTCCCGTTTGGAATGATGATCAGGCGTCCGGTTGCCTGATCGCCTGCAACCCACCCCCTGATCTCCATCATGGTCGTGTTCATGATCCCAATATCCATGACATCGCCATATCTTCCATCAATCTCGATCCTATCGCCGACTGAATATGTGCCGGTGAGCAGGATCGTCAGACTCCCTCCAAAATTTTTAAACAAATCCTGAAGTGCAATGGCAATACCTGCACCAATGATGCCGAAGAAGACCATCAGTGCCTGAATATCGTTTACCCAGATCAACGCAATTGTAGCAAGTATCAGGACAAGTTCAATGATAGATATCAGCTTGGTTGCAGTATACCGGGAACGTGAGTCAGTGATCTTTCTCCTGATCAAACCATCAAGCAAAATGCTCAGGATGAAGAATATACCGGTGATCCAGAGCAGGGTTGTGAAGAGTTGTGCCAATAGCGGTGAAGGAAACAAATGATCAGAGATGAATAGTGCAACGGTTATGGTGACGAATACACAGAGGACGATGTAGCTCTTCTTCATTCAAAACTCCCTCCCGGAGGCGGCTCATATTTGATACTATCAGTTGAGTATAAAAGCATATGTCCGGGACGAGCGGATCGACGAGATCGATCACTCAGCCGCACTCCTGAAACAAACACTGGAGAGAGATGGATGATGATCCGGGAGGCCTCAGAATGACCGGACGGCGGACAGCGTACGAGATCTACTGGGAGATCCTGGTCTTCTGCAGAAAGCCGCAGTCATTCACCGGCATCATCAACCGGTGTGATCTGAACTCAATGACCGGACAGGAGTATCTGGCATTTCTCATGGAGAAGGGGGTACATCACCGAGGAGCATGAGGGGGATAAGCGGCGGTACCTCTCCACCGACAGGGCAGAAGAGTACATCTCGCTCTTCAACTCGCTCTACCGGAAGCTCTTTGATTCTGCTCCGGCTTTCAAGCTGTGAGCACCCCGCTCTCTCTATTGCAGATCCCCTCCACCTCCTCCCTGCTGTACCTCTGCACAATCACATCTGTCCTCCCCTTCGCCTGCCTTACCCTGAGATCGATAAGCCCGGGATCTGCCAGATTTTCAAGCCGTTCCATGAATATCCAGTACGCGATCTCCTCCTCTTCGATCAGGTGGCCATACAGGTCACCCGAGATCAGGCCCCCGCCGCCTCTCTCTGCCAGTTGATGTACCTGCAGGAGGATGGCACGTTCCTCTCCAGACAGCCCCTGCAACGCCTTCTTCAGGTGCAGCAGCCGGGCATCTCCATAGGCGAGGATGACATCCTCGCGGAGCACTGAGCCTCTCATCTCCTGCTCGGCTCGTAGAACCGAGCGTTTCAGGAGATCGAGGCCGACCCTGAGATCGCCTGCCTTCTCCGTCTTCCTGACGATCAGATCCAGGACGCCTGATGAGATCACGCCGGGGAGAACGCCCCCCGGACCCGGAGACGGAGGATCTCTTGGATCTCCTCTGCCGTGTAGGGGGAAAACGGGATCTCCTCTCCGCAGAGGGTTGAAGAGAAGGAGAGATCACCTATCCGCGACAAATCGGGCCGCATCTCGCCCGTTGTCATGATCACCCCGGCCCGGCATCCCGGATAGTCGAGGGACATCCTGATGAGCGGGTATATGACCTCATTTTCAGCATCATGCTGTATCAGGCACTGGAGATCATCAAGGCAGACGAGGAGGACGACATTTCTGTCAAGAAGAGCTTCTGCGATCGCATCCATCAGCCGACGGAGCGGGATGCCTGAACCCGGGGGATCGTGCCCGATGATCCGGGTGAAGATCTTCGAACAGATTGCGTAGTTTTTCAGGCCTGTCTGGAAGTTCAGATAGATCGGCACGATTCCATCTGTCCCCCCCCCAATCTCCCTGAAGAGATGCTTCACAGTCGTCGTCTTTCCGCTTCCGGGCGGCCCCCGGCAGATCGCATGTGCCGGGTGCATCCCCTCCACGCCGTATCGGATCCGAAAAGCGAGCTCTGCAAGCTGGCTCTCCCTGAAGAGCAGCTGATCGGGCATATAATCAAGCTCAAAGAGTTCAGGGTTTGTAAAGAGTGTCTGGTCGGAGAGGAGGAAGTGCAGTGCCATCTGGATCAAGGATGGTTGGGGAGAGATAAGAAATGCAGGGGGTGGAGGGCGAAAGTGAAACGAAAAGCACCAGACATTTCTGATTCAGAAAGAACCCGATCACCGAATCTGGCAGAGTCTCCACTGTGTGATGATCACACTGATGATGGTGAGCAGAATGGCGAAGATCACTGCTCCTGTCCAGTCGATATCTCCGAAAAATCCATATGTTACAACTGCCCAGAGCAGGCCGCCGAGTATGCCGATGATGCATCCTTTACACCGGATAGGCTGACGCATGATGGTATATTCCACTGGTGTATATATATTGGTTCTATACATTGAGCTTTCATCCAGCGCTTAAATTCGTGACAGTTTCAGGATCAGCACCCAGCTGATCACAAACAGGCAGAGGGAGATGGCGATCAGTACAGGCAGGCTGATCGCATAGGTGATCCCGGCAACCACCACCCCGGCGGCAACAAAGATCAAAACCGTTGCATAGAACCCCGGCCGAACCTCAATCCTGCTCCCGGTATTGATGCTTCCTGCATACTTTCTGTTGCTGAACGGCTTAAACGGCATAAGCCCGCTCCGGGTGCAGCAGTCTTCGAGGAGATGAAAGATGCCCCCGGCAAAGAGTCCAGGGAAGAAAAAAACGATGATTATATTCCAGAATCCAAGAAGAAAGAGAGCGGTTCCGATCAGGAGGGTGATGATCAGGGTATACACGATCACGCCGGGCAGTGTATGCATCGAGCCACGGTGGGCGGGGTTGAATGGTGTTTCGAGAACCCTGTACACCAGCTTTGTTATCGGGATCACCACCGGCCGCATGATGAGGCTGAAGACGCGTGCGATACCATCCATGTAGTGAAGTTTTGAATCTGTTGCATCGGTATCGGGGAGGAGCGATCCGATGATCACCCCTGCGGTGAAGATCGCTACTGCCACCGGGTGGATGAGCAGCCATGGAGCGGCAAGAAGGAGTGCACTCCCCGTACTGATGGCGATATGGTCTTTTCCACGCATTCGTATACCAGAATGCTCTTGTATTTAATAAGGGTGCACGCCCGGAGGGCGAAAGTATTCTGATTCAGACAGAAAAGAAGGAACCAGACTGTTCTTCACGGGAACATCCGGCTCAGGTGATCATCTCTTTCCGCTACTTCTCTCCGAGGGCACCGTGCAGGAACCGTGAGATCTTGTCAAATATTGAAGGCTGCGGCTCGGTATGTGTTGTAGCCTCTTTCTTCTGCACCATACTCTCTTTTGGTCTGCTCTGCATGGTTGGTATATCTGCTTTCTGCATGTAGGAAATATGCACAAGAGCCTGTTTTCCAGATCCTCTGCCCCTCACATACTCCCGGCTATAGATATCCGGCTTATTGCTTCCCCGGAAGCTCAATTGAGAATCTGATCGTCCATATTCACGGCTGTAGACATCCTGTTGTGTTCTGCTCTGGCTCATACGTGTTACTGAACTTCCTGATTTATAAAGGTTATGCACTTTTTTATAAAAGATTGTACACTCATTAATAAAAACGAACAGATGGCCTCATGAGGTGGATCCGGAGATGCGGGGGCTTTCAGAACGATTATCCATAAAGAATGGCAAGAAATGGGTATGCAGATCAGGACCAACGATGCATCAGGAGTAAACTACACCCTGCTTCTCATCTCCATCTCCCTTGCCACCTTCATGTCGTCACTGGATGGCACCATCGTCAATATCGCTCTCCCGACGATCTCTGAGATCTTCTCTCTCCCGATGACCTCGGTAAGCTGGGTCGCGACGATCTACCTCCTCGTCCTGACGGGCTGTGTCCTCATCTTCGGAAAACTGGCAGATCGGATCGGCTTTAAGATCATCTTCATCTCCGGATTCTTCATCTTCACCATCGGCTCCTTTGCCTGTGGCTACTTCCCGGAACTCTTCAACTCGTACGGTATACTGATCGGATCCCGCATCATGCAGGCAATCGGGGGGGCGATGATCGTATCGATTGCCCCGGCACTTGTTGCAACATTCTTCCCCATGAAGATGAAAGGAAAGGCACTTGGGATGATCACAACAGTTGCCGCCTTTGGTGCAGCAGTCGGCCCTGTCATGGGTGGCATACTGACACAGTACCTCTCCTGGAACTGGATATTTTATATCAATCTCCCGGTGGGATGCCTGGCGATCCCGCTTGGTATGTATTCAATCCCGGCAACACCTCCGGCAGAGAAGGCACCAGGTGTCTTTGACCGCCTCGGTGCAGTCCTGGTCTTTACCGGGATCGGCTTCCTAATCTATACCGTAAGCCAGGGGGCATCGGTTGGGTGGACCACTCCGCATATCCTTGGTGCAGCAGCTATCTCGGCTATAGCCCTGATTTCTCTCCTCTTCCATGAACTCAGGATACGAGATCCCCTCATTGATTTCAGGCTCTTCACAAAACGAAACTTTCTCATCGCCAACCTGATGCTCATAATGACATATTTCCTCTTTGCGGGCGTCAACTACATTCTTCCGTTCTTCCTTGAGATCGTCCGCGGCCTCGATCCATCTCGGAGCGGGATCATCCTCACTGCACTCTCCGGTGCGTTGATGGTAAGCGGCATCCTCTCGGGGATAATGATCAACAGGTATGGCAACCGGAGACTCTGCATCATGGGCGCCTTCATCGTCTCTCTGGGTTACATGATGTTCATCATCTTCTCAACCGATGTCTCGATCTCATATATTGCCATCTCGCTTGCGGTGCTGGGATTTGGCCTTGGATTCGTGGTATCTCCGGGTACAAACATGATTATGGGTATGGCATCCCGGGACAGGCATGGCATGGTCTCAAGTCTTCTGAATGTCGAGCGGTTCGGCCCGATGACCATTGGGATCTCCTTTGTCAGCATGCTCTTCATCCAGGCGATCCTGTCAGTCGGGAAATACCGGAATGTCACGACCACCTCCCCTCAAAATCTCGTTATCGAGGCCGTTTCCACAGGCTTTGATCTCGTCTTCCTGGTGATCTTCCTGGTATCGCTTGCGATTCTCGCACTCGCCATCCTCAGCAGGGATGAAGTTCACCCCGATAACGTGGATAGCGACGAGCGGGTCCTTGTCGGGGTATAACCCTGAATGAGCCCTTCTTTTTCTCTCTTCTCTCCATGAAAAGATGAGTAATTCACGGTGTATTTCAGCCGCCCGGACGGGGGTATGTTCCTCAGGGCAACCCTCCCGGATGGCATCTCGTCGCCTGATCTCTTTGAACTCTCGATCCAGAACAAGGTGGCGTTTGTTCCGGGCACTCCTCTCTACACTGATGGTGCTGGCTCCGGCTCGCTGAGGCTGAATTACTCAAATGCAGCTCCTGATTTGATCATTGAAGGGATCCGGCGGCCTGGAGAAGCAATGAAAAGCCCGATCCGGTAGGTCCAGGGGTGCATGCTCCCTATGGCGTATTTCGTATTAGGGTGTATTAGAAAAGGCCTGATTCAGGATCGTCCGGGTGCATCAGTACGGGTTCCTGTCTCGCCGCCTCCGACCTTGCTCGTCTGTGAGAGATTGGCTGTAAGCAGGCTGAGAAAGAGCGATCCGGTGATGGCATCAGCATCCATCTCTCCATTTCCTGCCATTGCCAGATCCATCTCCACCAGTTCACGGATCATGACAACCGACGGGTGTATCCGATCCATTAAGAGGGCGAGATCAAAGATCTCCTCAGACTCCACTCTCATTGAACTCAAAATCAGCCTCCTGCCTGCCCGTCTCAGCTGGCTTCTCAGGGTCGCCCGATCGATCAATCCCGTTTCGGCAGCAGAATTGATCACTTCAGTCTCCTCGCCAGCAGATCTGACATCCTTGAAGAGATATGTCACCAAACTGCCGGACTCCTCGGATCCGGATAAGATGAGGTGATCTCCCCGGGTGAAATGATCGGTGAGATAGAGGGGTGTGTCATACCTGCTGCTCTCCTTGGGCAGCGGATAGAGAAACGGCATCCCGGTCTCCAGCAATGGCGCGAGATCGTACTCGCAAGCTGCACTCCCATAACTCCCCATCTGCATCATCTCCTCAGAATTGATGAAAAGGATGGCCTCTCCCGGCCCCTTCTCAGGGAGTGCCAGGGAGAGAAGACTCCGGGCAATCATTGATAGATCACAGGGCGGCTCCGGCAACCTCTGTACCATAATAGGGATGCCGGAATCTGCCTCGATAATCAGGAGGGCTGCATGTATCACGGAGGAATCAGATCCGGTGCCTGCCAGAGCAAAAGGATAGGCGATCCGGCGGGCACCAGTCGAGAGATCAGAAAAGATCTTCTGCTGGAAACTCTCATTGCTGCCGATGAGTGTCAGTGCCCTCAACAGTGCTTGTGACGGTGGATCCGGAGAGTTTGGCAGGGTATTGCTGCCTGATCCGGTGAGTGGGGACTCTAGACCAATCCTCGGAATGATTAATGCAGAAAAATCCTCAACGTGATCAGAGAACACCTCCAAGAGCTGTGGGATGAGCCCTCGTGTCTCCTCCGGAATGGGTGCAGTATCTCCGGTATCCTCCACCAAACCGGCCTCCTCAGGGCCAGGCATTGCCGGAGGCTCCACAATCCATGTGACCGGTTCCTTATCTCCTCTCTTCTTCGCACCTTTTGGGATCAGACCTTCCTCCTCGGTCAGCCTCCCAAGATAGGTACTCACTTTCCGTGGAGATTTGGTTGTGCGATCATATCTGCTTGTTGAATGGTAGACATAGGGATTTCCAGAGATGTACTTGATCTCAAGGCATTTCACCCCTTTCTCCCGCTCTCTTCTGAGCCAGGCTTTTGCCCACTCATCCATCGTACCTTCTTTAGGGATTATGGGTATATAGATTATTTCCTCTATCAACTGACCTCTCCTGATATCCTGTGTGAAAGAGCCCGTATTCAGGGGGCATATGCACTCCACCAGATCTCCATATGATTGTAGCCTCCCCATGAGACTGCCTGTCACCGCCGGGCATCTATGTATATATCAGGGATGAGGATCAACAGTACCGTAAGGACACCCGGGGAGCAGCTCACATGGTATTCAACCGCCTTTTTGGAGTAAATATTCAGAACCTCGCGGAAAGGGGAAAATTCGATCGGATCTCCGCAATGATCAATCAGGATGATCCCGAAGTCAAACTGGAAGCTGTATCTGTGCTCGCAGCTCATGGCGGGGTGGCGTACGAGCATCTGGCGAATACCCTCTCTGCCCTTATCTCCCCCCTTGAGCAGACACAACTCGTACGTGAAGTCTACTTCATGCTTGCAGATGATCCGGAGGCTCTTGTCAGATTCATCCTCGTCTCCCCGGAAAATGTCAGGACAATACTGAGAAAATATATCATATCCGAAGGCAGGCCTGACCTCTCCACCCTCTATTCACTATCAAGGAGAAGAGATCCGGAACTCAGGCGGGCGGCCATTGCCACCGCCGATACCCTTGGAAAGGAGGGGTTCGATATTATCTTATCCGGGCTCTTTGACCGGGATCCGGATGTGGCAGCTGAAGCTGCATCCATTCTTGAACGTCGTGATCTCGTGCCTGACACTCCAAAAGAAAGGGCACAGTACCTTTATGTCAGAAAGAAGTGGAATGAACTGGTCCATATCGGGAAGGCTGGTACACCAATCCTTCTTCGCTTACTTAAGAGTGGGGATCAGCCGACCAGGCGTGCTGTGATCAAAGCCCTTGGAAAAGGGCATAACCCCGAGATGTTGCTCGTGCTCCATCGGTATCTCGGCGATCCGGATCCCCTGATCGTCGGCGATGTTGTTGCGGCAATAGCAGAGATAGGAGGTCCTGAGGCCGAAAGCACACTTGAAAAGTGCCTCAATGCCCGGTATCCCCTGATCAGGATGGAGGCGAGCTGGGGTCTCCAGCGGATGGGCTGGAAACCAAAGAACGAGCAGCAGCGGATCATGTCTCTCCTCGCCCGGGAGGACTGGGCCGGGCTTGCTGCTATGGGAAAGAACGCAATTCCGGCACTGATCAATGCACTCAGGGAGACTCACTCTGCGGTACGTGCAGGTGCAACCGAGACACTCAGAAATATCGGCCCGGTTGCCATCCATTCACTACGCCAGGTCTCAACATCCACAGATCCAAACCTCGCAAAAGTGGCACGGAATGCACTCGCAGAGATAGAGAAGAAGAACCGGCAGTTAATGGTAGAATCCCATGGAAAACCGGCTGACAACAAGAAGTACCAGTCTGAGCTTTCTGCCTCACTCAAAGCACGTGAAAGCTTCGATAAAGTGCGTAAAAAGTCCGGGCAGCCGCAGGCGGTAGTTCGTGAAGAGGTGGTCAAACCACCGGCACCGGATCTCTCAAAAAAAAAATATGCCGACGAACTCGCAGCATCGGTAAAAGCGCAGCAAGAGTTCAGAAAACAGGTTCCGCAGAAGCCGATGCCGGCCACCGTGAAACCGCCCTCTGTTCCGGAAGAGGCCAAAAAGGATCTCGAAGTCAATGATATCATCCTCAAAGGCCTCAATGAGGCGCTCAGGAAGATGTATGGGGACATCGGTCCCCGTGTACCGATCGGTGATGAGGATGAGCTCAAACCGGTGAAGAAGACCGATGAAGATGTCGCCCTGACAGAGAGTTCGATTAAAGCCGAACCGGTCCAGGAACCTCTTCCCATTCCAAAGAAGGAAGAAGAGGAGGAAGAATCTGAAGAGGCAGACAACTTTGACAAACTTGTCGCCTCTCTCTCTGATCGCGATACCAATATCCGTATCTCTGCCTGCTATGCCTTACGGATCTACCGGGAGCGGGCGGTTTCTCCGCTCATCCGGGCTCTCCACGATCCCATTGCCTCGGTGAAGGTTGCCGCGATCGAATCCCTGGGAGAGATCGCCGATCCCGAAGCCAAAGAAGCCCTGATGGATTGTATCAGGGATGATGAGCCTGAGGTTCAGATTGCCGCCGTTACAGCTCTTGGTAGCTATATGGATGATGACGTCGTTCGCATGCTCGTCACTCTTCTGGGACACGATCACTACCGCATCATTACCGCAGCCTCTGATGCCCTGGTGAAGATCCATTACATGGCCCTCCCGGCTCTCGCTGGTGCATTGAATCATACCCACATGCGGATACGCACCAATGCCGCAGCCACCCTTGGGAAGATGGAAGATCAGGACGTCGTCCCGATCCTGATGAAATACCTTGAGGATCCCTCAGAGGAGATGCGGATTGCCATTGCGAAAGCGCTGGCACGTGTCGGGTATCCCGCACTCCGCCCCCTTTCCGAGATGGTGGTAGGGGGATCACGGCTCCAGAAACTGACAGCCCTCGATACCCTCGGCAGGATGAGCGAGGATGAAGCAACTGCCGCCATCAGACCGGCACTTGGGGATCCTGACCAGGGCATCAGGATCTTTGCACTCCAGATGATCCGGAAACGGGAATCCCTCGCCCTCTGGAGGAGGGCATGGGCAGAACAGCTTGGTGGTGTAGTTCCAAAGCCAAAAGGCATCCCCCGGCTGAAGAAAGATGACAAGGAACTCTACGATCAGAGCGGCGGGGAGGAGGATGTCCAGAGCCTCATCCAGGGGCTCAAGGACAGCAACCGGAATGTGCAGTTTGCGGCTGCAATGAAACTTACGGTCATGGGGAGGCCGGCAATCGAGGAGCTCCTAAAAGCAGTCAAGGGCGAATCTCCGGAGATCAGGGCGCTTGCAGAAGAGGTGATCGGTGAGATGCGGGATGTGGCTGTCGAACCGCTCCTTGATGCATTATATGATGAGAGCTCGGTTGTCCGTGCGATAGCGGCACGAAACCTCGGGCGTATCGGTGCAAAGAAAGGGTTTGACAGTCTGGAGAGGGCATTTGAGACTGAACAGGAGACCGATGTCCGGGCGATCATCGTCGAGGCGCTCGGCTACATCGGCACCGGCGAGGTGGTACCGACACTGAAGCGGGCACTCCATGACCGGGATGAGGAGGTGAGGCTGGTTGCAGCCCGTGCACTCGGGTATATCAACGACAACTCTGCTGTGGAAGCCCTCATAAGCGCTCTTGACGATACCGACACACGTATCGCCGAGGCTGCACTCACTGCCCTGAAAGATCCGGACGGCACCCCACAGGAGCATCTTGTCCAGGCGATGAGGGATGCGGGCGGCTTCCGGAACAAGAGTATCTCAAGTGCCCTTACGTCAATCGGATGGGAACCTGAGACAGAGGAGGAGGAGGTCTGCTTTCTCATCTCAGAGAACCGCTGGTTTGATATCGAGAAGATGGGTGTATGTGCCATCAAGCCGATTGTTGATACTCTACAGGGAGGGACACTCGAGGAGCGGATCGAGGGGATCAAGACGATCTCCCATATTGGCGGCCCTGAAGCCGTCAATGCACTTATTCCCCTCTTATCTGACGAGCATATCATGGTCAGGAAGAAGGCTGAGTACGCATTAATCGATCTCGGTGAACTCTCGGTTGAGCCCCTGAATGCCCTGATCGGCGATGAGAAGGGTCCTCTCGACAAAACCATCCAGAGAATTCAGAACCAGATCGAGTCGAAACGCCTCTCTGGGGGTGGCCCTGCCGGTATCGGTGAGACCGACTTCGATATTGCAGAAACGGGGACTATCGAATCTATCCTGTCAGGAACTGCTGTTTCCGAAGATTCATACCCGGCGCCCGGCTCATCTGATGAAGGCGTCCCGGAATATGGTGATGCCGAAGCTCCTGAAATCCCGGATGATGCATCCGATGAAACTCACGGAACCACTCCGGAAGAAATGCCTGAAGATATGTCCATCTCTGCTGCTGATCTTTCGCCTGAAGCGGATGAATATCCTGAACCATCTCCTGAGGATGCCGCCACAGAAACCCCGGAGAGCATTCCCTTCGAAGATGACGATGGCATCCCCTCCGTTGACGACATCTCCTTTGAGATGGATGAACCCCTTGAACTCTTTGATACTCCCCCGATCCCTGAAGCAGCAGATCCCCTGGATCATCCATCCTCTGCAGGCGATGATGGCATCCCCTCTCTGGATGAATCCTCTTTTCAGAAGGAGGTATCCTCCGATTCCACAGAACCACCATCACCTCCTTCAGAAGCAGCAGATGAAGCATCATCTCCCGGAGTGGCTGAAGAAAAGAGAAAACGCTCTCCTGAACACGAACGCGATGAGGGATAAATTGGAGCAGACTGCTCCACTCACTCGCTCTCATCATCCCTGCTCTCCTCCTGCGAAAGCCCGATCCAGAGCGTATAGCAGAGGATGATCATCACGATCATGAAGGGGAACGCAGCAGTGATCGCCATCTTCTGCAGGGCATCCAGTCCCCCCGTCATGAGAAGAACGATCGCAACTGCAGAGAGCGAGAGTGCCCAGAACACCTTCTTATACAGGGGTACAGCCAGACTTCCGCCGGTGGTGAGGGAACCAAGGACTACGGTTGCAGAGTCTGCCGAGGTGACAAAGAAGATCGAGAGGAGCAGAATAGCAATCAACGAGAGGACTCCGGCAAACGGATAGTGTTCGAAGAAGACAAAGAGTGCAAGTGATACATCCTCTCCGGCAACCGATGCAAGATCTACGCCCTTGTTCAGCTGAAGGTTAAGGGCTGATCCTCCAAAGATAGAGAACCAGATGAAGGTAAAAAGGGTAGGCACCGTCAGCACCGTCAGTACAAACTCGCGGATCGTCCGGCCCCGTGAGATCCGGGCGATAAAGAGCCCGACAAACGGTGACCATGAGATCCACCATGCCCAGTAGAAGACCGTCCAGTCGCGGCTCCATTGATATCCTGCGAACGGATAAGCCTGGAGACTCAGGTCGATGACATTGTTGATGTATCCACCAAGGGTTGAGGAGAAGATATTCAAAATATATGGGGTCGATCCGAGGAGGAGGATGAAGGTGAGGAGCAGAATGGCAAGGAGGATATTAAATTTTGAGAGGACCTGTACCCCTTTCTCCACCCCGAGGATGGCTGAAGCCATGAAGAGGGCGGTTGCGATCACGATGATCCCGATGGTAACCTGGATGGCAGATGAGATGCCGTAGAGGTGCGAGAAGCCCGCATGGATCTGAAGGGCACCAAATCCAAGTGATGTAGCCGTTCCAAAGACGGTGGCAAAGACTGCCAGCACATCAACGATCTTTCCGGGGATCCCATAGATACGATCCCCGAGCACCGGATAGAAACAGGAACTTATCAGTGCAGGCATACCCCGTCGGAAAGAGAAGTATGCAATCGAAAGGCTGACGACGGTGTAGATCGCCCATGGATGGATACCCCAGTGGAAGAATGCATATCGCATCGCAAAAGCTGCCGATTCGGGGGAGAGCGGCTCAAGAAACGGAGGAGGCGTGAGGAAGTGAACCAGTGGCTCTGAAACTCCCCAGAAGAGCAGCCCGATCCCCATCCCCGCGGCAAAGAGCATCGCAACCCAGCCGAAGAAGGTATACTGCGGCCTTTCTGCATCATACCCGAGCCTGATCGTGCCATACTTCGATAAGGCGAGGGAAATGACGAAGATGAGGAAGAAGAAGGCAGATATCAGGTATAGCCAGCTGAAGTTGTTGAGGATTCCCGAATGGATGGTAGATGCTGCTGCGTCCAGAAGATCAGGCTGCAATACTCCGCCGGCAATAAAGAGGAGAATGATTCCCGATGAGAGGAGAAATACTGCTTCTTTTCGAAAATATGTCCATTTCATCTGTTCATCTCCTTATGGTACAAGAAAGATGGATGCTTTCGATCCGGTGACGATCTGCTCGGCTGTATCGCCCATTGGAGAGGAGAGGAACGCGGGTCTGCTTCTGCCAAGGACGATCACATCGGCATGTATCTGATCTGATACAAAGAGGACCTCGTTTGCGGGATTGCCGATCCGCTCTTCTGAAGTGACGCGTCCATAATAGGGGCGAAGCTCCTCCTCAAGTGAGGTGAGTTTCTCTTTGACTCTGGAACTTTTCCTCTTCTCTGATCTCGGATCTGCCCGCCTTCCCCGGACATGAAGGATATGGCACCAGCTGCCCTGAAACTGCATCACATATGGCAGTGGCCGGTTGGATGCCTTATCAAAATCCGTGGCATACAGAATGATCAGATCATCACGGGTGATCGTCCCCTCCTTCTCTTTTGGGAGGAGCGGGCGGATCTTATGGACGAAGACGGGAGTGTCTGCAAGCCTGAGCAGATCCCGTGAGACACTTCCAAGGAGTATTGTGCGGAGTTGCCAGTGCCGTTTTGCCTTCAGGTAGATCTCATCGACACCTTCCCGAAGTGCCGCCTCTGCAATGGATGATGCAATATGATCGCTTCCTGTACGAACGTCAACAGAGAGTCCGAGCTCCTCGATTGCCTCTTTCAGGAGCAGCAGCCATGACATATCCGATCCATTGAAGAATGAGTCGGCGTCACTTACATGAAAGAGACAGATCGATTCTGAGCCGAGGCTTTTGAGTATCCTTCCGATCTTTCTCAGCTCCTCCGACGTCTCTCCATGTGCAACCGGAATCAGTGTCTTCTCAAACATCTCTCATATCCCGCTTTTTCCAGTTAATGTCATCCCATGGCATTATGAATCTGCTGGCATCGTCTGGTCCCCTTAATCGTCCTGTTCTTCAAGCGGCCGGGCAATCGAACAGAAGTACAGCTGATCAAGAAAACGGACAAAGGTTCGTGAAACATCCACATTCAGGATCCTGCCATTCCGCATCCGGTGGATTGATCGGGTGCGGATCCGTTTCCCCGGATAGCCGCCAGCCCACATCTCCCTCCAGCCGCTCCTCGTGATTGAAGGGTTGATCTCGGAGACATGGAGGGTCTGGAGTTCTTCAACCGTATACCCAAGCAGGATGGATGCCGTCTCATTTGCCCTGATTATCCGGCCCTCCTCATTGATGAGGAGGATTGAATCAGATGCATGATCAAAGGCAAACTGGATGAAGAGCAGTTCCCGTTCAAGCTCCTCCTTCTCCCGTATTGTTGCCATCAGCATCCGGTTTGCCTCCTGGAGGGAGGCTGTCCTGTCCTCGATGAGGGTCTCGACATTCCTGTGGTACTGCTCAAGCTGCTCCCTGCACCGTGCCAGTTCGGTGATATCCCTCCCGGTTGCGTGATATGCTGCGATCCCACCCTGCTCATCGAAGATGGCCTGAAGGATCCATTGCTCACGGCCGATGGTTCCATCGTTTCGAATCATCATCAGCTCGGCTGTTGCCGACTCGCTGGCAATAGTGATCTCACCAAAGAGATCCTCTATCTCCTGACTGATCTGTGCCGGGAAGAGTGAGGTAAATGGTGTCCCCACCGCCTGTCTGCTGCTCCTGCCGGTGCGGTCTGCGAATGGGGCATTGATATAGGTGATCCGGTGGGTGGTGTCCAGATGGGCGATGTATTCGGTCTGACCTGTCTGGAGGGCTGTATATTGCTGTTTCAGGAGATCAAGTTCCTTCATGGTGGACTGGTGTTCTGTTTCATCAAAGAAGGCGAGTGCAGCTCCATCCCGTCCGGTATCAAAGACGACCGGAATCCCCTGGATCCGAAGGAGCATCTCTTTCTTTCGTATAGTTACTCTGAAGGTCTGTGTCTGTGTCTCTCCATGCACAGCACTCTGGCAGATCTCCCGTATCTGAGGATCTTTGAACAAGGAGATCGGGATCTCATCGATTGGAACGCCATACATCACATCAAGGGAGCACCCAAGGAGCGAGAGTATCCCCTCTGTCACCATCACTGTATTCAGGCGGATATCGCAGATGATCAGTGGAGCAGGCCAGTATGCGAGCAGGGAAGAGACCGGAATTCTCTGTACGAGAAAGTAATTTCGTGCTGTCCCGATCTCTTTTCTGTCGACATCCCCTCTGAGCTTGAGTGTCTCAAGGTACTTGGCGGCAGTATTTCTGTGGAGATGCAGTGCAGAAGAGATCTCTGTTATGCTCATCCCACGTGGATTTCTCTTCAATAACTCCTTGATCTCGATCATTTCACCTGATTGCCCTGTCATTTTCCATACTCTCCATAGGGGGCACTTTGCTTATGCAGTGCATATGTGTTCAGCGAATATAAGTTTTATTAATAATGTCCGCAAACCACTGGGTGTAAAGCACTGCATAAGGGCCATCGGGTTCCGCAGTTCCATGCAGCCGACTGCATGGAGGAGAAGAGTATGTCTGAATCGTTCGATGTTAAACTCGAAGCAAAGACCTATAAGCCCGATTCTTCCTATCTGGAGAATTCGAACATCGGGGACTGGGAAACGGCATATAACCGTTACCTTGAAGATCCCGATGGTTTCTGGGATGGAATTGCAAAAGAACTCGCCTGGTTCAAGCCATGGGATGCTGTCAGGGAGTGGAAACACCCCTATGCCAAATGGTTTGTCAATGCGAAGACGAATATCACCTACAACTGCCTTGACCGGCATGTGAACAGCGAGCTCAGAAACAAGGTTGCGTTGATCTGGCGTGGTGAGGGGGAGGAGCAGGAGCGGATATTCACCTACCGCCAGCTCTACCGCGAAGTGCAGCGGTGTGCAAATTCCCTGAAGAGCCTGGGCATCAAAAAAGGCGATACAGTGTGTATCTACATGCCGCTCATCCCCGAGCATATCGTTGCCATGCTCGCCTGTGCCCGGATCGGTGCAGTTCACAGTATCGTCTATGGTGGGTTCGGAGCGTCTGCCCTGAATGCCCGTATCCGTGATGCATCGGCAAAAGTGGTCATCACCGCCGATGTCGGGTATCGCCGTGGCAAGCACGTCCCGCTGAAATCGATCGTCGGGGATGCCGTGGTCAATGCTCCGAGTGTCGAGAAGATCGTCGTTGTCAGGCGAACAAGGCCTCAGGTCGAACTCGTCTCCGAGATGGAGATCGACTACTATGAGCTCCTGAATGAGGCTGGCAGAGAATGCGAACCCGAAGTTATGGATGCAGAAGATCCGCTCTTCATCCTCTATACCTCGGGGACCACCGGTCAGCCGAAAGGTATCGTCCACACAACCGGCGGGTACATGGTCGGGACATACTATACAACGAAATACATCTTTGACCTCAAGGAGAACGATGTCCACTGGTGTACTGCCGATCCAGGCTGGATCACCGGGCACAGCTACATCGTCTACGGCCCGCTTGCAGCAGGTGCCACCATCCTGATCACAGAAACTGTGCCGGATTATCCTGATCCGAGCGTCTGGTGGAAGATCATCGAGGAGTTCGGTGTCACGATCTTCTATACCGCACCGACTGCAATCCGGATGTTCATGAAGTTCGGTGAAGAGTGGCCGAACAAGGCAAACCTTGACTCGCTCCGGATCATCGGATCGGTCGGAGAGCCACTCAACCCCGAGGCATTTGAGTGGTACCATCGTGTCATCGGTAAATCTGTCTGCCCGATCCTGGATACCTGGTGGCAGACCGAGACCGGGATGCACATGATCACAACCCTTGTTGGTGAGCCGATGAAACCTGGGTTTGCCGGGCGGCCGATCCCCGGTGTCCAGGTTGATGTCGTTGATAAGGAAGGCAACCCGACCCCGCCGAATGTCGGTGGACTGCTCGTTGTCAAGGAGCCCTGGCCAGCGATGATGAGGACGGTCCATAAGAATGATGAGCGGTACCGCCAGTACTGGTCTACGATCGAGCCATTCTATACGGCAGGCGATCTCGCCGTGAAGGATAAGGATGGCTACATCATGGTGCTGGGCCGTTCTGACGACATCATCATTGTTGCCGGGCATAATATCGGAACCGCTGAAGTTGAGAGTGCTCTCGTCTCTCATGAGGCGGTCGCAGAAGCTGCTGTCATCGGCAAACCTGATGTGATGAAAGGGCAGACGATCAAGGCATTTGTCATCCTCAGGCTCGGGTATGAACCAAGCGAGAAGCTGAAGAACGAGCTCATCTATCATGTGAGGATGAGCATCGGGCCGATCGCAATGCCCTCTGAGATCGAATTCGTCTCCTCGCTGCCAAAGACGAGGAGCGGAAAGATCATGCGCCGTGTCTTAAAAGCACAGGAGATGGGAATCGACCCGGGTGATATATCCACCCTGGAAGAATAACCTTCTCTTCTCCTTTATCTAAGAATACACAGGTTTTCCTCATGAAAGAGACACACGTTTTCGGGCTTCCTCTTGAGAGGGGGCGCTGGATCTTTGTACTGCTGGGTCTGATCATCAACATCTGTCTTGGGAGTATCTATGCGTGGAGCGTCTTCGTCGCGCCACTCACCGAGTATTTTACGACCGAGCTTCACTTATCGGTGACCGCAGGCGAAGTCCTGATGCCGTTCTCGATATTCCTTGCAGCATTTGCAATTGCAATGCCGCTTACCGGGAGATATATCGATGAATGGGGGCCAAGAAAGACAACGATTATCGGGGGGGTTCTGACTGCTCTCGGGTGGATGCTCGCCTCGACTGCAACCTCAGTAGAGATGCTCTATCTCGTCTACGGGGTGATCGGTGGTGCGGGTGTCGGTATTGCCTATGGTGTTCCTGTTGCACTTGCCACCCGCTGGTTCCCTGATCGCCGGGGATTTGCTGTTGGTCTTGCACTGCTGGGATTTGGGTTCTCGGCATTCATATCGGCAAATATTGCAGGAATCCTCATCCCGATGGTCGGGGTCATGCACACCTTCCGGATCTTTGGTGCCGCATTTCTGATCATTACCCTGCTCTGCTCAATGCCACTCAGGTTCCCTGAAACCGGCTGGGTACCGCATGGCTGGGCTCCTCCGGCATCGGCTGTAACAGAGACCTGTGAATGCGACCGTTCCCGGATGATCCGGACTCCGACCTTCTATGGTCTCTGGATCTGCTACTTCATCGGATGTCTTGCGGGATTAATGGCAATATCCATCTCCCAGCCGGTGGGAGTTGAGGTAGTCGGCATTACGCCGGTACTTGCAACGGCGCTTGTCGGGATCTTTGCGATCTTCAATGGCGGCGGAAGGCCTGCCTTTGGCTGGCTGACCGATCTGCTCCGGCCGAAGAACACAGCAATGATCTCGTTCCTGCTGATCGCCGCCGCATCGCTTCTGCTCTGGCAGGTTCCATCTCAGATCACCTATATCGTGGCGTTCTGTATACTCTGGGGATGTCTTGGAGGGTGGCTGGCAATAGCGCCGACAGCAACAGCCAGGTACTTCGGCACCTGCGATTATCCACGGTGCTATGGCCTTGTCTTCCTCGCTTACGGGGCCGGTGCAATTGCCGGCCCGCAGCTTGCGGGATTCATCAGGGATTCAACCGGAAGCTACATCGGGGTCTTTCCCTATATCATGGTGCTTGCCATCATCGGGGCAGTCATCGGCTTCTTCCTGCTCAGGCCTGTGGTGAACCAGAACGAATAGTACAGGATCCCCTCTGCCATTTTTTGTATTTACTTCCACTCCACTCTCTTCCTTCGCGATTTTTGGTGTTCCACCCAAGATGCTAAGTCCTCAGAGAACAATATAATAGAGAATGGTTGAATCACAAAAATTTTCAGATTTTTCAATATCCGAAGACCTCTTAAAGGCCGTAGCGGATATGGGCTTTGAGGAGGCGACCCCCATCCAGAAGATGGCGATCCCCGCAATTCTTGAAGGAAATGACATAACAGGGCAGGCACAGACGGGAACCGGCAAGACGGCCGCTTTTGGGATCCCTCTCATCGAGATGATCGATGCAGGAAGCCGGGATGTCCAGGTGCTCGTTCTCGCACCGACCCGCGAACTTGCAATCCAGATTGCAGAGGAGTTCTCACGCTTTGGCAAATTCAAAAAAGGGCTCTCTATCGTCCCCGTCTATGGCGGCCAGCCGATAGAGCGGCAGTTCCGCGCCCTTCGCGCAGGTGCCCAGATTGTGATCGGGACACCCGGACGGATTATGGATCACCTTGAGCGGAAAACCCTCTCGCTTGACAAGGTCAGGTTTGCAGTCCTTGACGAGGCAGACCAGATGCTCGACATGGGTTTCAGGGATGATATCGCCCGGATTCTCAAGATGACTCCCGGAAAGAGGCAGACTCTTCTCTTCTCTGCAACGATGCCTCCGGCAATCCTTGATCTCTCCAAGAGATATCAGAAGGATCCAAAGTTCATCAAGGTCGTCCACGGGGAGATGACAGTTCCCCAGATCGAGCAGTGTTATCTTGAGGTCAAGGAACGCGAGAAGCTGGACGTCCTCTGTAAGCTGGTTGATATCTATAACCCGGATCTGGCGATGGTCTTCTGCAACACCAAGCGTGCAGTCGATGACGTCACCTCGCGGCTTCAGGCACGGGGGTACTTTGCTGATGCGCTCCATGGGGATATGAAACAGACCCAGCGTGATCGTGTCATGGGAAAGTTCAGGAAGGGATCGATCGATATCCTTGTTGCAACCGATGTTGCGGCACGTGGGCTTGATATCAGTGAGATTGACTGCGTCTTCAACTATGATGTTCCGCAGGATGTCGAGTATTATATTCACCGGATAGGAAGGACTGCCCGTGCAGGAAGGGCGGGCACCTCGATCTCGTTTGTCGCTCCAAAAGAGATCTACAAACTCCGGGAGATCCAGCGGTTTGCCAAGGTGAAGATCACACGGATACCGATCCCGTCCACCTCGGATGTGGAGGAGTCGCAGGCACGTCTTCTCATCGAGAAGGTTAAAGAAGTGAATACGACCGGTCTTGGTGAGCGGTACATCCCCTATATCGAGCAGGCACTTGAGGAAGGTATCACCTGTATCGAGATCGCAACTGCCCTTATGAAGATTCACCTTGGTGGTCGGGATACCGAAACCAAGAGCTATGAGAATGAGGGCGGATCAATTGAGCCGGGAATGGCACGGATACGGATCTCGATCGGCCGTGATAATCAGATCCGGGCAAAAGATATCGTCGGTGCCATCGCCGGTGAGACCGGGCTTCCCGGACGATCCATCGGTGCAATCGAGATCTTTGAGCATTTCTCCTACGTGGATGTTCCGGCTGACCGGATCCATGAGATCATCGAGATTATGAAGGACCGGACGATCCGGGGCTTCACCGTCGAGATGACAAAAGTCGAGAGCAAATAGATTCTCTCTCTCTCTTCATATTCTCTTTTTAAAAAAGTTCGTTTACTCTATCTGCAGAACCGCTCTCTTCCGGCATCCATATCTGATCGTCGGACTGACCAGACCGGTACCATATGGTGGGGGTGATATCGCCTTTTTGCCTCACGGAGCCCCGGCTCGCCCATATCAGACTCACGGTTGATAAATCTGTACCTTGACTGGACGGCTTTTGCTGTCTGCATATTGATCGCCTTGTAGATCCCATCATATCCGGGAAGTGCCTTTTCGAAATGTACGACGATGGTATCGTCGTTGAGCTGCCCCCAGATCGCAATTGCGCCGATCCCTTGATTGGTTCGAATGAGGATGCCCTGACAGTTCAGTTCATCATAGTGGTGCACGGCATAGAGGACTGCATCTTTCTCATGGGCAAGGACCGGATACTCATCACAATGTTTCCATTCGCACCACTCCTCGAGAAACTCAATGATCTCCCCGATGAACCCGGATCGGATCGCTTCAACAGTGAAATCCGTTGTGCGGTTGAATTTGTTGAGATGGCCGCGGATGGTCAGGTATTTTTTGCCCGGGAGGCCTGCAAGATCTGTAGAGAGATAGACATAATCTGCAAAGTCCCGGTCTTCATACAGGGGGATCTCCGGATACATGCGTCTGAACCAGTGGTGCCCCCTCTCATCCAGTGCCTGGAACGGGGTGCTCCCTCCTTCTTCATAAGCAAGGCAGAGGAGATCTGAGAGGAGTGCATCATCTTCTTCTCCGATCGGAGGTCTGAAGGTCCGTTCTCCATCAACGATCGTCATGATGATCAGGGAGTTGTTCTTTATCGTGTAGTGGTAGTGTGCATAGTGGTTCCAGCTGAGCATCGTGATGATGGTATTATCGCTATGCACCTGCGGATATCTGCGGAAATAATCTTCAAGGATATTCTTATTGTCGAGGTTTACCGGAGAAAAATCATTCAGGGAAATCATCTGATACCATCTTTTTGTAGATCATCGGTACATATTGTTCCATCGGTTGGAACCCGATTTTTTTATAAAATAATGTGGTTCCCGGCTCGGATATAAGTCCTACCCACGATATTCCGTCTTCCGCGCAGAGCTCGGTGAGAAGCTGAACGATCTGGAGCCCGATATAGCATCTCCTGTACTCCTTCCGTACAACGACATCCTGTATATATGCATCCGATACACCATCTGAGATGGTTCTGCCCATGCCAACTGCCGATCCGGTGATCTCGTCAACGGCAACAACAAAACGGTGGCTTCCCTGGATCAGATCGGGGATGTGTTCCTTCTCCCAATGCTCCTCCCACCATCCACCGGCGCGGTAAAGGCTGACGATCTCATCTGTATCCCACTCAGAGACGATTACAAGTGAGATCGCCTGTACTCTTCCCTTTTTCTGGCTGTTTGTCATGGTGTCTTCTGCCTCTCCCCGATCGATCACTTCTGAGCAGTTTTTCTCTCATCCTCCTTAATCTTATTTTCGAAAGCGGCGAGGTGGGTGGCGCCATCCGGGATGAGCTCACCAGCCGGCACCGGATGCGCGATCCCCTCCCGCCCCGGTATCCTCGGGCACGATCTTCCCTGGTTTCTGGCATTCCGGGGTTGCGCATCGGTCT
>DUKV01000063.1:21968-22111 GCA_013329165.1 Methanocalculus sp. | reverse complement strand
GATGATGCTAAAGCGATGGATGGGAAATTTCTGTTGTATGCAACAGATGAGACGTTTACCGCTCAGGAGATTGTCAGGATGTATCTTGAAAAAGATTTCATCGAGAAAGTGTTCAGGACCGTAAAGACAGATGAGGAGTTAAA
>DUKV01000063.1:18484-21817 GCA_013329165.1 Methanocalculus sp. | reverse complement strand
AGGGGCATATTTTTTGTCTGCACATTGGCATACCGATTACTGGCTGCCCTTCGATGGATGATTGATTCGTCGAGTTCTCGATATATGACGTTATCAGCAACTCAATTACTCCGAAAACTTGGAAGGGTCGAGAAGTTAGAGGTGGATTTTGGGAAAGAGTATGAGGTGTTCTATGTGAATGTGATGAAGGATCTCAGTGAACAGGTGGTAGCACTTGGTATGAACGACCTCTTTGCGACTCGAAGGTTTCTAAAGGAGTAGTGTATATAAACTCCGTAATTCAGGTCACCACTGCACTGGCACTTCCCAAAGCATCTCTCCGTACTCCTTGTGCTTCAATCCCGGTATATGAACGCTGGTACAGTCAGTGTTTTTCTGACCGGATGATCTGAGCGGCCATCTCGCCGATGTAGGTTACCGGCGCCATAGTATGCCCGCGATTCACCTGCGGCATGACAGATGCATCCGCAACGCGCAGCCCCTCCACGCCACGTACCCGCAGATGGGAATCCACTACAGCCATGGGATCTTTTTTAAGGTCGCCAATACGTGCAGTGCCCACGGGATGGAAGACGGAGGAGGCTTCACTGTGGATAAAGGCTTCAATATCAGCGTCGCTTGCGTCCGGGGCGGGGTGCACCCTTTCCGTATAGGGCAAAAGCGCCCGGGTTTTTGTGAGCTGCATTGCATACCGGACACCTTTGATAAACCTCTTCATATCGTCAGGGTTGCTGAGATAATTCGGATCGATGAGGGGCTTGTCATGCGGGTCTCCCGATGCGAGCAGGACGTTTCCCCTGCTTTTGGGTGTCATGATAATCACGATGAAAGAGTATCCGCTCCTTTCAGCGATATTCTCCACGCCCGCGAACTCTTTTTCAGAGCCGTTCGCGTTATGGACGTACTCCAGAATTATTTCAAAGTCCGGGCCGGTGTACGTTTTATCGCTGGATATCAGACCCGCCGCCGGGCCGGGATAGTAACAGGCAGGCCCGGTTCGCTCTTTTCGCCACTGCGCTATCGACTCATCGCTGACGGGGTTAAAATGGGTATCCGGGATAGGAATGGAAGAGAGGATCAGGACGTTTACCAGCAGGTGATCGTTGAGGTTTTCGCCGACCCCCGGAACATCTGCAACCACAGGAATGCCGTGCTTTGCCAGCTCTTCTTTTGGCCCCACTCCGGACAATTTCAGGATCTGTGCCGTGTTATAGGTGCCCGCTGACAGAATGATCTCGGCACCCGCCGTGATCTGCTGCACTTTGCCCTGATGTTCGACTTCGACGCCCACCGCCCGGTTTCCATTAAAGATAATCTTGCGGACAAAGGTGTCGGTCTGAACGGTCAGGTTGGGCCTTTTACGGATCTCATCAGACAGATAACTGTCGGCAGGGGTGTGCCGAACCCGGTTAATGAAATCTTTCTGGACAATATCCGCGCGATACGGAGTTTCAGCCTGGAAATCCCCGATGTCGCCAAATCCGGCTTCTTTAAACGCATTGAGCAGGGTATCGGTAAATTCAGTCGGATATGCTGAATATTCCAGACGTACCTTGCCGCCTTTTCCCCTGTACCGGGTCGGCCCTAAATCCGTATCCTCAATTTTCTGGAACATCTCCAGCGCCTTTTCGTAATTCCAGCCCTTGGCGCCTTGTTGTTCCCAGAAATCGTAGTCTTCCTTTGTCCCCCTCATCCAGAATCCCATGTTGATGGCCGAAGATCCCCCTACAACATGACCCCGGGGAGAGTAGATTTTCCGGTTGTTTAAGCCCTTTTGCGGTTCTGTCTCATACTGCCAGTCGTAATCAGTCCCCCAGACCTTAAAGAATGCTCCCGGTGCCCGGGAAATATCGTTGGTGTTCTCCCCGCCCGCCTCCAGCAGCAGAACGGAGACCTGGGGGTCTTCACTCAGTCTGGATGCTACAATAGGGCCGGATGTACCGGCCCCTACGATGATATAGTCGTATGTCTGCGTCATCCTCGATCCCTCCTTCTTATGCATGGTTCTTCAATCCTCCTTGTTTAATTATACAACCCAACTTTGCCATTAACATGAAATATATGTGTTCTTAGTGATGTTTGAATTGAACCGAATGAGAATATATCCTTTCCTATCGGCACCCTTCTCCTCATTGAAAGGCTGTATGAAACCCTGAATTTCTCCTCTGTTTTCGGGAAACACAAGACGAGGGGTATCGACATCAATAATCTGCTTCAAGCTCTTGCCAGCTACAAACTGACGGATAACTTCAGCATAAAGCGGTCTCACGAATGGATCAACCGGCCTGAAGTGCTTACCGAATTCTCTCTCCCTCCATTCAGCGAAAGAACACTCTACCGTGTCCTTGAAACCCTTGGTGCCAACCGGGAAGAGATCATCTCCGACATCCAGGACATCCTGTTTGAGAGGTATGAATTTGAGCATACTAACATCAACATGGACTGGACCAGCATTGTTCTTCATGGTACCAAGGCTCCACTTGGAAAGTATGGCTACAGTCGTGATCATCGGCCAGATAAAAAACAGATCACCGTTGGTGTCACAGAACTTGCCGACCCGATCAATGTCCCGATTGGGCTGACAATCGAACCCGGCAATCTCAATGATCAGACCCACTTCAAGAAGACCTATCAGCAATCAAGCGGCAGGCTCAGAGAGGGTTCTCTGGTAATATTTGATAAAGGAGCGAACAGTGTCGCCAATACCCAGATGATCCGGGCAGATAATATGCAGTACATCACCGGAAAGAAGCTCAACAAGAGCGACGACAAGATAATCGCCAGATTTGAGACATATGATCCTCAGATGGTTGATGAGGAGTCAGGAATTCGCGGCATTAAAATCGAGAAACCGAACAGTACCAATTATCTCTACTTCTCAGAAAAACTGCAGAAAGAGCAGCTGGAATCCAGAGCCCGAAAAGTTGTGCGAGAGATAAAAGAAGCGAAGGCCATTCAGGAAAGCATTGACAAGAATAAGGCTCTTCCAAAGCGATTCCGGATAAACAATCTTCTTGTTGATGTGGATTACTCCATCCAGACAAAGCTGATTGAACTCTCAGAAGATGATGCCGTCAGGCTTCTTGAAGATAAGTTCATCACCGGTAGAGAGGGATTCTTCTGCCTGAAATCGAGTAAGAATTTGACACTTATCGAGGCCCTTCTGACCTATCGAAAAAAGGACTCGATCGAGAAGATATTCAACTCTCTCAAGAACGAGATCGAGATCAAACCATTGCGTGTATGGACTGATAACAGCATTTACGGTGCTTTAATCATTGGGTTTCTTGCACAGTTATTTATCTCACTGATCCGATTTGAGATCCCGGAACT
>DUKV01000063.1:0-18235 GCA_013329165.1 Methanocalculus sp. | reverse complement strand
TATTGAATTTGACAGTTACGGTTGATTCGTGGATGAGGAAGACAAAAAGGTTCATTCACTCCAATTTTGATGCCATTAACACGATGATTTTACGGCATAATTGGACGGTTATATGAGTTTTTGATTGGAAAATCTTCAACTGTCAAATACAGTTTCCCGATGAAATTCTGGAAAAATTAGATCACGATAGTGGATGCTCTCATTGGGAGTGAAGCCAAAGTGGCAAACTTTGTTAGGTTCATATGACCCTCTACTCCAAGTGACTACGTGGAGGTCATTATGAAAGATTTGTATGTGCTAAATAATGGAATGACAAAGGAACGGATGTTTCGCCTTCGTCTAAAAGACGGATTCAACTTGGCACCTATTACCGCCAGTGCGATACTCGAGTTGAGTCAAGACTTTTTCCAGAACAGCAGATCTGATGTGCGTGATGGTCAAATGCTATATCTTGCCATCTCGGAGGAGGAAGGTCCTGGGAAATCTATTCTTGATGCAAAGCACAATGAAATCATCTTAACGTTGAATGAGCCAGAGGACATGGAGGTATATGAGACTCACGGCCTATCAGCATACCGACAGCATGTACTACTCAGAATTGCACAAGAGGCAAGAGAACAAAATGCCCTCCTGACGATAAAAGACCTTGTCAAGATTCTGAAGAGTAGTTATAGCACAATCAAGAGGGACATAAAATCCCTCAGAGATAGAGGCTTCTACGTTCCTCTGAGGGGTATAGTAAGAGACATCGGTCCATCATCGCACAAAACCAAAATCGTAGAGTTATATGTGAAGGGATACACTCCTTCAGAGATCAAGATATCGACACATCATTCATTGAAGAGTATAGAACGCTACATTAGGGATTTCTCACGTGTTGCGATCCTCACCGAAAGAGGGGAGTCCATTGACAATATACGATTGATTGTTGGCATCTCAGAGCGATTGCTGAAGGAGTATCATGAACTTTACAGGAAATATAAGGACGGTGGGCATAAACAAAGGATAGAGGAGTTGGTTAGCAATATAACTGTATATGAACCGCCGATGACTTTTAAAAAAACAAGGGAGAGGGTACGATGAAGGAGGATTGGTATAGAAAAGCTTACGGCCCATCTGCAGCAAAAACATATGAAACAAGCCTATTTAACTTGATAACAACTGAATTTGGATATATTGGTGGGCCCGATGTAGTTCGGCTTTTTGTGGAAAAGATTGTAGCGTTGAATAATCAATATTACCTCCCTGGAGACTTTGTTCGGCCGGGTCAGATGAGATGGCTTGTATTAAAAGGAGGGCAGAAGTATTCCAAGAGTAAAAAACTGAAAGATATGCAACTTGCTCCCGTTACATTAACTCTGATAAGTCCAGAGGATATAGAAGACAGGGTAAATCATGTGAAGAAAAGTGATTTGCTGGAGAAACTGATAGTTCGGTTGTGCAGGGAAACGAAGAAGCAGGGTGGCGTACTTACTGAGACAGATATCTCAATCTTGTTGAGATTCTCAGGATCCACGATATCGAACTACATTATCGGTTACGAAAACAGAACAGACAAGGTTGTTCCACGAGCTGGTACAGAGATGGATATGGGTAAAACCCTGACACATAAGAGATTAGCCTTTCATAACTATAAGATGAAGATTCCGACAACAGAGAACGCCAGGCTTATAGATCACACGCCAGAATCCACAGACCGCTACATAAAGGATGGAACACGGGTCGAGAAGCTATATTTGGCGGGTTACAGTGAATGGGAGATATCATTTTTCACGGGTCTTGCTGGATATGTGGTGAAAGAATATATCGAGATCTTAAAAGATTATGGTACGAGGAGGATTAATAAAGATGCATGCTGAAAGACAAGAGGGTCATATGAACCTATCTTAGGTTAAATGGTAGATTCAATTTAGAAGATCTAACCCCTCTAACATAGGCTATAAAGATAGAACTTGATTAATCAAAGAAAAACAAAAATGCGAGGGACCGGATTCGAACCGGCGAACCCCTACGAGAATAGGCCCTGAACCTATCGCCTTTGACCTGGCTCGGCAACCCTCGCTCCTGTGCTCTTACCTCTTTGACGTCATCGGGTATAAATATGCCCACTTTCGATCGGAAAGAGACGATGAAAGATAATGAGAGATGGTCAAAAGGTGGACGATAAGGAAAGATGGTGAAAGATAATGAGAGGTGATGAGAGAAGTGCTCTTTCCTTCTCTTTCCCTCTCTTCCTCCCTGCTTATCTTCCTGCCTCTCTACCCCTCTCTCCCCTACTTCTGCCTTCCCGTCGCCTCCCTCTTCTTCGTATCTCCACCCTTATCGGCGGCCTTTGCCATTTCGCGCTCCCTGAGCTCGGACCTGCGGATCTTGCCAGAGATCGTCTTTGGCAGCTCGTCCACAAACTCGACTGCACGCGGGTACTTGTAGGGGGCAGTCGTCTTCTTGACGTGGGTCTGGATCTCCTTCACGAGCTTCTCGGATGGTTGCACATCCTTATGGAGAACAATGAATGCCTTCACAATGACACCCCTGATCTGATCAGGGGTGCCGACGACCGCGGCCTCCTGGACAGCCGGGTGTTCGAGGATCGCAGACTCCACCTCGAAGGGGCCGATCCGGTACCCGGAGCTCTTGATCACGTCATCATCGCGGCCCACAAACCAGAGATACCCATCCTCATCCTTGTACGCCTTGTCACCGGTATAGTAGAATCCCTCCGAAAAGGATTCGGCATTTGCCTCGGGGTCATCAAGATACTCGCGGAAGAGCCCGATCGGCCGGGGATTGAGGGAGATGGCGATCCTGCCCTCTTCTCCATCCGGTACTTCCCTTCCGTCATCATCATGCAGCTGAATATTCCAGCCGGGTGCAGGTTTCCCCATGGAACCGGGCTTGAGCTTCATGCCGGGGAAGGTCCCGATACAGCAGACCGTCTAGGTCTGGCCGTATCCCTCGTAGATATCAAGGCAGGTACCCTCCTTCCAGATGCGGATCACCTCGGGGTTCAGCGGCTCGCCCGCAGAACAGCAGTGGCGGAGCTCGGAGAAATCAAACTTCCTGAGATCGGCGATGATCAGCATCCGGTAGATTGTGGGAGGACAACAGAAGGTCGTGATCCCGTACTTCTCGATTAAAGGGAGGAGTTCGGTTGCCTTGAACCGGCCCCGGATATCATAGACAAAGATTGCAGAGCCACAGACCCACTGGCCGAAGTACTTCCCCCATGCCGCCTTTGCCCACCCGGTATCAGAGACGGTGAAGTGGAGATCGTTCTCCCGAAGATCATGCCAGAACCGGGCGGTGATGATATGTCCAAGAGCATAACTCTGTTCATGGATCACCATCTTTGCATTTCCGGTTGTCCCTGAGGTGAAGAAGATCAGCATCGGATCGGTTGGGAGGGTTCTCCTCAGATTCCTGAAATGAACGAGTTTCCGTGCAACGGGTGCCGGATAATTCAGCTCAAAAGGATAGCTGATCCAGCCGGGACAATCGCCGTCAACCACCATCTTCTGGGCGAGCGAAGGGCAATTGTTGGAGAGCCCATCACATTTCGGCGCATTCTCCGAATCGGTGATGATCATCTTGAAGTCGCCCGCATTGATCCGGTAGATAAGATCCTTTGTCGTCAGCATCGTCGGAGCTGGTGCAAAGACCGCCCCCAGTTTCATCAGTGCAAGGGTCAGGATCCAGAACTCAGGGATTCGCGGGAGCATTACAAGGACCCGGTCCCCCTTGTTAATCCCAAATTTCAGGAGGATATTTGCCGCTTCATTCGAGAGGGTCTTCATATCCCAGAAAGTGAACTTCTTCTCCTCCCCTTTCTGATTCGTCCAGATCAGCGCAAGCTTATTCCGATCTTTTTCTGCCCACGCATCGACGACATCAAATGCAAAATTAAAGTACTCGGGGACATGAATTGTAAAATCAGACATCACATGAGCATAATCAGGCAGATTGCACGAGATCCAGTCTGCAATCGTCTGCCTGCTCTCTGTAGTATTCCCAATATCTTCAGTCATAAAAACGTCAATATTTGGTTTTCGATTTATTTATGGCAATCGATCTGCATCTGTTGACAAAAGAATAAGGGTGCGTCCCTTCCTCTCTCACATTCACCGATTCTATGCGTGCTTTGTACCCTCTCTTAAAAATACCCCGCTGAAAAGGCCGTAAAAGAGGGTGCAAGGATGAATACCATAAAGTTTATCCGTCATTATTATGGTCTGACACCTTTAAATGTACGAGGATGGCAGATCAACAGTACGACTCATTAAAGATCGAAAATATCGTGGCTTCCGGAGGCATTGCCGACTCTATCGATCTCCTGGCAATTTCAGAGCATATTGAGGGGTGTGAGCTCAATACCAAGCGGTTCCCTGGCGCCGTATATCGCATTAAGGATCCGAAGATGGCATCACTCATCTTCTCATCGGGGAAAGTCGTGCTCACCGGGATCAAGAATGAAAGCGATCTTGGGCGGGGCCTTGAGTTGATTATTTCATCACTCAAAGGTGCAGGTGTCACCACGCATGAAGTCCCTGATGTCAATGTCACCAATATCGTCTGTTCATATGATATGGGCAAACCAATCAACCTCAATAAGGTTGTTATAACATTGCAGCTTGAGAACATAGAGTATGAACCCGAACAGTTCCCGGGTCTCGTCTACAGGATAGAAGATCCGAAGATTGTTGCTCTCCTCTTCTCATCCGGGAAAGTCATCCTTACAGGTGGAAAGAACCTCAAGGATGTCAGGGCAGGTCTTGAAGTCCTTGAACAGCACCTTGCGGACATCCTCTGAATCTCATTTTTACCAGAACCGGTGGGTTGTGATATACTTCCTCTCCGCTTTTAAAATCTCTTTATAAAATCCATCACCGTGTGCATGGGTGGCCAGGATCCGGGATGCGGCATCGGGCCCGACCCCCCGTCCGGCAAGGGCAATTATGGCTCTCTTCCCGCTGGAGAGAACCATGTTTGCGGACCTGAGCATCTTCTTCTCAACATCCTTCTCTTCAGGTGTCTTCGTCTTTTTCCTGATTATCTGAATATTCTCCTCCTCATATGGCTTGACGGCGGCGATGAGCCGGGCACCACATTTTGGACATTCCGGGTGTTCCTCCACCCGCTCCAGAATCGTCTTCCTCTTCCACTTCCTGCAATGCATACAGGCAAGGATTACCTCCTGTGCGTTGAGCCGTCGCTTCAATGCCGCGATCACCGCCTGATCCATATCCGGCGGAGCGATCAGATCCCGTGAGGAGAAGAGCCCCTCTGATCCGATGATCGAGAGTGCTCCAATCTGAACCTCGGTATCTCCTGACCGTATCCGGGTGATAAGCCTGCCTGCTGCCCCTGCATCCATATACCTGCTGAAGAGCTCACGGTACACCTCCTCTTCGATGATGCTACCATCAAAATGTTCGCTTAAGCGGTGGAGGCTGATCTTATCATACTCGGCATCTGAATCGATCGCTCCGAACTTCTTTGCAACGGCGACCAGCTTCCATTTGTAAAGAGCAGTCTTTTTCATTGCAATCTTCAGGATCGCCTCGACATGCTCTCCTTCAAGTGAGAAGAGGATCTCTCTGACATCCTGCGCTCTGACGGTCTTTGGGAGCCGTAGAAAAATCCTGTATGCATTCACCTCGATCCCGACACTTGTTCCATACCGTGCGGATATCAGGATGGAGAGGGCACGTCCAAGGGCCTCATTGGCTTTATGGCCGCCGCAGATATTCATGATCACCCCCTCTTTGGAATGTTCAAGCATCACCAGGCGATCGGTTGGAACCGGAGTCCTGTTCTTCTCCATCTCCGAGAGGATCCTGTTGATATACGCAAGCGAATCATCATCTGCTCCATATTCGGAAAAGTTCCGGGTTCTCCTGAGCCGCCCAACCTCCTCTGCAACCTCAAAGGGCACAGGAATCTGCTCACCCTCCCATGATGGCAGCTCACCCATGCTCTTTGGTGCAGGCTCGACGGTGATTGCATCCTCAAGCACTTCAAGCACCCGCCAGAGCCTGCCGCGTGTGATGAAGACCGCCCCGGTATGGATCCACCCAACGACAAATGACTCATCAAGGGTGCCGATCGTCCTCCGGGTCACATAATCGATGATCCGGAACTTCCGCTCATCGGTGATCATCGAGAGGTTTGTGGTGAGGTACTTCCGGGCACGGCCGGTTTTTATAATACGATCTCCCTCTCTTCGGATCAGTCGGTGCTCCTCCATCCTGCTTATAGAATCATCCAGCAGGCTACCGCAATCAGATACCGGCCATGCCCGTGAAAAAATCTTCCGAATTGTCTCAATCCCGCATTCACCCCGCTCAACAGCGATTGCCGCAACCTGGTTTGCGATCACATCCGCCGGACAGCAGGGCGGGACAACCGGCTCTGTCTTATTCAAAACTGCCCGCCGTGCAATGACAAGCGATTCGAGGAGGTCGTCAAATCCGGTTGCAATGATCGTTCCCCGTGAGATCTGGTCAATCCGGTGCCCGGCCCGCCCGACCCGCTGGATCAGTCGTGCGACATCGCGTGGGGATCCAAACTGGACCACATGATCAATATGCCCGATATCGATCCCAAGCTCCATCGAACTGGTGCAGACAAGTGTTCTGATCTGTCCCTTTGAGAACCGGTCTTCGGCATCGATCCTGACCTCCTTGGAGAGTGATCCATGATGCACTTCAACATCGCCGCGTGGTATGAGGTGGTGTCCGATTGCTTCTGCCACCGATCGGGTATTAACAAAGACAAGCGAGGATCCACGACCCTGGATTGCATCCTCGATCTTCTCCACCTGCCCATCAAACCTGTCTCCCCCAAAGAGCACCTGGAGAGAGAGGCGGGATGCAACCGGCACCTCGACAATAGCAAACGGACGCCTGCCGCAGAGACAGTATCCGACCGTCTCCGGGTTTCCAACAGTTGCAGAGATTCCGATCCGCTGGAACTCACCTGCATACTCGCAGATCCGTTCAAGTGCAATTGCAAGCTGTACTCCCCGTTTACCATCGGCGAGTTCATGGATCTCATCGACGATCACATGCCTCACACCTCCCAGATGCTGCCGGAGCCTGGATCCCATCATCATCGACTGGACCGTTTCAGGTGTTGTGATCAGGAGATCCGGTGGCTTTAGAACCTGCTTCCGCCGCTCAGCCATCGTGGTATCTCCATGCCGCACACCAACAGACAACCCAAGCTCTCCACACCACCAGGTGAGTCGGGAGAGCATGTTCCTGTTCAGTGATCGAAGCGGAGTGATGTAGAGGGCAGAGAAACCGTGCCGCTCCTTCATGGTGAGAAGGGAGTGAAATATCGGGAGCATCGCGCTCTCTGTCTTTCCTGTACCGGTGGGTGCGATCAGTATCTGGTGTTCTCCCCGTAACAGGGGGGGGATTGCACGGAGCTGAATCTCGGAGAGATCGCTAAAACCCCGTTTATCAAGGGCATCCCGTATCCGCTCATGCAGAAGGGCGATAATGTGCTTCGGATCTGAGGGATCCGAGGGTGTCGATATAGGTTCCATCCTGAAGAAACACCTCTGCAGTGTCTATCCTGATGCTCCGGGAAAGAGGGGATATGCCGCTCTCCGGGATCGTTCTGATATCTATCCCGCCTGCGTACTCATAAAAGGCAGGGACGAGCAGGAGGCGGGTGGGGGTATCTGTCTCCACCATCCTGAGCTTCTTCTCATTCACCTCGGATAACAGGTAGGCAGGAGTCCCTCTCAGGGAACAGCCGACTTCATCATAGAGGTGGATAACCGGATGGTGGTGACCGGCAACAATGAGATGTCCGGCAAGATCCGGAGACGGGTAGGTATGTCCATGCAGATATCCTGTCCCGTCAATAATCACCCCATTCTTATTCAGGATCTCTTCTGCCTCCATGTACCGTTCTATTCCGGGATCATGGTTGCCCGGGAGGAGCCGGAGATCAACATTACGTCTGATTGCATCCAGAAACTCTGGCAGTTCCGTGTGTTCCTGCCAGGTGATACGGGGCACAGAATGTTTCAGATCGCCGAGGATAAGAAGGAGATCGGGATCGGTTACCTCGATACAGTTGAGTATGCGCTGAAGCCGGCTCTCCGAACTACTTTTCAGGTGCCATCCGGCAGAGTCGAGTGCACTCTCGACACCAAGGTGGGTATCAGCAACCACGAGAACCGAGATCGAACGTTTTAATAAAAGAGCCGGACCCTCGGAGAGGAACCGGGGTATCATAAAAGCCGGATAGTGCTGTTCGTCGGCATATAACAATCACCTTCTTCAAGAAGAATGGTCAGGGCTGCTTTTGCCTCACTCTCTCCCACTCCTCCTTCACCAGCTTTTTGGAGTACATCTGCAAGAAGGGCACCTTTTGGTCCTGAGCAGTCCTCTATGAGGCTGATCATCTGCCCGGTCAGATCTGGTTTGTCAGCCTGATCGTTTTGGTGTCTCTTGGGTTCTGCATCGACAACATTCAGGGCCTTTGCAACCATCTCTGCAATCTCTCTCTGTTCTTCAGAGAGTTCCCCAATCGCCTCCAGCCTTTGAATCGCCTCTTCCGCGCAGAGATAGACGAACCGATCACGTTCTTCACGCTCTACCACTTGGCAGGAATCTACAATAACCCTGATCTCCTCCCGTCCGCGCTGGGAGAGTTCACCAGAGAGTGCAACAAATGCCGGGGGCTCGGTTGCCGTGAGGAGATCGGCAACGTGTGGTCGGGAACGGTTCACCGAGATCGAAAATCCACCGGTTGGATCGCTCAACCGTGCATCCACTGCACGACTGGTCTGCACATGCACTTCGGTTAAGACACCGATCAGGAATACGCGATGAAATGTACCTCCTGTTGGAGTGATAAATCCATTTTCTCCTCTTTTTGCCCGGCGCAGCTCATCTGCGAATGCCCAGCCGACAGGATCGGTTACTTGTTCCATTGTCTGATCGTATCTGTCGGGGTGAGGCATCAGGGTATCGATAGAACGTATCCTTTTCATCCGGTGGGATCTAATGATCATGCATGGAGGATAGCCACGGGATCTGGATCGAGAAGTACCGCCCTCTTCGGTTAGCCGATATGGTCGGTCACAGGGATATCGTTGAGCGTCTGCAGAGTTATGTCAAAACGGGGACCCTCCCTCATCTTCTCCTCACCGGAAGCCCCGGTGTCGGGAAGACGACAGCAGCAGTTGCCCTTGCCCGCGAAATGTTTGGCGATGACTGGAGGATGAATTTCCGTGAACTGAATGCCTCTGATGAGAGGGGAATTGATGTTGTGCGGAACCAGATCAAGCAGTTTGCCCGCACATCTCCGATGGGGAACGCCTCGTTTAAGATTCTCTTCCTGGATGAGGCAGATTCGCTCACAACCGATGCACAGGCAGCTCTGCGACGGACAATGGAGAGTTATGCTGAAAGCTGCCGTTTCATCCTCTCATGCAACTACTCGTCAAAGATCATCGATCCGATCCAGAGCCGGTGTGCTCTCTTCCGGTTCCGCCCGCTCACCTCTGATGATGTGAAGGAAGAGATCATCCGGATTGCCAGGAAAGAGGGTCTTTCTGTCACTGAAAAGGCGCAAGATGCAATCGTCTATGTCGCTCAGGGCGATATGAGGAAGGCGATAAACACGCTTCAGGGTGCAGCAGTGGTGGCAGAGGAGATCACAGAAGAGCAGATATTTGAGATCAGTTCCACTGCCAAACCCGTTGAGATAGAGAATCTTATCTCCCTCTCCCTTGGAGGGGATTTCGAAGGTGCCGAGAGGCACCTCAGTTCACTCACACGGAATCGTGGGATTGCTCCTACCGAACTTCTCGGGCAGTGCTACCGTCATCTGGTTTCCATGGAACTCGATCGGATGCTGAAGGTGGAATTGATCAATCATGTCGGTGAGGCGGATTTCAGGATCTCCGAGGGGGCGCAGAGCGATCTCCAGATGGAAGCGATGATTGCACGGTTTGTACTGTCGGCATTGAAGAATAGAGGGATGGATCAGCATTGAATATGGATGAAGAGTTCGACGTTGAAGTTGTCGATAAATCAAAAGAATGGGCGGATTTTCTCTCGAAGAAATACAAACAGGAACTCCGGACAATCAGCCGTGAATATCCCTATAAACGATCCCTGATCATCAATTATGAAACCCTTCAGAAGTTTGGAAAGAGCGGTGTCCGGCTTGCCGACGAACTCCTCACCTACCCAAACAAGGTCTTTGCAGAGGTCAGGGATGCCCTGCGGGCACATAATCTCCTTGCGAGGAAAGATGCACATGAGATCATCCCACGGATGAATATCAGGTTCATCAACCTCCCGCGTAAAACACTTGTTCGAGATATCAGGTCCGAGCAGATGAATACGTTTGTCTCGGTCGAAGGGATTATCCGAAAGACAACCGAAGTCCGCCCCCGGATCGTTGAAGCTGTATTCCGGTGTCCGTCGGGCCATATGACACTTCGGGAACAGGGGTATGGGAAATTCGTTGAGCCTGAAAGTTGTGGCATGGGTGAATGCACTCATAAGCGCCTGGAACTGATCCATCTCAAATCAAAATTTGTCGATGCACAGAAGATTCGGATACAGGAGATTCCCGAAGGACTCCGTGGGGGTGAACAGCCCCAGATCCTTGATATTGACGCAACCGATGATCTGACCGGGCTTGCCGCTCCGGGGGATCGTGTCATCGTAAACGGGGTGCTCCGTTCGATTCAGCGGATGAATGCCGGGACAAAGAGCACCACGTTTGATATCTATCTCGATTGCAACTCCATCGAATTTGGTGAGAAAGAGTTTGAAGAGGTGAACATCACCGAGGATGATGAGGCACAGATCCTGGAACTCTCACGGGATCCAAACCTCTATCGAAAGATCGCTCATTCCATTGCTCCGACCATTTATGGGAATGATGATGTCAAGGAGGCGGTCTCTCTCCAGCTCTTCGGTGGCATTGCAAAAGAGATGCCGGATGGGAGCACGCTCCGTGGGGATGTCCATATTCTTCTCGTCGGAGATCCGGGTATTGCCAAATCCCAGCTACTCAGGTACGTGGTGAAACTCTCCCCCCGTGGTATCTATACCTCGGGAAAATCCGCAACTTCCGCAGGACTGACGGCTGCTGCGGTGAAGGATGAGTTTGGGGATGGAAAATGGACCCTTGAGGCAGGTGCACTCGTCCTCGCAGACATGGGTGTTGCGGCAGTCGATGAGATGGATAAGATGGCAAAAGACGACCGCTCATCCCTCCATGAAGCCATGGAGCAGCAGACGATCTCAATTGCAAAGGCCGGAATCACTGCAACACTGAAATCCCGGTGTGCACTTCTTGGGGCCGCGAACCCGAAACTGGGAAGATTTGACGAGTATGTGGGAATATCCGAGCAGATCAATATGCCCCCATCCCTCCTCTCGCGATTTGATCTCATCTTCATCATGACTGATAAGCCGGAGAAACAGAGGGATGAAGCAATTGCACAGCATATTTTAAAGGCGCATTCAGTCGGCGAGCTGATCATGCAGCATAAAAAGAACCCGATCGAAGGGGTGGATGAGGACTATATCAGACGTGAACTTGAACCAGTTACCCCTGAGATTGATCCGGTGCTCTTCCGGAAATATATCGCATATGCAAAACGGAACTCCTTCCCGATTATCACTGACGAAGCCCGGGACACACTTGTTGATTATTATATGAAACTCAGGAATCTCGCATCTGCCGACAAGCCTGTCCCCGTCACCGCCCGCCAGCTCGAAGCACTGGTCCGGCTGGCAGAAGCGAGCGCGCGTACCCGTCTCTCGATGTCGATCGAGCGGGATGATGCGGTACGGGTGATCAGGATTGTGGATAGCTGTCTTCGGAAGGTTGCCTATGATCCCCAGACAGGATCCTTTGATATCGATAAGATCATCACCGGTGTTTCAAAGCAGAGCCGGGATCTGATCAGGAGTATCAAGGAGACCATCCGCCAGTCTGGAGATGAGAGTGAAACTGCCCGTATCGACCAGGTTGTGGAAACACTGGTTCAGAAAGGGTTTGCACGCGATACTATCGAGAAGCAGATTGATGTGCTTCTTCGGGGAGGAGAGGCCCTTTCTCCACGAAACGGGCTAATTAAACTTATTTAGGTGATGTATATGCCAACAGACAGGGAACAAGCCGTCTTCGAAGCGGCGATTAAACTCGGTGCACTCTACCACCAGTTCGTCGGAACCCCGGTCTCACCAGAGACAGCAGACGCAATCGAGAAAGCGATCGAATCGGCAGTCAGCCTCCAGCCATATGTAACGGAGATCCATGTCAGGCTTGACCGTTCCGTTATGCTCGATAACCCGTTTGGATACTCTGAAGTCTCGGGGCGAATGTTCAATGTCACCATCTCAACACAGGTGGGAGATGCAACCTGTAAAGCAGCACTCAGGTATGAAAATGGATATCCGATGATGTCCATCATTGATTGATATGCAGAAGCCGCGCTTTCCAATAACAGATGATCATATCCATATCGATCCGGAACGGGGGATCGGTATGAAGGCGGTCAGGGAGTTTGCCAGGTCCGGTGGAACCCACCTCTTTCTGGTGACAAAACCCTCATGGTCATATGGAATCACTCCTACAATCCCAGAAGATTTCCGCATGGTCTTTGAGAAGACAATAGCCCTTGCAGCGGAATGCTGCCGGGAGGGGGTGGTGGCGTTTCCGGTTCTCGGCGTTCACCCGGCTGAGATATCACGCATGACCGGGCGAATGAGCCTTGCTGAAGCCGAATCCCTGATGATCGGAGCACTTGAACTGGCTGCCCGGTTTGTGAGCGAGGGATCAGCTGTTGCCCTCAAGAGCGGCCGCCCTCATTATGATGTGGAATCAGCGGTATGGGATGCATCAAACCGCGTGTTATATGCTTCCCTTGAATCTGCTGCAGATTGTGACTGTGCAATCCAGCTTCATGCAGAGAGCGGCCCCTGTGCTGATGTTGTGGAGATGGCTCAGAAAGCGGGAGTTCCTGTGTCCCGGGTGGTAAAACACTTTGCCACGCCTGATACTCCTCTCCATCCGTCATTCATCGCAAAGGATGACTGCATCGCAGATGCTGCCCGCGATGGCAGACCTTTTACGATGGAGAGTGATTATATGGATGAACGCGACCGCCCCGGCTCGGTGCTCGGACCCCGTTCAGTTCCGAGGTTCACTCTCCGGCACCTTGAGGCAGGTGCCTTTACTGAAGAGGATATCTGGCGTATTCATGCTCTGGTCCCCCGGGATGTCTATCATGTCGAGATCTCTCTCTGATCGAAACGATCCTTTTTGCACCATGACACCAAGTACTAGACAATGTACCTCAAGATCCATAAGGAACCGGGTGGAGGGCGGGTTGTTGCCGTCTGCGATCGCGAACTCCTTGGACAAACACTCACGGAAGGCGATATCCAGATCACCATATCAGATTATTTTTATGGAAATGTCCCTGCCTCCGAGGAGGAGGTGCGGCATGCTCTTGCGGATGCGACAAATGCGAATATTATCGGCAAAAGGGTTGTTGAAATTGCCATCTCACTTGGCTGTATTGAGCGTTCATCATACCTGATGATCGGATCTGTTCCATATGCCCTTTTCATTCAATAGGATACCATGAATATCAAAGAGACCATCTGTCCCCGTTGCGGGAACCCCTCTGAAGAGGGACTCTGTGGCCCATGCAGGCTGCATGAGATCGAATGGGTGAGTGTCTCTCCACGGGTTGAGACGATCCTCTGCCCGAGCTGTGGGTCACGGAAGGTGGGCAGCACCTGGACTGATCAACAGATGGAGAAGGAAGATCTGGCACGATCTCTTGTGATCGATGGGATCAGCTTCCATCCCGATGTCCGTGATCACGCCATGGAAATCTCGATCCGGGATATCAGTTCGAATCGTTCAAAGGCATATCTGAAGATATCCGGGACCTGTTATGGCATACCGGTTGAAGATACATTTCAGGTGCTGATCGTCTGGGGCAAAGAACAATGCGACCGGTGCTGCCGGATCTCCGGCAGTTATTATGAAGGAATCATCCAGGTACGGGGTGAAGGCAGGCGACTGACCGAATGGGAGAGCAGACGGGCCGCAGAGATCGCCTGGCAGGCGGAAGATGCCGCCCAGCAGGGGGGGGATCGCCTCTCATTTGTATCATCCATCGACTCATCAAAGGATGGAATTGATATCATCGTCTCGTCACGTGGAATCGGGCAGTCAATTGTAACTGATATCTCATCCTACTTTGGTGCACGTTCGACATCACATCCAAAACTCGTGGGTGAGAAGGAGGGAAAACGGCTCTATCGTGTGACATGGTTGATCCGGCTTCCCCGTGTCGTCCGTGGAGATATTGTTCTGCTGAAGGGTGATTACTATCAGGTCACTGGATCAGATGGTACAACCCTCAGGACAAAACACCTGCTCACCCAGCAGCCACGGAGCTTCCGGGACGATGAAAGCGTCCGGGTCATTGGTAATATCAGGGATGCAGAGGAGGCGATGGTGACATACCATGAAGGGGATATCATTGGTATCCTGGATCCAAAGACACATCTTCCCCTTGAGATCCCGGCACCAGATGGCTGCCATACACAGGCGGGCGGAGCAGTAACCATCCTCCGGGATGGTGATCAGCTGGTTGTGGTTGGATACTGATGCGTGCCCGGATACTCTCTCCCGGGGATCTCCCCTCACTATCCGAATTCTCCTGGGTTGATTTTACAAAGCGGCTGTACCGGGACGGAGATCTCATCTATGTTCCTGTCCGGGATGGTGAGGCATATGATGCCGTTATCCCGGATAGAAAGAGGAAGGGGCGAGGGTACCAGCGGCTTGGCGATACCATCATTTTCCATGGGGAAAGACCGGGACCCGCTGATATTGCTGATGTCACAACCCGTGAGCGGCCATCATGTATTCTCTTTATTCCAGGACATGTCGGATCGCTCCGCATCCCTTCATTCGAAGTGATAGCCGGAACCCCGCATGAGGTGATTCATCGTGAATCCGGTATCTCATATCATCTCGATCCCACGAAAGTGATGTTCTCACAGGGGAACCGGGGTGAGAAGGAGAGGATACGATCCCTGATATCATCCTCAGGGAGAGAGGAGCGGATCGCAGATATGTTCGCCGGAATAGGGTATTTCACCCTCCCAGCAGCTGTTGGCGGTGGGTATGTGCACGCGATGGAGATCAATCCAGATTCGTATGGGTATCTCCTGAAAAATATCCGGGAGAATGATCGTATGCACCGGATTACTGCTGATTGCGGTGACTGCCGGGATCTCCTCTCCGGCAGGTATGATCGCGTGATCATGGGACATTTTGATGCAGCTGGATATCTTGAAGATCTGTTCCCTCATGTCGGGAGTGGCAGTATCATCCACCTCCACACGCTGAACCCTGATGAAACGATAATTCAAAGAGTACTATCCGAATCCGGATTTGATGCCGATATTACTGTGCATAGAATAAAGAAATATGCCCCCAAAATATGGCATAGTGTTATGGATCTGGTGATTACATGAGGCGGACACTGGAAGGGAAACTGATTGTGCTGGCGGTTACAGGAAGCATCGCCGCAGTTGACTGTGTCCGGCTTGCTCACGAACTCCGGAGGAGAGGGGCTGACGTGCAGGCGGTTATGTCGGAAGCTGCTGCAGGAATCATCAGTCCTGAAGCACTCACCTATGCAACCGGACGGGATACGATCAGAACAATCACCGGGCATGTCGAGCACGTGATCTATTGTGGTGATGAACGGGAGGCCGATCTCCTCCTGATTGCTCCCTGCACAGCAAATACGATCGGAAAGATCGCCTGTGGAATCGATGATACGCCTGTTACCACCTTTGCAACCACTGCTCTTGGGAGTGGTCAGCCGATTCTTCTCTCTCCGGCAATGCACCATTCGATGTACCGACATCCCGCAGTTCTGAAGAATCTTGAGATCCTGAAAGAGTATGGTATTTCTGTTATTCCTCCACGCATTGAGGAGGGGAAGGCAAAGATTGCAACCATTGATGATATCGTCCTCTGGTCTGAACGGGCGGTGCTCGGCAGGCCACTTGCCGGAAAGAAGGTGCTGATCACAAGCGGTGCCTGCCGGGAGCCGCTCGATGATGTCCGTCTCCTGACCACCCGATCAACCGGGCAGATGGGGCGGGAGATTGCCCTTGAAGCATTCAGACTTGGTGCTGATGTGACCGTCGTTCATTCGGGCCGCTTTCCAGGTGTCCGGAACGTGAGCGTGGAGACAGCAGGCGGGATGATGGAGGCGGTCCGGGCTGAGCTTGATCTCGGGGTTGATATCTATATCAGTGCGGCTGCGATCTCAGATTATGCACCTGATTGGATCGCAGGCAAGATCCCATCAGGTAAAGAACAGGAGATTACACTCCGTCCTCTTCCAAAAATAATTGATCTCGCGCTATCGAATCCGGCTATCACGACGATCGGCTTCAAGCTGGGCGATGATGCCGCAGTTGAAGGGCGTGAGCTTCTGAGACGCGGGGCATCGATGGTTGTTGCCAATCCCCCATCGGTGATGGGTTCTCCCACAGGAACATTTCTGATCATGGGAGATGGCCCTGATATTTCTGTTTCAACAAAAGAGGAGGTTGCCTTCGAGCTATGCCGGCGTCTGTGAAAGCCTTCTCACCAGGTCATATATCCGGATATTTCTCAAAGGTAGTGGGAGATGTGCCCGGGTCTACCGGAAGCATCGGTGCCGGGCTTGTCCTTGCAGAAGGGGTGACTGCTACGGTGGAGCGGTCAAATGAAACGGAGGTTATCGTTGTTGCAGATGGGGTGGAGACGATCGGATCCCCCCCGATTGAGAACGTGCTGGAGAGGATGGGGGTGCGTGCTTTTGTACAGACAGAATCTCTCCTTCCGATCGGATCGGGTTTTGGCCTCTCCGCAGCCTCCCTTCTGGCAACAATCACAGCAGCAGATGAGCTCTTCTCCCTCTCAATGGGGATGGCGGAGATTGCCCGTTCTGCCCATGATATTGAAGTATTACATGGGAACGGACTGGGTGATGTGGCAGCAGAGCTTGGCGGAGGGCTCGTCTGCCGGACTGCACCCGGCATCAACGGGGTGGCCGGCCGTCTCATGGGCCTGGAAATGCCGGTTGCTATCGTCAGCCTCTCCCCAATCTCCACCAGGTCAGTGCTCTCATCTCCTGACACAATGGAAAAGGTTGCCTCGGCATATCCCGGCAGGTCTCCGGCTGATATCGATGATTTTTTCGCTCTCTCCCGTCAGTTTGCTGAAGCATCCGGTCTGATCACGCATCGGGTGAGAGTCATCCTCTCTGCCTGTGATGATGCCAATGTTTTGGCATCCATGACGATGCTCGGGGAGGGAGTATTTGCATATGGTGAGAAGGCAGCGGCAGTACTTTCGCAGTTTGGGATTGTGTATAGTACCCATGTTGCTGATGCAGGTCCGATGATTCTGGAGGTGAACAGATGATCCCCCGGAACCATCCGCGGTACCGCTCACTCAAGATGCGGGAGTCGCTCGCAGCCGCAGCACGGAGTGGTCTCGTCTCGTTTGAGGGTCTTGCGGCACATGGCCGGGGTGAGGCATTTGATTACCTGATCGGGGAGCGGACGACCGCCAGTGCAGCAGATGCAGAACGGCTTGCGGCACAGTTGATCCTCTCTGCAGTTCGCCCGGTCTTCTCGGTGAATGGAAACTGCGCTGCACTCGCAGCAGACGAGATCGCAGCACTTCAGAAGAGAACAGGGGTGGCAGTTGAGGTGAATCTCTTTCACCGGACCGGGGAGAGGATGCAACAGGTCGCAGACCACCTGACCGCTCATGGTGTGGAGGTGTTGACGGGTGAGTGTGAGCGGCTTGTCCCGCTTGAACATGATCGCGGCCTCTGCCTGCCTGAGGGGATTGGATCTGCGGATCTCATTCTGGTTGCGCTTGAGGATGGAGACCGGTGCGAGGCGCTCCGGAAGATGGGAAGGGTCGTCATTGCAATCGACCTAAATCCGCTCTCACGAACCGCCCGGCTTGCCACACTGCCGATTATCGATGAACTGACCCGTACACTCCCTGCGATCACAGAAGCCTGTGGAACTGAGATGGCTGGAGATCTACATACATTAGCGGCTTCGATCGATAACCAGAAATTCCTTGCAGATGCATTGAGAGAGATGAGAGAGAGGTTAGCCTGATGCTCTGGATAGAGAAG
>DUKV01000019.1:3586-5879 GCA_013329165.1 Methanocalculus sp. | reverse complement strand
ATCATCGCGATTATTATTATACAGGAATTGATCGCCTCAAGGCGGAGAGAGAATAACTAAAAGGTAAAATCATGATTTGGACGAACCAACTGCTTGATGACTGCCTGGGCGGCCACCGGCTTTCTTATGAGGAGGGGCTCCATCTGCTGAAGGCAACGGGAAGAGAGATCTTCTCCATCTGCTGCGCCGCAGACGAACTCAGGGAGGAGAAGGTCGGCGATGCCGTCACCTATGTCAGAAACCAGAATATCCATATCACCAATATCTGCAAAAACCTCTGCGGGTTCTGTGCATTCGGGCGGAGAAAGAGCGATCCTGACGCCTTCTTTGATGACCCGGACCGCATCCGGCAGAAGGTGAAACTCGCCCTCTCCCGGGATATCACCGAGATCTGCCTCCTCTCGGGTGTCCACCCGGATTACACGATGGAGAGTTATGCAGAGATTATACAGACCGTCCATGATGAGGCGCCAGGTATTGATATTCATACAGCCAGCCCGGATGAGGTCGCCTATATCGCCGGAAAAAGTGGAATTTCTACCCGCGAGGCACTTGGGCGGCTGAAGGATGCAGGACTTGGAACCCTTCAGGGGACTGCTGCTGAGATCCTTGTCGATGATGTCCGGAAGGTGATCTGCCCGGCAAAGGTCGATACAGCCACATGGGTCAAAATCATCAAAGAGGCACATGGTATCGGGATGAGAAGTACATCAACGATCATGTACGGATCTTCTGAAACCCCGGCCGATCGGATCACCCATCTGGACATTCTGCGATCGATACAGGACGAGACCGGGGGTTTCACCGAGCTTGTCCCTCTCTCCTACCTCCACCAGAATACAAAGCTCTATGAGAAAGGACTTGCACCAGCCGGCGCAACAGGCAGGGAAGATCTCCTGATGATCGCCGTTTCACGGCTCTACCTTGATAACTTCGATCATATCCAGGTTCCATGGGGGAAATTCGGGATCAAGCTCACCCAGATCGCTCTCGCATCAGGCGGGGACGATCTCGGCGGGACGATGTTTTCTGATGATGTCTCGGTTGAAGCAGGCGGATCAGAGGCAGGATACCTTGATCCAAAGACGATGGAGAGGATATCAACAGATATCGGACGGCGTCTCCTCCAGAGGACGACAAAATACAAAATCATCTGATTTTTCCTTTTATAAAAATGAAAAGGAGGAGAAAGGGGATTTGTACATGCCCGCACGGCACAGGATATAGTGGCTGGTGTGGAAGGTGGCGTGCCCCGGTGCAACCAAATGACTGTCCGGGTAGTTATCGATTGACGCGTATTTCGATCGATTGAGAGGTGTGTAGCCGGACACTATGGAATGAATGTCTGAACCTTTGAATTCTTGAGGGCGGCTGCACCCGGGGCAGGACGCACGCCTTCATCTGGATGGATGGGCGATACCGGAATCCATGGGATTCACGGTTGTCCATTACTACAAATGTCAATTGAGAATATAAATATTTCTCTCAATGCTCGGCATCGATGCTAATTTTGATGCACAGCAATGTCGAAATACATTTATCCGAAACAGGCAATACCTACTATAATGCATTCGTACCCCGCGGAAATGAGCCGGATCACCGAACTCCTCAGGAGCAATCCGCGCGGAATGTCCGTCGGCGAGATCGCCTCTTCTCTTGGTATCAACCGCAATACCGCTGCACGGTACCTCGATATGCTCCTTGTTGCAGGGCAGGTTGATAAACGGACATTTGGGAAGGCAAAAGTCTACTTCCTCTCCCAGCGGGTACCGATACACGCGATGCTCAACAGCTCCTCGGACCTGGTCATGATACTGGATGCTGAAGGGCGGATCATCCAGGCAAACGATCAGATCCTCACCTTCTGCAGAACTACCCGTGAGGAGACGATCGGATTTCCCCTGGAAGAGACCAGGCTTGCCATCTTCTCCCACCCGGATCTTATGGCTAAGATCAATGATCCCGGGAGAAAGAGCGGATCAGGAGAGGTGATCCGGCTGATGAGAGGTACAGACGAACACTTCTTCCGCCAGAAGATCATCCAGACCGTCTTTGATAATGGGGGACCCGGCATTACGATCATCCTTGAAGAGATCACCGACCAGGTCAGGGCTGAGGAGAAACTCAGGCAGAGTGAAGAGATGTTCCGGACACTCGTCTCCGATATCAGTGACGTGATCTGGGCAGCCGATGAGAAAGGGGCGATCACCTACATCAGTCCCCGTGCAGAGACGGTCTGCGGCCTCTCCCCTGATGAGATGATCGGGTGCCGTTTTACCGACTTTATGAAAGA
>DUKV01000019.1:0-3403 GCA_013329165.1 Methanocalculus sp. | reverse complement strand
GGCCATCCGGTACTCCTCGGGTACCGGGGTGCATTTCGGAATGTATCAGAGAGGAACCGTGCTGTCAAGCATGTCCGTCAGTGGAAGGATTTTCTCACATCAATTGTTGAGAATATCCCCGATGTGGTAGCTGTTGAAGAGCTGGATGAACATACGCTCGTCTTCTTTAATCATGCGGCAGAAGAGTTTATCGGGTTTCCCCGTGAGTTCCTTGCGGGCAAGAAACCCGATCGTATCTTTCCTGAAGAATTTGCCGCTTTCTGGGCAGAGACAACCAGGGAAGTCGAAGCAACACATAAGAGCCTGCTTGCAATACAGCAGTTCTCACGAAATCAAGGTTCAGAACCACGGATGATCCAGACGAAGAAGATACCAATCTTCTCAAGTACCGGGCAGATGCGGTATGTCCTCTCCATTATAACCGATATCACCGACGAGAAGGTACCGGACATTATCTCTCCAGATACTTCAGGTATCCAGAAATAAATGAGAAGGAACAAATTTCACACACCCTCAGAATTATCCATCTCCATGCTCTTCTCATCATATGCCCTTTCCTTCTGATGCTTGTGGAGAGGATAGGAAGAAAGCCTCCAGAATGTTTTTACTCCAGAAGAACGAAGTTCAATCATTATTAACAAAGAGAGGATTGATCCGGTATACCATGAGGCAAAACCAAAATATGGCACTCAAGCGGATGCCTCATTCCGGGATCAAGAGTATCTGTTTCTCGATGAGTGCTTTGAATCCTTCCCGCAATGTATCCTCATTCTGGAAAATGGAACGATTTCACGGGCAAATGCTGCCTCAGGAGAATTCTTCGGGATAGCATCTGATAAGCTGATCGGGAGAAGACCAGCGGATCTCTCCCCTGCCATGCAACCGGGTGAAGAGTCCTCTGTTGAACAAATGAAGATAATGCTCTCTCAGCTGGAACGGGGACCAATAAAATTTGGGTGGATATATACGGCTGCCGGAGGGATCGAGAGAAAGACAGAGGTGATCTTAACACCGATTAAGATCGGGGAACGAAATCGGATTATGGCGATTATTACAGATATTACCCCCCTTATTGATGCACAAAAGAAAGTTGCTTCCCAGTACCGCCTCCTCCAGATGACCAACACCGTAATCCTCGCGATGCATACCGAAGAGAAGATTGAGGATGCGCTCGCTGTTGCAGCGGACGAACTTCATGCACTCTTTGAGAATACACTCATTGCCATCTATACCACCCGCCCCTATGCGGGCAAAGCGCATCTTGCAGTCAGCAGGGGGAGTCTGCCCTGCTGCCCGGTACGTAGAGTGCATATCTGCCTTCCCACAACAAAAGAACCATATACTACGGCATACAAGAGGGGAGAGCCCATCTTCTGCGAGATCCGTGACAAAGAGGCATCTGGCATCATCGGTATCGGGGAGGTCACTGATCTGAACTTTCCGACTGCTGTTGGGATCATCCCGCTCATATCTGACGAGACGGTTCACGGTTCAATCAATCTCTTCTCACAGGGAAAGGAGGGGTTTGATTCAGATGAACAGTCCCTCCTGATAAGCATCGGGAGAGAGATAGGCGGTGCCATCCGGTCAGGAATGATGCGGGATGAACTGAAGACGGCAAATGATCTGGCACATCTCTTCCTTGATATTCTCGTCCATGATGTCAATAATGCCCATATGATCATTGGGGGAGGCCTTGAACTCCTGAAGGATGCGGATGACGAGGAGAGGGAGAGATATATAGGTATTATCAGATCCGCACTCGACACCGCAGCGGAGATCCATCGGAATGTGATGATGATCCGATCGATCCGCGAGGGAGGAGATGAGAGCCAGAGGCCGATCCCACTCGATCCTGTTATTCAAAGGGCGATTCCGGTAGGGGTTGATATCCGGTTTACACCATCTGGTGCAGTCGTCTATGCAGATGAGCTCCTCTCCGGGATCTTCTTAAATCTCTTCAGTAATGCGATGAAATACGGAGGAGCCGGCTCAATGATCGGAGTTTCTGTCAGAGAAGAAGAAGATGAGGTGATTGTCACTATTGAAGACAACGGACCAGGGATTTCGGATGCAGAGAAAGAACAGCTCTTTACCAGGAACCTGAGGATCGGATCAAAGAAGAAGGGGCTTGGAATAGGGCTCTATATCTGCATGACACTGGCTGAGCGGTATGGTGGATCTATCCGGGTAACTGACAGGATTGCCGGAAGGCAGGAGGAGGGATCGGCATTCATCCTGACACTCCGCCGGGCCAGGGATACCGGCCTCACATGACCCGCAATCTTGTTGAAGAGCCCCGCTTCCTCCCCATCACCGGGAAGGAGAAAGAGAAACTCGGGATCGATTCCTTTGATATCATCATCATCTCAGGCGATGCATATGTGGATCATCCCTCTTTTGCCGCTGCGATCCTCGGCCGGAACCTCTGGTCAGCCGGGTACACCGTAGGGATCATCCCGCAGCCGGACTGGCAAAAGGACGAGGATTTCCTGTCACTCGGCACCCCACGCCTCTTCTTTGCCGTATCTGCCGGGAATGTCGATTCGATGGTGAATGCGCAGACCCCGAATAAAAAACGCCGACAGAAGGACGCCTATTCGCCCGGGGGGAGATTGAAACGGCCCGATCGAGCGACGATCGTCTACACGAACAAACTCAGGTCACTCTTCCGGAACACCCCGATTGTGATCGGGGGGATCGAGGCGAGCCTCAGACGGTTTGCACACTATGATTTCTGGTCGGATTCAGTGAGGCAGTCCATACTGGCAGATGCCCCGGCAGACCTGCTCGTCTATGGGATGGGTGAGCGAACCCTGCGGCTGATCGCCGATCGGATGAGTGCAGGGGATCCGATCCGATCCATCCGGGATATCCCCGGCACCTGCCAGACGATGCCGGTTTCTGAATGGAAGAGCTCCGAGCAGGAGGGTTTTGTGATTCTTCCGGGTTATCCGGAGGTGAGGGAGAGTACAGTTTGGTATGCAGAAGCATTTGCCGCCCATGCCCGGGAACAGGACCCGGTTAAGGGGCGTGCAGTAGCCCAGCCACATCCAAAGACGGTCGTTATCCAGAATCCCCCGGCTATGCCCCCCGATACAGCAGAGCTGGATGCCATCTACGATCATCCGTTTGCACGCGCCGCCCATCCCCTGTACAGGGAGCCGATACCTGCACTTGAGCCGGTCCGGTTCTCGGTCATCAGCCACCGTGGCTGTTTTGGGGACTGTTCCTTCTGCGCACTCGCTCATCACCAGGGGAGGATCATCTCAAGCCGGAGCGAGGAGTCGATCGCTAAGGAGGTTGAACGGATCAGCAGGATGAAATCGTTCCGGGGCACAATCCAGGATGTCGGAGGACCATCTGCGAACATGTACGGGCTCTCCTGCAATCTCTGGAAGAC
>DUKV01000027.1:24558-25212 GCA_013329165.1 Methanocalculus sp. | reverse complement strand
CTGATTACGATGGTTGCAAAAGGCGATATGCTCTATGCATGGGCATCAACAGAAGAAGGTGTCAAGAAGGGTGAATGTGGCGGTGCGGTCACAGCACTTCTCAGGCATGCACTTGAGAGCAAAATGGTCGATGGCGTTCTGGTCGTAAAGAAGGGTGCTGACATCTATGATGCAACGGTTGAGATCGTGACTGATCCCGCCGACGTTGAGAAGGGGTCCGGATCGCTTCACTGCGGAACACTCCTCCTCTCGAAGATCCTGACAAAATATCTTGGGGGAGGAAACGGCATGAAACTCGCTCTGCCGGTGAAAGGGTGCGACACGATGGGTATCCTTGAACTCGCAAAGCGGGAGAAGATCAATCTTGACAACCTCTATCTGATCGGCCTGAACTGCGGAGGCTCGGTCTCCCCGGTCGATGCAACGAAGATGATCAGAGAGAGGTTCGGGACGAATCCTGATGATGTCGTGAAAGAGGAGATCGACAAGGGCCAGTTCATCATTGTCACAAAGGATGGCGGGCATAAGGGTATCTCCATCGACGAGCTGGAAGATGAGGGCTATGGCCGGAGGACAAACTGCCGCCGCTGCCTCTACAAGGTGCCGAGGCAGGCGGATCTCGCCTGCGGAAACTGGGGGGTCATCGGCGACAAG
>DUKV01000027.1:20166-24301 GCA_013329165.1 Methanocalculus sp. | reverse complement strand
GAGAAATGGAGGAAGAAGGACTTCTCGGCACTCTCAGGGGATCTCTGGGACTCGATCAGGGAAGAGACCTCCCGCTGCATCAAATGCTACTCCTGCATCGAGAACTGCCCGGTCTGTCTCCCCAATGAGGCTGAACTGAAGAAGGCGACCACGATGGTCCCGAACGGCCAGATTCCGCCGAATCCGATGTTCCATATGCGCAGATTTGCCCATATCTCGGACTCCTGCATCAACTGCGGCCAGTGCGAGGAATTATGCCCGATGGATATCCCGCTTGCGCTCTTCTCCCATGCGATCAGGACGGAAGGGGATGCGACATACAACCCGAAACTGGGGTCTGCCCCTTATAAAAACTAATATTTTCTTGTGCGGAAAACAATGGCACGATAAGGAGAGGTGTATCATCTCCCCCCTCTCTGGGTTTTTTTCTTCTCCTATCAGTGAATGGGATAAAATGTATGGAGATGGGAGATGAGCGATCTCAGAAACCGCTCTCCTGATAATGCCGGATCTGGTTCTGTATAGTCTCCTGCCCTCTCTTTACTGGCAATGATATAGCATACCCCTGAATAGATCCTCTCCCGCAGGAGTCTTGTGCAAGACTGATGGTACCGTTCAATGTACGAGGCGCCTTTAAATTCCGGGAAAACCTCGAAATGTGGCTCCCGATTTCGTATGTTTCGTTTGGAGTCTTCGCACTCTTCAAGCAGGATCAGGCATCCAAGCCAGGGGGATGGGGAGGTCTTGAACGCACCCTCACGATAGGCAGTCCAGAGATCAACTGCACTTCCAACCAGCTCTTCGGTACGGTTGTTGATATTTTTGGTTAAAACGTTCAATCTGCATTGAGTGATAGTCCTCTTCGATCTCAATGCTGATACTGTTTCGTCCCCACCGTGCTGCTGCAAGGGTAGTTGTGCCTGTCCCCCCAAAAGGATCGAGGATGGTATCGCCGACAAAGGAGAACATTCTGATGAGCCGCTCTGCCAGTTCCAATGGGTAGGGTGCCGGATGATTGCGGGTTGATGCTCCTTTCAGATCCCATATCTGCCTGAACCATATCTTCTGGTTCTCTTCAGAGATGATTGAGAGCAGCCGGGCAGGGCGGGTCGTCTTCCGGTATCCCCCCGGCTTTCTCTGGAAGAGGATGTACTCAATATCATTCTTCACTATAGCGTTGGGCTCATAGGGTTTTCCCAGGAATGATCCGGCAGATTGCGATTCAAAGGAGGCATTGGCGATCTTATACCAGATGATCGGTGCAAGGTTGTCAAAACCGATCAACCGGCAGTGCTCCTGTATCGAAGCATGGAGGGGTATTACACTGTGCCGCCCGGTATTCCTGCGTGGAAGGCAGACATCGCCGACGACGATGACCAGACGCCCCCCCGGAACAAGGATCCGATGGATATGCTGCCAGACGCGATCGAGTTCTTCAAGAAATGTATCGTAATCTCCGATCTGCCCGAGCTGCGATTCTTTTTCAGGGTACGTTTTCAGTATCCAGTATGGCGGTGACGTGACGACCAGATGCACGCTTTCATCAGGTATGTATCCAAGGTTTCGGCAGTCTGTATTGATAAAACGGTGAGCTGTCGGGATACTTGCAGAGAGTGCTTCAATTTCCTTCATCAGGATTGGGTCTTTGGCAATGAATGGTATTGCACGTTGCCCCATCTCCCCGGCAACTGCCGCAATTTCCGGATGAATAAATGATTCCAGTTGCCTGTCCATATTGGATTGATTGGCATAGAGTGTCTTTTCAGGAAGATTGTGTTCTGGAGCTCCGGATTGGGCGGCGTGCGAGATCATGTACCTGAGTAGTAGTTGATGCACGTGTTATGATAAATGTCCCGATCGCGATGTGAAAGTGAAGGTTTGATGACAGGCCGGCTATTTGGAGGGTGACGTGGCTGGCTTTTGAGAGGTGCTCCCAGTCTGCGCCAGACTGTCGTTCCTCCCCTATTTTGAAACTAAAACACTCCCACCCCGCACACTCCGCTCAGCCCCATTGCCCCTGTCTCTGACATATGATCTGCCGGAGCAGACGGGGCTGCCTCCCTCTGCAGAAGCCCCCTGCCCGGCAGGAGCCAGAGAACTATGGCAGTCGATTTCGAACAGATACGAAACAACAAAACAGCGGTCCGGGACCTCCCGGCACCGCTCGTCGATACCACGGCCCTTGAGACTGTGGTTGCGGATATCCTTGCGAACAACCCCTTCGGCTGTGTGCCGTACGAGTCCGGCGGCGAGACGATCCCGGGCGTGGTCCGGGGCCGCGAGCAGTATACCGCCCGGATCGTGTACCTTGATGGTGACGGGAAAAAGGTCGGGGCAGCAACCGTCACCGCCGGAACAACCGCCGGGATGAATGCGGCCGCTGCCGCCGTCCTTGCAGATGCAGCACTCACCGCAGCCGTCGGCGGAACCCCGCAGCGTGACCTGAACAGGGATTCATATTCCTGCCAGCTGAAGTGCCATGACCCAAACGGGGAGACCTATACCCTCACGTTTGGGAGAAAGGCCCTCCGGCTGACCAGCTACGAGGATGATGCAATCCTTGCAGCAGTCGAGGACTGGGCAGACACGATGGCAGCCCTGAGCTGAGCGAAAAGGTGAGGGGATCTCCTCCTTTTCCCTTTTACGAGTTTTTATTCTTTCTTTTGAAAGTATTGTTTTTAATGGGCAGCATCTGCTCTGGTATGCCCTTCTGCTGGTGGAGAGTGGGGAGTTTTATTCCGATGAAACGTGTGATGTATGCCCTCATACATTCGGGATAACGGACTTGTGTCTTGATCTCCCCTTTCGGGAATAGTATTTATATCATGATGTGTAAGTTTACTCTACCGCATTTATTATAATTTTTGTAAACCAAATCAGAAGATAGGGGGTAGGTTATGATGGTGTCAAAGGCCATAATCGGTGAGCGGATCCGGGCTGCGAGGAAACTGGCGGGTCTTTCGCAGCAGTCGCTTGCCGATAAGGTGAAGGTCTCGAAGATGGCGATCTCCAAGTATGAATCCGGTGATCTGATACCCGGCTCCGGGATGCTGCTTGCCCTTGGAAAAGCTCTTGGCGTGAAGGTGGAGTTTTTTCTCAGACCTGTATCCGTAACACTGAGGCTGCCACAGTACCGGTGCAGGAAGGCCCTTACAAAGAAGGAAGAAGCGATGATCCTTGGGAGGACAGAGGACTGGCTTGAGCGGTACCTGACGATCGAGCGGATCACCGGGATAGATGCAGAGCTCGATCTGCCTGGAAAAGATGAATGCTCGATTATGGATTGTGAGGATATCGAAGCTCTGGCACTGTCCGTCCGCAAACAATGGGATCTTGGTCTTGATCCGATTGAGAATGTGATGGATGTCCTTGAGCAGCATGGGATTAAGGTTGGTGTTGTTGCTGCGTCAGAGAAGTTTGATGCCCTGACCCTCTGGTATAACCATCATCCGGTTATCATTGTGAATAAAGAGATGCCGGGAGATAGGCAGCGTTTCAGCCTTTCCCATGAGCTTGGACATCTCCTGATGCAGCTGGAATCTGATTTAGGTACGGGAGCAATTCCGGAGAAGGTTGACGAGATGGCGGCAAACCGGTTTGCCGGAGCATTTCTGGTACCGGAAGAGGTGGCCATTCGTGAACTGGGAAGGGAGCGGACACGGCTGGATCTCCGGGAACTCTATCTCCTGAAGCAAAAATACGGCCTGAGCATGGCCGCATGGATCTACCGGGCACTTGATCTTGGGATCATCACGCGGGATGGAGCAGACCGGCTCAGGCGAGAGCTCAGCATACGCGGATGGCGAAAGATAGAGCCGGGGAAGCAGATCCCATCCGAATCCCCAACACAGATGAGGCTTCTGCTCCTGCATGCCCGAAGCGAACAGATAATATCTGAATCCAGGTTCGCCGAATTGATCGGAGATGACGGGATAGAGGGTACTGACTGGATTCTTTCAGGGGAGGTAAACACGAGAGCGGGGGAGATGTGTGGGTGAGAAGAGAAAACGCTGGCTCCCGCGGAAAGAGTGTGAGAAGCGGATAGTGTTCTGGGAGGGGATGGAATGAGCCGGGAGCCACATCAGATACTTATTACGCTCCCTCGAAATCCATCCTTTCTCACTTAATTCAGAGA
>DUKV01000027.1:0-19942 GCA_013329165.1 Methanocalculus sp. | reverse complement strand
GCAATCCATATCCGGAAGACAGAGTCCAGTATGCCATACCTCCCCCCGCCGGGCTTGTCGATGGTCATGGTATTGGTGAGATCTCTCATCGAGGCGGTGAGCGAGGATGATTGCGTCTCCATATCTGCGGCTATCTCCTTCAGCCGGCGGGTCTTTGCGGCAGAGAGGTATTTCAGTATATCCTGCTGCTGCCTGCTGAACTTGCAGGAGTACCGTGATTCAAATTCGCTGTCGAACTCATCAAGCATGGAGGAGAATGCGCACTCTGTGTCATCTGAGGTGACCGTATCCTTCCCCTGGAGGATGGCATGCTGGTACAGTAGGAATCCCATCTTCTGGAAATAGAATGGGAATCCGTCAGTGTAGCTGTAGAGGGTATGCAGGGCATCGCCAGTGATTGTTATCTTCTGCATTAATAGTCGGGAGCGGATGTACCTGCTGACTTCCTCCTCTCCGATCGGCTCGAGCCGGACCTTTGCTGCCATCAGGTAGAGGGGAGAGTCCGGTTTCAGGAAGACTTTGTTCAGGAGTGCAACTGATGATCCCGAGAGGATGTACCGCACATCCGGCCGGCTGTCCATATGGGTCTTGAAGAGGCTGAAGATCGCGGGATTGAATCTGCTCAGCTCCTGAAACTCGTCAAAGGCGATGACGATCTGCTCTCTGCTCTCATCTGCCAGGTTTCCGATGAACGCAAAGGTCTCTTCGATGAGTTCGGGCTCGCTCACCTCGCTCTCCCGGAACCGGAGGTATATCTCTCCGATATGTTCGATACTCCCTCCGATCTCCGCAATCGAACGGGTGGCCCGGGTTATTGTTGCCTTGAAGATATCAGAGAACTTCCGTGTGAGCCCCTTTACCCGGTGCTTCTCCTCATAGGCTTCGACCATTGCCCGTGAGGTGATCCTGAAGAAGTCGGCCGGGTGGGTGATCATCCGGCAGTTCACCTGGACGAAGAGGACCTCGCCCCCGATGCTTGTTTTGAGATTTTTGAGGAGCGAGGTCTTCCCGATCCGGCGTGGGCCGATGATGACGTTATGCTGTGCCCGGGAGAGGAGATCGAGCCTGATCCGGCTCACCTCCTCATCCCTGCCGATGAAGTAGGGGGGCTCGACCTCGCCCCCGACGATGAATATCTGTTCGGCCATGTGATCTGATCCTTTGGTTTTTGGTATCTGATGGTGGTGATGCGAGGGGGTTGAAAGTGATTTCAATTGCCTCCTTGGTATCGGGGGAATAGAGAGGGAGGAGATTTAGCGGATCAGCTTGCGGGGTGGATTGATGGGCTCTGATTATTATCCGAATAGCGTGAAATCCAATCTAAAAAAAGATGGGGATATTTTTATCTCTCTTTCAAAGCCTTCTGTTATATTGATTTGTTGTTTATCCGAAAATAAAAACCAGAATCGCTGTACCTCGATTGTATATTCTCTTGGCCGTAGTGTTAGTGTATATGTTTCATTCTGAGGTATAAATTGAAATTTGTGAATTCCGTTGTTGTGCATCCATGATAGTTCAATCAAATCATTTGTCGATAAACCATTTACAATAAGTTTTCCTGTTGGTGGATAATAATGTGTAATGTCTTCATCTTTATAAAAAACCTGAGCTGAATTTCGAATTACGCTATTATTTGTATTTTCAGATCTTAGACCAAACCACGAATTACTCCGTGGATTCAGAGGATAAGTTGGATCATAAAAGTACCAAGTTCCATTAATCTCAACTTCTACCCAGCCATGATAGCCACTGGGATCACTTACTTTGCGAGCATTCAAACCTGAAAGCATAGCGACATGTTGAGCCAATGTTGCATACTCTCCACATGCTCCAGCTCGATAATAAGCGATACAATAAGGATTATTGGAAAATTTTCCAGCTCGAATTACCCTACGCCCTTCTGGGTTGGAAATGTAGTAATTTTTGTTGTTGTTGGTTAAAATATAATATATATAATCGTCTCTTGAAAATGATTTATTATTTAATGAGAAAATAAAATCATCTTGTATCCATTTGGATAGGAGTTGCAACTTCAATTCCGGATCTTGAACATTTGCCATTTTTTGGATAATAACATCAATATCTGATGTTGATTTTGGGTAAATCTCTGAGTGAAAAATATCATCAATTTCCTTCTCAAGAATGTAGTGTTCGTAAGATGAAACCAAGATTAAAGCCATATAAATAACGAATATAATAGATAAAAATAGACATAAATATTTTATTTTTTCTGACATATTTTTATCCTTTATTTATAAAGCTCATCACAAATACTTCCCAATTATCCCGTCAATATCCGCCGGGTTAAATGATACATCGGAATGCCACCGACCAAAACCTCCATGCCCGTTCACAGCCCTGATCCATTCGGCTAGGAAGGTTCTTTTCGTCCTGTTCTCTATTGTATCCTGCCCCTTTACCTCAAGGACGAGGTATTCGTCGTTTGTAAGTTGTATTAAGAAGTCAGGTCGGAATTTTCTCACCACACCCTGATAGAGATAAACTATCTCAAAACCGATATGGTCATTCTTTGCCCATGCTTTGACATTTGGATTATTATCGAGAGCAAATGCCTCCGTTGACTCCCATGTACTATCAAAGACGCAGAAATTGATCTGGGATTTTTTTGTATGGCCACATGGTCTTGTGGAATACCATACCTTCATATCGGCAGTTGAACGAATAGGTCGGTTGGTATCAAGGACTGGCTCGATTGATTCTGTATTATCTTCCCGGATCTGTTCATAGATATGCTGGACGATTTTATTCATATTTATTATCATCATGATCCGCTTGCGGAACTCATCAGTTGAAAAAAGGCCGGGATTTATTTTTATTTTATCAGACATTAGGAATTGCTCAACGATTCTAATCAACTGTCCAATAAGATCGGTGGTAGTACCTTTCCATTCCGGCCTCATCTGGTCAAGGACATCACGGGCAGTTTCAAAGATGATCTTCTGAAGACGAAACTCCTTTCCAAGCTTTTGGAGATCGATTGTACTGATCTGCTCTAATGCTGGTTTCCCATCAACAATTGGCGCAATCTCAATGATTTGAGAAGTTGAGGCGGCATCAAGAATGAGGGGTTTGGCTTGAGAGATATCAAGTGTTAATGCAGGTCGGAATACATGCTCTATTCGAATGACGTTCGGCCAGCTTATGGCATAATCCTGGCGTGATATCAGTGCCTCTATCTTAGTCTTTGGTTTTTCGGGTTTTGGTGGAGCATCTTCTCCTCCTTCGTGGGGGAGGAATGTGAAAGGAACTCCGAAGATGTTAACATATTCCGGAGAAAAGAGCCCGGTCTCCTGCTCTACATCATAACTTGTTCTTCGCAATCCTCTTCCGACAACCTGCTCACAGAGAAGCTGGCTGGAGAAGGCCCGCAGTCCCATAATGTGAGTTACCGTTCGGGCATCCCATCCCTCAGATAACATTCCGACAGAGATGACCTTCTGGATATCAGCACCCGGTTGTCCGGATTTTCCAACTGTATCAACCTGCTGTCGTAGTAGTTCAGCCTGTTCTTTTTTGGTGAGCGGGCGTTCATACTCCCCTTGCTCAATATCAACTGGTGTAATAATCTGTTCAGTTTCTGTCTCAGCATCTTTGAGAACTTTTGAATCGATATGAAGAATGCGGCTTTCTTCGCAGAGTTCATCTATGCGGATCTTCTTATGGGTAAATGCATATGCAATCCGTGCAGCAGTCTCTGTCCTGTTCGCAACGGTGATCATGACCGGCGGTGTATCTCTCCCTCCAGCTTCCCAATCCCTCTTCTTCTCAAGCCAGTCGACTCCCAGGAAGTAGTATGCATTTGTAACAATATCCGGAAGGGGCTCGGATTCCTCAGCTTTTCGGTTGAGATCATCGTGAACTTCGCTATCCATGTAGAGATGGTAAAAACGGGACTTATAATCTGAAGTGAGCCTGCCGTCATCCCGTACCACAACACGAGGTGTTTTTACAAGCCCTGATTCAATAGCATCATTAAGAGAAAAATCACTGACGATCCATGGAAATAATGCTTCTTCACTGCTCTTTTTGCCGCTTGGTGCAAATGGCGTTGCAGTGAAGTCAAAGCAGGAGAGAATATTTCGTGCCCGGTGAATCCTGTCCAACCCTTGAATCCAGATGGTTGCCTCTTCGATTTCGTCTTTAGAAAGACCCTTAATTTTTGATTCTGCGGGAATCCGCCAGGCATGATGGGCTTCATCATTGATAATGATGAGATTTTTATGGCGGCTCATCTCCCCGAGAACGTCCCGGACATATGCTTCATCACTCTTTGCACCACGCTTATCCACGCTCCGCCTCTTCTTGATCTGTTCATCAGTATCCCATGCAAGAGCATGCCAGTTCTGAATGAGTACCTTTCCTGATCGAAGCTTCTCAGCTAACCCTTGAGGGATGATGTCAAAGGCATCATAATAATTATCCTCACTTGAGGGGATTAGGACAGAGAGACGGCTCTTGACCGTGAGACCGGGTGCAATAACCAGTATATTCTGAGAGAATCGCGCATCATTTGCATACGTTGCTTTATTCAAGACAAGCCATGAAATAAGCATCGCCATGACGACAGTTTTTCCGGTTCCGGTTGCCATCTTGCAGCAATAACGGATAAATTCCCCGCCATCAGATTCGATATCGATTCCGGCTTTTGATGATTCCGGAGCTTCAATTAGCCATATAATCGTCTCAATTGCTTCAATCTGGCAGAAGAAGAATGGAATATCCCCTCGTTCCTTTCGTTGGGTCCAGTGATCGAGAAGCCTTCGGGTAATACCTGTGATGCCGGGATATCCTTCATTTCTCCATGCCTTTACTCTCTCTCGTATTTTATTTACGAGAGGGATCTCTATGAAATGCCCCGGATCATCAAATGAACGGGCACTCTCTGATGCTACAATATATCCGGCAGGGCGCCGTGTTGGAACCCGCTCAAAAGAGCGTGTTATCCGGTCATATCTCCAGTGCTCCTGTGGCTCAGAATAGGGTGGATTAATGATAAGCTGATCAATGGTCGCATGCGACATCGATTATTCTCCCCCAAATTCAATATCCCGCTCGATAACGCTCTCAATACCTCGGTCATCTACGATTTTCACGGCGATGCGGTGATTATCACCTGGTTTGAATGGGAGTGATGTTGTCCCCCTGAATGCCTCGATCTTCTCTTCATCGATCTCTGCCTTGAGATTCTTTGTAAGCTTTGCCCAACCTTCATTTTTCCCTGCCATTGGGAAGAATACCTGGCGTGGATAAAGACTCCGACCATCATAATCAGTATCAAGCATCCACATCGCGATCTTTTCGGGCCCTCCTCCGTCAACAGTGCCTGTTCGGGTGTCGTAGTAGTCAAACCCATTGACCGTGACCTGAATCCTGCCTTCTCCCGCATTATTTATGCTGATATCGGGTTGTCCGATTAGCCAGAAACTTTCATTGCTGGATCGTTTCTTCTTCAGATCATCAGTCTGGAGATCTGTGTTCATCTGAGCCTTGATGAGAGTGACTCCTGGCCAGAGTGTTTCATCGATATCCTTTGCCGCTTCAGGATCAAACTGGAATGAGGCGAATACAAGTATCTGCGGACGGGGAACAAGGCGTCGAGCCTCGTTTAATGCCATTTCAACCTGCTTTGAGGTAAGAGCCGAGTGTTCGGGTCCAAATGAAATTGCAATGTGTTTTGGCGTATCTTCCTTGGTTTCGCCACGGGCATGCAGCCAGCGTGTTCCTCCAAGCGGTTCCAGATGTGAAAAAGCAATCTTCTGCCCACTCTTACCCCGTATGCCATTGCTCTGAAGCTCAGTTCGCCACTCATCCTGCCTGACTGATTCTCCGGTTCTTGCCGCAGAATCATCGGCTGGAAGAGGTTCTGAGCAGTCAATTGAAATTGGCTTGACAGTTGGAGCAGGAACAGCCTCGACAGTGAATGGTCCGGTGATTCGTACTTTGTCTTTGTTCACTTGCGGCTGATCATAGAGAGTCTCCTGAGGTGCGTTTCGTTTGATGCTTTCGTCAATTTCAGCCTGCCTTTTCCTCCGGGTTTCGAGGAACTGTGTATGGCTTTTCACCACCGATTCTGGCCATGTTGTATCAGGATCAAAGGGAACCTGCCACTCTTCAAAAGTTGTACCTGCGGCAGAGTTCAGTGACTCAAGTGCTCTCTCAACTTTTGGCCTGTGTTTCTCGTAAATAATGTCTATCTCAGGGTTGTTTGCTATGGATTTGAGCGTGATATGCGGAACGGTTTTATTGATAAAACCACTGCCGACACCCTGATCCGGATGAGCAAGTTCATAATAGTCGAATATGGCGGTCATTAGCCGCTGTTTGGCAAGAGTAGTTGCCACACGCGAAGTATCACAGGTGATCCATCGCCTGCCCCATTTCTCTGCAACATATGCGGTTGTGCCGGAGCCGCAGGTGGGGTCAAGGACGAGGTCCCCGGGGTCGGTGGTCATCAAGAGACAGCGTTCGATGATTTTTGATGCTGTTTGAACTGCATAGATTTTTGAATCTGTTCGACTTGATATGCCACCAGAAACATCATTCCAGAAATTTGTTAGTGCAATTGCTCCAAAATCTCCAAAGTACTTTTTAAAGGTCAACCTTTTTCCTTCAATGGCAATCCTATTGGATTCAAGAAGTCTTTTCATTCCAATTGGATTGGTTCTCCAACCCCCAGCAGTAGGTAAGTAAGATTTCCCGTTGAAGTAAACAGGGAATTGTGTACTGGCTCCACCACTCCGAGATGTCAAACCTTGACGGAAAAAATATTGGTATTCATTTTCAGTTGTCATTGAACTAACATTGGTCAAGGAATGGGTTCTACTGACTTGCGTATGACTTTCTTGTAAAGTATATCGTGTTGCTCCTTGCTCTCCTCGTTTTAAAATAAGGAATAATTGATGGTATTTAAATGACCCCATATTTTTAGCATACCATACAAGGTAATTCGTAACAGTATCTAAGTATTCTGAACCCAATCCAACAGATGTCCTATAATTTATTTGAGTAATAAAATTCTCCTTTCCAAAAACCTCATCCATTATCTCCCGCACATGGTGCACGTTCTCGTCCGAGATCTGTACAAACACACTCCCGCTCTCCGTTAGGAGTTCTCGTCCAAGGAGCAGCCGATCCCGTAGATACGATAGATATGAATGGATTCCAAGTTCCCAGGTATCACGGAAAGCCTTGATCATCTCCGGCTCCTGTGTCAGATCTTCATCTTTTCCATCCTGCACGTCACGCTTGTTCACGAATGGCTGAAAGTTCGAACCATACTTGATTCCGTATGGTGGATCGATATAGATCATCTGCACATGGCCAGCCATTCCCTCCTTCTCAAGAAGTGAGTTCATGACAAGGAGCGAGTCCCCGGCAATAAGCCGGTTTGACCAGTTGTGCTTATGACGGTAGAATTCCACTGCTTCCCGGAGCGGTGGGTTCTCAATGGAGAACTCAAAAAGTGATGCCTGCCGTTTAATCTCTCCATTCTGTTTTCTCAGGGCTTTAATTATTGTCCGTGGATCGATTCGTTCGTGGACGTGGAGTGAAACTGTCGGGACTTTAAACGAGGTATGCTCAGCTTTCCCGGCCCAAGTGAGTTGGGGGTCAAGATGCGGATCATAAGAATAGGTTTTTGTCTCATTATCAGGATCAGTTTCTGCATCAACAAGGCCAATTGGTGGATTATTCAATCGGCAGGTGCCTTTGTGATCGTATTGGTCAATCTCTTTGACAGGGGTTTTGGATTGCCGGGACATGGTATGAAATTGACCTTTGGGTTTAGCTCCCATTAATCTTTTGAAAAAAGCTGGCTTAGGTTTGATGATGAATGAATTAGCGTATATTAGATCCAAAACCAGAACCTGTGATTTCTGTGATTTTTGTTCAGCTAAATTAGTTGTTTATCTGTGAGACGGAAGTAGGGTTTGCTTCCATCATAGTCTCTATCAAATACAGAATCGCCCTGATCTTCGATTAGGGCTTGAATTGGGGTTTTCATGCTGTTGCTATCAAATAGCCGTCAAATAGCCATCAAATACAGAATCGCTCGGATCTTCGATTAGGGCTTGAATTGGGGTTTTCTTGTTTTTGCTGTCAAATACCTGTCAAATAACCATCAAATACAGAATCGCTCGGATCTTCGATTGGGGGTTGAATTGGGGTTTTCTTGTTGTTGCTGTCAAATACCTGTCAAATAGCCCTCAAATACAGAATCGCTCGGATCTGCGATTGGAGCTTGAATTGGGTTTCCTTGTTTTTGCTGTCAAATACCCGTCAAATAGCCATCAAATACAGAATCGCTCTGATCTCCGATTAGGGCTTGAATTGGGTTTCCTTGTTTTTGCTGTCAAATACCCGTCAAATAGCCATCAAATCGAACCACAATACAAGTCGGGAAGTCCTAAAATTTTGTAAGTGCGGAAGTGAGGAAGTGAGGATGTCCGGGAGTCAGGCAAACGTGATGATTAAGAGGAAAAAACTGGCGGAATATTTTCCTGCAACAAGTATTTTCCTTGAATTCTGAAAAAGAGGGGAATATGGGCGAATTAATGGTTTATCTGAAACTACCCGGCAACTAAAACTGGTCACGGTGCGAGGGTGAAAACCGGGATCAGATGTGCGAAAATATCGCTCCGAAATGCCCCTGCAACAAGGAATTCTTTTTGATTTTGAAATAGGTGGTAAATTGGGCAGAAAAGTGGTTGAAGTGAAACTACCCGGCAACTAAAAACGGACGATATTCTGTGGTTGAAAACCGGGATGTAAATGTGGAATTGCCGCCTGGAGATTTCTCTGCAACAAGTATTATCGTTTAAATTTGAAACCGGGGAGAATATGCGGGAATAATGGTTTTAGTGAAACTACCCGGCAACATCAAATGGGTCTCATTATGAGGGTGAAAAACCGGGATCAGATGTGCGAAAATATTGCTCTGAAATGCCCCTGCAACAAGGAATTCTTTTTGATTTTGAAATAAGGGGGAAATGGGGTTGAAAAGTGTTCGAAGTGAAACTAACCGGCAACTACCCGGCAACTAAAAACGGACTGTATTCTGTGGTTGAAAACCGGGATGTAAATGTGGAATTGCCGCCTGGAGATTTCTATGCAACAAGGATTATTGTTGAAATTTGAAGCAGGGGAGAATATGCGGGAATAATGGTTTTAGTGAAACTACCCGGCAACATCAAATGGGCTACATTGCGGGGTGAAAAACCGGGATCAGAGGTGCGAAAATATCGCTCTGAAATGCCCCTGCAACAAGGAATTCTTTTTGATTTTGAAATAAGGGGGAAATGGGGTTGAAAAGTGTTCGAAGTGAAACTACCCGGCAACCACCCGGCAACTAAAACTGAGTGTGTCTATACGCCCATTTAAAACCCCCTTAGTCCTGCTGCGTTCTTGATCTTCGAATAGAAGGCATCATTCACATACTGGAATGATTGCGGGGGGACAAACTCCGGATCGCAGACCTTCGGATCAACAGGTTTGTCAAAGTGGTTGATCTCTCCGATCTCTATTGCATATCCTCTCTTCCTTCCTTCAAAATATGAGAAGAAATCCTCCTCACCGATCCCGGCTGCCTCCTTGCAATGTTCCCAGAGGGCGAGAGGATCATGTTCAACCACAGATCGGATAGTACATGTACCGACAATCTTCTTCACCGGGCTGCTTGAATAGATGACGATCTCATGGACATCAGGATGTCTGAAGATCACTTTACGGAACTCATATTTTTTGGAGCCTGCCAGAATTTTATCTGCATATTTTGGTTTAATGGACAGTAAAACTCTCATCTGTGCAACCCCTCTTGATTCTTAATACTGCAATACTGCGTATACGGTATTCAGTATCTTGAATTCTGTATCCAGAATTGTATGTCCTATGTTTATATCCTGCTCGTCATCCTGCGTATGAGCTCTCTATACCAGTCTTCATCACGAAACCATCGTTCCCTCACCGCATGTCGAATCAGCGCCTCTTTGTCATGGAAACCCTGATGGCATGCAATATCATTCAGTGCTTTGTGATGGTCCTCGCTCACTATCGCCGTTCCGCCTCTGGTAAGTGATCGATACATCTCTAATGACTTCTCGACAATGGCCTTTTCGAGGCTCTGAGGGATGAATATGAAGTGGAAATGGAAGGAAAAACGATCATCTCTGTCAGAAACCATTGATATGGTGTGATCTGCCGGATCATGCTCGATAGAAATGTCTCTTCTTCTCTTTGTTTGAAGGAGCCTGCTCATGGATTCTGAATATGTTGTGAGTAAATGTGCGGGATCGGAGTAGTCTGCATCTTTAAGGACGATATAGTGCAAATTGAGCTCCTTTGTGCCGAAGAAATCCATAATGGCTGGAACATATTTGTCCATCAATTCATGTCCGTTGTCAGAGAGAATGATGCAACTGCACTCAAAAAAATGGTAATCCGAACGATAGCATTTCTGAAACTCTCCCAGATCCTTATGGATACAGAGTGGATCTATGGAACATTCCACCTGAACTACTTCATCTAAAAACCAGCAATCATGTTTCCCTTCACATAAAATAGGGCGAATCAATTCAGATCCCCCGGAGATCAATATTGATCGTCTCGATATCTTCGAGAGCTTCTGCTCCGGGTATCTCTTCTGCCTCTATTGTATGAGTATCCAGCCGTGGATGCATTTTGATGATCTGGACTGAATCCAGGCAGTTGTTCTGGTCTGCAACCTCAAGCAGGCTTTGAATGAGGTCGTTTGAATGGGTTGAAATAAAGAATTGTGTATCACTCGAGCAAAAGATGATTGCATCGGCGAGCATTTCAATATATCCCGGATGGAGGGAGAGTTCCGGCTCTTCCAGAGTTATTACGCCGTTCTTTGCAAGGACACTTAAATAAAAAATTTTCAGCATCGATTTGAATCCTTCTCCCATTGATGCTAATGGAATGATCCGGTTCTGTCCGCGTAATGAAACAAAAAGTCCGTCATCCGTCTTTCGTATATCCTCGATATAGGGTATTTTAGAAATAATGCGATGATGAGATTCGGAGATCAGGTTCTTTCGAACCACTTTATCATGGAGTTCCTCGACCCTGCCTGATTGATATTCTGTATCGTAATCGCTTACAAAGCCTGTTGATTGATGTGTATGAGAATATATTGCATGAAAATTCTTAATCCGATACCTCATAAAATCGAATATCTCTTCCTGCTGCCGCACTAGTCTCATATTCTCGTCTTCAAGAATTAAATAAAGAAAAATGGGTGATTTCTCAAAAAACCCGGATATTACAATCTTCTTCTTATGGTATAGATGTGATTCGAGTTTCTTCTCCACATTTTTGATATAATTCTCTAATCGCTCATCATCATCCTCAGTTTCCACATCCTCATAATGTAATCGACGCTGACTATCTGATGGAAGTGATCCGTCAAGCCGTAATTGTTGCATCTTCTGTGAATTCGTTGATCGAGATCGTTGCTCCAAAAAAAACCTTGTTCGAATCCGATTGATAGTGTCGGGTTGATTAAAATAATCCTGTGTTATTTCATTTAAATACTCTCGAATTAAAGCTCCACTCCCATCTGTTGGGTATCCCTCTGAATAGTAACGTATCGAAATAGAACTGTTATTATATGAAATGTCAATGGGTTTCTCAATATCCTGAAAAAGGTAATCCATTGAATATTTATCAATAATCTCTCCTAAAACATAGACTCCCAGCGAATCTTCACACTTGTTCCCACTGGATTTTAATAATGCAATTGCCTCGAGAGCAGAGGATTTACCACTGTTGTTTGGACCGACAAAGATATTGATGCGTTTTGGTGTAAATGATATCTCATCGATGGCTCGAAAATTCTTTATTGAAACCTCTTGAATATCATTCATATGATGAGTGATGTTGTGCTGATGTCATTTCTATCTTACGATTAAGAATGAATTTTGTGTTTTGCCCTGCTCATCTTTCCCTCCAATAACAAAAAGAAATGTGATTCAAAGCTACTGCCCCCCCTCACCTCGCCTCCCCGATCCCCGGCAGGTGCCGATACACCGCCTCCCTGACCTCGGCCGCCGGCCGGCCGGTGCGGGTGGCGATGGCGGCGATTCTGTGGTTGATGATGCTGATGGGATCAGATCCCTCAAGGTGGAGGCTCCGGGCCCAGGCACGGTAGCGGGCGGCCGCCTTCTTTCTGTTCTCTGGATCTGCACCCCATTCGCCTGCTGCACCTAATTCGCCCGTGATGTCGGCAAACTCACGCCCGATCTCATCCCGGAGAAGGGTTTCCTGCTGGTGTCTCCGGGCATTCCTGTGCTCGGCCGCCGCCTGGAAGGTGGTGTTCGCCTGCTTAAGCTCCTGTTCGATTGCTTCGAGATCAGCCCTGACGCGGTCGAGATCCTGCTGTATCAGGGCGTACCGGATGCCGGCCATCTTCCCGGCCATAGCTTTCTCTTCCTCTCCGGCAGCTCTATATGCCCCGTTTGTCCCGCCGATACCGGTTGCTCCGGATGCTCCGGTTGTTCCGGCACTTCCATACATCCCCGATGCCCCGGTGAAGTACTCGGAGAAGAGCCGGGAGGCGAGTGCCGAGATGGATCGGCCTTCTGCATGGTAGGATTCGAGATAGGGATGGAGATGATCGGAAAGGGAGAGGGATTTCGTGAAGGCCATCAGCAGATCCCTCTGGCAGGGATCTCTCCCGCAGATGGCTCATCTTCCGCAACTGGTTTCCCTTTCAGATGGCCTTCTTCCCAAAGGATGGCTTCTATGCCCTGAATATCATTTTGAAACCCTGAGCAGTCGTCTTTCACATGTGTTCTCTGCATACAATCCCGTTTGCAGAGATAGATAAAAGGCGTTAGCCGTGCGGGGTGTGAGTGTTTTTTCCAAGATCAAAAAAACGGGTCAGGGGGGGTGGGCATCCACCGGACAACAACTGCTATCGTGTTATTCGTGTTGCTCTTTCTCCGGTTTTCAGAGTGTACACTCCGTATGATGGAAAACGCTCTTCTGCTCTCTTCTTTTCTGCTCCATTCAGGGTCACCCTCCCCGGTATATAGAGCCTCACCGTGCATGGTGAAAGTGTTTGTGCGGCTTTCCGGGCAGAAAAAAGCAAAGGAAAAAGATCGTGTTATTGTTGTGAGCAGTACTAGTACAAGAGATAATTAACCCCCCCCTGTCACCTTTCAGTCTATTCAGTCTGATTCGATACTACTCCGCCAGCTCTCTCCCATCAGAACTCTTTTATCGGATTATATAATCACTACTACTCATGCATCAGGCAGTGTCCATTGAAGATCTCTATCTGGAGCTCAAAAAGATTCAGGATACAATGGTTCGGCAGGAGGACCTTGATACCCTCCTTGATACGTTCGAAATATTGAGCAATCCTGAAACGATGGCAATGATACAGAAGAGTGAGGAAGATATTGCCAGGGGACGATTCCAGGAGATATCGTCTGTTGATGACCTGATTTAAGCCTCCTTCTCCTATTACTCTTACCCCGGAAACTACTGTTTGATATCAACAAATAAATACTTAAAAGCCGTATTCCAGACTATGGCACTCGCCGAGATGCTCACCCCGGTTTCTATCGCCATTCAGCTGATTATCGTTATCCTCGGATGCTATGCGGGGTACAGACTGAAGATAGAGGCTGGATACCTCTTTGCCCTTGCATTCCTGCTCTTTGCAGTCTACGATATCACCTCGATGATGGGATATGGAGATGACATGCTCTCGATCATCAATATCCTCGCATCCCTCTCAGCCCTCGGGGGTATCTACCTGCTCGTGAAGCAGGCATAATCTTCCTAAATCCCCTCATTTTGAAAATGTTCCGAAAACTATCAATCCAGGATTGTTGATCGCATAAAAAAAGAAATTGAAGCCTCTCTATTGACTTTCGACTTCTCTTTTCCCGGACTCAGCTATGAAAACATTCTTCGATAAAATCTTTCGTGAGGAGAGTATGTACATCACAGGAATCCAGCAGATGCCTCGAGACACCCTCTTTGAAATGAACATACTCAACATGCTTACCCACCTCTTTCACCGCATGAATAGCTCCGGCAAAATCACTATCACTGCTAATCAGCACTGCAACGTCATATGTTCCTGAATAAGCATACCGTAACATATCGATTGCGAGGAAGACATCTACACCCTTCTCAACCATCACATGATTTCGCCGTTCCAATCTGCCGAGGGTAAGCTGAAGATAGGGCGTTCTACGAAGACCCTCAAAGAACTTCTGTTGTTTTTTGTACATTTCTTCGTTATCCTCTTTATTGACGGGAGCATTATAATAATAAATCCGTATGAGTTGCCGATCTCCGCAAAGTTTCAGGCATAATTTATAAAAATCGATATTTGTCTTACCGCAATGAGATTTTAAGCCATGGTAGAGATTACTGCCGTCAATAAAAAAACATACGCGTGTCATCAGAATTAATATGTTAAACAGGAGGTTATATAATAACCTCCTGGAGCTCATGAAAAAACCACATTGCATTGCAAGGTGGGGGGTTAATACATTTTATTCAGTGTTCTTTCGGGCAATAAAAGTTTTGCTCGGGTCAGTGGGGGAGCCCGTTCCTCCCCCCTACCGATCCGCTCCATCCAGAAACGCCGAGAGCACCGTCATATACTCCTCTTCCGCCTCAAGGAAATGCATGTGCGATGCACCGGCAAAGATCTTCATTACCGCCCCCTCTGTCTGATCGCAGAAGTCCCGGACCGTCAGGGGTGTCGCCTCATCAAACTCCCCGCAGGTAAAGAGGACCGGCAGCCGGAGTGTCGGCAGGACACCTGTCAGATCCTTCTGCCGGAGGGTCCCCCGGACCGTGAACTCGGACGGCCCCCACATCGCCAGGTAGATCGGGACTGCCATATAGTCGAACATCCGCATCAGGCAGTCCGGCCAGGGATCCATCCGGCAGAGGTGGCGGCGGTAGTACGCCATCATCGCCTCCTGGTACGCGGGCGAGTCATAGACCTCGCATGACTCGTGCATCTCGATCACCGCCCGTGTATCCGGCGGCATCTCAGATAAGAGCCGCCGCTGGTCTGCTTCCCAGCGTGGCGACGAGATCAGGGGCCCGGCGAGTGTCAGTGAAGCGATATCCTCCTGTCCGTACTTCCCGATATACGCAAGCAGAACCATCGCCCCGAATGAATGGCCGAGGATATGGACCCGCCCCGGTGCCAGCGCCTTTCTGAGCGCATGCAGCTCATCGGCGAACCGTTCAAGCGACAGAAGCGAATCATCAACAGGTGCGGGTGAGCGGTATGAACCGAGCTGGTCATAGCAGATCACCGGCCGGGATGCAGCCAGAGAAAGGAACGGCTCGAATGCATCATAGCTCCCCCCCGGCCCTCCGTGAACCAGGATCAGCGGGATGCCGGTCTGCTCCCTGCCGGCAACACAGTAACTGATCTCACCACCGGGGACGGGGACGGTGCCTTTTGTCCGGGTGTACATAACAGATCATCCGGCTTTGTGGTATAAATCAGTTGAGTACACACAACCATCCGGTCCCCCGGAGACCCCCGGACAGTATCCCTTTTCAGGGTGTGCGATCAACAGGGAGTACTAGACAATGGAAGCCCACCGGATCGCCACACTCATCATCATCGCCGCATCACTCCTCACAGCAGTCCTCATCTACCCGGCAGCCCCGGAGCAGATCCCAACCCACTGGACCATGGGAGGTGAGCCTGACGCATGGTCTGACACGGCATTTGGGCTCGCAATCATCCCGGCAATCCTCATTGCGGCCGCCTTCATCCTCGGGACTATGCTGAAGTATCTCGGCTCAGGAGATACAAAGACCCGGAGGGCAACCGGCTGGTTCATCGTCCTCGCCCTCGCCCTCCTCTTCGGCATCCAGATCTTCCAGAGCCTGAGCCTCCTGGGCTACCCGGTTGATCCGGGTCTCTTCTTCCCGATCCTCTTCGCCCTCTTCTACCTCTCCCTCTCGTTCCTCCTCCCCCGGTTCATGAAGAGGAATAAGATGATGGGGATTCGGACCCCCTGGACGATGAGGAGCGATGAGGTCTGGGTCCGGACACACCAGAGAAGTCCACATGTCTTCCGTGCAGCAGCCGGCCTCACTCTTTTTGGTGTCTTCTCCCCCGATCACCTCTTCTTCTTTATCATCATCCCCCCTGCCCTGGCCCTTATCTGGCTTGTATTCGTCAGCTATATCGAGTACAAAAATCTCAGGGAGATGCCATGAAGGCAGACGACACCTGCCAGAAGACCCTTGAAGCATTCTTTGGCCACACCACATTCCGGCCGAACCAGGAGAGGATCGTCGAAGACCTCCTCGCCGGTACAGACGTCCTCGCCGTCATGGCAACCGGCGGCGGCAAATCCCTCTGTTACCAGCTCCCCGCCGTCCTCCTCGGCGGCACCACCGTCGTCGTCTCCCCACTTATAGCCCTGATGAAAGACCAGGTCGATGACATGAACCGGCAGGGCATCAGTGCGGCACTCCTCACCTCGAACCAGACCTATGACCAGAGGAAGGCGGTCGAAGCCGAACTGACAGATGGATCGATCACGATCCTCTATGTCTCGCCCGAACGGCTCAGCCTGCCGGCATTCCAGGAACTGCTCTGCAGAACCGACCCAAAACTCTTCGCAATCGACGAGGCGCACTGCATCTCCCAGTGGGGCCACCAGTTCAGGAAGGACTATCGTGGCCTCGCGATCATCCGCGATCTCTTCCCGAAAACCCCGATCATCGCCCTCACCGCAACCGCAACCGAGGAGGTGCGTGAGGATATCATCACCCAGCTCCGGCTCAGATCTCCCAAACGGTATGTCGGCGGCTTTGATCGGGCGAATATCCGGTATACCGTAACAAAAGAAAGGAGCGAAGAGGAGCGGTTCCGCCGCCTTACCCTCTTCATCGCAAATCACCCCAGACAGTCGGGGATCATCTACTGCCGATCAAGGAAGGCAGCAGAGGAGATCGCAGCAAAACTCCGGAGACGGCATATCATGGCGCAACCGTACCATGCCGGGCTCTCCGGTAATGAACGTTCAAGGGTGCAGGATGCATTCCTGAAGAACCAGGTGCCGGTGATCGCAGCCACCGTCGCCTTCGGGATGGGGATCGACAAGCCCGATGTCCGGTTCGTCGCCCATTTCCATCCTCCAAAGGATATCGAGTCCTTCTACCAGGAGAGCGGGAGGGCGGGGAGGGATGGGAAACCCGCCGAATCCCTCCTCTTCTACTCTCCGCAGGATTTTACCATCTCAAGGAAACTGATCCAGAAGGAGTACACAAGCCACACCGACCTCTCAATCCGGCTCAAAAAGCTCGATGCGATGCAGGCATGGTGTGAGAGCGTCAGATGCCGCCGCCGGAGCCTCCTTGACGTCTTTGGTGAAGAGTATCCGGCGATGAGCTGCGGAAACTGCGATATCTGCAGATCTGCAAGCATGAACTTGGAAGATCGAATATTACAAGGCATTGGGTCCATATCCGGGCGTTTTGGGATTGATACCGCCGCAACTATTCTCACCGGATCCTCACAGAAACCGGCTCATGCCCATCTCCCGGCGTTTGGTATCGCATCGGAATGGACAGGGGATGAGGTGAAACAAGCAATTCGCGCTCTCATACGGGATAAAAAGCTCAGGCTCACCGGAAACATGCGGGTGAAGACAGAACTGAAGAAGAGGCAGGGCTGATCAACGATACTTTTATTACTTTGATGTACATATTCATACATTATAGAACAACAATGTGTGTAATTGGAGGAATATGATGCAGACCAAGATCTACCTCGATGAGGAGAGCCTCCCAAAGACCTGGTACAATATCCAGGCGGACCTCGCCTCCCCCCTTGACCCGCCGCTCCATCCGGGAACCGGAAAGCCGGCAGGCCCTGAAGACCTTGCCCCCATCTTCCCGATGGAGCTGATCGGCCAGGAGATGAGCCAGCAGAAGAATATCCAAATCCCTGATGAGATCAGGGAGATTCTCCAGATCTGGAGGCCGTCCCCCTTAATCCGGGCGCACCGGCTTGAGACGTTCTTAAAGACGCCTGCAAAGATCTACTACAAGTGGGAAGGTGTCAGCCCCGCAGGCAGCCATAAGCCAAACACTGCTGTTCCCCAGGCATACTACAATATGAAGGAAGGGATCGAGCGGATCGCCACCGAGACCGGTGCCGGCCAGTGGGGTTCCGCACTCTCCTTTGCAACGAGCCTCTTTGATCTCGAATGCACGGTGTACATGGTCAGGTCAAGCTATGCTCATAAGCCCTACCGGAAGTCGATGATGCAGGTCTGGGGTGCAGAATGCATCCCGAGCCCGAGCCAGAGAACCGCGTCAGGCCGTGCCGTCCTGGAAAAAGATCCAGACACCTCGGGATCGCTTGGGATCGCCATCTCAGAAGCAGTCGAAGACGCAGCCACCCATGCAAACACCCACTACTCGCTCGGATCAGTCCTGAACCATGTCTGCCTCCACCAGACGATCATGGGGCTCGAAGCACGCGAGCAGCTTGCTATGGAGGAGCTGTACCCCGATTATGTCATCGGGAGCGTCGGCGGCGGATCGAACTTCGCCGGGATCAGCTTCCCCTTCGCAGGCGATATCCTGACCGGGAAGAAGAAAGAGACCGAGATCATCGGTGTCGAGCCGGCCGCCTGCCCGACCCTGACACGGGGGCTCTACGAATATGATTACGGCGATGTTGCGGGGCTCACCCCGATGCTGAAGATGTACACCCTCGGCCATGATTTCATCCCCCCGGCACTCCATGCAGGGGGGCTCCGGTACCATGGCGACTCCCCGATCGTCTCCCGCCTCGTCCATGACGGGATCATCACGCCACGATCGTACCTCCAGAACGAGGTCTTTGAAGCGGCAATCACCTTTGCACGGACAGAAGGGATCATCATCGCCCCCGAGGCAGCCCATGCGGTGAAAGGGGCAATCGATGTCGCCCTCGAATGCAGGAAGACCGGGGATCCGAAGACGATCCTCTTCTGCAACTCCGGCCACGGCCACTTCGATATGTCCGCATATGATGCCTATCATGCAGGCGGGATCATCGATTACGACTGCCCCGACGACCTGATCAAAGAATCGCTTGCAAACCTTCCGAAACAGAGAGGATGACACCGACAATCGGGCTTCTGATCAACCCGATCGCCGGGATGGGGGGCACCGTCGGGCTGAAAGGAACCGACGGACTCTCGGGAGAGGCACGTGCACGGGGGGCAACCCCCCGTTCAGCCCTCAGGACGAAAGAGACCCTCTCCCTCGTACAAAACGACACACTCTCCTTCCTCACCGCCTCAGGCGGAATGGGCGAGGATGCACTCAGGGAGTGCGGGATCAACGCGATCAGCGTCCTCCACGAATCCGGTGACCCGACCACAGCAGAGGATACGCGTCGTGCCGCAGCTGCATTCAGGGAAGCAGGAGCAGATATAATCGTCTTTGCAGGCGGGGACGGCACCGCCCGCGATATCCTCTCAGCAGTCGGAACCACGATTCCGATCCTCGGGATACCGGCGGGGGTGAAGATGTACTCAGCGGTCTTTGCAACCGATCCTGTCGCAGCCGCCGCCCTGATCCGGGATGCCGGTTCCCTCCCGCTCCGTGATGCCGAGGTGCTGGATGTCGATGAAGAGGCATACCGGGACGGCCGCCTCAGCACCCGGCTCCATGGGATCGCACGGACACCGTACCGGGCGGGCTATCTCCAGCATGCAAAAGAGACGGTCTTCACAACCGGGAACGAAGATGACGACCGGCAGGAGATTGCAAACTTCATGGCAGGCGTCCTCGCCTCCCCCCGCCCCTTCATCCTCGGCCCCGGCTCGACGACGGAGGCGATTGCAGATGCAATGGATCTGGAATGCACCCTCCTCGGGTTCGATGCCTATGCCGCCGGAAA
>DUKV01000021.1:39054-44965 GCA_013329165.1 Methanocalculus sp. | reverse complement strand
TCTCAGGCTTTTTTAATACCATATTTTTTATCGTAAACTGTCAAATGATGATCTGGTTGACGATGTATGGCAATATCAGGTATGCACAAATGCTGACGAGAACAGCAACATTTACCGCACTTATTGCAATCGGCGGATGGATTTCCATAACCATTCCATTCCTCCCTCTCGTTCCCTTCACCCTCCAGACACTCTTCATCCTCCTTGCGGCAGTTGTTATGAAGAGGTATGCTGTACTGCCGGTTACCCTGTATATCCTTCTTGGGATCTGCAACCTTCCGGTCTTTCATAATGGAACAGCCGGGATTGGAGTTCTCCTTGGACCCACAGGAGGGTATATCATCGGTTTTATTCCAGCAGCACTTATAGCCGGGATTCTGCTGGAAAAAGAAGTTAAATTTATTGGTATAATAGCGATTGCAGCAGCAAGCATCACTATTTATGCACTAGGTACTGCATGGCTTTCAGTTTCAACCGGGATACCGTTTGTTGCTGCAGCCATGATCGGCGTCATTCCATTTATCCCGGGTGATATGATCAAAGGGATAGCAGCACTTGTCATCGGTAAAAGGATTTCATGATAAAAATCAAGAGTCTTTCCCATGGCATACTCGATATTCCCTCATATGAGATACCCGGGGGTATAACCACAGTTCTCGGCAGAAACGGGGCAGGGAAGACGACACTGCTCTCTCTCTGTGCCGGAGTCTGCCTCCCGGATCACGGAACAGTTCAAATCGACAGCCTCCCCCCGAGATCGCTGGATATAGGGTGGGTATCCGAGTTCCCTGACAGAAATATCCTGTTTGATCAGGTCTTCAATGAGATTGCAGCGCCACTCAGATTCCGGCATGATTCGATCGATCAGATTGAAGAGCAAACAGCAGAGATCTCAGAGCGCCTTTTGATCACACATCTTCTGGATAGAAAAACCCGGACACTCTCGGGCGGGGAGAAGGTGCTCGTCGCCCTTGCCTCTGCTCTTGTCATCGATCCCATTCTCCTCGTTATCGATGAGGCGGACTCACACCTTGATAGTGAAACCGCATGGAGGGTTCAGGAGGCAATACGCTCCCATCCCCCGGATTATACTCTCCAGAGCAGCCAGTACAGGGATATTGCAGCAGAATCTGATCACGTATTGTTTCTTGAAAATGGGAAGATCAGTCAGGATGATCTAAGATGAAAGTCGTGTTGGAGGAGATCAGTTTCCAGCAGGGAATATTCGCCCTCTCGGTAAACCAGGAATTTGTACCCGGCATCTACCTGATCACCGGCCCCATCGGATCAGGGAAGAGCACACTCTCTCTCATCCTCTCCGGACACCTCCAGCCGGATTCGGGGAGGCTTTATAAAACCGGGATCACCTCAGAAGCCATCTTCCTGCAGTTCCCGGAATACCATATCACCGGTTCAACCGTGCTTGAAGAGATTCGATCATGGGGCGTGGACCCCGATATGATTGATAGATCAGTACTACCGGAGACGCTGTTTATACGTGACCCGCTCCGGCTCTCGCGGGGAGAATTAAAGAGACTCGGTCTCGCATGTATCTTCGCAAAAGAGCCCGATCTCCTCATTCTTGATGAGCCGTTCTCTTCCCTTGATACTGAAATGAAACAACGGCTCTGCACAATGATAGAGAAACGGAGATCGGGTATAACCATCATCTTTACCCATGAACGTGAGATCCTCCCTGAGAGTGGATTTTACCTCAGTATGAGGAACGGCTCTCTCCACCCGGCAGACACTGCTCCTAAAATCCCGGCGGCATCCGGTGACAAGTCCTCATATGACGAGGATAAGCCTCCTGTTTTTGGAGATGGACGCCTCAGGCTCCTCTCCGTTATCCTCCTCTCACTTGGAGCGTTTCTCTCAGTCGGAGGGGCAATCCTTGCACTTATGTGGTGGGTTGTGGCTTCGTGGAGGAGATGGGAGATTCCAGACAGGCACCTTATATTCGTCCTCGGAATGCTCATCCTGCTACCAGCTCTGGTAACAGAATTCTTTACCGGGGGTGGATTATCCTATGGTATCAGGATGGGTGCGATCCTCTTCATCTCATTCTGGGTATACACGGATTATCGTGGGGGGGAAATGCTGGATCTCTTTGTATGGGCAGGATCTGAGGGAAAGGGTTTTGATATAGGACTTGCAGCTGAGATGGCAATGCAGGGGATATATCTCGCAGGGTCAGATCTTCAGCAGATTCGAAGGGCATATTCAATAAAAGGATTAAAAATCGGAGTTAAAACATTCATTCCAGCTGCCATATCATTGCTGCTGATGCATATACGACGATCAGATGAAACTGCCCTCCTTCTCGCACTCAGGGGTTTTTCCGGGGGAGGGACCTATGTACCTTGTTTCCCTGGAAGAAAAAGAGACTTTCTACTTGCTGTAATTGCCTTACCTCCCTTGTTTTACAGTTTACTGTCATTTTAGTGACTTATTTATACTATCAGGTGTAATTTTTTGAGAGGCTCGATTTTTACTATTCCTCAGCCCACGAGGTGTTTAGATGACAAAATCAAATGATTCCAGAGTACACATCACAGATACCACGCTGAGGGATGCACATCAATCGCTCATCGCAACCCGCCTTCAGACTGAAGACATGATACCGATTGCAAAAGAGATGAATACGATCGGTTTCTTTTCAGTTGAGGCCTGGGGCGGTGCGACATTTGATAGCTGTATCCGCTTTTTAAACGATGATCCATGGATGCGTCTTCGCTCACTCAAGGAAGTGCTGCCGGATACACCGATTCAGATGCTCCTGCGAGGGCAGAACCTTGTCGGCTACAGACATTACCCTGATGACGTTGTGGAGCGTTTTATCACAGCAGCCCATTCAAATGGCGTCGATATATTCAGAATATTCGACGCATTGAACGATATTCGGAATATGAAGAGCTCCATGAAGGTTGTTTCCGATGTTGGAGCACATATGCAGGGAGCAATATCCTATACGACGAGCCCTGTGCATTCCAATACAACGTTCATCGATATGGCTGAGGAACTCTATTCACTTGGATGCGATTCGATCTGCATCAAGGATATGGCAGGGCTGATCATGCCCGAAACCACCCGTGAGCTTATCCAGGGGATAAAGAAACGTGTGGATGTGCTGGTTGATCTCCACAGCCACTCTACAAGCGGCATTGCTCCGATGAGTTACCAGGCAGCAATTGAGGCGGGGGTTGATATTCTCGATACTGCAATGTCACCATTTGCATTTGGGACATCGCAGCCTGCAACCGAGAGTATTGTTGCCTCGGTGATCGGCACACCGCGTGAGACGGGTATCGATCTCCTGGCACTCCGGAAGGTTCGGAACCTCTGTATGGATGTCAGGAAGAAGTACAATGCCCTTGTTGATCCCATCTCCGAGCGGATTGATAGCGATGTTCTGGTATACCAACTGCCTGGCGGGATGATCTCAAACCTCGTCTCCCAGCTCAAGGAGCAGGATGCAATCGACAAGCTCCAGGCAGTCTTTGATGAGATCCCACATGTGCGCGAGGATCTCGGTTACCCGCCACTTGTCACCCCGACAAGCCAGATTGTCGGTACCCAGGCTGTCCTGAATGTACTGATGGGCGGGCGGTACCAGAACGTCACCAAAGAGGTGAAGGATTATATACATGGCCTGTATGGACGTCCGCCTGCACCAATTTCTGAAGCGATCCGGCAACAGATCATCGATGGGGAAGAGATGATCACGGTACGGCCGGCAGATCTGCTTGAGCCGATCTATGAGAGCATGAAGAAAGAGGCAGAAGGTATGGGCATCATCAAAAAAGAAGAGGATGTCCTGACCTATATCCTCTATCCGGCGATTGCCCCGGCATTTCTCAGGGGAGAGAAGACTCCCGAGCCCATACCTGTGCCAAAGAAGGAGGGAGCAGGATCTGTTGATTTCCCCCACGCGATGGAAGTTGAGGTTGATGGGGAGATCTTCTCTGTCAGGATCGTATCGGTTGAAGGGAGTGTATTGTCTTCTCCGGTTGGCAGTTCCGCGAAATCACAGATCCCACGCGGGGATCTCCCGGGCGGTATCAAGAGCAATATGCAGGGGATGGTGCTTGATGTCAAGGTGAGCCTCGGTCAGGAGGTGAAGAAAGGAGATATACTGATCATCCTTGAAGCGATGAAGATGGAAAACCCGATTCACAGCCCGGTTGATGGAAAAATCCAGGAAATCTTTGTTGATACCGGAGCGGTCGTACAAAACGGAGATATTTTGCTGGTGGTCCAATGACCTTCTTTGATAAGGTACTCATCGCAAACCGGGGTGAGATCGCCATCCGCATTATGCGTGCCTGCAGGGAACTGGGAATTGAGACGGTTGCGATCTATTCAACCCCTGATAAAAATGCACTCCATGTGAAATATGCCGATGAAGTGTTTCACATCGGAGAAGCACACCCCTCGAAGAGTTATCTGAACCAGGATCGAATTATTGAGATTGCCACACTCTGTGAGGCAGAAGCGATTCATCCAGGATATGGTTTTTTAGCAGAGAACTATCATTTTGCAGAGAATGTGGAAAAGGCAGGCCTCACATTCATCGGACCATCTTCGAAGACCATTCACATGATGGGATCAAAACTCGATTCCAAAGAGGCGATGAGTGCTGCCGGGGTTCCGGTTCTACCATGGACAAAAGGTGGAGTAACCTCGACAGAAGCGGGGATCGCTTTTGCTGAAGAGATAGGATACCCGGTTATTGTGAAGGCAAGTGCCGGTGGCGGCGGAATCGGTATGCAGATCGTCCGGGATAGTTCCGGCATTGCCGAGGCTATCGAGAAAGGGATGCGGATCGCACAGTCTGCTTTTGGAGATCCGACAATCTTCATCGAAAAATATCTTGACAAGCCCCGCCATATCGAAGTGCAGGTGCTCTCTGATCATGATGGCCAGGGTATACACCTCTATGATCGTGAATGTTCAATTCAGAGGCGGCACCAGAAGCTTGTTGAGGAGGCTCCCTGTCCGATCATGACGCCTGAGCTTCGGGAGAAGATGACAGATTCAGCATTGACGGTTGCGCAGGTCTGTAACTATACAAATGCCGGGACTGTTGAGTTCCTCTATTCTGAAGGTAATTATTACTTTATGGAGATGAATACCCGTCTCCAGGTGGAGCATACCATCACAGAATTGGTCACCGGAGTCGACATTGTCCGCCAGCAGCTTGCAATAGCATCCGGTGAACCGCTTGTATATGAACAGAATGAGATCTCTCTCCGCGGTCATGCAATCGAATGCAGGATCAATGCTGAAGACCCCCTGAATAATTTTACCGCAGATCCTGGTAAGATCGTCCGGTACCGTTCTCCCGGCGGGCCCGGAATCAGGGTTGATTCAGGTATTCATGTCGGGTATACGATCCCGCCCCAGTACGATTCGCTGATCTCAAAGCTCTGTTCCTATGGCCTCACCCGGATTGAGGCGATCGAGCGGATGAGGAGAGCCATTTATGAATATGTGATCCTTGGAGTCAAGACGACCCTGCCACTCCATCACTCCCTGATGCATAACCGACAGTTCATACAGGGCAATACGCACACACATTTCCTTGCGGATCAGCAGATCATGCGGAACCTCCAGAGTTATTACCGCGATGAAGAGTCGCGTATGCAGACCCTGGCCGCTTCCCTCCGTCAGGGAAAGGAGACCGCAGCGGTTACAGCAGCAGTCAATGTGTATATCCAGCATATGAATAATGGCAAAAAAGACTGAAATATTCAATTTTATCAGATTAATTTCCTTTTTCTTTCTGTTGCCGGGATTTTGAGGGTATCATGTTCCCTGAAGCCATATGGCAAGCTATTTACGAGCAGGCGCCCTTCTTATTATGCACAACTCGTGCAATGAACAGATGCTGCGGTGGCCTAGCTGGTTA
>DUKV01000021.1:0-38999 GCA_013329165.1 Methanocalculus sp. | reverse complement strand
GGCCTAGCTGGTTAGGGCGCCAGACTCATAGGGTTTTGAGCAATCGAAGGCGCCATCATCTGGGATATCTGGAGGTCGGGGGTTCGGATCCCCCTCGCAGCATGAGAAGAGGAGGTTCGGATCGCTAATATCCGAAACTCATCTCAATCTTTTTCTTAAGCAATATATCAAAGCCTTGTATCAACTCATCAGAACGTTTTATTCCCAGTAGTCCTATTCTGTCTGCAATAGAAGAAGAGACGATGAGCAAATACAGAATAGCTCCTCATGCTGAATATGTCAGCCGATTTCGATCTCAATTCTGCTCTCTATATCGAAGACGATACTGCCTTATCGGTATTCAGACACCGGACCACTCAATTGTCTATTATAATCAGGCAGGGTACTCATTCCGGAATATGCAGCCGGAGGAGGTGAAAGGGAGACGGTGCTTTGAGTTGATCGGACGCAACCGACAGTGTGATATCTGTGCAACAGAAAAGGCCCTCCGTTCAAAGAAGCTGGAGAGGGTAGAGAAATACCTTCCTGAACAGGACCGCTATCTGGATTGCCGATCCTACCCGGTTCTTGATGATGATGCTGAGGTGATCTTCATCGTCGAGCAGATCTCTGATATAACCGAGAGGAGGCGTGCTGAAGAGGAGACCAAAAGACTCGCAACCGAGTATGAGACGGTCTTTAATGGAACAGATGATTGCATATTCCTCATCAGGGTGACCGATGACGGGAAGTTCCGATTCATCCGCAATAATCTCGCACATGAGGCTGCAACCGGACTGACAACAGAGATGTTACATCAGAAGACACCCGAGGAGCTCCTGGGTGAACAGGCCGGATCGGTTGTATCAGCAAACTATCAGCGATGTCTCGATACTAAGGGCACGATCATCTATGAAGAGACACTGAACCTTCCCGCAGGTGAAAAGATATGGGAGACACTCCTCACTCCCGTTATCCGTGATGATATAATCACACATATTGTCGGATCGAGCAGGGATATCACGAACCAGAAGCAAATTGAGATGGAGCTTCGGTTGAGTGAAGAGCGGTACCGCGACTTCTTTGATAAGCCAATGTGATGATCCAGAGTGTTGATGAGGAGGGTCATTTCATCTTTGTCAATTCCACATGGAAAGAGAAGATGGGTTTTTCAGATGAGGAGATAGAGAACCTTTCGCTCTTTGAGATCATTCATCCCGATTCGCTTGCCCACTGCAAAAGCCTGTTTCAGGACGTTCTCTCAGGAAAAACAGTAAATGGAGTTCATGCCATCTTTCTCACAAAAGACAGGCGTCCGATTCATATTGAGGGGAACGTCAATTCATTCGTCCATGATGGAAGGCTGAGGACAAGAGGAATTTTTCATGATATCACCGGGCGAAGAATAGCAGAAGAATCTGTTCGAATCGCAAATAAAAAGCTCCAGCTCCTCTCCAGCATCACAAGACACGACATCCTCAATGAGGTGATGGTACTGCTCGGCAATCTGGAATTTGCAGAAGAGAAGAATCATGATACCGAGATGGAGGAGTACCTGGAGAAGGTGAAGGGGCTGGCAGAACAATTCAGCGCCATATCGAATGTACCCGCCTCTATGAGAACCTTGGTATCAGTGAGCCGGCATGGCAGAAACTTGCCGCGCTCATTCCGAAATCAAAGGATCCGATAACAATCACGAATAACTGCACCAACCTCTCCATCTTTGGAGATCCGATGCTGGAGAGGGTTTTTTCAAACCTCCTTGATAATACCATACGCCATGGAGAGCATGCCACTACCGTGACCATTGACTGCCACCGGAGTGATGAGAGGCTTCATCTCATGTGGAGAGATAATGGAGCAGGTGTTGCCAGCGATCAAAAAGAGGTCATATTTGGACGTGGAATTGGAAAGAATACTGGTTTTGGATTCTTCCTCTCCCGGGAGATCCTTGCCATCACCGGCATGCTCATGAGGGAGACGGGAGTCCCGGGTGAGGGGGCGCAGTTTGAGATTATTATTCCAAAAGAGGGTTATAAATTCAATTAAAAAATGCTTGGGGAGAGAGAAGAGATCTCTCTCATTCTACCGGAGAGCCTTCTATTCTACGGGTGAGAACGTAACAGACCACCTGCCGTCACAGATGATGTTGAAGAGATAATTGTCGCCTTCTTTGATTGTAACCGGAACTGTTGTTGCATAATCCCCGACATAGAGTTCAAAGTCCTCATTTCGTAGCTGATGGAATGCAAGGGGTGCTACCCTGTCATCATCCATCAACATGGTACCATTATAATCCATCAGTCCCACACTGATGACAGTCATATTCTCACCCGTGATCTGGCAGCTATAGTTTCCACCCGGTATCATGAAGAATGGGGTCGCAGCATTGCCGACCCCGGTAAATGTCTGAGGCGGAATCCCATTGATCATCTTCGGGACACCGACGTGAAGTGTCCATGGAGCCAGCTGGCTGACTTCAACGGTTGCATCGGCTTCCTCTTCAAGCATAAACGCATATGTCCAGTGGTAGTGTCCGTCAATGATGGCATCGGGCCGAACTTCAGGAGTATAATTACCTTCAACCATAATGGCATCATTCTCAGTTGAGATAGAGACCGTAGAGGCACCGGGCTCTGATCCATCCGGCTTCTCCATTTCAAGTGTCAACATGTGGACACCGGCTGAAAGGGGCATTGTGGTCTTCTGATCTCCGGCTCCCGAGAAAGAACCAGTATTATCGTTTGTGGGTTCTACTGTCGGTGTAGCAGTATAAGTTGGTGTGGCTGTTGGAGCCGGAGTCTGTTGCCCGGCATCCTCACCAACACATCCTTCACAAAAGGCAAATCCTGCTATACAGAGAATTAATGCGATATACAGTGTAAAAAGTCGTCTTTCCATGGCGACTGAGTAATCATACAAAACATATAATGATTTCTCTCTGCCCACAGAAGAGGATTAATAGCATATCAGTTGCGATTATCCGGTATGGCAAACCGGCTTATAGATGAGAAGAGTCCCTATCTCCGTCAGCATGCAGATAATCCGATTGACTGGCACCCGTTCTCAGACGAAGCGTTTGAGAAGGCACGGGAAGCGGATATCCCGGTCTTCCTCTCAGTCGGATATTCAACCTGCCACTGGTGCCATGTCATGAACAGGGAATCATTCTCTGATACAGAGGTGGCCCGGGCACTTGCCGGCCGCTTCATTGCGGTGAAAGTCGATCGTGAGGAGCGACCCGAGGTCGACAGGATTGCAATGACCACCTGCCAGCTGATGACCGGGAGCGGAGGCTGGCCGCTCACCCTGGTTCTGACCCCGGATAAGCGGCCCTTTTTTGCCGGGACATATATCCCAAAAGAGCCCCGGTATGGAAGTGCCGGACTCCTCGTGATCCTCGACCGGATATGGGAGCTCTGGCGGGATAGGCGCGAAGAGGCGGAAAGCCTTGGGAGGCGTGTCGAAGAGGCGGTCCGATCGTACCTTGCCGGGGATATCCGGGCAGCAGAACCTGTTGAGAAGGAGAAGAATCCGACAGATGCTGCATATGCTGCCCTCCGGAAAACATATGATCGCGAGTATGGCGGATTGGGTGAGGGAATGAAGTTCCCCTCACCCCATTTCGTCACTTTTCTCCTGCGGTATGGTGGAGTGGCAGGTATTCCTGAAGCAACAGAAATGGCACTTGAAACTCTTCATGCTATGAGAAGAGGCGGGATAAACGATCAGGTTGGGGGCGGTTTTCACCGGTATACCACTGACCGGCAATGGAAGACCCCACATTATGAGAAGATGGCAATCGATCAGGCTCTTCTTCTGCATGCGTTTTCTGAAGGATACGCTGTTTGCGGCGATATGCGCCTAAAAGAAGAGGCACTGAGGATAGCAGCATATATACGATCCGATCTCACCTCACCGGAAGGCCTCTTTTATACAGCAGAGGATGCTGAGAGCGGGGGAGAGGAGGGTGGATTCTATCTCTGGTCAAAAGAGGAGATACAGTCGCTCTTTGGTGGAGAAGAAGGAGATGCTGTTGCTGATCTCCTGCTTGGCGATGCAGCTGATACAGAGAAGCTTCCCCTCCGACTCACCTTTGAGCCGGACGATCCATCCTGGCTGCACCAGGTGCGAGAGAGGCTTGCAGATGCCCGCAGGAGTCGCCCCAGACCATTCCGTGATGAAAAGATCCTCCTGGATGCAAATGCAAAGATCATTGGTGCCCTGGCACGCTCCGGGCATCTGTTAGATGAGCCGGATCTGATGCATACCGCTGAAGAAGCCTATTCAAAGCTCAGATCCGTAATTGATGAGGCAGACGGCGATCTCTTCCATTCCATGGTAGGCGGATTGAAGACCTCAAATGCCTATCTTCCGGATTATGCAGACCTGATAGCCGCATCAGTTGAACTCCACCAGGGAACACAGGAGCCGGGATATCTTATATCGGCTATTGATCACACAGAAGCAGCTGTTCGGATCTTCTATAATCCGGATGCAAACTGGTTCTGGTTTGAGGCGGAGAAGAGATCACTGTACCGGACACGGGATATAGAAGATGCGGCAGGACCCTCAGGCAATGCTGTGATGCTGCACAATCTTCTCCTCCTCCACCGGATCACAGGGAAACCTGAGTTTTGGGAAATTGCAGATTCGATGATGGCAAGTTTGCAACCTGCCTTCCTCGGTCACCCGAATGCCTATATTCATAGTATCAGTTCATATCATCATCTCTCTCCTGCTGCTATTGATGTGGTAACCGTCAGTAAAGGCGGGATATTTGATGATGCAATCAGATCATCAGGCAACCTGCTTGCAACGCACCTTCACGTCTCGCCATCATTTGAAGAATTCATTGAAATGGTTCCAAAGATACAGGCCTACATAACAGATGCCGATGAACCTGTTGCCTATCCCTGCAGGCATGCAGGCTGCCTCCCACCGGTACGGGATCCTGATGAACTCAGAGATCTGCTCAGTTCTGCATTTCATCACACCACATAATAGTCATGTTTGGGCAGATTCGAAGGGTTCAATAGTGACAGCATCATAATTCATCTCCATGACAACAGAAGAGAAACAGGGACGGTTTGTCAATGGGCGGTATGTCATTGATGAAGAACCCGTGTCGGAAACGCCAGAACCTGAAGGTAAAGAAGAAGCTGCTCACGATGCCACATCAACAACCCCAAGCATAGAGGATCTCATCCATCTCACCTCAAAAAATGTAGAGGTAACCGTTGAGAGTGTTATTGTCCTTGGTAAAAAGCTCTTTATGACACAGGAGGGACGTGAACATATTGAGAATAAAACCCGTCAGATTGGTGATGAGCTTCAGAAGACCGTTGGTGAGATTGCAGAGGCTGCGAAAAGAGCAATTGATAAGAAATAGGTGTTCTTCACGATTGTTCGCTCATGAGATGGTCTTTTATAGTCTCGGGTTCAATATTTTTTTGCAGAACCTAACACTGCATGAGCTAAACAATGGAAGAAAGAAATTTTGGCGGCCGGGGTAACTTCGGCGGCCCAAGAAGATTTGATGGTCCACGTGAGATGTCAAAGGCAATCTGTTCAGATTGTGGTTGCGAATGTGAAGTTCCCTTTAAGCCAACAGAGGGCAGGCCCGTCTATTGCCGTGACTGCCTCCCAAAGCACCGGAAACCCCGGTTCTAATCCTTTTTTTATCGTCACTTCTGAAAGAGTGGCATTCATTGTGATCGATTGATACCCACATTCTCCGGATATCAATGGTTTTGACAGATATCAAACTCCCGCCACTATGTATTACCTGAGGATTTTTTATATTGACAGAAGGGTTCATTATGGATTCTATAATTCAAAAAAGAAGGAATATTGAGATTTTTCAACTGAATGTCAGGAATTCATTCCATCAGGTTTCTCCTATATATCTTATGAGGGTATTTTATACTAAAAGAGCATATATTATTTGCAGAACCTAAAAACTGCATGAGTTATACAATGGAAGGAAGAAATTTTGGCGGCCGGGGTAACTTCGGCGGCCCAAGAAACTTTGATGGTCCACGTGAGATGTCAAAGGCAATCTGCGCAGATTGCGGTTGTGAATGTGAAGTCCCCTTTAAGCCAACAGAGGGCAGACCCGTCTATTGCCGTGACTGCCTCCCAAAGCACCGGAAACCCCGGTTCTAAATACCTTTTTTTTTACACAGTCCGTGTGCCTGCGCGGAGTCTTCTTTTACCCGACCAACTATTGATTCGATTCTCTCACAATATCTTTCGGTGAAAACCATAAACAACTTGCATACAGAGATCATAGGTAGATTCTCTGTAGATGAGGGTGGCGTACTTGCTTGATATTAAATTTGTTCGTGAATATCCCGGGACGATCAAAAAAGATCTGCTCAAAAGAAATGATTCAGAGAAGCTTGGCTGGGTTGACGACCTTCTGGCAACCGACAAGAGAGTGCGGGAACTGAAAGCCGAGATCGACCAGCTTCGACAGCGGAGAAATACCATCTCCCGAGAGATTAATACCGGGCGAAAGGCGGGTCATGATACGTCAGCGCTTTTAGCGGAGGCAAAAGCACTTCCTGAAAAGATAAAAGAGCTTGATTCAGTGAAGGATGCAGCGGAAGAAAAGGTCAGGTACTACCTGATGCGACTTCCAAACATCCTCGATGAAACTGTCCCTGTCGGGGACGATGAGAGCCACAATGTTGAGATTCGCCGGGTTGGAACGATACGGGACTTTTCTTTCCCGATCAAAAACCATGGCCAGCTTGCTGTTGAAAAGGGATGGGCAGATTTTGAACGGGCAGCACGTGCATCGGGAACCGGGTTTAATTACCTGAAAGGAAACCTGGCTCTTCTTGACATGGCACTCCAGAGGTATGCAATCGATCTTCTGGTGAAAAAAGGCTTTACACCGGTAATCCCCCCGTACATGATGAACCGCAGCTCCTATGAAGGCGTCACCGATCTCTCGGATTTTGAGGATGTGATGTATAAGATCGAAGATTCGGAATCATACCTGATCGCAACGAGCGAACACCCCCTCTGTGCAATGTACCAGGACGAGATCTTTGAAGAGAAGAGCCTCCCTCTCAAATTAGCGGGCATATCTCCCTGTTTCAGAAAAGAGATCGGATCACATGGCATCGATACCAAAGGGCTCTTCCGGGTTCACCAGTTCCATAAGGTTGAACAGTTTATCTTCTGCAAACCCGATGATTCACCCCGCTTCCATGAAGAACTCCTTGCGAATGCCGAAGAGCTCTATACAAACCTCGGACTCCCCTACCATGTTGTCCTCATTTGTACTGGAGACATTGGAACAGTTGCCGCAAAGAAGTATGATATCGAGGTCTGGATGCCGCGGGAAGAGGCATACAGGGAAGTTGTATCCTGCTCAAACTGCACATCCTACCAGGCTGTCCGGCTCGGCATGAGGATGCGTGATCCTGACGATTTCGAGATGAAATACCATATCCATACCCTCAACTCAACTGAGGTTGCTACCTCACGGACAATCCGTGCCATTCTTGAGAATTACCAGTATGAAGACGGATCAGTTGGGATTCCCACCGTACTCAGACCATACATGAACGATCAGGAATTCCTCTGATCTCTCACAAACTCATTTTCCCTGCTGCGTATCGTGCCAGTGCGATTATTGCCAGAATGGGGGGTGCCCCGGGTGAGGCTGGCAGGACGGATGCATCAGTCACATAGAGGCCCGGTATCGCAGTCTCCAGATTTGTATCTACCGAAACCCCAATTCGGGCTGTTCCACAGGGGTGCGAACCCCGGAGGGGCGCTGTCACCAGGGTAGCGGGATCGGCACCGGCTTCTACAAGGATGGAGGCGGCAAAGGCGGATCCCCTGATGAGCCGTTCGGCATCCTGCACTGAGACGATCTTCACGATTGTATTATTCACCGAGCCGTAATCCTCATCCTTGATCTTCACCATCATTCCAATGATATCTTCTGGCTGAGCGGAGATCCCTTTCTCATTCATGAGAGCATGCAGGGGGCGCGAGTAGTGGGTGAGGATGAAACCACCATCAAAGGGGATATACGCCCCCATAGGAACATCCCGGTTCATATAGATGTCGGGGAGAAAACCTCCAATCGAGACGAACGTATCAGCAAAGAGGGGGGCTGTCGGAAGTGAGAGAGCTTTAAGAAATCCAGGTGTTTCCAGCGCCCCTGCGGCCAGCACCACACGATCATCCCAGAAGATCTCATTTCCACACCGAACCCCTGCCGCTTCGCCATTTCGGAGAATTACCTCATCTGCAACTCTCTCTGTGATCACCCGTGCTCCAAACTCTTCTGCCTTTCTGATAAAACGGATCGCCGACCACCGGGCATCGGAGGGGCAGCCAAATACACAGAGTCCGTCTTTGCAACAGAGATCCGGATTGATGAACTTCGGCATCCGATGCACAGACAGACCGATTCTGCAAGCGGCATCCATCAGGCGGCGGGTGCCATCACCAAGCAGATCGTCTGGAAGCATCTGTACCTCAAGCTCCTCTTCGACGGCTGCATAGTGATCTGCAAGATCGATTCCAAGAGACCCGAGTTCACCTTCAAGGCAGCGAAGTGCATTGCCGCCTGAGACCATCGTTGTTCCACCAAGGCAGAATGTGCGCATCAGCCGGACACCGGCATCCACATTCGCATAATAGTTTCCCGCATCCTTACCGGGAACATCCGGCCCCCGTTCGATCATCAGGACATCATGCCCGGCTTCTGCAAGATATCGGGCAGTTGCGGCACCTCCGGCACCGGATCCGATAACAATCGCCATGTTGATTGATTGGGTATTGGAAGAAATAAGTATCTTCTCCATCCTGATCAGCCCCAAATATTAACTCTTTCTCAGATCCATTCTCTGTAGATAGTATGGATCTGGGCGTTGGACGGGTGGGAGATCGGGATCTCGGTATCAGTGCGCAGGAGCTTGTCACCGGGAGGACATGTGTTATTGCCCAGTCAGGAGCCGGGAAAAGCTGGGGGATAGCGGTTCTCTGCGAACATCTCTGCAGATCGTATCTTGGGTTCTGCTTAATTGATACCGAAGGAGAATACTTCTCTCTGAAGGATCGCTTCCCAATCATCTGGATTGGATCAGATGAAAGCTGTGATTATGATATCGAATCGGTTGATCTCCATTCGGTGTTGCGGGATGCAATCCTCTCCTCACGGTTTGTAATCTTTGATGTATCGGAAGTAGATATGCGGGCAAAAGCAACACCCCTCGTGAACATCCTCTATGAACTTGAATCAGAACTGAGGAAACCATTCCTTTTGATCGTTGAGGAGGCAGACAAATTCATCCCGCAATCCCGTGATTCAATCAAGATGATCGAGGAGATCTCCCGCCGTGGAAGAAAACGGGGACTCGGTCTTCTGGTGGCAACCCAGCGCCCTTCCCTTGTCCAGAAGAATGTACTCAGCCAGTGCAACAACCAGATCATCGGAAAGCTGACTATTGACAACGATCTCAAGGCGGTATCCCATTTCTTTGATGCGCGGAAAGAGGTCGAGGAGCTGATCACTCTTGAACCCGGTGAGTTCTTTGTGATGGGAGGACTTGTCCGGGAGAAGACCCTGATGAAATTCGGGGATCGTGAGACGAAGCATCGTGGAGTGACTCCCCAGATCCTCCCCGGCAGGCCGCCTGAGAGGAGAGAGGCAGAGCCGGATCCGGTAACGGCTCCAAAGCCGGAGAGCCCGCCGGTACCGCGGGCAGAAGAGGTAGAGACAGGGGAAGAAGAGCAGGATCTTCCAGGTGGGGGGCCGGCACCTGAAGAGGATGAGACAAAGAATGCCATCCCAACACTCCTTCAGCGGGATGAGGCACTCAGGGTCGTGCAGAATCTCTGCCGAAAGAGTTTCTGGAGACGAACATATCTTGATCGGATCGTCTCCTTTGACCGGATCTCCTGGCCACTCCTTTCAATTGAAGTGAAGTACCTCAGCGGTATCCTGAAGAAGACGACGAAGCGATCCTCTTTCATCCTTGAGGGATTCCATGGAGACAGGGTCGATCTCTCAGACGGCCTGATTGTGCGGCCGGGTTTTTCAGAATTAATCGGCCTTGATGAGGCATCAGTTACAGTCCTGAAAAACCTGACTCCGGCAGGACTGACAGCTCTTGAGATTGAAGCCGATACAGGGCTTATGCCGGCAGATGTGAAAAGGGCACTGAAGAATCTCCAGAAACAAAAGCGTATCACCACGATGAAGACCGAAGAAGGGGCAGTGGTTTTTATACCCCTCCTTGAGCAGCCAATCCCAAAATTTTCAAATCTGAGCCAGTCATTAACAATGAAACTCACCACCCTCTCAGGTGAAAGCCGGGGACCAACATTTACTGAGGATGATCTCAGAAAGATCATCAAGGGCCTTGAACCAACTGCTGAAATAACAAAGATCAGGGTGCTCTTTTACCCGGTCTATGAAGCAGTGATCGCATCTGATTCGGGGGAGCGTCGCATCTTTATTGATGGTGTTACCGGGCGCGAGATCAGGGGGATGTCGCATAATTAATATCATAGTGGCGTAATAATTCCTTATTCCTTCATTTGAGAGGAATTTTTATCAGTACCAACGTCTTTGAAAGAATATGGAAGAACTGGATTCATTTCGATGCCTTGTATGTGGATTTATGTATGATCCCATGCGGGGCGATCCACGACGAGGAATTGAGCCCGGGACACCATTTGAGGATCTTCCTGATGACTATACCTGCCCGATCTGTGGCGTCTCGATCCTGACGCAGAACTCTGCTTTTGTCAGGATTGAAAAAAATTGATCATATCTGAGGATTTGATACAGTGTATAGAATAGTTTATATCACACTCGCCTCTTACTAAAATGCGTGAGGCAGGATTCGAACCTGCGAACCCCTACGGGACTGGACCCTAAATCCAGCGCCTTTGACCTGGCTTGGCTACTCACGCACTGTTACCTTCTGCTTTTCTTTGTACAGATTCCCAGGTCCGGCGCCTCTGGCCAGACCTGGCAACCCTCGTTCACAATAAAAACTGCAAAAGAATCTGCACCATATATCTGCCTTCAAAAGATAAAAGAGAAGCCCTTTCTTCTGCACCGCATGTCGGAACAGCCAGGTCTGTCAGGCTGCATCTTTATGATTGGCCGATCCATTTACTTCCTCTTTTGTCCGTCTCAGCTCCCTGATCAGCACCACATACCCCGATACAACAAGCGCGATTAAGAGAGGTCCGAGGATAAATCCGATCAATCCCATAACTGCAAGACCGCCGAAGAAACCGATCCACATCAGGAGAGGATTGAGTTTTGCCCGCATCCCCATGATGAGGGGGCGGAAAACAAGATCAGGCAGCGCACAGACGATCGGATAGCCAATCAACGCGATAAGAGCTGCACCTCTCACGTCTCCGATGGATAGTGCATAGATTGCCAAAAAGATCATCAGGAGGGAGGGACCCAGGATCGGAATAAGCTGGAAAAGTCCCGCAATAGTCGCATAAAAGAGGATGTAATCATATCCGAGAAAATAAAAGAATGGAATTGCAAGGAAAAAGGTTATGAGTGCAGTGATGACGTGGACAACATAGATTGCATACAGGGTTCCAACCGCCGTCGTTGAGATCTCCTGCACTCCTGAGGAGAGACGGTCTGGGAGCGATTCCACAATTTCAGTATAGATCTCATCTCCTTTGTAGATGAATATTATAAGGGCCATCAAAAAGACAACACCCTGGATAAGAAGCATCGGTGCCTGATAGAGAAGGTCTGTTGACCATGTAGAAATCCCATCAAGCTGACGCGTGATCCATTCATTCAGCTCGTTCTGGCCAATAGTGGGTGTCCCTGTTGCTGCCAGTGTTGATACCCATTCAAGGATTGTATTGATAATATATAATATATAATCTGAATGTGTATAAAAGATAGTTATTATGAAGCCAATTGCAGAAGTGACCACAACAAGAACGAGCGTAGCAATCAGGAATGCTGAGACTGCGGGATTAATCACCCTGATAAAACGCCGGTGAATGGGAAGAAGAACAACAGCAAGAGTACCCGCAAGGATGATCACGCCTATCAACTGCCAGAAGGCAAGGATGGCGGCGATCATTATTGCGCCTACCACCATTATGAGATATCTGTCAGGATAGTTCCCACCCATCATATAGCAGAGTGGTTCTCCTCAATAGGTAATAATATAGTGTGATACATGGAAAACCTCCAATGACAACATCAGAAGGTTTTACTATTCTTGTGCAGATATATCGTTTCAATTCTGATGCACCATGCTTGAAGAGTTTGGAAGAATAGTGATTGCCACCGTCATCGCATGGATTCTCTTTCTATCGATTGATATATTCTGGAGACTTCCCTGGAAAGGAGGTGTAAGCGGAGCCGATTCGATCGGAAAAGCGATTGCAGAGAAGGGGGGGGATCAGCATGGTGGATGGATGATGGGCAACATCGTCTGTTCTCCTGATGCATCTGCGGGGATCCTGCTTGCCGCTTGTGGAGTATTTGTTGCAGGGATACCCGGGGGCATAGCCGCTGCCATTCTCGTCTATATAGGAAACCGGATCTGCCATGACAGGGGATATGCCGGAACAAGCGGAGCCCTGATAGCAACGTTTGTCATCGCCGCATTCTTGCAGATCGGATTTCTGGCATCGGATTTCATCGCCGGGATGGTGCTCGCCATCCTCACGATACAGGGGATCTCCCATATCCATGCCAGCCGGTTGATCGGGTATTTCTGGAGGTGGAGAGCCTGATTGCAGCTGCAATCTGCCTCACTATTGCTCTTTATGGAGCAATCCGAGCGGTCCTTGAAAAGAGAACGCTTCTCAAACTCCCATTTGTGAATGTCATGAACTTTGGGATTGCCGGTTTAATCGTCTTTATCCTGCCACACCCGCTCACGCTTGTTGCCGCAGTGGCATACTTTGTTGGATCCACACTTGAAGCAAATGCAATTGCCAGCGCTTATGCACGGAGGAAGCCGGAATGATCGAAGAGATCATACTACCCGGGCTTACAGGACTGATCTTCCTTGGAGCCGTCACCACAGCCCTGTGGAAAAACCCTTTTGACAAGCTGATCGGCCTCTCCCTCCTTTCTGCAGGAGTTATTCCGCTCATCGTCATGAGGGGGTATCTGGATGTTGCGATCCTCGTTGCGCTCGTCACCCCGATTTCAACTATCTTTATCCTTCTCCTCCTCGGGAGGCAGACTTCATGACACCGGAATTCATCATCGGACTTGGTCTCATCCTCCTTGGAACCGTCTCTGTCGCATGGGCATCTCCAAAAGACTATCTGACCCGATTGATCAACCTTGAGATACCGGCTTTTGGACTCCTCCTCGTGATGCTCTCGTTTGACGAGATGCTGGCACTCTTGACTTTTATCGCGGTTTCAACTGTCTCAACATTCATCTTTGTCAGAGTAATAGGAAAGAGGGAGGGGGTTAACTGATGATCCGCAGACTTTCACACATCCTCTCAGACTTTGATAAGCTCTCACAGATATATGCAGTCCTTGTGATCATCGTTATCATCGGGGGTATTCTTACAATCCCCTCGCTTGAATATCAGGCGGATCGACTCTATCCAAAGACGATTCACCCGGAAAGCCCCCTTGATCCATATGACCGTGGTGGCACACCCTTTGAAAAGACCGAAGTACTGGCAGAATATCCGGAGAACAGTCCGTATCTCGGATATGTTACAGCATACCTGACACCATTCTCTCTGGCACTTGCCACACTCACCCATCATGTCGGAACAACAATCGTTGCCCATCCCGGCGGAATCATCGACGAGATCCTCTATAACACACGGGGTCTTGATACCGTCGTTGAGACAAGTATCCTCTTTGTAGCATTCGGAGTAGCATCATTCCTCTTCCTGCGGAGGGATGAAGAGTGATCAGTATCTATCAAAGCGGGTTGATCGCCGCTTTCATATGCATCATCATCGCCTTTATATCACTCTACCAGGAGACCGACGATCTGCATCGGCTCATACTCACCGATCTCACGGAGATTATGGCACTCCTCCTCATCGCCCTTATAGCAACCGACCTTGCTGAAGCATTGATACTTCCAGGGCTTGTTGTGATGATAGCGGAACTTATGGCACTTGCCGAGATCTATCTGGTGAAAGAAGGGATACAGCGGAAGAAGAACTCATCTGCCCTCGATATCGAGGTGATGCAGACCGCCCCACCGATCCTCGCCGGAATCCTCGTTCTGTATGGGATAATCCTATCCGGATTCTCCGGAGGTGCAGTCGCAGGGCTTGGGATTATCTTCTATAGTGTCTGTAAAGGAAGTGACGAACTATTTGCCCAAATCGAGACTGCAAGTGGCTATGCATGGGTCGCCTGGATAGCCGCTTTCTTCATCTTCCTCCTCCTTCCCGGGCAGTGGTTCTTTGCAGTGATGATCGCCGGTGGCGCCATCCTCATAAAAGTGATGGCGAAATTCTCTCTGATAGGAACCATGGGTGGTGATCCGGGTGTTTGATCAAGGCATTGAAGGTGCCGGACTATTCATGATCGAATTTGGCGATATCGTTCCCTACTTCAGTGTGTACACAGCAACCCTCTTTACATTCGCCATCATTTTCACCCTGCTTGCCACATTCAGCATTCCTGAAAAGCAGATGGATATTATCTTCGGTGGTGATGCCTACTATGCTAAAGAGATCAAGCCTCAAGATCTCAGATTCCAGCGATTTGTGGCAATCGCCTGTGGAACGGCCACCCTTGGTGCTGTGGTGACAGGTGACATCTTCAACTTCACCCTCTTTGCTGCAATGATCGGGATTACAAACATCGGAATCGTCGCCAGCTCTCGCAGTCATCATGTGTTGAATGCCGCATATCAGTATGGGATCGTTGCGATGATCGCCTGTGTCCCACTCTTTGGCGGGGCTGCCATGATACTCGCAACGACCGGAACACTCTCGATATGGTCATTGGCAGGTATCGGAGCAGCCCCAATCCTTGCAAAGATCCTCCTTCTCCTCGGAGTTATGGGTGAGGGTATGGCACCGTTTTATATCGGAAAAGCAGAGATTACAAGAGCTCAGGGAGCACCGTTTATCCTGATGGTCCATGTAAGCTCCCTCCTCCTCTTCCTCAGGGTGGTTGAGATCATTTTGGTGATTTGAACATGAAGAGATTACACATCCAGCTGATCGCTATCCTTTCAGGGATCATTCTTATCCTCTCATCTATCGGGGCATATCTTGGGGCAATATCGTATGCAATCTCAGCACTTGCTACGATCATCATCTTCCCGGCCTTTATCATATCAATCGGACTCCTCCTCTCTGCGGGATTAAAAGACGGAGATATTCCGTTTATGGGGTACTGATCATGATCGAATATCTCCTCTCTGCAATGATACTTGGCCTTCTCCTCCATGGGATTCATCGGAAGGTGATCGCACGGGTGCAGGGGAGGCCGGGTCCGCCGATCTGGCAGGAACTTCTGCATACCCTGAAGTTTCTCTTTAAAGAGACCTGGATACCAAAGACTGCCAGTCAGGGGTTATATGTCGGGGTCGTCGCTTTAGCTCTTGCGATATGGAGTGCAGCACTCATCCTTCTCCTCACAGGGGGGAGTCTGCTCCTCCTTTTTGCCCTCTACCTGATCCACAAGATCATTGAACATGGAACCGGTCTCTCCTCAGGATCACAATATTCTAAATTCGGTGCCATTCGATCGGTTATATCAGCGGCATCGGAGCTTCCACTCCTGGCAAGTGTAGCGCTTCTCTACCTCTTCACAGGATCCCTCATGATCAGTGACATAGAGGCGTACCAGGTGATCAATGGGCCGCTCCTCATTCCTGCGTTTCCTGCGGCAATTGCCCTCTATATGGTGATTCTCTCAAAGATCCATTATGGACCGTTCTCGATCATCGAAGCAAAAGAGCTTGTTTCCGGGTACTGGACCGAGCATTTCGGTGTCTGGAGAGGGCTGCTGAATGCGGCTTTTGGTTTGAAGACATTTGTCCTCCTGTATACCTTTGTGATGGTCTTTATCGGGCCTATCGGACTCCCGCTTACACTGCTTGCTATCCTGATCCTGATGATAACACTCTCATTTGTCTGTGCAGTCACCCCGATGCTCTCACCCTATGACAGTGTAAGCATTCAGACAGTCACTACCGGCCTTATTGCCATCTATATCATCTATCTGGGGGTATTTGCATGAATCTGATCCGCTATTGCCTGCTTGCCGGCATTCTGTTTTACATAGGAATCTTTCTAATCGAGGGTGTAGCCGTCGGGGCAATACTCGTAGCTTCCATCATCGGAGTTCTTATACTTCTTGGAATCGGTGCCACCCTCTTCATCTCTGATGAAAAACAGCTGAAGAAGGTTGAGATGATCTTAATCTGGTGTTCCATACTGTTTTTTGCAGTATATGGAGTTCTGGTTGCCGGGAGGGTTCTATGAACACGTACCTCTATGAAAAGGATCTCAGGCAGATGAAACTCACCATCCTCGAGAGCAGACGCCATGATGCAGTCGTGCTGGAGCTTGCCGCAACCCTTGGTATAAAACGCCAACAACTCAGAAAGATACTCATAGAGCACTTCGATATGTTGTTTCTTGAAAATCTTCCGGCACGTTGTGATGCGGCAAGAGAGACCGGTGATGACACCGAGAAACTGCTCGGCATCCCCCTCCTTACCCAGGCTTTTCGTCTGTTGTCAAAGGAAGAGGGAGATCAGATAAAGGAACAGTACCTTGAGAGGATAGAGAATGGCATCACAGAGGAGACTGCTCGTTCCGAGGCACAGATGGAGATACTGGTGTTGATCCGATCATGAGTATGCTTCAGTATCTGAAAAATACCGTACGATCACGCTCCATCCATGTTGCCTATGTCAATGTCGGATCCTGCAATGGTTGTGATATCGAGATTCTCGCATGTCTCTCTCCCCGCTATGATATCGAACAGTACGGCATCTATGTGCATAATAATCCACGGGAAGCAGATGTCCTTCTGATCACCGGAGCATTCAGCTCTCAGTGGGAGGATAAACTCAAGCCGCTCTGGGATAAGATTCCGCATCCAAAAGTTGCAGTCGCCATCGGAAACTGCCCGATATCAGGCTGCGTCTTCAACCGGCCGGAGACCCTTGTCGATCCCCCGGTATCAAAACATATTCCGATCGCAGCTGAGATTCCGGGCTGTCCACCCCGGCCGACAGAGATCATCAGTACAATCCTCTCACTGGCACCAATAATCTTCAAAGATTACGAGGAGACGAAGAAATGAAAAAGACAGTAGACGTATCCCTTCCGGTCGGCCCGATGCATCCCTGTTTTAAGGAACCATGCCGCATAAAATGCGAAACACGGGGCGAATATGTCCTTTCAGCCGAGGTTGAACTGGGTTATGTAAAGAAAGGGATCGAGCGGATCATGCGCGGAAGACCCTGGCAGGAGGTGATGTTCCTTGCCGAGCGGGTCTGTGGGATCTGCTCGGTGATCCATAACTTTGTCTTCATTGAAGCAGTGGAGAATATCAGTGGCATTGTCCCAACGGAACGTGCCGCGTTCCTGAGAGTTATCGTAAACGAACTCGACCGGATGCAGAGTCATCTCCTGGCAAACTACTCGTACTGCTATACCATTGAGCATGAAACCCTTGCAATGTACCTGTTGAATCTCCGTGAGACGGTGATGGATCAGCTTGAATTGATCACCGGGGCACGGGTCACCTGCGCCTATATTATTCCCGGAGGTGTTCGTTCTGATCTCTCGGCAGAAGATGCTGAGAGACTTAGATCTGCACTCGATCATATTGATGCCGAACTTTCCCGGTTTATCAGGATCTTCGAAACAGGCCCGCTGATCGCCCTTCGTTCAAAAGGAGTCGGCATCCTCACCAAGGAAGCGGCCATAGAAGCACATGCTGTGGGCCCGACGGCACGTGCGAGCGGAATCGACAATGATCAGCGATCTACTCACCCCACATACAAGGCACTTGGTTTCTCTCCCATCATCCGGCAGGAAGCAGATAACTATGCCCGTATCATGGTCAGGTTTGAAGAGGTCTTCCAGAGTACAGGCCTCATCCGATCGGCACTTGCCGCCTTGAAAGAGGGGCCGATCCGTGGAGGCGGTACGATCAAAGCAGGGTCGATTAAATACCGGAATGAAGCCCCACGTGGTGAACTCCTCTATGAACTCACAACAGACGATTATGGCAGGATTCTCGAGATAGCCATCCAGACGCCATCTATTCCGAACATCCAGGTATGTGCCCATGAAATGCTGATAGATGCACAATCCGCAGCTGATATAACATCGATCTTCATCAGTTCAGATCCCTGCATCGCCTGTACAGAGAGGTAAGTCCGTGTTATCGTTCATCTACTATATCAGGGAATTTCTGCGACCCAAATGGATTACTACATTCTTTACAGCCAGGACCCCTCCCCTTACTACCCCTCCGTACTTCAGGGATTTTCCTGAGCTGACAGATAAGGAATGCACACACTGCCTCGCCTGCATGATGATCTGCCCGGCACCTGAGGCGATCATCGTTACACAACATGAAGGAGTCTGGCGACCAGAGATCACAAAAGGACATTGTATTCGGTGCGGACTCTGTATCGAGGCGTGTCCTGAGGATGTCCTTGCAAGCGGGCGAATACTGGCGTATAAAAAAGAAGAGGAGCTCACGCTTCAAGGCACATTTCATATTGAAATCAACCAGTCTACCTGCATGGGATGTGGGAACTGTTCGGTTGCCTGCCCGGTGAACAGGGAGATCGATCCGGCACTCCGCTCAAGTGGAACATCCACGTCAGATGAAGTGATCATGAGGATTGATACCGGCCAGAACAAGGTGCTCCATGAAGAGAAATGCACAGGTTGCAAGACCTGTGAAGATAATTGTTCAAACAAGGCAATCCGGGTTGCCCGTGTTGTTGAGGCACTCCAGGGAGGCGAAGAATGAGATTGACACTCTCATCCGGAAGGACAATACCCCAGGGTTCATTTGTCGAACATAAGCTCTCAAAAGGATACCAGAGGGCAACCTCAATTGTGTATATTAATCATCTCGATCTTATGGAGCTCGGTATAGAATCAGGTGACCGGGTACAGGTTACAAGTGACTCTGGTTCTGTTGTTCTCATAACCGAAGCCACACATGACATCCCAACAGGGTGTGCCTATATCGCACTCGGTCCATATGCCAATGCGATCATCGGAGGTTATACCCATGGAACAGGGATGCCCGACTATAAGGATATCATCGTTGAGATTGAGCCGACAGATGATCCGGTGCCCACAGTATGGGATCTGATGGAAATAATAGGAGGGCTTCGCTATGGACATTAAGGATGTCCCCTGCCCATTCTGCGGATGTCTCTGTGATGATGTAAAGATCCAGATAGAGGATAACAGGATTACTGGCGTTGAAAACTGCTGTACCCTTGGGAATGCCAAGTTCCTCTCAAAAAGCAGGCTACAACACCCGATCATGAGAAAAGACGGAAAATGGGTTGAGGTAAGCTATGAAGAGGCGATCGATGAGACAGCCCGTATCCTCTCGGATGCTGTACGTCCCCTCCTGTATGGATGGAGCGGTACGGTCGGAGAGGCACAGGTTGTTGGTGTCCATCTTGCAGAAGAGATAGGGGCACTCATCGACAGCACCACCTCTGTCTGCCATAATCCATCCATCCTGGCTATTCAGGAGGTGGGCCATCCCGGATGCACCCTCGGGCAGGTGAAGAACCGTGCCGATCTTGTTATCTATTGGGGATGCAACCCCATAGAGGCGCATCCACGGCACATGAGCAGATACACTACCTACGCTGACGGATATTTCATCGATAACACAGCCACCGACAGAAAAGTAATCGTTGTGGATATCCGGAGATCTGATGGCGCCAAAGTCGCAGATGAATTTATCCAGGTGAAACCCGGTGGCGACTATCTTGTCCTCTCGGCCCTCCGTGCAATGGTACGAGGAAAAAGCGATGTTGTGCCGGACTCGGTTGCGGGTGTAAAAAAAGTTCAGCTCCAGCGTGTCGCCGATCTGATGATGAAAGCAAAATTTGGAGCTGTATTCTTTGGTCTTGGCGTTACGATGAGCCGTGGCAAATACAAGAATGTCAGAAATGCAATCGAGCTCGTCTCGGAACTGAACAGAAAGACAAAATTTACCATCAGTGCAATGCGTGGCCACTTCAATGTCTATGGATTCAATGAAGTGCTCACCTGGATGGCAGGGTATCCGTTTGCAGTTGATTTCTCACGTGGCATCGCCTTCTATAATCCTGGCGAGACAAGCGTCATCGATCTTCTTGAAAAGAAAGAGCCTGATGCCTGTCTTGTTGTTGCAAGTGATCCCGGCGCACATTTCCCAAAATCCACTATCGAACATATTGCTGCGATACCCACAGTGCAGATCGACCCCTGTGTCAATGCAACAACTGCACTCTGCCAGGTACAGATACCTGTTGCGATCACCGGAATCGAATCCGCTGGAACCGCATACCGGATGGATGGGGTGCCGATCAGGATGAAGAAAGTACTTGAAACCGACTTCCCAACCGACCAGGAGATACTTGAGCGGATTGTCACACGTATACGGGAGATGAGAGCAGATGGCTGAGATACTGCTGAAGAACGCCTATGTTATCGACCCGATATCCGGCATAAACGGGGAAGTGATGGATATTGCAATCTCAGGAGGCAAAATCGTTGAAGAAGTATCTTCAAAACCCGAGGTGATCGATTGCCAGGGATGCCTCACCCTTCCGGGAGGCATCGACTCCCATACGCATATATCCGGGACAAAAGTGAACTTTGGTCGATATATGAGCCCGGAAGATATGCGTGCCGGCCGCACTGCAAAGAAAGGACCGATGCACATCACCTCCGGCTATAGTGTTCCGACAACATATGGGAACAGCTACCGGTATAGTGCACTTGGGTACACCACCCTGGTTGAGGGTGCGGTGGCGCCGCTTGAAGCCCGGCATACCCATGAGGAGTTCAAGTTCACCCCGCTTCAGGACTCATGTGCAAATATCCTCTTTGACGGGAACTGGGGGATGTTGAGAGCACTTGAGGAGGGTGATATCAAACGTGCAGCAGCGATCATTGCATGGACGCTCAATGCCGTAAAAGGGTTTGCTATCAAGCTGACCAATCCCGGTGGGACGGAAGCGTGGGGTTTTGGAAAGAATGTATCCTGCATCAATGAGAAGATTCCAACTTTTGATCTCACACCTGCTGAGATTATCAAAGGGGCAATCAGGGCAAATGAACTGTTACATCTTCCCCATTCGGTGCATCTTCATTGCAATAACCTCGGGACACCCGGGAACTTCACCTGCACAATCGGGACATTCGGGCATGTACCGGATCTCAATGACAAACGCCAGACGCTGTATGCCACCCATGTGCAGTTCCATTCCTATGGCGGTACCGGCTGGTCGGACTTCTGCTCAAAGAGCGAGCCGGTCGCAAATATGGTGAATTTCCGGCCACAGATCGTCATTGATATGGGACAGGTGATGTTTGGCCGGACGACGACGATGACAGCGGACGGACCGATGGAGTTCAACCTCTACCGGCTCCATCATGATAAATGGAGCAACCATGATGTCGAACTTGAGACGGGATCCGGTATCATACCAGTGAACTACCGGAAGAAGAACCTGGTCAACAGCATCATGTGGGCGATCGGCCTTGAACTTGCACTTCTTGTAAAAAATCCCTGGCAGTGTCTGCTGACAACCGACAATCCAAATGGTGCCCCCTTTATCAAGTATCCTGAGATCATTGCCCTCCTGATGAGCAAGCGGTATCGTGATGCTGAATTTGCAATGATACACCAGGATACGGAAAAGCGTGTCCCTCTCCCGGCAATCGATCGGGAGCTCGACTGGCATGATATCGCAGTGATGACCCGGGCAGGACAGGCACGGGCGCTTGGGATCACCGATCTCGGCAAAGGATACCTGATGCCGGGGGCAGAGGCGGATATTGCCATATATCCGATAAAAACTGATGAGATTGATCCCTCTGCAGAATACGAGAAGATAATACAGGGCTTCGCACGGACCGAATATACCATCAAACGAGGGCGGGTTGTCTCCCGCCGGGGAGATGCGATCATTGACGGGGAGAACACCACCTTCTGGGTGAAGCCGAAGGTTCCTGCTGCCTATGATATACAGCATGACCCGACATTTATGGAACTCTTTGAGCGGAATTATAGTGTCAGGATGAGCAACTATCCGGTCCAGGAAGAGTATCTTCACAGGAATCACTGCATTGAAACGGAGACTGATCTATGAACGTCATTATCACCTTCAGAAACCATGAAAATCCGTTTATTCCCATAGAGGCAGAGATGATCACCCCGGATGCATTCCTGGAAGAGAAGAACGAGATCTGTGTGGCTGTCGGGAACCGGAGTTATCCCCTCTCTGAAGTCGCAGATTTTTCTATTGTAGGTGAAGCATCTTCTGTTGATGATATTGAGGTTCTCATCAGGGGAGATACATCCAGAGTGAAACGTGTCGGTGAGTACATGTCCGGTGGAGCAATCACCATCGAAGGCGATATAGGGATGCATTGCGGGAACTTCATGTCCGGCGGAAGAATCGAGATACTTGGCTCAGCAGACGGGTGGCTTGGCCGCGAGATGAAGGGAGGCGAGATCATCTGCCATGGGGATGCAGGAGATTATTGCGCGAGCGGATACCGTGGCGGGCGCCGCGGTATGCGGGGGGGATCGGTAGAGGTATTCGGATCGGTTGGCGATTTTGCATGCGAACATATTGCTGGTGGTGAGGTGCTCATCCATGGCAACACCGGAGACTTTGCATGTGCTGAGATGAAGGGCGGTACCGTCACCATCCTCGGGGATACAAGCCGCGTCTGTGCGAATATGTCAGCTGGCACCTGTTATGTATATGGATCTGCGGTGGAGATGATCCCAACCTTTGAAAAGAAAGGGACGGTCAACCATGACGGGGTTCTGTTCCACCATTTCAGAGGAGATGTGGCAAACCGCGGAAATGGAGATCTCTATACTGTCCACTTCACCTATCTTCAGTGAACTGGCTGTTACACCGGTATGTGCGCTTTCACCCATCGTGCATAGGTGGCGCGGAGGCGGGCAATCTCATCATCGGTGAGATCGCCCTGCTGTGTCTTTCTCAGATACTCCTCAAGCTGTGAGACGATCTGATCGGCTTCGGCATACGTCTGCACCTCAATATAGACAGGTACCTTCTGTGAACTGATGATCTCTCCACAGACCGGGCAGAGTTTGCGCTGCTGTAGGTGATCCATATACGTGAATGACCGGCACCCCGGACACCGGATGACGAGATACATAGATACCCGAAGATGTACGGATTTAAGGATAAAGGTATCGGAAGGTGATCGGAAGATCCCGATCCGATACTGTATCCTCCCTCTTCTGCCCTGAGGATAGTAAACACCTCAACAAAGAGATTAATCTCTATCCAGCAGATAACAGAATTGAGCGAAATGTCAATTGAAGTTATCGGGGTCGAAGACCTCCCTATTATCCAGCCAGGTGATGATCTCGCCGGGCTCATCTCCGAGAGGATCGCTCTTGTGGAGGGGGACATTCTCTGTGTCGCCAGTTCTGTCTATTCCAAGTCAGTGGGAAATATCAGGAATCTTGCCGATATCACGCCCACCCCTGAAGCAGAGAGGATTGCTTCCCTCACCCGCGAAGACCCGTGCTTTGTCCAGGCTGTTCTTGACTCATCTGTTGAGATCATCCTTGATCACCCCTTCATCCTTTCAAGACTTACCTCCGGTCATATCGGTGTCAGGGCAGGTGTCGATCACAGCAATGTGGAGGATGGCATTGTCATTCTTCTCCCCGCAGATCCGATGGGTGCGGCTGAAGCGATCCGATCGGCAATCAGGGAGATGGCAGGTGTCGATATACGTGTTATCCTGACCGATACCTGTGGCCGGGCATTCCGGCGGGGTCAGACCGGTCATGCGATCGGATGGAGTGGGATGACCGGCATCCGTGACTTCCGTGGCGAACATGATCTCTTTGGCCATGAACTCCTCATCACAGAAGAAGCAGTTGTGGATGAAATAGCAGGCTTTGCAAATTTCGTGATGGGAGAGAGTAACAAGGGAGTTCCGGCAGTTGTCTTCAGGAACATGGGGACCTGGAGCGGGCACAATATGATCTATTTTGAGGAATCAGAAGATATCATCAAAGAAGCCCTGAAAAAGGGACGATGAGTTAGTATATGAGATTCATAATAAAGATAAAGACTCCAAGGCCAATTCCTACCGCGAGCACGGTTTTTGGATCAATAGTGACCTGACGCCTGTCCTCGCTTTCATAATAGGTGACAAGGCCTGCGGAGGAGATCATTCTTCCACCTTTCTTCTTTGCCATGCAGACAGGTTTCTCCGTACATATATTTAAACAAACGGTCTATAAGTAGGCTATGGAGATTGATGCCTCCATTGAGGGGGTCGCATTTTTAGGTGATGAATTATCACTCCGGCCGGTTCAAATTGAAATTACAGATGGAATCATCAGATCGATTGAAGAGGTAAAAAATCCACGGAAACGCTGGATCCTCCCTGCACTCTTCAATGCTCACACTCATATCGGTGATACCGTGGCAATGGATCTGCCTGTCGATGGGAACCTGGAGTCGATTGTTTCACCGCCCGATGGATTGAAACACCGGATTCTGCGCGCGACAGAAAGAGGTCACCTTGTCTCTGCCATGCACGCGACGATAGGGGTTATGGAGCAGACAGGATGTGCGGGCTTTGCTGATTTTCGTGAAGGGGGGGTCGAAGGTGTTGATGCGCTTCGGGAGGCTGCCGCTGATTGTGCCACTCAGCCGGTTATCTTCGGAAGGGAAGGCGGCGAGTTCACCTCAGAGGGTTATGGGATCAGCAGCGTCCGTGACATCATAGATCTTGAGCAGGGAATTGAGGCTGCCCGTCGTGCCGGCCGTATGATTGCAATCCATGCCGGGGAGCGAGATTCGGATGACATGGAGGGGGCACTGGCTTATGAGCCCGATCTTCTCATCCACTGCACTCATGCCCGCCGAAAAGATCTCAGGCGCTGCGCTGATGAAGGAATACCGATTGTCATCTGTCCACGATCAAACTGGATCCTTGGGGTAACCAGATCGCCGGATCATCCGCCGGTTCAAGAGATGATCGATCTTGGATGCAGAGTCTTCCTCGGCACAGATAATGCGATGTTTGTTCAGCCGGATCTCTGGCGCGAGATGGCATTTCTCTCTGTGATCGCGGATATTTCCGCGCGCACCATTCTTGAGATGGGAATTGCTGGATCAGCCCTCACAAAAGACCCATACTGGATTGAAGAGGGGAAAAAGGCTTCAATTATTGAGATAAATCCCGAGCGATCCAATTTGATGTGCTCCCGGGACCCTGTCAGGACAGTGATCTCACGAGGAGGTTCCTGCCATCTTGATAGAATTCTTTTTTAATTGATAACCACCTAATTATTAAGAACTGATTTTGGTGGTATATATGTTTCACACACTCCTGGTTGCAATTGACGGCTCTGAAATTGGAATGAATGCTCTGGATAAAGCCATTGAGCTTGCACGTGGGTTCAAGGCACATCTCCATGCAGTCTATGTCATTGAGACAGGGCTTATATCATCTGTTCCGATAGACAATACATGGGAGGTCATCTATAGTCTTCTCGAAAAGGAGGGGACCGAGGCGCTGGATAAGGCAGAGAAAAAAGCTGCCGATGCCGGGATAACACTCACAAAACATCTCCTCTCCGGACATGCAGGTAATGAAATCCTCAGCGTCGCCGATGAAGTGAATGCCGATCTGATCATTGTTGGATCGCGAGGCAAGTCCCCGGTCGACCGCCTCTTGATCGGGAGCGTCTCTGCCCATGTCGTGAAGTACAGTAATGTTTCGACCATGGTGGTGAGGGTATAAGCACAATGATCGTTCGTGATTACATGACAAAAAATGTAGTCACAGCCGACACTCCCGCAAACAGGGATGAGATCCTGAAAATTCTGAAAAGAACCGGGATCAGCGGCGTTCCTGTGATGAAAGACGGGAAATGTATCGGGATCATCACAAGAAAAGATCTTCTCAGCAATCCTCATGAGACACAGATCGCACTGTTGATGACCCACGACCCGATCTCAATATCGCCAGATGCAACCCTGAGAGAGGCAGCAGACATAATCATTACGAATAATATCAGGCGACTTCCGGTCATTGAAGACGATAAGCTCATTGGAATCATCAGCGTTGCTGATCTCGTTGGAGCAGTCGCCCAGCTGAAGATCAAAGATGAGATTAAAAACCGATACATCGCACGGACATTTGCTCTCTGGAATGAAACGCCCCTCACAATTGTCGGACGTATCATGGAGATTGCCCATGTCGATGCGATTGCCATTCTTGATTCTGAAAGCAGGCTTGAAGGCATCATTACCGAACGTGATCTCATCAGGTGCTCCTGTATTGAGGACGATGTCGAGGTAAGCGACTTTTCAAATGGGACCGATGATGATGAATGGACCTGGGAGAGTATCCGTGATATGCATATGATCTCGTATGGCATCTCCCGGATTCAGCTTCCAACAAAACCTGTGAAGCTTGCCATGGTCAAAAAGGTTATTGCCGTGCCAACCAACGCAGGAGTTTCGGAATGTGCCTTGAAGATGAAGAGAGGTCGCGTTGATCAACTGCCTATCATCAACGGGGACAACAGGCTCGTCTCAATGCTTTATGATCGGGAGCTCATCAGGGCACTTCTCGACTACACGCCACAATAAGAATATTTATCATAAGTAATCACTAAAATATGGAACAATACCAACCATTTTTTCAATTTGATTTTTGGGGGCATATTATGATGCAGCAGCCACAGGAGATTATGAAGGGAACGACAACCATAGGGATTGTCTTCTCAGAGGGAGTCGTGCTCGCAACAGAGAAGCGGGCAACGATGGGGTATATGATCGCAAGCAAAAAAGCAAAGAAGATCTATCAGATTACCGATAGCATCGGCATGACAACTGCCGGCGGTGTCGGAGATGCCCAGCAGCTTGCAAGACTGATGAGTGTTGAGAGTAATCTCTATCAGATCCGGAGGAGGACACAGATCTCTGTTGGAGCATCGGCAACTCTCCTCTCAAATTACTTAAACCAGAACCGTTACTTCCCCTATTATGTTCAGCTCCTTGTTGGCGGGATAGATGAGACGGGACCTTCTGTGTATTCGGTTGATGCAATGGGCGGTGCAACACGAGAGGATGACTTTGTTGCAACCGGATCGGGATCGCCGATGGCATTTGGTGTGCTTGAAGACAGGTATAAAGCAGGTCTCTCGGAAAAAGAAGCAATCGAGCTTGCGGTTCGTGCCTTACAATCTGCCATGAGGCGTGATGCAGGTTCTGGTGAAGGGTTCCAGCTGGCTGTCATTACCAAGGGGAAATTCGAAGTTGTTGATGACAGCACACTTGAAAAGGTTGTCAAAACCCTTCGCACTTAATTTTTTTAAACTTTTTTAGGAAGATTCCATGTTAATTGAGGATAGACTCAAAGAGCTGAAAGAGCTAATCAACCGTAAGGTACCTTCCGGTATAACGGTCTCCAATGTCGAATTCGAAGGGCCTGAGCTTGTCATCTACACAGATGATCCCAAACAATTTGCAGATCAGGCAGATCTGATCAGGGTGCTTGCACGTGATCTGAGAAAGCGGATTGTTGTTCGCCCCACCATTCTCGAGGATCCTGAGAAGGCATATGATGAGATTGTCAGAATTGTACCGGAAAATGGGGGCATCACCGACATATTCTTTGATCCTGATACCGGAGAGGCATTGATCGAGGCAGAAAAGCCAGGTGTCGTCATCGGTAAGAATGGATCAACGTTACGGGATATCACAAAGAGTATCGGCTGGTCCCCAAAGGTTGTCAGGACACCCCCAATCGAGAGCTCTACTGTCAAACAGATCCGACAATATCTCCGGGCAAACCGTGATGAGAGGAAAGAATTCCTCCGGATGAGCGGGAGGAGGATTCACCGGGATATCAATACCAAGGATCAATGGGTCAGGGTTACCACCCTTGGTTGTTGCCGCGAAGTTGGACGGGCTGCTTTTCTTCTCTCAACACCGGAAAGCCGGATACTCATCGACTGCGGGGAGAAGCCCGGTGCAACGAATGGTGCAACCCCCTTCCTCGGTGTCCCAGAGATTCAGCCATTGACCAATCTTGATGCAGTCGTCCTCACCCATGCACATCTTGACCATTGCGCATTGATCCCGCTCCTTTTCAGGTATGGGTTTTCCGGTCCCGTCTATTCGACACCACCCACCAGGGATCTCTCCTCGATGCTTCAGCTCGACTATCTCGATGTGATCAGAAAAGAAGATCGTCCTGCCCCATACTCCTCAAATGAAGTGAAACAGTACGTCAGGAATTCCATCACCCTGAATTACGGATCTGTCACCGATATTGCCCCCGATATTAAACTGACATTCCATAACGCAGGACATATTCTTGGATCCGCTATAGCACATTTCCATGTCGGGGACGGGCTGTACAATATTGCTTTTACCGGCGACTTCAATTACAGTAAAAGCCGCCTCTTCAATCCGGCAACTTCCAACTTTCCACGCCTTGAGGCGATCTTTATGGAGAGTACCTATGGTGCATCTCATGATATGACTCCTGCACGAAGGGATGCAGAGATGAAGCTGTACGATGTGATCAAAAGGACAATCGAACGTGGGGGCAAAGTGATCATCCCTGCATTTGCGGTTGGACGATCACAGGAAGTGATGCTGGCGCTTGAGGAGGGCATCAGAAAAGGTGAACTTCCGTCTGTAAAGATCTTCCTAGATGGCATGATCAAAGAGGCAACAGCCATCCATACCACCTATCCCGAATACTTAAATTCGGATCTTAGAAACCAGATCTTCCGCGAGGGATTGAACCCGTTCCTTTCTGAATGTTTCGAGCAGGTAGATTCGTCTGATAAGCGTGAGGCTGTGATCAATGGTGATCCGTCCGTCATCATCACTACATCCGGAATGATGAATGGAGGACCTGTCATAGAATATCTCCATAACCTCGCTGCAGATGAACGCAATACTCTTGTTTTTGTCGGTTATCAGGCAGATGGAACCCTGGGGCGGCGTATCCAAAAGGGATGGCGTGAGATCCCGATCGGCACAAAGGGATCAATAAACATTAATCTCGAAGTCATGACCGTCGAAGGATTCTCAGGTCATTCAGATCGGAGACAGCTGATGAGTTTTATTGGCAAGATACATCCAAAACCAGAGAAGATATTCTGTATCCATGGGGAAGAGAGCAAAACACTCGATCTCGCAAGTTCGATCTACAAAAAGTTCCATATCCAGACCTATTCCCCGATGAACCTTGAGACCTATCGAATGGTATAGATGAAAAACCATATCCCCCCAATTCTTGGAGTATTTGCGGTGATGGCACTATCAAATGCCATTGTGCCAGTACTGCCTGCTTTTGGAGAAGGCGCAGCCCTTCAGGGGATCATCTTTTCAGCCTATTTTTTTGGCGCGCTTGTTACCGTCTTCCCTGCCGGGGTTGCAAGTGATCGGATTGGCTCTCGACTCCTGATACGAACAGGGCTTGCCATAACGGTACTTTCTGGATTTGTGATCCTGGTTTCCGCCTCTCCACTTATACTCATCCTTGCACGGGTTGTCGAGGGAGTGGGCGCAGGGCTTCTGATCGCATCTGCAATGTCACTTCTGAATGCCGATCCCGATCACACCCGCCTCTCGGGTTTCTTTATGGCATCATTAAATGCCGGGCTTCTTGCAGGCCTTGCCGGAGCCGGTTGGATCGTTTCTGTTCTTGGAGAGCCACGTTCAGGACTTGCACTCTTCACTATCATCTCAGGAGTTGCATTTCTTCTTTCACTTTTTATGAGGCAGGCAGCAGAACAGAGGATCGCTCTGCCGACAGAGGTGCCCCGTTACCTGAGCCAGTACAAATGGCTCTGGTACTCTGCTATCGTCGTCCTCGGTACAACCGGGGCGGCAACCTCCCTCTATCCTGAATTTGGCGGACATGAACCCCTTGCAACCGGACTCTTTATTGCAAGTATGAATCTTGCAACGATGATTGCGGTCCTGCTTGTCTCGCATATACGCCTTGAGCCGATTATAACAATCAGAATCGCAGCAATTGGTATCGCCGGATCTGTCATCATCTGTTTACTGACACCCATCGGTTTCCCACTGCTCGGCGCATTTGCCGGGGTTGTTATCATCTCCCAGTTGGCCTTCCTCGCAGAGACCGGCGCACCCCAGGGAGCTATGATGGGGCTCTATAATACGGCAACCTATGGCGGACTGTTTCTGCTTCCATTTCTCACCGGTTTTGTCGCTGAGTTCTCATCTTTCTTCTTAGCCTTTATCGTTCCTGCCATCTTCGCCGTCACCGTCGCCTTTACCATCGGGCGCTGCCAGTGCAGGGTTGCGGCACGTTAGTAGATCTTTCTGTTCGGGATATCAGCCCAGTCACGGAGGAGGGAGAGGTTCTCTTCAAGGAGGAGGCCGCCGATGATCTCCATGGTGCTCCCCCCCATCTCCTGCATGATCGTATTTGGGATGGTCATCTCTGAAAATCCAAGGGCCCGGACATCCGCAATAGATGTTCCATAGACGATCCGTTTTATCTTTGCCCAGTGGCATGCGGCAAAACACATCGGGCATGGTTCGGTGGTTGCATACATGGTGCATCCTTCGAGGTCGATGCTCTTCAAACGGGATTCTGCCTCCCTGATCGCAATGATCTCGGCATGGGCGGTGCTGTCATTACCTGCAAACACCTGGTTGTGTGCAGAAGCGATGATCTCGCCATTACATTCGACACAGGCACCAAAGGGAGTCTGTCCTTCGGATAGCCCGATTCTGGCCAAACGGATCGCCTCACGCATACACTCCGGGTTCATTGTGTACCTGTTGGCAGCAGGTGAGATAAGAGGTTCACGATTGTGGTTTGGAAGAGGGAGAAGTATTGCTATTCACGCTGGGAATCAATCGAGGAAAGAACTATACACTTAATAAAACCGTAGTTTGTCGTTGGAACCTCAGAGTGCAATAAATTCTTCTTTTGTAAGATCAGCTTGTTTCAAAATAGATATGAGTGTGCTACGAGGAACAGGATTGTTTTTGGGAATGATGACCAATAGCTTCCTACCATCATTTCGTACTTTATATAATGCAGAATGGCTCCCTTTACCCTGAAATGGGGCATCAATAAACCCTGCTTTCTTCAATTTTTTGATTATGACCTCAGAAGAGAGAAGTGGGAGTTTTGTCATGCCTCGACCTCGATCATCGAGGTAAATTTATGGCGAGCCCGAAGAGCTAATTCGATCTCCTCCATCATGCCAAGAGCCCGGGCATTCTCTATATAGAGATTGATCGCTTCATGGATATTTTCAAGAGCGTCCTGTGGAGAATTTCCGCAACTGCTAACCTCGATTTCAGGGCACTTTGAGATATATAATCCATCTTCCTCCCAGATCATAACAGTTAATTGTATTTTCCCCATGATCAGACCCCTGACTATACCTATGATTAGGGATCTACCATGCAATAAATCATAGGTTTGATAGTCTCTTTGAGGTTGGAACCGTGCTCCAACAGGGAACGAAAGTATCTGTTCTCCGGAGTAGACTTCCAGGTTATACTACGAAATCAGCATCAGCAAACAAACGCTTACATGCAGGTGCATCTCAGAGAGATACCTGCTGTACTGTGACACACCTCACCAATCCGGCAAACTTCCCCCTGCCCCCTTCGCCTGAAGGGGGAATGAAGATAGCTTGGGGGTCCGGGCAATCGCGGGGGGCCTCTGGTACCCTTGTACTTGGTTCAATGATCCGGATCTTCTCTTCGCGAAAGAGTCTACTTAAAAAATCCTGTTTTTTCGTAATATCGTTCCACTCCTTTGAGAATGATATGATCCTGGATGATCTCCTGGATCAGGAGGTTCTCCGGATCAAATGACCCGGTCTTGATACTCAGTTTTGTGTGCTGCCGCTCAAGGGTGCGTGTTAATTCCCTGTTATTTTCCGTCTTGTTAGCTGCACTGTTTATCTCACCCTTTGTCTCAATATAGAGATCAATATCGCTCTGCCTGTTCGCAGTTCCCTTTGCATAACTTCCAAACAATATCGCCAGTATGATATCCGGATGATTCTGTATAGTCCTGATAACCGGGCGCAACCCCGGATTTCGATCGATAAGCTCTATGAGGCGATAATGCTCAGCCATATAGATGTAGACTCGTGCTTCAACTGTCTTCTTCAGAAAGTATACCGTATTTTTTCCTTCAACCCTGTAATCGACGACATTGGATTCTAAAAGCTCCCGGAGCTTCCTCAGAACAGTCGTATGACTGGTATTAATTTGCTTTGCCAGATTCCGTGGATATGAATCTGACCTGATGAGATGCCCCGTTATCCGAATGGATATATTTTGTTCCACATGGAATATTTACGTTCCAATTATATAATGATTGTTGAGAGAGATAACAAAGGTACTTCTTCCCGGCATCTCTACCTGGCAGCTTCCACCAGCCATTGCAGGTACAGAGATCCAGTACACCCTCATAAGCGCGGAAGCGCCAACATCCTCACTGGCGGGGCGGTTCAGCCCCGCTCGGTGACCGCCAGGTTGCCCACACCGAGAACCGGAGGGGGATGGCAGTGCCCCCCGGGAGGGGTGAGGTGTCATTTCAAGGCGAAATGCCGGGTTAGAACGACTGGGTTATCACGCCTGAGTCAGCCTTTTTCGACAAGCGCTTACATGCAGGTGCATCTCAGAGAGATACCTGCTGTACTGTGACACACCTCACCAATCCGGCAAACCCCCCTGCCCCCTTCGCCTGAAGGGGGAATGAAGATAGCTTGGGGGTCCGGGCAATCGCGGGGAGCGCCGGCGCATGGTTCGGGGGAGGGTAAGCCCATGGAGGTGCGGTATAGGAGTTAGTACTATGGCGATTGCAGGTGGGCGGTGTTTTCCTTATCAAATGGGAGCGGCAGGGCGCGTCAACCATTGATTTGCTGCATAGATGGACTGAGATCAGGTGTCTCCAGTTTTCCTCTGTATCTGATGGAGAACCAGTACAACAGCATAAGCGCTAAGCGCGGGAGCGCTCCCATCCTCACTGGCGGGGCGGTTCAGCCCCGCTTGGTGGCCGAAGGCCGCCTACCCCGGGAACCGGAGGGGGATGGCAGTGCCCCCCCTGGAGGGGCGAGGGGTCAAATCTTTCTTATCGGTTTGCGGATTGCCATTCAGTCACCAGCGCTTACAGGTAGCTTTCATCTCGTATTCGCATCTGCTGTACTGTGATAATTATTGATTGCGAAGCTGGGTAAGCTTCTGTCAATATAGTGATAGTAGGTCTTCCTTCTTCCCAAAAATCACACCGGAGAAGGCACCGGCATATCCCGCAGGATGTTTCCATATCCACGGGTTGACATTGGAAGGTCAATCGATCCATACCGATCTGATGGCTTCCGTATATCCACAAGGACAATTGTATTCTCTGATATGGTAGCCAGCATATCACCGATGGTAAGGGATCGTCTGACTGCTGTCGGCCAGCGGTTGGAATCCGGCGGTTCATCTCCCCTGTACTGCGGGACGGTGCCCCTGAGGGTGAATCCGGCATCAGGTGAGATCTCATACACATAGGATCCCTGCCAGACATAGCCGGAACCATACCCCTGGGCAACCGTGATCGGGAGCACCATCACACCGGTCTTTGGATTGAAGTAGAATGCCTTGTGATCGCGGAGGATCTCAGAGTCGCTCCCTGACCCGCCGATGGTGACCGAATCTTTCAGTGCCGGGTTTGTGACATCTGTGACATCAAAGAGTGCGGCCTTGACACCGGTGGTGGTGAAACCTCCCCATGCCATCTCCCCGGTATCTTTTCCAATCCCGATGATATGATGGTCATCAAAGGGATGGAGATAATCCGAATATCCGGGGATCTTCAGTTCGCCGAGGATCTTCGGGTTCTTTGGGTCAGAAAGATCGATCACAAAGAAGGGATCGATCCGGCGGAATGTGACGAGATAGCATCGATCCCCGATGAAGCGGGCTGCAAAGATCCGCTCGGTGGGTGCAATCCCGGTGATCTCTCCGGTGAGAGTACCCGATCGATCGAAGATGGTGATGCTTGAAGATGTCTCAAAACCGTTTGCTCCATACTCCTCAACAGTTGTGGCAACACGGAGATGACCCTGGTAGTCATCGAGTGAGAACTGGTTCAGGAGGGTGCCAGGTGCGCTCATGCTCTGTCTCCATACCGGGCTTCCACGGTTCAGTTCAAAACGGTGGATGATGGTTGACGGGCCTGTCGAGTCGGCGGGTTCCATCCAGCCGGATCGGTAGCGATCACCGTAGTGGGTATAGGCGACATAGAGGTTCGCAGGTGTTGCATAGAAGGTCGATGAATACCCGACAAGATAGCTCTCCGTTGAGATGGTGGATGATCGCGTGGGTGCAAAGGCAGTGATCGTCTGGAAGATGAATGGCCCTTCGAGATCATCAAAGCGCCAGATATCGGGGTTGTGGGTGCTGCTACCATCTGTGACCATCGGCATCGGGATATCTGATCCCCGCCTCTGTGGATACTCCTGTGTGATAAGATACACGATCCCATCGGTCATCCTTGACGAGGTGTACGTGCCTGATGCTGTGATTGTCCTGATGAGTGCGGGCTGTGAGCGATCTGTGACATCATAGAGATCTGCCCGTGCAACCTGCCGCCGTACCGGAACAGGAGCGGCACTGCCTTCGACCTCTTGAAATTCTTCGATCGTCTCGTCTGAAAAGATCACAACTGTTGAACCTGACAGGTACATCTCACGCGGACTGCCGGAGAGGCTGATATTGGAGATGATCTCTGCATCTTCAGGCGGGTAGGCATCGACGATGACGAACCTGCCACCGGTTATGAGATAGATGTATTTCTGGTCATTTTTCACAAAATCAGCTTCATCCACTCCCTGTACCTGGATATTGGTCGTCGAATATTCCACAGCACCACCAGATGAAGTTGGCATTGGCATCGGCATCGGTGCCGGTGCACCAGGGGGTATAACTGCCATATCTTCTGAATTAGCTGTATTCATCCATTGGTGCGGATAGCCCGGGTCCATAGACTGGATCAGGTACTCCCGCGCTTCCTGATCAGATGTAAACTTCACCGGCCCTCCTTCCGGTGATAATGCCGGCGGGTTTGTCAGGGCAAATCCTATGATTGCACCAATAACAACGATGCCGAGAAGAAGGGTTGCTATGAGATAGCGGTTCTGCATATAATCACTCCTATACAGTAAGAATAGCGGGATTCTGGAAATAGCTTGTGTAAACTGCGGATTATTTCGAAGTTATAAAAGAAGATCGGCGTTTTCAGGGTATACGAAAGAAGCGATCAGGCATCAAGCCGCCACATTCCTTTTGGAATATACAACTCAAATCTCGCCCCTTTTCCATATTCGCCCATTTCATGAATCGTTATCCCCGAGATAAGCAGAATCTCCCGGCTGAGGAAAAGACCAAAACCGGTATGCTTCCCAACACCACGATTAAAGATCATCTCTTTCTGATCAGCCGGTATGCCTATTCCGTCATCCTCCCAGATAATTCTGCATTCATCATCGTTTATTTCACAAAAAAGATGTCCCCGGGTTGCTTTCTGCCCATGCCGGAGCGTATTGTCGAGCAGGTTGGAGAAGACGTTCCGGAGGATCGGATCCGCCAGGATGGAGAGTCCGGTACAATCGTTCTGGATGGTGATGGTGCCAGGCAGACGTTCCGGGAGAGATTCTGAGATCTTCTGCCAGCGGATGTTTGATCCAATAGTATCGTACTGACTGGTAAACGCAATCTGCTCTTCAATAGCATCTGCGGCGCATTCTATCTCATTCAGGTACTTTGTGAGAGCTGAATCGTCATTATGCTCAATTACCAGGGAAAGGTATCCCTGCAAAATGGTAAGCGTATTCTGGATATCATGCCGGGTGATGCCGGAGAGTAATTGTAGTTTTTTATTGGCGTTATGAAGCGCGATCTCCGCCGTTTTCCGCTCGGTAATATCAGTAAGAACAAGCAGGACTGCATCTCTATTGTGGTACCTGATGAGTGCACCCTTAATAAGGACGGAATAGCGCTCGCCGGTCTTTGAGATGATCTCGATCTCATATGAGGGGATATGCAGCTTTTGCAGTCGAAGGGCTATCGTGTTTTGAATACTATTACGGTATTCTTCTGCCACATGGCTGAGGAGATCGGTTCCAATCATTTCATCTGCATTATACCCTAATGCATCTGCTGCTAAAGGATTAACATACAGGATTCTGCCATCTGCCCCATAGAGGAGGATATAGTCCGGGAGATGTTCTATCAGTCTCCTGTTGAAGAGCTCATTCTCTTTCAGGGCACGTTCTGCAGCTTTTTGATCGGTGATATCACGCGAGAGTATGAGTATTGACTTTGGCCTCCCCTCTTCATCTCTGAGGAACTTCATGATATTGCTGACGCAGATCGTTGATCCGTCTTTCCGGTATTCTTCAAGATTGAGGATGACAACCCTGCCCGGGTCAGCAGAACCCGCTGCTTCACGCCGCATCTCTTCATCAAGCCGTTCAAGAGTGATTTTTAAGGATTTCGGGGTCAATATGTCTGCCAACGACTGCTGCATCACCTCTTCAACGGTATATCCGCGTAATGCCGTGATAGAAGGGCTCACATAGGTAAAATTCATCGAGAGATCAAGAACGGTTATCGTCTCGGTGATGTTCTCGGTGATCATCCGGTACTGTTCCTCACTCTTCCTGATCACCTCTTCCATCCGGACACGGTCAGAGATATCATAGAAGGATGCAACAGACTGGCATGTGCCATGAATCATTCCAACCGTAATATAGGTGGAGTGAGTGCCTCCGTTCTTATCAATGAAGGTAAATTCGTAGCTTCTTGGAGGAGAGCCGCTCGTTTCTCTTCGCAACTCGTGGTACTGAAGCATTCTCTTCCGATCATCCGGGCTGACATACCCAGTCCAGCTCCGCCCGACCACCTCTTCCTTTGTAGAACAGGCTAAATCAATAAACGCGGAATTGGCGAGGGATATAGTCGTATCCTCCTCAATGATGATCGTTGCAGCACTTGTGTATTCAAAGATGGCCCGGTACCGTGCCTCTGATAACCGAATTTCTGTCTGGGCGGTTCGTATCTCCTCATACTGGTGCCGTAATTCTTCTTCTATAGCAGTGAGTTCTTCGTTTGCAGCCAGAAGCTCGTCATTGGTTCTCTTGAGCTCACTATCCCGCTCCATCAGTTCGGTAATATCACGACCGACAGATTGGTATTCCGAGATAGAGCCTTTCTCATCAAAGAGTGCCCGTGTGCTCCATCGCTGCCAGACGATCCGTCCATCCGGCATGATCACCCGCTGCTCGATAATACCTGAAGGATTCTCAGGTGTAAATGCAGAGAAGAGAGATGAGACTTTTTCCCGGTCATCAGGATGTATCCTGGGTTTGAAACTGCTCCCGATAAGATCATCCTGTGATAATCCGAAATGGCGACAATAGGCATCATTGACGAAGATGATCCGTCCATCATGATGGAACCGGCAGATCAGCTCATCCATATCCTCAATGACATTCCGGTACCGATCTTCGCTCTCCCTGAGTGCCGACTCGATCCTCTTACGTGCAACAGCATACTGGATCTTCTGTGAAAGTTCAGCGAACTGCGACTTCGGGTCACCGCCTTTCTGGAGGTAAAAGTCAGCACCACTGTTCAATGCCTCGATGACCACATCTTCCCTGCCTTTTCCGGTGAAGATGATAAACGGTGTCTCATCTCCATGCTCACGGAGATATTTGAGAAACCGGAGACCATCCATACCCGGCATCTGGTAATCCGAGATGATTGCATCAAATGATTGGGTGGCTAACAGAGTCAGGGCATATTCTGCATTCTCTGAGGTGGTAATAACAAACTCCTGTTTCCTCTCAAGATAGATCGTACAGAGCTGAAGGAGTGCCGGTTCGTCATCGACATAGAGGACACTGATTGGATGAATGACAGAACCGGGTGGTTTCATGGATGATGATTGAATTGATTGGGTATAAGACTTGTGCATGGAAAAAGAGGAGTCATCCGGTATAACCAGAATCAACCTGAAATTACAAAAGTCAGATTGGGGCGTATATCCAGGTCACCAGGAGATCCTCTTCTGTGGTCTCTGGGTCATTGATGTATACCTCCCGCACAGGACCTGTGATGGTGAGATGGTTCTCTCCAAGCCACCTGAAGAGTTCCTGATAGGTATCAGGCAGCTCACTATATGGCCCCATGTGGATGATCCGGGCCATCTTTCCACCGGGGAGCTCATACACACGGATATCGCCGCTTCCTTCGGCCTCACCTGTGATCGGAAAGGCAACCTCTATATCGGCATTTCCGGCTTCTGCTGCCACCTGCACGGCTTCAAGGCTCTCTTCATGGCAGATGTAGGCAGGGGGCCCGATGACGGTGATATTGTGTTCCTCGATGAAGGATGCAAGCTCTGTGATCATCGGTCCAATCTCTTCATAGTCTCCGGTTCGCCGGATACCAACGACTTTCCGGGGTGGAGCATCGACAGTCAGTATTGATCGCATGAATGGTGATCTGTATCATAAAGATAAAAAATGAATCCTAAATGTGGGAAAAATCCTGAAATGGATATTTTTTGGACTCTTCTCCAAATTTCTGATCACCAAAATCCCTGATTCGTGAGCAAATGTCAGCTGGATATTGTGGTGTCATCCTCACAGCAGATCCCTTTGCACACAAGCGACAGTGGATGAAAACTGTGGTTGAGAAGGGAGAGAGACCAGTTACAAGAGGT
>DUKV01000006.1 GCA_013329165.1 Methanocalculus sp. | reverse complement strand
CTCAATTTTGATCGGAGATACTGGTTATGGGGAAAGAGAAAAAAGTGATATCCAGCTGACATTTGCTCAGGAATCAGGGAATTTGGCGATCAGAAATTTGGAGAAGAGTCTAATATTTTTGTAACAGGCAGGATTTCATCAATTTTATGGTTTTTAATCCTCACTCACTCCTGTTATCCCGTCCTCCTCCAACCCTTCAAGATGGAAAGCAATCGCCTCATACATCTGTTCTTCTGCTTCCTCACGGGTTTTTCCGGTTGCCACACACCCCGGGAGATCCGGGGAGTATGCCGAGAAGTTCGTGTCAGATATCTCTATGACGATCCGATATTTCGTGATGCTACCACTATCTCCGCCGCTCATCCCATCCCCCCATTCACCCAAGAAACTCCTCGATCATCCCGGCAATCCTCACCGGCTGGCAGAAGATCATCCCATGCGCCTGCCCGCCCAGTATATGCAGCGTGGCATCCGGTATGGCTGCTGCCAGAATATCTGCATTCTCCGGGGGCGTGACAATATCCTGATCACCTGCGACAATAAGGGTCTTTGATCTGATTGTGTGGAGATCCTGACAGACCCCCTCCCAGAGGAGCATCGCATCAAACTGCTCCTTTACTGCATGAGGATCAGCCACCTCCCCGTAATCCACAAACCAGGTCAGGGGGTCAGGATGTTCGCAACGATATGATTCCGTGAGGAGAAGCTTTCCGGCACGCTCAAGGTATGCCTCAGGGGTGGAGAGTTCTTTTGCCATCTCTGCTCTGACCCACTCCTCGGCCGGGACCTTCAGCACCCCGCCGCAGTCGGCATTCAGGAGGACAAGGCGGTCGACTGAATCCGGATACAAAAGAGCCAATTCAAGGGCAATCATCCCGCCCATCGAGTAGCCGACGATATGCACAGCCCCCTCTTTTTCCAGATCATCCTCTGCCTCCGCCTCTGCCTCTTCCTCCCTTTCATCCTTCAATTCCTTCTTTATTTCCTCCTTCTCTTCTCTCTCCCCTTCCCTGCCTGCAAGCTGTATGATCACCTCATGCAGGTCCCGTGCTGCCTGGGGGATCGTAAACTCAATCGCCGGATTCCGTTCCCCGGACACTCCGCGGTGGTTGTAGAGAATGACCTTGTGGGATTTCGCAAGGTGCGATATCAGCCGGGACGGCCACTCATCGAGGCTCATTCCGTACCCAAGCACAAAAATAACTTTTTTCCCTTCACCATGAACTGCATACCGGAGGGAGATGCCATCAGAAGTGGTGATCACTGGCATACTCTTCAGATGGATATCATGACTGATGAGGTTTTCTGAATGACACTCGCCAATTAAAAAGAGAAAAGGGAAAGAAAGTAATATCGATATTCCGGGTGTTGGATTGCATACCTGAAGAGGAAGAAAAACAACACAAGCTGAATTATCCCCGGACTCCTGCTGTGGCTGTTGGAATCAGTGCCTCAACATTTCCGATAGCGTCCTTTACTTTCGTCCATATTCCTCCAAAGAACGTGAAGACCGGATCAAGCAACCCTTCTGGCTTTTGGACTACCTTTTCTGCAAGGATGAGCCTCCCTCCATCCTTCACAGTTTTTGATCCATATGTCTCAAGCTGAAGAGTCACTTCAGCCCCCTCATCAGCAAAGACCGTATCATCGATTAAGAGGCCTTCACCAACTATTGCCGGAATAATACGGGCACTTCTCTGAATATACGCTTTTCCCTGAACGAACGTTATTCTGCCAATATCTACAATCCCTTCTTCTCTTTCAAATTCTAAAAGCTCAACTTCACCCTTGGTTGCCGGAGCCTGTGTAACGACCGGCTTCTGTCCCGGCATGGCACCTGCCCGTTCAAGCAGGATTGCTGTGCCCCCTGTCCCTCCGCCAAGCATGGTCTTATCACTGCGATCGACGAGCTGGATATCCGCAAACGAACCACGCTGGATAGTGATGATATCCTTGTGGCGGAGGGTATCGCCAACCATTGCTGGCTGCACACTGGTTCCGCGTGTGATAGTGATTGCATATGCCCCGATATCAGATGCCGGGGTGATCGAGACGATTCGTCCCAGCACGGTTTCATCTGTATATACCTGAATAGTAGTATGGGATGATGCCTGGGCAGCAGCCGGTGCGCAGATAAGAAGCAATCCAAGAAGGATTACCAGACTCAAATAGAGAGGATGATTATCCATACAAGAACAACAGGAGTATATTATTTAAACATATCCAATAAGGTATTCAGTTCTTCTTTATCCCACACGATTTTCCCTCATTTAAGATATATTGTGAGATATATAAAAAGATATGGATAGGCTATCTCCTCTTCAGCTCCTCAAGTTCCAGGCGGAGCCTCTTCATCTCTCTTCGATCTGAGCCTGACTCAAGGAAACCAAGGCCGGTGATGATGAACATGAACAAATCCAACAGCTTCATCACCAGCTACAACCCATTCACTTCTTATGCCCTCCCAAAACCCCCCGGATCTCAGGAAGCTCGCAGACGAAGCAATGGAACGGTATGGCTTTTCACCAAAATTCCCAAAAAATGTCCTCTCAGAAGTTGAGAGACTCAATGACGAGATCATACCAGAAGAGAGAAGATCTGCCCGTGATCTCAGATCTATCCTCTGGATATCAATTGACAATCATGACACCATGGATATTGATCAGATACAGTTCTGTGAGAGGGGGCCGGATGACGAAATATTAGTAAAAATTGCAATAGCTGATGTCGATCATCTTGTTGGAAAAGGATCGGCAACAGATCGGCACGCTGCAAAACATGGAACATCCATTTATACCGGTGTTGTAACCTATCCGATGCTTCCGGTCCGCCTCTCTGAAGATATCACCTCTCTCCACCCAAAGAAAGACAAATTGGCAGTTGTGATCGAATATGCCGTTCTTTCTGATGGCTCAATCCGTCACGGTGAGATCTATCCGGCGATCGTCCGGAACAAAGCAAAATTGGTATATGAAGTTGTTGGAGAATGGCTCGAAAACCAGGGTGTTTTTCCCTACGAAGACCTTGATATCCCGGCACTCCCGGAACAGCTCCTCCTGCAGCATGAAGCAGCTCAAAAGATGAAGGCGGAACGAGCCAAGCAGGGATTTCTTGATCTTGAGACGATCGAAGCCTCGCCTGTTATGGTAGAAGGAAGCGTCACCGGCCTTGTCATCCAACAGGAGAGTCCTGCTCATTCTCTCATAGAGGAGTTTATGATCTCCGCAAACAGGACACTTGTTGCCCGCCTGAATGAACGATCATATCCGATGATCCAGCGGATTGTCAGGACTCCAAGGAACTGGCAGGGCATTGTCGAAGAGGCAGCTTCATACCATTACAGATTACCAGCTGATCCTGATGTCCAGGCACTTGCTTCATTTCTTATTGCAATGAAGAAGAAAGATCCTGAATCATTCCCTGATCTCTCCCTCACCATCGTCAAGCTCATGGGGCCAGGGGAATATGTGGCAATAGCACCGGATGAAGATTCGGTTGGCCATTTTGCCCTTGCAGTAACAGATTATACTCATGGCACAGCACCAAACAGGCGCTATGTGGATATTATCATCCAGAGGCTGATCAAAGCCAGCCTGAAGACACAACCTGCCCCGTATGATATCGATGAGCTGACGATGCTTGCCCAACATCTGTCTGCATCAGAAAAGGCTGCAAAGAAAGTGGAGCGGTTTATGAGAAAAGCAGCAGGTGCGGTTCTGTTGAGAGACAGGGTGGGTGAGACATTCAGGGGTCTTGTGACCGGAGCTTCTGAGAAAGGAACCTATGCCAGGATCATTGATCCTCCGGTAGAAGGACGAGTCGTAAAGAACGAAGATGGATTGAAGGTTGGTCAGAGGGTCCAGGTTCGCCTCTTAAACACCGATCCAGAGAAGGGATTTATTGATTTTGAGCGCATCTGAATGGAAGAGGGGTGGCACAAAAAGATGATGAATAAGAAAAATATCACTGCTGTGGTCGGGAAGCAAAATATCCCATTCCCTCTTCTATCTCCTGAATCATACCAAACTGTCTGACAGAATGAGGTGTTTGTATCGTAACTTCGGGAATCGTAACCATGAATGAGTGTCGGGGGAACCAGTATGATCCATCCCCATAATCAAATGAAACATCGTCAACGGCAATTACAGCCCTGTTCAGATCGGCATACTGAATGGTGGCATCTTCAAAATTCATTGAGCGGAGCAGCTTCGATCGGAGATCTTGGTTTCCAAGGAGCATAACCAATAACTGAACACCTGTATCGATTGAATAATGGACAGTCACGACTGCATCTGCACCGTCAAGAGCGATTTCAATAGACTCAAAGGTGATATAGCTGTATCTGTTCCCTGGCTCGGAAGCGGCAACAGGCATACAACATAGAGCGAATATAAGGAGTGACGCAACTATTATGCCTGTTTTCATCAAAATATATTTGTGTCTTATAAGTATAGTGTTTCTGGTCGGAAACCTGGTTGGGGACATCCATCATACCAGATGTGCATTAGATCCCAGGACTTTCCAAAAATGGGAAAAGGGATGATTCAATCTTCATTCATCTGAGGCATAACCTGTTTCAGAGCGTCCTGGTGAGGATGATCTCGATACTGGATACATTGGTCCTGCCGGTATCTGTCTCAATCTCCTCTGTTGAAGTACAGATCTCCTTCTTACCAACACCCTCAAGGAATCGGTTCAATGAAATCTCCGCGGTATCCACTGCACGTGAGATTGCCTTTCCCCGGGCCTTGATGGCAACCATTTCCGCGCCATTATTGAATTGTGTCACGACTGCCAGTACATAATTCATAACCGGCTTGTTACCAACGAATACTGTGTTATCTGTCTGCATGTGATCCCTCAAATATATCCTTTTGTTTTCAATAATTCAGCATTGAGGACAGACGCACCTGCTGCCCCCCTGATTGTATTATGTCCCATCACAGTGTAGCGGATACCCTCCCTGATCCTGCCGATTGAAACCGTCATCCCATTACCCCTGTTTCGATCCAGCCGGGTCTGGGGACGATCAGGCTCCTCAAAGATGTGTAATGTCTCCTCAGGCTGGGTTGGCAGTCCTGAGAACGGAGCTCTCCAACAGGTAAAGGCATTCTTCGCTTCAGTGGCCCCATATTCAGCATCGATCCAGACTGACATCAGGTGCCCGTCAATAACCGGCACTCTGTTGCAGCTTGCACTGATTGGAAAGGCTGCCTGTTCGATTTCAGCGCCATTAAACGTACCGAGAATCTTTTTGGGCTCACTCTCCATCTTCTCTTCTTCAGATCCTATATAGGGGATGATATTATCAAATATCGCCATGCCCGGAATACCATCAAATCCGGCACCCGATATCGCCTGAAGGGTTGCCACAGTCACCCCGTTAATACCCAATGGTACCAGTGGTGCGAGTGATGTTGTGAGCATAATGGTCGAGCAGTTTGGATTTGTGACAATACACCCATCACATCCCCTGTCATGTTGCAGATCGATGAGACCGGTATGATCGGGATTAATCTCAGCAATAAGCAGGGGAACCTCTGGATCCATCCGGTGTGATGATGCATTACTGCATACGACGACACCTGCTTCTGCAACATCCGACTCCAGGGTCTTTGCAATATCCGGAGGAAGTGCGGAGAAGACGATATCAAGATCTTTCACAGCCTCGACTGTTGTCGGACTTATGATATGATCTGCCACAGTCCCGGGGAACGGGGCATCCACTCTCCAGTTAACGACCCGTCCGTATGGTTTCCCAGCACTCCGTTCAGATGCGGTGAGTGTGGTAAGTTCAAACCATGGGTGATTCGCTAGTAATTGGACAAACCGCTGGCCAACGGCACCTGTAGCACCAAGAACTCCAACATTAATCATGCGTATTGAGAAGTAAGGCTGAGAATATATTTAAGCGTTAGAGTTTTAATTCCGTAAAACTCGATCAGGGTAGATAAAAAAGAATTATTCCATGTGAATGGCTTCAGCCGGGCATTCATCCACACAGGTTTCACAGTCAACACACGTATCTTCATCAACAACAGCCTTCTCGTCTTTCATCGAGATAGCGGCACTCGGACAGATATCAACGCATGTTTCGCAGCCAGTACATTTCTCCTTGTCAATAACAGCTACCAATTGGATTCCTCCTATACTAATGTTTAAAAAATATGAGAAATAGGTTTCGATATATGCACCGAAATCAGAGCCCGAGAACCTCTTTCATCGTGTATGTTCCCGCAGACTGACCCGGTACCCATTTCGCTGCCCTGATCGCGCCACGTGCAAATACCGCACGATCATACGCGCGGTGAGAAAGTTCGATCGTTTCATAGTTACCTGAAAAGAGAACAGAGTGATCGCCGACGATATCGCCACCGCGAATCACATGTACACCGATCTCATCTGCGCGTTCGGTCATTCCCTCGCGCCCATATATCTTCTCCCGTGCTCCCATCTCCTCATCAAGGATTGCCAGGATCGTCTTTGCTGTACCGCTTGGTGCGTCTTTCTTATATCTGTGGTGAGCTTCGATCACCTCACAGTCATAATCGGGAAGGAGTGCTGCTGCATTTCGTATCAGCTGCCAGAAGATATTGACGCCTACACTGAAGTTGGTGGTCTTGACAATAGGTACAACTCCTTCTGTAACCTTTTTGATTCGTGCCTCCTCCTCCTCGGAAAAACCGGTTGTTCCAACAACAAGTGCCACCCCTGCGGATGCTGCTATCTCAATATTCCTGACTGATGCACGTGCGATTGTAAAGTCGATGAGGCAGTCAGGTTGTTTCTCCCTGAGGAACTGTTCTATTTTGTCCGATTCCACGACAGGCTGGCCAAATACTTCCCCGGGCCGCATATCAATTCCGCCGACAAAAGAGAGATCAGGATCTTCCTCAACCATTTTTCCGATAATTGTTCCCATACGGCCAAATGCACCGCAAATTGCAACCTTAATCATAATGACTCAGTATCTCCTTCAATACCGCTTCCTGTTCAGGGTCAAGCTCGGTGAGCGGAAGCCTGAGCGGGCCTGCTGCTCCTCCCCTCAACTCCACACCTTTCTTCACGGGTATAGGGTTCGTGTCAATAAACATGCCACGGAAGAGTGGGGAGAGCTCATAATGGATCTGCTGGGCCCTGACAAATGATCCGGTCCGGCAGGCATCATAGAGAGTTCCCATTCTGGCAGGCTCAAGATTTGCGGCAACAGAGATCACCCCGGATCCACCCAGTGCGAGTAATGGCAATGTCATGGTATCATCTCCGGAGAGGACAGAGAAAGGAACCTCTCTCTCCAGTTCACGGGTCTCTTCTATAATCTGGGAGATCTGGCCGATATCGCCGCTTGCCTCTTTCACTCCGACAATATTCGGATTCCTGGCAAGTTCAACGATCAGATCCGGGGTAAGATTCTGACCAGTCCGCGAGGGCACATTGTAGACGATGATCGGGAGACCGCAGTCCGCCAGTTTGGTGTAATGTTTGACAAGCCCGGCACGGTTTGGTTTGTTGTAATACGGGCTGATGACGAGTGCGGCATCGGCCCCGATCTTCTTTGCAGCTTTTGTAAGTGTCAGTGCCTCTTCGGTGTTGTTTGAACCGGTCCCGGCAATAACAGGAATTTTGCTTCCGACAGCTGAGACCACCTCTTCGATGATCTCTTCATGTTCGGCAAAACTGAGGGTTGCAGATTCCCCTGTCGATCCACAGGGGACAATTCCATCAATACCCTCTGATAAAAGATGCTCGATGTTTGAACGAAGCCCGTTGATATCAACGGACATCGTTTCTGTTCTTTGAAAAGGAGTTATAATTGCTGGTATTATTCCATGGATCATACGCTAGCTTATCTGCGTCTTCTGGTATTTACTTTTCTGGTAATGTATCCCGCCACACGGTTTCGCACACCCTTGCTCTCAATTGAGGTAAGGTTTGAAACGGCGGATTTATTCTCATCGAATTCATTAGAGAAGTAACTGCCGTGCTTTTCCAGGAGACCTGTTCCGATTGATTTAATGTAACTTGGTTTGATTCCCATGTATATCGTCCTCAAATTTCCATAGTAGTAATGCGCGATGACAACATAATGATTGTGTTTGCAACCGAGGACGGATCTGTGCCAAGGATGCGTATCATTGGCTCTTTACCAACAGCCCCGCGATCGAGTATCATGTCCGGGACTTCGTCCCTGCAGCATGATGCAACACCCCAATCCATCGTCTGTATACCAGGAGGTTCGTCTTCCCTGTCAAACCAGCATACACTGAAGCTCATATCCTCAATGAGCATTGCAAGTGGCTCGGTAAACCGGATATTAGCGGCAGATCTGATCTCGGGATCAAAGCGCATGGCTGTCAGCACAATCCGTGCAACATGGTCGCTTGCACCAAATGCACACTCTCCCACCGGGTGAACACTCTTCCGAAGCGTCACAATCCTCCCTTCAACCCCCGCCACATCAGCCGGGCTCCGGGCACCCTTCCGGGCATACACTATGTTGCTCCCAACTTCGGGGATAAGACGGGGATCCATCTTCTCCTTAAGCTCACTAACAGCATACCCGAGTATATCGAGGACTTCGATCTTATCATCTCTTTCAGTCATCAGAACGCCTCCAGATTCGTGTAACTCCTTCGATTGCCGACTGGATAAAGAGATCGAGATCCATTATGGGTTCAATCGATCGTATCCTGTCACGATCGCACCCGGCTGCAAAGCCTTTATCTTTCATCTTCTTCTTCACGGTTTTAACCGTCACCTCACCTATTGCCCCGCCTTTGACAAGCGCACAGGCGATGATAAGGCCGGATATACTGTCTGCTGACTGAAGACAGAGATCAACAGGTCTTGAATGGCCTCTGAAGAGATGATGGTTGTGCTTCCGTACAGTATCTGCTATCTCTTCAGATACACCTGCATGAAGAAGCATCTCCGCGCCAACGATGCCGTGACGTTCCATATCTCCAGCCACCTCTTCATAATCGATATCATGCAGGATTCCAATCGTCTCAAAAAGATCTGGATCTTCGTCCAGATGGGGGGCAAGAGCCCGCATGATAGCGCCTGTTGCCACACAATGCTCAATGAGAGTCTCTGAGGTGACATGTTCCTTGAGGAGTGCAAGGGGATCATCTGGTACCATATATTATGGATATTCCCGGAGAGAGATAGATTCTCTGGTTGCTATGTGGATCTGATGATAAAAATCTGGTGATCCGGATAGAGATCAACTGCTTTTGATATGGGTTTCGTGAAAACCATTAAACCTCTCCTCTTAAGAATAGATATATGCAAAAATGGCTCATGGACATCGCCATAGGGGTAATAAGCCTCGTTATCTTCCTTGTTCTTCTCATTGGACTGCCAGCAATAATGGATCCGGGATACGCATACCTGCTAGCTCTTTTGATCTTCATATTCATCCTCGTCGGAGCGGGATCAACAGTAATAGAGAAGTCAATCTGAGCACAGGCTTATTCATTGAACTCTCCCGTTAAAACTCATTTATCTTCTTTTTCTACGTTTTTTAGCTATTTTGAGGTCATGTTTACAGTTTTCTTATTTGCCTTCTTCTCTTTCCGGTAATATGAGAGAGGATGGGTGACTTGTTTGCATTTTGCATTCTTCCCTGAACAGATACCATGTGTCATCATTGTTGCACAGGATGGTGAGGTATAGCCGTCAGTTCCCTGGCTGATGATATGATTCACCTGGTACGATGTTATTTCAATATTGAAGTCACTTCCTTGCGAGAAAGTACTGATAATCTCTGTTGCATCCATCCCGATGGTATGCAAAAAAGTTGTCAATGCAAACCTCCCCGAATGGGTGAGATACTTTCCCGCGATAGCCGCCTCATAGAGCGCATGGATGCAGGGAGGGAATCGCGACTCATCGACATCTCCATATTCTTCAACGGTTCGTTCGGCAATAATCGTCTGAACATCCATAATATGTTCGGAGAAGTGTTCACATACAGAATCCGGGAGGTCGAGAGGGAGTTGTTCAAGGAGGAGTGTTCGGATTCGCTCACGGAGGAGAAGATACTTCTCCTCATCGTTTAGGGAAACCTGACCTTTGGAGAGATCACGGTTCACCAGCCGGAAGCTGTCTTCCCGCAGTGTCTGCGTGAGCTCGATGAATCGTATATACGAGATACTGCTTCCGGAGAATGGAATATCAAGTTCCCGGAATATATGTTGGCGTATGTCATCATTCGTCTCAATGATCTGAAGAAAATAGAATGCCCTTTCAGCTTCATATCTGGCAAGGGTCGCGATTCCTGAGCGATTTTTGATACATGAGATAAGAATCCGGGCAAGGCCGTAGCTGAGAATATCAAGAAATGGATCGTCACTATCTGTCCATACTCTACCTTTTTTTGATTGAGCTGCATCACGTATACGTTCGACTGCTGCATCCAGATATTCCTTATTCTTAGAATTCCCGGTAATGGTGGCAAGAGAAAAACCACGTGCTGCGATAACTTCCTGGGCTTCTTTTAAAAAAGGGTAGTGTGCTATATCCTGCAGTTCGAGCCGGATTTTCATTAATCTGCCTCAATCCGGGGTGCAAGGAGATATGTAACGCGCCCTTTGTCCTGGGCGATTGTAAAGAGGAACTGAACAGGATGATCGATTCCAAGTTGTATTTCCACCGTATCTGATCGCCCGATTACTTTTCCCATATCTTTGAGATAGTCGAGTGAGAAGAGAGATCGAGCTTCTGCAGGTTGAACAAACTCGACGTCATCTTTTCCAAGCTCGAGCTTGATATTATCAGTATCACCCTCTGCAAGCATGATAAAGAGAGAGTTCTCCGGTTCAATTTTTAGTGCAATCTTATCAGAGACGACTGAGGCTGCTTTAATGGCACTATTCAGTGTTTCACCGGAAACTCTCACAACTGCCGGAAGATTAAGGCTTGGCGGGTTTGGATCTTTACGAATCGTCTTTGTATCGAGAAGTGATATCGAGTACCGATAGCTCTTAAAGCTGATCGCAAGTTTTTTGCTTTCAGCATCCAGTTCCAGATCGATCTGATCGTTCTTCCCCACCATACCGAGAATATTCTTCAATTTCGCAATATCAAGGCCAATATCAAGTTCTGTTGCATTAAATGACTGAAATGCACCCGCATCCAGCTCAAGTGAGATCATTGCGACATTGGATGTATCCACTGCCCGTGTTGAAAACCCTTTTTCACTTATGTGAAGACGGCATTCTCCAACCAGGGCTGATATGGCGTCGATCGATTCTCTGAAGGTATCTGCATCAATAGTTGCTTTTAACATCACAAACCCCTTATCATATTGATACGAACTAAATACGGATAATTATATTGTTCTATTATCGACACACCCGATGATAAATGATCTGTTACTGTCCTGTCATTATTTTGTTGTAGGAGAAGAGAGAAGATGGGTTCACAATGGTCACGCGATCCGGCTTATACCAGAGCAACCGGTGAGGGGTACCGGTCTCGTGCTTCGTATAAACTACTGGATATCCAGGCAAAATTCGGGATCATCCGTCCCACTGATTCAGTTATTGATCTTGGATCTGCTCCCGGTTCGTGGCTCCAGGTACTGAGGAACATAACTGAAGGAGTAATTATTGGCATTGATCTCAATCCGATTGCTCCACTTCAGGGTGTACATACCATAACAGGTGATTTCGCAAACCCCCTCATACGTGCAGAAGCACAAAGGATCATAGATCCCGTCAGTGTCGTAACCTGCGATGCATCCCCCAAGATATCTGGCAAGAAGAGCTACGATCAGGCGCGCATAATCGATCTGAATGAAGAAGCGCTCAGATTTGCCCAATCCGTTCTCAAGCAGGGAGGAAATTTTGTCGTCAAGACATTTCAGGGAGAGCTCTTCAATGATCTTCTCGCCGAAGTCAGGGCTCATTTCTATTCTATCAGGATATACAGGACAAAAGCAACCCGAAAGGGTAGTACTGAGACCTATATAATAGCCAAAAACTATATTCATACAAGAGATGTCAGAGAAGCTGATTGATCCATATGGGCGTCAGGTAACGAATGTCCGGATATCACTGACGCCGGCCTGCAACCTCAACTGTGTATATTGCCATGCTGAGGGAGAAGAGCAGCCGGATAACACACTCAGTACTGATGATATTATAACAATCATCAATGCCTTCTCCCGCTACCCTATCAGGAGCATGAAATTCACCGGAGGGGAACCCACTCTTCGTGATGATCTTATTGAAATCATCAGTTCGGTTCCCTCCCATATCGAGGCATCAATGACGACAAACGGCACACTTCTTGCAGATAGTGCCTATGATCTAAAGGATGCAGGCTTATCGCGTGTCAATATAAGTCTTGATACACTCAGACATGACCGATATAAACAGATCACCGGAAAAGATCTCCTGGGGGATGTCCTGGCAGGTATTGATGCCGCACTTGATGCTGGTCTGACACCGGTAAAATTAAACACCGTTCTTCTCCAGGGAATAAACGAAGATGAGATTCCTGATTTTTTTGATTTTGTCAGGGGTGACCGCAACCTGGTTCTCCAGATCATTGAACTTATGGAGTTTAATGAGTGCACTTCCCATGCAGACGTTGACAGACTTGAGAGAAAGATCGCTTCCCAGGCAACCGAGATTCTGACACGGAGGATGCATCATCGGAAAAAATATTGTGTGGATGGAGCAGAAGTCGAGGTGGTTCGCCCTCTGCATAACACTGAATTTTGTTCACACTGCAACAGGATCAGAGTGACTTCAGATGGAAAACTCAAGCCATGTCTCCTCAGAAGGGATAATGAAATTGATGTCCGTGGAAAAACCGGTGATGAACTGGATAAACTGATCCATATGGCTATCAGTCGTCGCCAGCCCTATAACCAGTAATCTGTCAAATTATGCTGATCCAGTCAGCCCCACCATCCATCTTCCACACACCTTTATCGGCAATGTCCGGTGCAATTGAGAGAAAATAAGGTGCATTCTTTCATAAGAGGCCATATGCCGACACAGTAACCCTTTTTTCCAACCCCTCCATATAATCCCCTATGATGATGGAAAAAAATGAATATGCACGGGAGCTTGACTATCTCTATTCAAAATCTCTCGTTCTTGAATCAATATCCGACTTCCACCCGGTTCTCTGGTTCCACTGGATGGATGCAATCGCGCATATTGATTATACATTAAGCATTGCAGGATTCAGTTATGATTCGCCGCGATCCATCATGGCGGGAGAGTACATGCGATGGAGAGTAGACGAGGAGAAGAAGGAGGAGCGCCCACTCTTTAAACCATTCATTAACTGGCTCAGAGAGACACGCCCTGAAACTTTTAAAAAACTACCCATGATCTGGCAGGGGATCTATTCCGATTCTGATCCAGCCCAGTACCGAAGCTTTCGTATCGTACTTGATCCGGCACAGACAAAACCAATTCCTGCACTGACATTTCGGAGCATGATTGATGATCTCTTTGCCAAGGATCTTCTGAAGAGCATCTATAATGGCTCATCCCTGGCGAAACTCTTTGAGAGTTTTAAAAAAAATCTGACAATGTAGGAAGACAGCATGGATCCGGTCAGGATTTGTTCAGAACTCATCAAAATAAACAGTGAAAACCCACCAGGGATTACTTCCGAGGTCGTTGAGTATCTCAGTGATCTTCTTGGCTCGCTTGGGGTAGCTACAGATATCATTGAAAATACACCCGGCCACTGCAATCTCATCTCCAGAAGGCAGGGTGATCCTCTCCTGCTCTGCGGGCATATCGATGTTGTGCCTGCACTTGATGAGGGCTGGACACATCCTCCCTATTCTGGTTTTGTTGATGACACATATGTATGGGGACGGGGGAGTACAGATATGAAAGGAGGCTGTGCATCAGTTATTGCAGCCCTTGCCTACGTTATAAATGAGGGTATTGATCCTGCCGTTTCTCTCGCCTTTGTCTGCGATGAAGAGGTGGGAGGACCCCATGGCATCCATCATCTCCTGAACAAAGAGCTGATACTGCCTTCTGACTGTATCATTGCAGAGCCGACACCTGCCATAGCTCCCTGTATCGGGCAGAAGGGGCTCTGTCGTTTTACAATGGACTTTACTGGCTCTCCGGGCCACAGCTCTCTCTATCCGGTTATTGGAAGAAGTGCGATCATGGATGCACTGGCGTTTCTCGATTATCTGAAGCAGATTCATGAACGGGAATTCCCAATCGATCCCACAATGGCCCGTTTAATCGATCATTCTGAAGAGGTTCTGGAGGAGATCTTTCAGACTCCAGGGCTCCGCTCTGTCCTGACCAGAATAATGTATAACCCCGGTGTTATCTCGGGTGGCGAGAAGGCTAATATTGTCGCACAGAGATGCAGGCTTGAGGTCGATCTCCGCCTTCCCTTCGGATGCGATGCCCATGATCTCCTGGGTGAGATCCGATCATATGTACCTGATACTGAGATTACTCCCTCAAGTATCTGGAACCCCTCGCTGACATCACCGGATGCCGGCATTGTTCAGCGGATCTGTGACCAGATCAGCAGAATATATATGATCAAAGCAGAGCCGATTGTCCAGTGGGCTGCAAGTGATGCACGCGAGCTACGAAAGAAGGGGTTCGAGGTGGTTGAATATGGGCCAGGGGATATCAGAACACTCCATGCTGTTGATGAACGGGTCATGCAGGATGATCTCAGGAATGCAGTTCGTGTCTATTCCGGAGTGATACTCTCATATAATCAGGATCATGGATAATTTTACCATCTTCTATTTTATACTTTGAATGGTAACTGATGAACCATGAGCCTGAGGTATGGGGGGTATCTGTTTATTGTGGTTATCTTCATCGTTCTTGTGGCGGGGTGTACTGCCCCTCCAGAGACGATTTCAGAAACATCGGACGTCACACCTGAGCCCGTGCAACCAACGCCACCGCCACCTGCCCTGACACCGGCTGCAGTCATTGATCCATCTGTTGTAGTGCCTGCAACCCCATATCCAACAGGCACCCAGAGGCCTGAACCTGAACAAAACCCATCTGTCGTCAGATCCCCTACCCAGACTGTGGGATACAAGACAGTTTACTCTGAAACGATTGAACCACGTTTTTCTGAAACCGCGATGATCGTCGAGGTGACTCAGGCGCCATTGATTATTACCGCCAAAATCACTCCGGATACAATCACCCGCACTGTCGCCGGCATCAGTCAATATGGGAAGAAAGAAGAGTTCTCGGTGGTTGTCACCCGACCCTCTGAAAATGCATGGTTTGAATGTACTGTCCGTGATGCAGGAACCGGCGAGATCATCGTGCAGGACGGGTACAACCGGGGATACACACAGAATTCCATCATGGCAATCACCATGCGGAGAGCAGGTGTTTTTCATATCACCTTTGGCGGGAATTTTGTGAAGGCGGAGGTCGAGATGCAGCTTCCCGAGACTGCAATTTTGACAGAGACCATACGCTAATCAATATCTTTTTATCAGAACATCACGTATAGATTAGAGCGCCATTGCAGGGTCCCGGTAGGGTAGTGGATATCCTAGAAGCCTGCGGAGCTTTTGACCCGGGTTCAAGTCCCGGCCGGGGCGTAAAATCATTTTTGTTCAACGCCTACACGGATATTCACCCGGATATCCGGTGCATTTTCTCCTTGATTTACCTTCAAAACAGAGAAGGAAACAAGGAATGATTAGGATTTTCACAATCCGCACACCATTCACCGGGTCCTCCTCACGACTTTTTCAAAACAATCTATGGTGCGCCGATGGGATCTGTGCCCCTGCACATGCCTTCGAGTGCCAGGTTGCAACCTCTTCCCTGGTGATTCCCGGCATACCAGGTGCACGGCCATGCCAGAGAAACAAAGGAAAAATAATTCCCTGTTTTTCCATTTGGATGGGACGAGTGCCTTTAGGACTCGTTCAGGGGATTGCACTGGCCGGGTCAACTACCGTCCGCATACATTCCATCCCCAGCCACATCTGTCAGTCACGTATTCTCTGAAGATAGAGTTTTTCAAACGCTGCGATCACGAAGATCGAGGCCAGGCTGATGACGATAATGAGCGGGTCGATCGATCCTTTCACGACAATGAACGCCACGAGTGCAATTGCGTCCAGCACGATCGCGATGCAGAGAACCAGTCGGCTCGCCTTCACCTCCTCATGCACATGACGCAGGATACCCCAGTGAACAGTGATGTCCATGACCAAGTAAAAGATGGCACCCATCGACGCGATCCGGGACAGATCGAAGAGTGCTGCGAGAATGGCAGCAATCACAACCGTATAAAGCAGTGTGTGCTTCTGGATATCGCCCGGCAATCCAAAGTGGCTGTGGGGGATCAGCCTCATCTCTGTGAGAAGGGCAAGCATGCGGGATACAGCGAAGATGCTCGCGAGAAGAGCCTGCTCGGGTCAATCGGCCTCTCACTCCTTGGGGGGCAGAGTTTCTTTGTAACCGATTATACAGCCGGGAATGAACCCGCCGAGGCCGCTTTTAGTGCAGCACCACTCGGGGATGTGGACACTATCAAAATCGCACCTGGAATTGGCTATATTGTCCAGAAAGCATCCTATCTCGCCGCTACCGAAGGTGTGAAGCTTGACATGAAGTGGGAGGGCTTCACAAAAGGTCTCTTTGGGCAGGGACTGTTGATGATCAAAGTATCCGGAGAAGGGACGCTCTTCATCAATACGTTTGGAGCAATCGATAAGCATCTGCTGAAGGATGGTGAAAAGATGATTGTGGATAACTTCCATCTTGTTGCCTTCAGCGATACCTGTCACTACCGAGTGACAAAGTTCGGAGGTCTGAAAGAGACTCTCTTCTCAGGTGAGGGGCTTGTCACAGAGATCACCGGACCTGGTGAGATCTATATCCAGACAAAGAATGTCCGCGAACTCGCAGATATGATCTGGTCGATCATTGAACCCAGGGTGCAGGCAAAATCCAGGTGATCTTTTCATTTACATGTGAGGATGAAGCCCACCCTCATACCTTAATACTTCTCCATGCGATTATATTGGGTAAATACCATCGGGTTGAATAGCTAGTGCAATCCGTATCACAGAGGACGATTTTCCATGACTGAGACGCCCGGCCTGAATTTTGATGAACAGAAAGTGCATAAACTCAAGGAACTGCAGGAGAGCGGAGTCCAGGTCTATCCCTGGCACTATGAACGGACTCACCATGCAGCCGATATAAAAACTATATACAGCGAGATTACCCATGAAAAGAGCGATGAGGCTGTTTCTGCAGCAGGAAGGCTGTATACAAAGCGATCGCATGGGAAGACCGTCTTCGCAGATCTGGGGGACGAAAGCGGGAAGATACAGCTCTATATCCGGAAGAACGACCTTGGTGATGAAGCATTTGCCTTCTTCTCAAAGAATATTGATACCGGAGATATCGTTGGTGTCCGGGGCCATGTCTTCAGGACAAAGGTTGGTGAGATCAGCATCTGGGTTGATGAGATCACCCTCCTCTCAAAAGCCATCTGCCCCCTCCCTGAAAAGTATCATGGACTGACAAAGATCGAGACACGGTACCGACAGCGGTACCTCGATCTCATCACAAATGATGAGGCACGGGCAATATTCCGTACCCGGAGCAGAATTATCAGCCATCTCAGATCATATCTGAACAATGAGGGTTTTATGGAATATGAGACCCCGACGATCCAGCCGATTTATGGTGGTGCAAATGCCCGGCCGTTCACCACCTACCACAACTATCTTGACCAGAAACTCTACCTCAGGATTGCCCCTGAGCTGTACCTGAAACGGTTGATCGTCGGAGGCTTCGAGAAGGTCTTTGAGATTGCAAAGAACTTCAGGAACGAGGATATCGATACCCACCACAATCCCGAGTTCACGATGGTTGAGATCTATTCTGCCTATGAAGATTACAATGATATGATGACCCTCACCGAGGATCTTATATCCAGTATCATCCATGAGGCTGCCGGAACCTCAGAAATCGTCTTTGAGGGTGAGGTAATTACCTATGCCACGCCATGGAGACGGGTGTCCATGGAAGAGGTGGTGCTTGATGCTGCCGGGATTGATATCCATGCCCAAACGGTTGAAGAGCTCAGGGGGCTTGCAGAGAAGGAGAGGATCGATGGCTGGGAAGAAGCTGGAACTCCGGGTGAGTTCCTGGTGCTGTTCTTTGAGCATTATGTCGAACCCACGCTGATCCAGCCAACATTCATTTATGACTTCCCGATTGAAAACTCGCCGCTTGCCAAGAAACATCGGACAAAACCCGGCTTCACCGAGCGTTTTGAACTTTTTATCGCAGGCATGGAGATTGCAAATGGTTTTTCCGAACTCAATGATCCACTCGATCAGAAGGCGCGGTTCGAAGAGCAGGATGCCAGACGGCAGCGCGGGGATCTCGAAGCGCAGATGATCGATTATGACTTCATTAATGCACTCGGATATGGGATGCCCCCGACAGGTGGAGTCGGGATTGGGATCGACCGGCTTGTGATGCTCGCAACCGGGCAGAACTCAATTAAAGAAGTGATCCTCTTCCCCTCAATGAAGCCGATCAGGTTCGGTGACGAGGAGTCGGAAGAAGAGGCATCAGAGTAAGGGAATGAGACCTGCAGAGAGATCATCGGGTTATACTTACAATCTCAACACTTTTTTTTCGAAAAACAGAGAGGTTTTTCCTCTTATGGTTTTCTTTTCATTGCTTCTGAAAGGATCCTGATCCCAGCCCTGACATCCTGCATATCCACCACCTCAACGGGGGAGTGGATATAGCGGGCGGGAATCGAGAACGGGACACTGGGGATGCCACCCTGTTCAAGATGAATGATGGTCGCATCTGTATTGCCTCCGGTTCCAACCTCAATCTGGTAAGGGATTCCGGATTCATCGGCTGTTCTCCTCAACCAGTCAACCATTGCCTGATCTGACAATAATCCCCTGCCACTTGCCGAAACCAATATGATGACAGGACCTTTGCCCATCTCGATGCTCGCATCTTTCTTTTCTATTCCCGGATGATCACCCGGAATAGTGACGTCGATTGCTATGGCACAGTTGGGGTTGATGGCATACGCACTTGTCTTTGCACCTTTCAGCCCCACCTCTTCCTGGACCGTAAATACTGCATAGACCGTATGTTCTGTCTCAAGCTGCTTCAGCATCTCGATGATCATTGCAACACCGACCCGATCATCAAATGCCTTCCCGGTAACACGGCTGCCAGCAAGCTCCCTGAGATCCCGATCAATTGTTATGGGACATCCGATCTCAATACCGAGATCTGCGGCTTCTTCAGCTGATGAAACACCAATATCTATGAAGAGATCTTCTGGCTTCAGCGGTTTCTTCCGCTCATCATCTGACATCATATGCGGTGGCTTCCCACCAAGCACTCCGGTAACAGGACCTTTTGTTCCATGGAGGATTACCCTCTGGGCATAGAGCGCCGGGGTGAACCAACCACCGATGGTGACGAATCTGATGAAGCCACGGTCATCGATATACTGAGCCATACAACCGATCTCATCCATATGGGCAGCAACCATCACCTTGAAGTCACCACCTTTCCTGACAGCAATCAGGTTACCCATAGAATCGGTCCTGATCTCATCGACATAGGAGGCAATCTCTTCTTTGATGATCTCCCGGATGTTCTGCTCGCGGCTCGATAAGCCATGTGCATCCGAGAGCTTTCTGAGTAAATCCAGTACCATGTTAATCACTCATACAACGTTTCGTATCCGATTAAGTGCTTCTTTCAGGGCATCCTGTGAGGCTGCATAACTGATCCTGGCAAAACCTTCTCCCTGAGCACCAAACGCGGTTCCGGGCACAATGATCACGCCTGCTGAGATGATCGCCTCCAGTTGTTCTGCACTCATCGGAACAAACAGATAGAACGCCCCTTCAGGAACAGTGAAATCAAAGCCCATCTCCTTCAGGCCACCTGCCATCAGGTCGCGGCGGGCATGATACTCGTCACGCATCTCTTTAACAACACGCTGATCTCCGGTGTAGGCTGCAAGAGCAGCATACTGGGAGATGGATGACGCGCAGGCGATTGTGTACTGATGGATTTTCAGGCATTCCTCGGCTACCTCTAAAGGTGCTGCAAGAAGCCCGATCCGCCAGCCTGTCATCGCATAGGTCTTGCTGGTGGCATTGATGGTGATGACATTATCTCCATACAGGGCAGCACTGTAATGCTTTCCTCCGTAGATGAAGTGCTCATAGACTTCATCAGAGATTACAAGCGTCCCCTGATCATCAGCGTACTCAACAATACCCCTGATCGTCTCCTCAGACTCAACCACTCCTGTCGGATTTGAAGGGGAGTTCAGGACGATCATCCGGGCACCATCTATTGCCTCACAGGTTCGATCGAGATCGATCCTCAGATCATCTCCCAGCGGAACAGGATCAGGAGCACCACCTGCAAGTTCGGCGATCGCACCATATGAGACAAATCCGGGATCCGAATAGATAACCCGGTCACCGGGATTAATGATCGCCTGCATTGCTATATTCAGTGCCTCGCTGGCACCAGCGCAGACAATTATGTCTGAAGGCGAGTAATGGAGATTGTTCTCACGCCTGAATTTTTGGGAGATTGCCTCCCTGAGTTCAGGAATGCCTGAATTTGGCGTATATCCTGTTTTTCCATCGCGTATCGCCTGTATCGCCGCCTCCTTGATGTGAAGCGGGGTATCAAAATCGGGCTGGCCAAGGGCAAGGCTGATCGCATCCGGCCCTGCCACTTCGAAGATCTTCCTGATTCCGGAGATTTCCAGATTCATTACCCTGTCTGCAAACTTCATATAAGACTCTCCTTACTCAATATTGGTATGCCGTTTCTTTAACTCTCCCTCGGATGTCTCGGTGATCTCCATCAGGTGTGAGACAAGGGCATCTGAGAATACCATGGAGGTCGTCTCAAAGATAGTGCCAAGGGGCGCAAATGACTTGTGTTCACCCATCATCTGCCGGATATCATATTCATGAGACTCATCAGTGACAGCATCGCGCTGGCTCTCTATCACCACAATTGTATCGGCAATCTGTCCGATCGCTGATTCCTTATTTGATGTTATCAGTCCGACAGTTGCACCCAATCCTTTTGCAGTCTGGGCAACATCGGCAATTGATCTGGTATTTCCTGATCCAGAGAAGGCAATCAGCATATCATTCTTATCAATTGCCGGGGTAATTGTCTCCCCAACCACATATGAGATGAAACCAAGATGCATCAGGCGCATCGCAAAGGCTTTTGCAACAAGACCGGATCTCCCCGCCCCCATAACATAGACGCGATTCGCAGACAAAATGGCCTTGGTAAATGCATCCACCTCTTCATCTGCAATAGATTCGGCGATGGACTGTATCTTTTGGGCCATCAGCTTCATCATTCCGAGAACTCCTCCATTCTTACTCATCAAGCATACCTGGGATCATCTTATACCGCACCCTTATTGAGAATATCCCAGAGGATGGTATGCTCAGGAGAGGCCACTCTGGTTTTTAGCGAACGATCAGAAAAGGACGTGTATTCCGTGATCCTTATGTGAGGGTCACTCTATTGATACATTATTATGGATTACCTGAATCTTTTACTGGACTCTGTCATTCTAATCTTTGAGTCAATCGGTGCAATCATGATCATCTATGGTGGTTTGCGGGGAGCTGTCGGGGTTATTTATATCGAACTCCTGAAAAATACTGCTTACTCATATAATTACATACGGAGAGATTTTACAAATAAGCTGATTTTTGGGCTTGAATTTATCATTGCAGCAGATCTTCTCGCAACAATCATCGCACCTTCAATAGAGGAGGTAATGCTCCTGGGTGCAATCGTCGCAATACGAACGGTCCTCTCCTACTTCCTCTCGAAAGAAACACAGGAGTATCCATTGGATGATAGCTAAATAATCCCCCTACCACCCAAAAAATTACAGGTCTGTACAATTGCCCAGCATCAGGCGGAGAAGATCCTCTGATCGCTCAACCCGGAGTGTCCGGACAGGGGACCCCATCATCTCCTCAGGATGCCAGTCCCCATATGCAGCATGAATGGTGCAGATCCCAAGCCGGTTTGCCGGTTCGATATCCCGGCGGATGCTGTCTCCGACATGTATTGTATGAACCGGATCGGCCCGGATTGAATCAAGGGCCATTAGAAATGAGTCCGGATCAGGCTTTCGGCTGCCACTGATATCCGGAGTCATGACAATGTCAAAATACTGAAAAAGATCTGCCTTTTTCAGCCGTTTTTCCGCATGATCGGAATCTGCATCCGTCACCACGCCAAGCCGCATTCCTTTTGAGCGTAATCCGGAAAGCATCTCTTCGATCCCCTTATATGGATGGATATTAAAGAGTTTTTCGTTCTCATAGAGTGTACATGACTCAAGATATGTTGCTGATCCCCGTATCCCGATATCAGAGAGATAATCAAAGATATTTCCATAGTCTTCAAAACCATACCGCTTCCTGAGGAAGTACGAGAAGAGTTCATCGGGATCGCCGCATCCCAGTTCTTCGATGACAGAAGCACAGGCCTTCTTTTTAGCGGATATAAAATCGACAAGTGTATTATCGAGATCAAAAAGGACAGCATCAAAGAGGCCGTCATGGAGTAGGAAATCCTGCATATCCACCAGACACCTTATGGTTGTATGCGCAGCTTGATACAGGTTTGGATAGAAACAATTGATACCATAAGAGAAAGAGGAGTTTCTTTTGATGAAGAGGCTTGGTCTCCGGTTTCTCTTCATCGCCGTCCTTGCCTCGATGCTGGGATTGGGGTTGTTCTTCCACTGCCCCTTTATTATGCAGATACCCTTGGAGCTACCGGTATTGGAATCGGGCCAATCTTCTCTGGCTTTGCCCTGTCCCGAGCTGTTTTCATGCCTCTGATCGGCTGATATTCAGACAGGAAAAGGAGGATATATTTCATCCTCATCGGACGTGCGCTCTTCACCATCCTCTCTATTGCCTATATCTTCGCCTCCCCGGTTGCCGGACTGACTCCTGTGAGAATTGCCCATGGATCTTCCTTGGCCATGGTCGCACCGGTTGCAATGGCATATGTTGCCGATCTCTCACCCCCAGGCAGAGACGGATTCTGCATGTACTCATTCAACACCTCGCTCTTCCTCAGGCTTGGATACGGACCATTGATCGGCGGTACTATCCTTGATGCTGTTGGAATTGAGATGGTCTTTCTGCTGGGGGCAGCCCTTTCATCTGCCGCCTGTATACGCTCATTCCTTTTACTGCCGGATTCTTTGGCCTAATCCTTGTCTCATTCATCCTTGGAATCGGGAGTGCTCTTAGGATGCCTGCATACACAGCAGTGGTTGCGATTGCCGGACGGGAATTTGGGCAGGGAGCCTGTATGGGTGCGTTCAATACCGCCATGAGTGTCGGAATGGTGACGTCCCCGATCATCTCCGGCTACATAATGGATATCCTTGATATCAGGGCAGTATTTGAGATTGCAGGTATTATTTCCCTTATTGCTGCCATAGCGTTTCTGGTACTTGCACGGGGTGCTGGCATTGACTCATTGACTCGTACCATTGAGAGGAAAATCAATACCTTTAACCCGACTGAGACGTTATCGTTAATCAGGTGAATTGGATGGAGATCATTAAGATCCCAAAGATGGAGAAGAAGGAGTATGACAGTCTTATCGAGGAAGGCTATATATCCCGGATAGCGTTTCAGGGAGAGAAATATCCCTACATTGCCCCATTCCTGTATGTGTTCGATGGGAAACACCTATATTTCCTCTCAACAAAGTATGGCAGAAAGGTAAACCTCTTCCGGGAGAGTCCTTATGTGTCTGTAGAGGTGGAAAAGTACTCAAATGATCTCTCCTGTTACACATTTGTGACGATACAGGGAAGAATTGAGGAAGTAACAGACTCAATTGAGAAGAAGATCGTTCGCGAGAACTTTGTAAACCTGATCAAAGAGCGAAAACTCTCAAACAACATTCTCGCGGCGCTCGGCCACTCTCCACAGGACCCACCAGAATCCATTGCAATGGAAGAACGATCGATGGTCTGGAAACTTTCCGGGGTAAAGGATATTGTCGCGCTGAAGAATATATAATCAATATCATCATTCTTTTATCGAGTAGAGACCAGCATCTTCCCGGACAAAACCTTCCTTTTCGAGATCTGCAAGCACCCTCTCAATTCGTCCTCTTTCTCTATTACCTGTACCAGCGAGGGCACCGATAAGAGCGCTTTTGTTGATCTCCTCTCTCTCAAGGAGCAGCCGGAGGGCAGAACCCCGGATCTCCCGATCTGAACCGGCGAATGGAGCCTGGCGTGTATAATGCCTGCTCCGCTTATTCGGGTTATCATTACGTTTTTTCAGATGTGTCCCATAATCCATAAGAGCGCTATACCATTCTCGTGGGTTATCATGGTAGAGAGTATCGCGGATAATAGGCAGGAGCTCGGCATCATGGATATTATCGCGATCCTGAAAGAAATAATGGATACAGATTCTTCGGATATTCGTCTCGATATAGACAACGGGCATATTGAATGCATATGCACAGATTGCTGAGGCGGTTGCCTTCCCAATACCCGGGAGCCTTTCAAGGATAGCCGGATCCTCTGGAACCAGACTGTTATACTCATCCCTCAGGATGATTGCCGTCTTCTGAAGGTTGACCGCACGCCTGTTATAGCCAAGCCCTGACCATGCGGAAAGAACAGAAGAGAGCGGAGCGGATGCAAGGCAATCGATCGTTTTGAACTGGTCAATAAAGAGGGTATATTTTGGAGCAACCCGCTCCACCTGGGTCTGTTGGAGCATGATCTCTGAGACCAGGATTGAGTAGGGATCTGCTGTTCTACGCCAGGGGAGATCACGCCCGTATTGCCGATAATATGAGAGTATAAGGTCAGAGAAGAGTTCAATTGATTCTTTATCCGGACCTTTTGCTGCGGCTCTCTGAACTGCCCTCTCTTTCCCGGCAAGCTCATAATCAATAGTTCCGTTCACTATGCAGTATGCGATCGTAGCTGAACAAATACTTCCTTGTTCCTGCATATGGGAGGTATTATCTGCTCTATCCCGGTTATGTCCACCTATGATCAATCCGGAACGGATACAGTACCGGAAAGAGGGAGAAACAGGGGCGGAGATCATGTAATCTACTGGATGCAGCGATCACAGAGGGCAGAAGAGAATCATGCCCTTGAGTATGCTGTGAATGAAGCGAATCAGCGTGGAGTTCCACTCAGTCTTCTCTTCTGTCTTGATCCAAAATACCCGCTTGCAACATCCCGTTCGTTCCGTTTCATGATCGAGGGGCTGGCAGAAACTCACACAAAGCTTCTTGAACGGGGCATACCCCTTTCATTGATTATGGGTGATCCGGATCAACTGGTGCCTCACTTCATCCAGGATGTCGCATTACTGGTCGTGGATCATGGATATCTCAGACATGAGCGTCAGATCCGTCATGCCATTACAGAAGAGGCCCACTCTCCGGTGATTGAGGTTGAATCAGACTGTGTGGTGCTGGTGAGGGCAGCATCTCTCAAAGAGGAGTGGTCTGCTGTCACACTGAGGCGCAGGATAACTCCACAGATCTCCCATTTTCTTCATCCTGTGGAAGAGATCAAGCTAAAACGACCTGCGCCCGAGAATGTGGAGTCTGATCACGATCCCACCGATATCGATAGTTTGCTGAAGAAGATCGGATTCTTTGAGCCGGAGAACCCACTCATGGCACATGGCGGACGAGCCGGGGCAGCAAGGAGACTGGCAGTATTTCTTGCCGCTCCCACTCATCTCTATGATACAGCACAAAATGATCCCGGACGCGAGGTCACCTCAGGTCTTCACCGTACCTGCATTTTGGCCAGATATCACCCCTTGAAGTGGCACGTGCAGCCTGGGATCTGCCAGGTTTTCTTGAGGAGGTGATCGTCAGAAGGGAGCTTGCCATCAACTTTGTCTGGTATAATGAACAATATGATTCCATCAACTGCCTGCTGGAATAGGCTTGGAAAACCCTTGCGGAACATGCTGATGATGCCCGTGACTATACCTATTCATATGAGGATCTTGAACGGGCAGAGACGCATGATCCCTTCTGGAATGCAGCCCATAAGGAGATGATCCTCAACGGGAAGATACATAATTACATGCGGATGTACTGGGGGAAGAAGATCCTGGAGTGGTCGGAAACACCGGAGATCGGATACCGGAATGCCCTTCACTTAAACGATACCTATGAACTGGATGGCCGTGATCCAAACGGATATGCAGGAGTTGCATGGTGTTTTGGCAAACATGACAGCGCCTGGAAGGAACGCCCAATCTTTGGGAAGGTGCGGTACATGAATGCGAATGGACTGCTGCGGAAAGGAGATATTGCCGGATATGTAGAGCGAGTGGAACAACTGTCAGATGCACCGGTTCAACCCTGATGAGAGTCAGCATCTGGAGAATGAAAAAAGAGGAGGAATTATGGATGGATCGGATCATCCATACCCGGTGATCTCATAATCAATAACAGTCGATTGTCCGGCACATTCCTGTGCATTCTTCAATCCTTCTTCAATCATTTTTTTGATGAGTGCCGGATAGACGGATCCAACGAGCTGTGCAACCGATCGCCCATGGCAGAATACCGCAAATGTAGGTGTGCTCATAATGCCATACCGCTCGGCAATCCAGGGATTCTGCGTGACATCAATCCTGGCAAAGGCGACTGCACCCTTGAATTCTTCGGCATATTCTTCAAAATAAGGCATGATCGAGTGGCAGTGGGGGCATGTTTGAGAATAAAAGAGGAGCGTGATCGGATCATATGCTTTCTCAACCGTCTTCTCCCAGTTCATGGTATCCAGTTCAATGACAGACGACATAGGGTAGACCATCTCCGGATATTGCTTCACCAGTACTTGAACTTACTCCTCACCAATGCAGTGGTTGATGACGATCTCTGAAATATCACTTGAGTACTCTCCAATGCGGGCGATACTGTTGGCTATATATCCAAAATAGATGCTGGCCGGATTTTTCTGATGTATGCTCATGGTCTTGAGTTCGGTATACATGGCGTTGAGATCGGTAAGCGATACGATACCGGCATTTGCCTCACGAATATTCCGATCATAAAAGGATCGCATACTTCGTTTAAAGATTGTGAGAGCCATCTCATCTGCTCTTCTGAACATTTGAATCGTTTCAGCAGAGATTACAATCTTCCCATCAGGCTCTTCAGCAAGGAGAAGAAGGTTCTGGACATTGGTCGCAATCGTCACCGCATGATCGGCGATCCGCTCGATGGTACGGGATATCTGGAAGAATGTCATTGCAGCACCAGCTGTGATATTCATCTTCCGTGAAAGCGCCGGATCATGGGTGATCAGGTGATACTGCCTGCTTATCAGCCAGTGGAGGCGATCGATGTCGTTATCACGCGATATAACATCCTGGCAGAGTGAAGCGTTCTTCTCCTCAAGAGCGGTGATGGCATCCTCGTGCATTGACTTCACAATCGTATACATCCGTTTGATCGTATTGTCAAGCGGCATCTCGGAAGGATTTAAGATATCCTTCAGGGTAATAAAAGTGTCATTCTCTTCAGCCACCTCCTGACCGATGGTCATCTGCGTATAGACCCTCACTATCTGCCTCACATCAGAGGGAATTCTCACCTTTGCTGTAATCCTGATCGTAGTATATCCTGTGATATATGCGCTGATTAAGCATCGGAAGAGGCATTCGGGATCGGCATAATCCTTCAGGAAAAACTCCTTCTCCCTCTGGGTGGGAATTCCTTTGATATCTGCTGTGATCAGGAGATTTCCATCCGCCTGTGTGATAATCCCGATCGGATCGTTCTTCTGTATATGGTGTTTTGTTGCCCAGCTTTTTGGGAGAGAGAGGACAAAGGATGAGCCCCCGGTCACCTGGATCTTCCGGATATCCATAGTATCTAATCACTGCCTGTAAAGAAGATATACTCTTATTGAGAATAAATAGCACCATATTGGCACATATATTTTATGATGTATCAATACTCTCTATCAGGATTTATCATAGTATTTTCTGTCATACAGATGATCGATGACTCGTTCATTCAGCATCCGATCATCTCCGGCATTCCTTGCCGGAGCAGTAGTTCTCCTGCTTGCAGCCGCCCTTGTGAGCGGTTGTGTCGGCAGCGACCCCTCAGTCGAACAACGCTCGATCTCAGTCACCGGATCGACAACTGTCCTGCCTATTGCACAGATAGCAGCCGACACCTACATGGACAAACACCCAAACGATGAAATTCTCGTCTCAGGCGGTGGATCCAGTGTCGGCGTAAAGGCAGTTGGTGAAGGAACAGCAGATATCGGAATGGCATCCCGTGACCTCAAATCATCGGAGATGGAGCAGTATCCGGGACTTGTTGAGCATGTCGTTGCAGTTGATGGGATTGCACTCATCGTGAATCCTGAGAATTCGATCTCCTCGCTCACTCTGGATCAGATAAAAGCAATCTACAAGGGAGAGATTACCAACTGGAAAGATGTCGGAGGTAGTGACCGTCAGATCGTTGTGGTTGGCAGAGACAGCGCCTCGGGGACACGTGAATTCTTCTATGAAGCTGTGATGCAGAAAGAAGAGTTCGTCAGAACCCAGCAGGAGCTTAACTCTAATGGCGCTGTAAAGCAGACCGTTGCCCAGACACCGGATGCAATCGGCTATGTCGGGCTTGGTTATATCGACACAAGCGTCAAAGCAGTCAACATCAACATGGATGGCGTACTCGTTGAACCAACGATTGATAATGTGGAGAATAAAGCGTACCCGATCGCCCGTTCCCTTCACATGTATACAAAAGGCCCTGAAACCGGCCTTGCCAAAGACTTTCTTGAATTCCTGATGAGTGCAGAAGGCCAGCAGATCGTTTCGAACGAAGGTTTTGTGCCAATTATTTAAACTCTTTTTTTCTGATCATTATGCAGAAGAACAGAATTGAATCCCAGACTATAGATCTCTTTACAAGGCAGAATAAAGAAAAAACAATCAGTTGCATCTGGCTTGGAACTGCGCTTGTCGCAGTCATTACGATCATACTTATTCTTGGTTTTCTATTCAAAGAAGGTCTTCCTGCGATCATAGAGATTGGTATTCCGGAATTCATCTTCAACGAGATCTGGAGACCAACCAGCGAAAACCCAAGCTATGGCATTTACTCCCTGATCATCGGATCCATTCTTGTCACCATCGGGGCTATCGCAATTGCTGTTCCTCTTGGGGTTGGATCGGCAATCTTCATCTCCGAAGTTGCACCTCCGCAGTTCCGTGAGGCAGTAAAGCCTGCAATCGAACTCCTGGCAGGTATTCCCTCTGTTGTGTATGGTTTTTTTGGTCTTATAGTCCTGACAAACTGGCTTCGAATCTTACTTGATCTCTCATCCGGCGCCACATGGCTTGCTGGATCAATTATCCTTGGGATCATGGCGCTCCCAACAATCGTCTCGATCTCCGAAGATGCAATCAGCAGCGTTCCAAAAGATTTCCGATCTGCGTCTCTTGCCCTTGGAGCAACACGATGGCAGACTATTACCGGCGTTCTGATCCCATCTGCCCTATCAGGTATCACAGCTGCAATAATTCTTGGTCTCGGCAGGGCGATTGGCGAGACAATGGCAGTGCTTATGGTAACAGGAAATGCAGCAGTCATACCGGATCCCATCTATAATGTCCTCTCACCTATACGGACACTCACCGCCACACTGGGTATTGAGATGGGAGAGGTTGCAATCGGAAGCACCCATTACCATGCCCTGTTTGGAATGGCTCTTGTACTCCTTCTGATCACCCTGTTTGTCAACCTTTCTGCAACATATATCCTGGCGCGGATTCGGGAGGGGCAGACCGGCAGTTCCAGAACGCCATTATTCTCTCATGAACAGAGAAAGCAGATTCGATCGATCATCATTCTGAGTATTCTTGTCGCTTCCGGGTGGATCTCATTCCAGATCGTAGGATTCCATGGCATAGCCATTCTTGCAGCTATACTTACACTCGGGTATGTCGGATCAAGGTTTCTCTCGCGACAATCAAAAGAGAAGATTGCCTTTGGCTGCGTCACCATCGCAACAGCACTTGTTCTCTTTGCGCTTGTTGCGATCATATTCGATATTGTATCAAACGGACTGCCCGCAATCACCTGGGAATTTCTGACAGAAAGTCCACGAAATCTTGGCCGTGAGGGAGGGATCTTCCCTGCAATCGTCGGAACGATCTACCTTGTTATCGGCGCTATTGCAATCGCTCTTCCGATAGGAGTCGGCGCGGCAATCTACCTGAATGAATATACCCTTGAAGGGCGGCTCACCAGAATTATCCGGGCAGGAAACGATCTCTTAAACGGTACACCCTCGATCGTCTTCGGCCTCTTCGGATTTGCATTCCTCGTGATCTTTGTCGGCCTTGGAGTCTCACTCCTCGCCGGACAGATCACCCTTGCCCTGATGGTTCTCCCGACGATCATCAGGACGAGTGAGGAGGCGTTGAAGAGCGTCCCGGATTCCCTCAGGCATGGGAGTCTTGCACTTGGAGCGACCAGATGGCATACCATATCAAAAGTCGTTCTTCCGGCAGCGGCTCCGGGTATCCTCACCGGGACGATTCTCTCAATCGGAAGGGCAGCCGGAGAGACTGCACCCCTCCTCTTCACAGCAGTCGTCTTTTCAAAGAGATTCCTGCCGGGTACGGTCTTTGAGCCGGTGATGGCCCTTCCCTATCACCTCTTCATCCTGGCAACCAATGTACCGGGCGCAGATACACAAAAATATGGAACAGCCCTTGTTCTCCTCGCCCTTGTGACAGGCATCTATGCCGTTGCAATCCTGATGAGGAGGCATGCACAGAAGACAGTGAGGTGGTAACAACCCCATGAAACAACAGAATAATGCACTGGAGACACAAGCACTCAATCTCTATTATGGATCAACGCAGGCACTCATCGAGGTCGATATACAGATACCGAAAAACAAGGTCACCGCATTGATTGGTCCATCCGGGTGTGGAAAATCCACACTCCTCCGATGTTTCAACAGGATGAACGATCTCATCCCGGACTGTTCCATATCAGGTTCAATCCTCTACCATGGGGAAGAGATAACCGGACGATCAACCGATGTTGTGGAGCTCAGGAAGAGGATCGGTATGGTCTTCCAGCAGCCAAATCCCTTCCCCAAGTCCATCTATGAAAATGTCATCTATGGGCCGAGAGTTCATGGGATAAAAGACAGGAAAGAGCTTGATGCAATAGCTGAGAAGAGCCTGAAAGGAGCAGCCATCTGGGAGGAGGTGAAGGACCGGCTCCACGATGCCGCTCGCGGGCTCTCAGGGGGGCAGCAGCAGCGCCTCTGTATCGCACGAACACTCTCGGTTGGTCCGGATATTATTCTGATGGATGAGCCCTGTTCAGCATTGGATCCGATTGCGACAGCGAAGATAGAAAACCTCATTACCGAGCTTAAGGAAGAGTATACGGTTGTCATTGTGACCCATAATATGCAACAGGCGGCACGTGTATCAGATTACACTGGATTAATGTACATGGGGAGATTAATCGAATTCGATACCACCCCGGTTATCTTCGAACGTCCAAAGGAAGAGCTGACTGAGAACTATATTACCGGGAGATTCGGGTGATAATGATGAAAGATCACTTCCACAGAGAACTTGAGGAGTACCAGCGATCGGTTGAGAAGTACAGCATATTCGCCCTCAACATGCTCCGTGATTCCTTTGATGCATTCAGATCGCTTGATCGGGAGCAGGCATGTGAGATTGCCGGCGGCATGGAGAGCCACTGCATATCCCCCGGCACCTCAGATGGGCAGCCCGAGATGCATCAGCAGATTATGGTTCCAAGAAAAGTGTTCCTCGGCCTCAGAAGCGATCAACTCGAAGAAGAAGGGCTCATGCTGATAGGGCTTAACCAGCCTGTGGCACGGGATCTCCGGACCATCTCATGCTGTATGAACCTCATCACCTCATCAGAGAGGATCGGAAGATACGGAAAGGATATCTGCCATTGCACCTACAAGCTCCCTGAGGGCATTCACATACAGGATATGGTCGGGCTTGCGGAGATGGCTGCACTCTCAATCTCAATGCTCGAAGACGCAATCACCGCCTTCCGGAGACATGATCTCGATATGATCAGAGACTTCTCCGAACGTGATGATGTAATTGATCAGATGCGATATTCCATCTATGAGGATTGTATCGGCATCATGGAAGAGGATCCAGTGACCATTCCCTACTGCGCAACCTACCTCCTCATCGACCGGTATCTTGAGCGGTGTGCGGATCATGCATGCAAGACCGCCGAGAAGATCCACTACATGGTCACCGGCGAGCGGGTCGATATCCGGTAATCCCCTCTTTTTATCTCCATCTGTGCCAAAAGTATGCATAATGGAGAAGAGCCCTCATATCCCTGAGCTTCTGGCACCTGCCGGTTCCCGCGAGGCATTTGAGGCTGCCATAGCAGCAGGAGCAGACGCAGTCTACCTCTCAGGCAGCCGTTTCGGGGCACGGGCATATGCTGCAAACTTCGATGATGATGCACTGGCGCAGGCCATACAGGACGCCCATGCCCGGGGCGTCAGCGTCTATGTTACCGTCAATACCCTCGTATCTGATGATGAACTGCCTGCTGTGGCCGAATATCTCCTCTTCCTCTACAGGATCGGAGCTGATGCAATACTTATACAGGATCACGGGGTGCTCTCGCTTGCACGGCAGATTGTGCCAAAGCTCACGCTCCATGCCTCGACCCAGATGACGATCCATTCCATCGAGGGGCTCAGGTATGCGGCAGCACATGGGATCAGCCGTGTCGTCCTGGCGCGGGAGCTCTCTATCGATGAAGTCAGGAGTCTGCAGCATGAGGCAGAGGAGCTTGGCATAGGACTGGAACTCTTCGCACATGGGGCTCTCTGCATGGGGTACTCGGGGCAATGCCTTCTCTCTTCTGTCATCGGTGGGCGAAGCGGAAACCGGGGCACCTGTGCCCAACCCTGCCGCCGGAAGTACATGCCGGTCATCGGAAGATCAGATCGCTATGGAAGGGTGATTCCGGATGAAGAGGAGAGGGACCCGGGATACCTCCTCTCACCACAGGATCTCGCCACCTATCCCCGAATGCCTGAGATGATGGATGTCGCGGCACTCAAGATTGAAGGGAGGATGAAATCCCCCGAATATGTGGCAATCGTCACCTCGATCTACCGGAAGGCACTTGATCAGATTCAAGCAGGCACCTTCTCACCCGATCCTGCGGAGCTCCTCGCAGCACAGTTTGCATTTAATCGCGGCTTTACGCAGGGACACCTCTTCGGCGCAATTGGATCAGCCTTCGTCTCAGAGGATCGCCCTGACAACCGGGGTGTTGTGTTTGGGAGGGTTCAGTGGTATGATCGTGAACGCGGTGAGGCAGTCGTCGGGGATCTCACAGCACCATACCCGGAGAGAGGGGATGGGATCGTCTTCTCAAAAGATGGAGAGGAAGATATCGGCTGTGAGATTTGGACCAATCTTCGAATTGAGAGTGGACGGATGCGCGTGAAAGTCCCGGTTCCTGTAAAGAGCGGGATGGAGGTTGCAATCAACAGGCGTGCCGGTGTGCAGCAGGAAGCCGCAGCAATTATCGCAGGCTTCGAACGTGGAGGCGGCCGGAAGGTCAGGATATCGCTTTTCATTGGAATGGATGCGGGGCATCTCTTTGTGGCCGGCCATCTCAGGGGGATGAAAGGGGAGGACCTCTTCGTCACCGCACAGTCCGCCTCCCCGATGGCAGAGGCGAGGACACGGCCGCTGACTGCAGAAACCATCTCAGATCTCTTAACCCGCACCGGCGAGACACACTTTGAAGCTGTTATCGAAGAGCTGCACTATGATGGCGGGCTCTTCCTTCCCATACAGGAGGTGACCGCACTCAGGAGGGAGCTGCTTTCCAAAGCAGAAAAAGCCCTGATCCGATCTGCCGAGCCTGTTTCCGGGGAAGTGGCGGAAGCCAGAGAGCGACTCGGGCTCTTCAGACAAGAGACAAGAACACCCGCTCTGAGGCGATCCGCTCCCCCCATTATCGCCGTCTACGCCGACTCAGTCGATCAGGTGAGGGGTGCGCTTGCAGGCGGCTGCAGACGGGTCTGTTATGAACCTGCAGCCGCGCTCTCCTCATGCGGAAGAAGGCAGAAACTCGAGGTTTCAGAATGGGAGGATGCTGTCCGGAATGAACTCATCGCAGTGATGGAACTCTGCCATCAGCATAAGGCAAGCTGTTTCTGGAAGTTCCCTGAAATCACCCGGCACAGATTCCTTGATGCTGCACTGCCGCTTCTGGATGATCTGTACGCTGCCGGAATCGATGGGGTGATGGTCGGGGGTGTGGGTATCTCTGAGACAGTGCGGGCACGTGTTCCGGAGATGGCTGTTGCCGGATCTTCTGCACTGAATATCACCAATCGCTCAGCGATGGAAGCACTCAAACCATCATACACCTCGGTTGCCCTCTCAAGAGAGATCTCACTGGCAGAGCTCCGGAGCCTCTGCATCGGGGATGATGAACTGGTTGAGTTCTTTGTGCAGGGATCGGTTCCGGCGATGATCACCGAACATTGTATTGCATATGGGAGATTCCCCTGTCCGTCACATACCGGATCGCATCTTGCAGCGATAATGGATCAGACCGGACGATCATTTCCGCTCAGGGTGGATGGCGAGTGCAGAACAATTATAGGAAATGCCGTTGAGACCTGCCTCATCGATCATCTGGATCTGATCCTTGATGCCGGAGTTGCAATCCTCGGAATTGAGCTCCGCTCCAGAACTGAAGAGTATGCCGCTGTTATATGCCAGGCTTATACCTCAGCTCTTTCAGGGGGCACTATCGATCAGCTAAAAGATGATATCCGTTCGATCTCATGGGGTGGGATCACAACCGGCCCCTTCCCTGGTGGTGGTTTCAGATGAAGTATATCATATCAATCAATGACCTCTCTCAACTTGATGACGCAGCAGCAGAAGATCCCTGGGCGATCGAGCTGCGGGTTGACCTGATGGAGACCTGCACGCCAGCAGACCTTCAGGCGATCAGATCCAAATGGAAAGGACTGCTGCTCCTAACAATCAGGAGTGTCGATGAGGGGGGACGGTTTGCCGGAGATGCAGTGGATTGGAAAAGGCGGATAAAACCCCTTCTTCCCTATGCAGATATGGTCGATATCGAGCGGCGGTTCTCTCATCATGCAGACTGGGTGCGATCGCAGCAGAAGACGATTATTGCCTCGTATCATACTGAAGAGATGCCGGGCTCAGATCAGCTCTCACTCTGCGAAAGAGAACTCCGGTCATATGGTGAGATCCCAAAGATTGTTGTATCCCCGAAAAAGAACGAAGATGCGGTTACACTCCTTGGATATACTATTGCAGCGGAAAAACCGATCTGCATCTCGATTATGGGATCCGGGTATGCATGGCTGAGGCCCCTGCTCCTCATTATGGGATCAGTGTGTGCCTATTGCCATGCCGGAAATGCGACTGCTTCCGGACAGTACCATATCAGGGAGATGAGAGAGGTTATCAGGCTCCTGCTCAAAAGCCAGTGAACCTCTTCTGCATCAGAACTGCATCGATAAGCACAAGTGCAAGCATGCATTCGGCAACAACAAGGACCCTTGGCACAATACAGGGGTCATGACGCCCCCTTATTGATATCCCGACCTCCTCACCTGCCGAATTGATCGTCTGTTGTGGAAGTGGGATCGAGGGTGTCGGCTTGACTGCACACCTGATAACGATCGGATCTCCATTGCTGATGCCGCCGAGGATACCCCCTGCATGGTTTGTGGCAAATCCGCTCTTTCTGATGGGATCATTATGTTCGCTTCCAGACATCCGAGCAGCAGCAAACCCTTCCCCGATCTCAACTCCCTTGATCGAGCCGATCCCCATCATCGCACCGGCAATGGCGGCATCCAGTTTTCCAAAGACCGGATCTCCTAGTCCCGGAGGGCATCCATGAGCCACGATCTCGATGATGCCGCCGACTGAATCGCCGCTCTCCTTTGCCTGAAGGATCTCTGCTTCGAATTGATCGGGATTGGAATTGCCATGGATCTCCAGTATGCGGGACCGAATCGAGATCCCCTGAACTGTAAGGCACTGGAATGCAACCGCACCCGCTGCCACACGTGCCGCCGTCTCCCGACCCGAGCTCCGTCCGCCACCCCGGTGATCGCAGTGCCCGTACTTCTGGTGGTACGTGTAATCTGCATGCCCCGGACGGAATACCGATCTGAGAGTATCGTAATCACTACTTCTCTGTGCAATTGATCGGATCAGTATCGCTATCGGCATCCCGGTGGTTCTGCCTTCAAAAACTCCGGAGAGGATCTCCACATGATCAGGTTCTGCCCGCGGCGACATCGTCGGATCCCTGCCAGGCCGCCTCCGATCCATGTATGGCTGGATCAGATCTTCGTTGAGTGGTATACCGGGGGGGCAGCCATCCACCACCACCCCGAGTCCGGGGCCATGGCTCTCGCCGAATGTGGTACAGCAGAAGAGGCGGCCGAAGGTGTTCATGAGAGCACCTCCCTGATCCGATCGATTCCGGGATCGATTCCGGTGAAAAGCCTGAACTGGGCCCGTGCCTGGTGGATGAACATCTCTGTGCCCTGAATAATCCTACACCCCGCTGCTTCGGCTTCCCTGAGGAGCGGGGTCATGGGGGGGGTGTAGACGAGATCAAAGATGGTTGTGTCCGGTTTCAATAATCCGGATGGAACAGGGGAGCCATCATCCTCCTTCATCCCGACAGGGGTGGCATTGACGATCAGATCGGCGTTTATCGATGAGGAGAGAGGGGAGCTCCTGCATCCAAACCGCTCTGCAAGCACCTCACCACGCTTTTCTGTTCTGTTTGCAATGCAAACGTCCATCTCAAGCGATTGGAGAGCATAGACTGCGGCGGCGGCGGCTCCACCTGCACCCACAACAAGGGCATCCCCTCCGCGGAGATCCCTGATGGGCTCACGGATGCCGATCCAGTCGGTATTGTGTCCATAGAGCCGCTCATCACAGGAGATGACCGTATTGACGGCGCCAATAGCACGGGCATCCCCATCCGGCTCATCGATACAGGAGATCATCATCTCTTTGAATGGGATCGTGACAGATAGCCCTTTCGCTCCAACTGCAAGCATTATGCGGATTGCATCCTCTGCCGATTTCGCAGGGAGGAAGAGGTACCGTCCGGGTATGGCATACTCAGGAAAGAGTGTATTATAGAGGTGCGGGCTCCTGCTATGGGAGACAGGGTTTCCGGTGATCCCACAGATAAGCGGACAGTTGATGAGATCATCCGGTGTATCGCAATTGAGTTCTGCCAGGGTCTCTGTAAAGAGTTCCGGATTCCGTCTTCGCATCCCATTCAGCCGGATGATCCTGGCAGCGGCCTCATCAGCCCTGAGTGAGCCGGTGTCGATACAGAGATCGGCCAGACCACGATAGACCGGCATTCTCACCCCGGCAAGATGGCGGATCTCATCCAGATCTGACAGGGTGGTCAGCGCCGGCCGACCACTCCCCTGTATCCGGGAGTGAAGGGTTTCTTCATCTGCTGTCAGGAGGATGATGTGTGCTTTTCGACGAAGTCGTTGTATATTCTGTGGATCCATGACGGCACCGCCACCTGTTGCAATCACAGCAGCTCCATCCGGAAGAGATGCGATCACCTCCCGCTCCATATGCCGGAATACCCCCTCCCCAAGATCAGAGAAGATCTCCGGGATGCTCTGTTTCGCCCTCGCCTCAATCAAAGCATCGGTATCATAGAGGGGTATCCGGAGCTTTTCTGCCATCCTCTTTCCGCAGGCAGTTTTTCCGGATCCCCGAAGCCCGATTAAGACATACCGTTCCATAGACCTGCTCCTTTCAGGACATCCCAGAATTCCGGATATGATTTGCTGACACATTCTGCATTATGTATAGATACGCCTCCAATCCCAAGACCAAGGACTGCCCCGCTCATTGCGGTCCGGTGATCGTGTGCCGGATTGATTATGCCCCCGTGCAGTTCCCCGGGAGTAATTGAAAGGGAGTCCCCGGATGTAACTACATCTGCGCCAAAACCGGACAACACCTGTTCAATTGCCGTTATCCTGTCACTCTCCTTATGCCTGAGATGTGCAATTCCCCGGATCACCGTCGTGCCACTGGCAAACGGTGCCACTGCTGCAAGTGTCTGGACGGTGTCCGGCATCCCGGACATATCACAGGTGATCCCTCTGAGCGGGCTATCCCGGATGAGGCGATATCCGTTCTCAAGAGAGGAGACCGTGCATCCCATATCCCCCAGGAGAGAGAGGAACTGCCGGTCCCCCTGTGGAGATGTTGGTTTCAGGTTTGTAACAGTGGCCTCCCCCCCGCAGACAGCAGCGATCGCAAAGAAGTAGGACGCAGACGAGTAGTCGCCCTCAACCGCATAGCGTCTTCCGGCAAATGGCTTCCCGCATGCAACCGGGAATGTTTTCCCGGCATCGACGTTGACAGATATGCCAAATGAAGCCATAAGGTCAAGGGTAATATCGAGGTAGCTGGCAGATACGGACTGGCCCCGGAGCGAGATGATGAGGTCATCCTCTGCATAGGGTGCTGCCATCAGGAGTGAGGTGATAAACTGGCTGCTTATCTCAGGAGATATCTCAACATCTCCCCCAATCAGCTCCCCTGAAACCTCAATTGGTGGATACCCTTCTCTACCAAGATACCGGACATGCCCACCGATTGCATTCAATGCAGAGACGAGATCACCGATCGGCCGCTCACACATCCTCTCACTCCCTGTGAGCACGACAGGCTGATCCGCAAGCAGTGCAACTGAAGCAAGGAGCCGCATGCTTGTCCCCGAATTCTTCAGATCAATGGTAACTCTTCCACCCGGGCAGAGGACTCCCCCTGTCCCGTGGATCAGAATTCCATTCTCACGTTCTTCAATGGTAACACCCAGTTGCCTGAGGGCAGAGAGGGTAAGGAGGGTGTCCTCTGCCACCAATGGTTCAATGATCATTGAATCACCCTCTGCCAGTGCTGCGGCAATGAGTGCCCGGTGTGTATAGCTCTTGGATGGCGGAGCCCGCACCCGTACATCAACCGGCGTATTTCTCTTCTCAAGTCTCACGATCATAACTGCACCACGAGCTTCGGATAACACCCAAATTCCCTGACATGAACGGTCTTCTTCAGCTCATTCAGAGCTTCTTGTGCTGCATCTCCTGCCTCGAAATCAAGGAAGAACCGGTAACTGCCGATTCCCCGGCCTGATGGGCGTGATTCGATACGTGAGAGGTTGATCGTACGGGTGGCAAAGGGGCTCAGAAGGGCATGAAGGAGACCCGGAAGATCCTGCTCTGGATCTATCAGGATGCTGCATTTGATGATACCTTCTCCTGAGTATCCGTTCCTCTCGATCCTGATGAACCGGGTGGTATTTGAGGGGCTGTTCTCAAGTCCCCTGAGAATGATTGGGATGCCATAATACTCTGCTGCTCCGTCAGAGATGGCAGCAGCAGCCTGCCTGTTCTCCAGTGCCTTGAGAGCACTGGCTGCATTGCTGCTTGTATGGATCACCGGCAGACCCAGGCGATCAAATGCCTCGCTGCATTGCTCATGTGTCTGCGGGTGTGCATAGATCTCTGTTATCTCTTCGATCGAAACAGATGAGGCAAGGGTATGGTGGATCGGGTGATAGCATTCCCCGGTGATCTTCACTTCATACCGGCAGAGCCCGTCAAGGGTCGGGCCGACACCTCCTGCTTCGCTATTCTCTATGGGAACAAGACCAATTGCCTCCCCCTTCTCCGCGAGCGCAAAGACCGCAGATATGGTTGGGAGGAGAAGCGGTTCAGCCCCACTCAGCCTCACAGCAACCTCATGGCTGAATGTCCCGGCAGGTCCAAGGACTGCGATTACCACTCGATCACCACCAGATCAAGGAGGCGGTCGGTGAGAGGAATTGCTTCTTTTTGAAATGATGCAGAGAGTACAGCATCCTTATCAAATTCCTCCCTGAACACCTCCGGATCATGCTGTAGAATCATCTCCCCAACCTCTTTGACAGCTTTCAGATAGGCGGATATAGTCTCTTCAACTGATGGATTCCCCTGGAGGATACCTCCATACAGGTTGCTGTCCTGTGAGAGCGTCCGTGCCATGAAGGCAAATGTGGCATGAGCATTCGGGGTGGCAAAGGGGAGGAGTTCTTCGAGGTTACAATTCATATTCCTGAGCATCTGCGCCATTGCAATGCTCTGAAGATGAATGATCCCCTGAGTCACCGCCACCGCCCTGTCATGTGCCCCGGGGGTCGATAGATGAATCTGCATGCCTGCCTCCTCGAATATCCCCTGTAGCCAGAGTCGGGTCTCTGGATCAGCCCTTGCAGGCGTCATGATCAGCTTCTGGTTCTCTATCGTTGCTATATTCGGGCCAAAAAGCGGATGAAGGCCGATCACCTGTGCACCTGATTCAAGCATTGCTGCAACCGGCTTCTCCTTGATGGAGGTGAGATCTGTAATCAGCTGGTCTTTTTCCAGAACGGGAGCAACAGTTCTGATCACCTCTTCAGTCGCAGAAATGGGAACGGTAACCAGCACCACACTGCATCGCCCGGCAAGCCCCCGGTACTCAGAAGCGGGGGCTCTGCCGATCACCTCCACGGTGCAGCCTGCATCTTCGAAGATCTGCCCGAAGAGGGCGCCCATACTGCCGGTACCACCAATGATCCCGATGGTGCGGCCATCATCTCTCAAGGATGGTCTCATCGATGGCAACCCCAAAATGCCGTCCTCCGGTCATCAGGTGACCAAGCACCCGATCTCCCTCCTTCAGCTCAACGACGCTTCGCGCAACACCATCTTCCCCGATAAGCCTGACCGTCTCGGCATTCTGGATGACCGCACTTGCAACCCGCCCCTCATACTCCGCTTCAACGAGGAGAAGGGGACGGCGCTCAATCTTTACCCTCCCGACAGAGACCGTACGGCTCTGCCCTTCACCGGTTATGGCACATCCTGTCTCTCCGGAGCCTATCTCGGAGAGGTAGCGGGTTTTACCATCAGGGGAGAGGATGTACATATGCACAGCACCCGCATTCACCCGGAATGGGCGGGGTGAGACATACGGATTCTCAAGGGTCTCGGCGGCAACGAGGAGGAGTGCAGAGGATGTATTCCCAACAAGCATCCCTTCACCTTCATCAAAGAGGGAGCAGGTGTCAATACAGACCCGGTCCCCGACTCCTACAGGCGTGATCCTGGTAATGGTCAGGGGGAGGAGAGGCAGAGTGCCGCCATCCGCTTCAAGCAGTGCGGCTACAGAACGAATCTCTTCCGGATCCTGTGAGTTGAGCAGAATCCCACCCACACCCTTCTCAAGGATGCCAAGGGCAACTGCCGCCTCATGGGCATCGGAGACTTCTGCAATGATCCGATCAGATACCGCAACAAGGTTTTCCAGGGGGATGACGGTCCAGTCGGTTGTACGTACAATGACACGGTCGAGTCTGGCATACTCGGCTGCCTGCTCTTCGGTTGCCTTGTCGATGATCTCAATCCGGTGAAAATCCCTTCCTTCGATGAGATCGCCATCCGGAGCAATGATAGGAATCCTTGCAAGAGATCTTCCCTCTTCACTACTGTTGAGGAGAAGGGCAGTTGCTCCACCCTCTATTGCGGCAAGTGCAGCCTCTTTGTTCCATGGGCGGATATCAACCCAGAACTCCTTCATGAAAGCCTCCCAAGAGCTTTATCCGGGTTTTCGCGATCATGTACAACCCGGCAGATGGTATGGACAAACTCGGTGGTGTTCTGCCTCTGGAATGCGTTTCTCCCCATGCAGACACCGGCACCCCCGGCATGGATTGCATCATCAATCATCTTCAGTGATTCGAGATCCCCACCTTTTTCACCACCGGCGACAAGCACCGGAACCGAGCATGCAGCGATGATCTGCCTGAATGCCTTCTCATCCTGCGGGTAGTTCGTTTTGATCAGATCCGCACCCAACTCTTCTGCCACCCTGACACAGTGGGCAATGGCACGTGGATCATTTGGATCGATCCCCTCACCACGGGGGTAGATCATGATCAGGAGAGGAATAGCCCACCGGCTGCATTCCCGCGAGACAACACCTGCCGCCTCGATCATCTTTGACTCCTGTGGCGCCCCGAGATTGATGTGAATCGATACTGCATCAGCTCCAAGGGTGATGGCCTCTTCAACGGTACAGATCAGGACCTTGTCATTTGGATCGGGATTCATCGAGGTGCTGGCGGAGAGATGGACGATCAGGCCGATATCATGGCCATACCTCCTATGCCCTCCCTTGACCATTCCTTTATGGAGTATAATGGCATTTGCCCCTCCAGCACTCACCTCATTGACCACAGTCTGCATATCAAGCAGCCCCTCTATCTGGCCGAGGGTGAATCCATGATCCATCGGGATTATAACCGCTCGTCCGGTATTCCGATCCATAATCCGCTCAAGACGTATCTCTTTTCCGATCATGTTCAACTCCCCCTGAGTATCTCCAGGGCCTCTTCAGCAGTCCTCTTCTCCATCAATACTGCCCGTGCTGCATGCAGGAAAGCTCGTGGATTTGCATGCTGGAAGACATTCCTCCCGATTGAGATCCCGGCAGCTCCTCCGATCATTGACCCTTCTATGACCTGAAGCATCTCGAGATCATTCATCTTTGAGCCTCCGGCAACAACCACCGGCACACTGCACCCTTCTGTCACCTCACGGAAGGAATCCGGGTCTCCTGTGTAGACCGTCTTCACGATATCGGCCCCAAGCTCAGATGCCACACGTGCTGCGAGCTTCACGTATTCGGTACCGTTTTCATCAGTTATCTTCCTGCCTCTCGGGTACATCATTGCAAGGAGTGGCATCCCCCATTCCATGCATTCAATGGAGATCCTTCCGAGATCAGCAAGCATCGATGCCTCAGAATCAGCACCGATATTGACATGCACTGAGACGGCGTCTGCCCCCATCTTCAGTGCCTGGGTGACGGTATTCACGATCACCTTGTTGTTTGGATCCGGTCCAAGAGAGGTGCTGGCGGAGAGGTGCAGGATCAACCCGATATCCTCTCCTGATCGGCGGTGCCCGTGAAGGGCGAGGCCGACATGGCCAAGCACTGCGGTTGCCCCGCCTTCGGCGACTGCGTCAACAGTCCCACAGAGGTCAATTAAGCCCATAATCGGGCCCTGCGATACTCCATGGTCGAGCGGGACGATGATCATCTTCCCCGATTTTCGATCCATGATCCGTTCCAGGCGAATATCTTTTCCATGCATAATATAACCACAACACACATACTGCCTTCTGACACCAGATGAAAGGTTGGTGTCTTCAGGCGTAGCTAAAAAAACGATAAAAACCAAAGACAGCCTCCGCTTGGGAGTCAGGCTTCAGAAGAATGTCTGCGAAAACGAAAGATGCTACGCTACCGGAGATAAAAGCATTCACCGGCGAAAAAACATCCACCACGCATTATAGTATTGTTATACGGTACAATATAAAAAGGTGTGGGTGAGCGCGATACAATGGATTAATTATTTGTGAATTCATACACATTAATCGATTCATTTTGGAACCATCTGATAATCGATCGTGGCTTCGGTTGGTACTGATTATCGCGACGCTGGGATCATTCCTGACACCGTTCATCGGCTCAATGGTCAATCTCGCCCTCCCACAGATTGCAGCAGAATTTTCAGCTGATGCGAGCCAGATCGGCTGGGTTCCGACCATCTTTTTGTTATTCACGTCGATGTTCCTGATCCCCATTGGAAAGCTGAGCGATATCTATGGGAGAAAAAAAGTCTTCCTCATCGGGATTACAATAACCGGACTCTCGTCTTTTCTCATACCCTTTTCACCGACATTTCCGGTATTAATAGCGCTTCGGGGCCTTCAGGGGATTGGGAGCGCCTGCATCTTCGGAACATCCGTTGCAATCATCTCTTCAGTCTTTCCAAAAGAGCAAAGGGGCAAGGCGCTTGGGATAAATGTAACCGGTGTGTATGGAGGACTCTCCCTAGGTCCGGTCATTGGCGGGGTGTTCACGCATTACCTGGGGTGGAGGAGCCTCTTCTTCATCCTCGTGCCTTTATGTATCTTCATCATATTTGCTGTCACACGCTGGATGACGGTGGACTGGGCAGATGCCGATGCTCCGCCATTCGATCTTGTCGGATCCCTCCTCTATGTAGCAGTGGTCTTCTGTGGGATATTTGGGATCACCTCGATCACCTCTCAGGAGGGAGTGGTAGCAATCATCCTCTTCTTCCTCCTCCTCCCCATCTTCCTTTCGCATGAAGCAAAGATATACAATCCGGTATTCGATATCAGGATCTTCAAAAACAACCGTGTGTTTACCTTTTCAAATATTGCCGCCCTGATTAACTACAGCGCCACCTTTGCAATCGGATACCTCCTCAGCCTGTACCTCCAGATCATCAAAGGGCTTGATCCAAAATCTGCCGGGCTGGTTCTTGTGAGCCAGCCCCTGATGCAGGTGTTCTTCTCCCCATGGGCCGGAAAGCTCTCTGATCGGATAGAACCCCGCTACATCGCATCTGCCGGGATGGCACTGAATGCAATCGGTCTCTTAATTCTGGCCGGAGTCTCGGAAGAGACAACGATCCCCGTCATCATAGTGGCCCTCCTCTTCCTCGGCTTTGGGTTTGCACTCTTCTCATCCCCAAATACCAATGCGGTGATGGGATCGGTAGAAAAAACTGAATATGGGGTTGCCTCCGGCACTCTTGCGACAATGCGTCAGTTTGGCATGGTTCTTTCAATGGGAATCAGCCTCTTTCTCTTCACCTTCTTCATCGGTGCTGTTGAGATCGGCATCGAACAGTCATCCAACTTTATCAATGCCCAGAGAGTTGCCTTCCTCATCTATGCCATGCTCTGTTTTATCGGAGTTGTCATCTCGCTTGCACGAGGGCGGACTGCGTAAGCAGGTTTGCATTATCTCAGGATTTTTCTCGTGAAACCTGAAAGTGCAAAAGCAGTTCCCATCATCCATACTGAGAGGAAATCCCATGCAACAAAGAAGAGTGACTTATCCGGGTACTGGTCATCCCGAACATTTCTGACAGAGAAATACGCAAGGAGGAGCCAGATGGATGCAACAGTGCTCTGGCCGATAACCGATATCCAGAGACCAAGAGATGCAAAGATGATAGTGAGCCCATATGCAAGGAGACTCGTAAAACTCGCAGTAAAGAAGTTCACTATCGCTCCCCTGTGCAGGACATCCTGAAGCTGGGGGAGGAGCATGACTGCAAGAAGGAAGGTGATGATCGTAATAGCAATATCCTGCCAGCTCATATGCTCTCCTGAAGTACCGGTTCGTACCCTGTCAAATACTATCTACCAGATTGTTTGTACGTACTGGCATATGAGAGGATCAGAATCATCATTCCCAAAGATCAAGAGGTTCATGGAAAAGCGATTGCCTATGGAGATTATCACTGCACATAACCTTGAAAAATACTTTGGCACCCTCGCAGCAGTTGATGGCATCAGCTTTTCCGTTAAGAAAGGTGAGATCTTTGGTTTTCTTGGACCAAACGGGGCCGGGAAGACGACTGCCATGAAGATGATACACTGTGTATCAAAACGAACCGGGGGAGATCTCCGGGTATTTGGGTTGGATACTGATATAGAACCGCGTATGATCAAGCAGAGGCTTGGGGTGGTGCCCCAGGAGAACAATCCCGATCCTGATTTCACAACTTTTCAGAACCTCACCATCTATGCACGTTATTTTGGGATACCCCGATCAGAGGCTGAAAAACGGGCAGAGGAGCTCCTCGAATTCATGCAGCTTTCTGAGAAACGGGACGCGCCGATTGAGACACTCTCGGGGGGGATGAAACGGCGGCTGATCATTGCACGTGCGCTGATGAATGAGCCGGAACTGCTGATCCTTGATGAGCCCACAATCGGCCTTGATCCCCAGGCACGCCACCTTATCTGGGAGAAACTCCGTCATCTGCGATCAATTGGCTGCACCCTTGTGATGACCACACACTACCTCGATGAGGCTGAGCGGCTCTGTGATCGGCTTGTTATCATGGACTCCGGGAAGATCCTTGTTGAAGGGAGCCCGGCGGAGCTGGTCAGAAAATATGCCGGTAAGGAGATCGTTGAGGCGGCTGCAAACCCTGAGTTTGTCGCCTGTCTGAAGGAGAAGAGAATCGAATTTGAAGTATTTGGAGATACCATTCAGGTACAGGCAGACGACCCGCAGATCATTGCACAAATCATGATGGAGAGCTGTGGGCGAGAGCGGATTACGGTCAGAATGGCAACTCTTGAAGATGTTTTTCTGAAACTGACCGGAAGGACATTGAGGGAGTGAGTCTCTGTGGCATATGCTGGTTTGAGTGAGATTTCAAGGGGATCGCTGGCGGTCTGGCGGCGGAACCTCGATGCGTTCATCAAGACATATAAGGTCAACTTTATCCCACCATTTGTTGAGCCGGTACTCTATCTCCTTGCCCTTGGATACGGTGTCGGCGCCCTGATTCAGGATGTGGATGGTATCCCCTATCCGGTCTTCATTGCACCTGCCCTTGTCTCGATATCAGTGATGTACTCGGCATTCTTTGAATGCACATACTCAAGTTATGTACGGATGTATTACCAGAAGACATTTGATGCGATGATTGCCACCCCCCTTTCGATTGAAGATGTGATCACCGGAGAGATCCTCTGGGGAGCAACACGGGGAACAATCTATGCAGCCCTGATGATCCCGGTACTCTTCCTCTTTGGGGTGATCGATATGCCGACATCGCTCTTGCTGATACCCTTTGCATTCCCGGCAGGATTCCTGTTTTCGGCTATTGGGATCTGTTTCACGGCAGTTACTCCGGGTATTGACGCACTCAACTACCCGGCATTCCTCTTCATCACCCCGATGTTCCTCTTTTCAGGGACATTCTTCCCAATTGGCATCCTGCCGCAGACGCTCCAGTACTTCGCTTTTGGCTTTCTGCCGCTTGCTAATATTGTCAATGTCAACAGGGCGATTACAATGGGAGAGTTCTCCCCTGTGCTCCTCTACAACATCGTCTGGGTGCTTCTGGTAGCCCTGTTATTCTTTATTATCGGGCTCAATCTGATGAAGCGGAGACTTGTGGACTGATTTGAAGACATAACCATCATTCATCGGTTCTGGATTCCGGGAACCTGAGATAATAACATGCTCCCCATTCCTTCCTTTCTCCAGGTTTCATCTTCCTGAGATGCTGATCCGCATGCTCAAAACAGACATATGATCCACAGCAGCCATATACCTGGCAACCAACAGCCTTTTCTCCACAGGTTGAACAGCGATGATCTGTCAATATATACACCAGTCAGATGGTTGCAGAATCTCCATTTATTCTTTCTGTTCGAATACCAGATTCCTGGAGGAGGGATACAGATCAATTGTATTGAGGAAGACGATCTTTATAAATTGGATATGATGATAATACACTGAGCAGATCTATTGTAATTATTTTATGAATGTTAGTGTACAAATAAAATATTTAGTAATATACTCATATATTCTTGACTCATTGATAGAAGAGAGATTTCAATCGACTCTTTTTGATTAATAGTCAATTTTTTAACAGGATGAAAACGATATCTATATAAGGGAATAGAGATGTATACAGTGTATGCTCTCAGCGGGGGAGATTAAAAAGGAGATCGAAGCACGCCTCAAGGCGTACCTCTCAAGAGACAAATCAGGCATTCGGAAAGAACTGCTCACAATGTTCATACGCATACGTTCACTTACCATCTCTGAGATCCATGCACGATTAAGTGAGAGATTCAGTATCAGTATCAAAGCAGTCGCATCAATGGTTGGGACTATAGCATCCCGAATCGGCATTCTTCATGTCCGGAGAAGTACCGAAGGTACAACCAGTATCTATGAAGTAAAAGAACAGTATCTTGATCTAATGACGCGTGTTGTTGCTACAACCTGACCCCTTTTTTGAAACCTCATACCACTCAGACAGAACCATTTTAATCAATCCCTTCCCATTAATCAGATACATGAGGAGACCATTTGGAGAGATCAATGAAAACCCGGAGATCACCGTTGACGATGATGTTCGCGCCTATATTAATGAACGAGGATGTGACTTCCGGGTGTGTACATCCTGTGGTGGCCCGATTCTCCTGCCAACATCTATAAAAAATCCAAAATCATCAGACATCCCAATAGCTGTTGGAGATTATACGCTCTATGTCTCGCGGTACCAGGTAAAATGGATCCAGTCGATCACCATGCAGATGGTTCCCCGTTATTTCAGCTACGGACAATCAGATGAGTTTTGAAGAGCTTGAACATACCGCTGATGTCAGAATACGCATCAGAGCAGAGAGTTATGAAGAACTCTTCACACTTGCATCAGATGCGCTCTTTGGCATCCTGTATTCAGGAGACTGCAGGCCGATTCTGGAGAAAACAATTCAGGTGACAGGAGAGAACAGGGAGGAGCTCCTCTGGGAATTTCTCTCCGAACTCCTCTTCATATCCGAGGTGGAATTTTTTGTTGTCTGTGAGACACGTGTCCGGTTTACCGGAAATGGGCTGGAGGCAACTATTCGCGGAGAGATATTTGATCAGGAGAGGCATGGCGGGGGACGTGAGGTTAAGGGTATCTCATACTCTGGCCTTTTCATCAGGAAGACGGATACGATGATCTGTTCTGAGATCATCTTTGATATTTGATGGTGAATATGATGCTGAACGGGATTCAACAAGCCGGGGTTCATGAATGGGAGGTACCTGTCGGATACGTCCCTGACATGCGTGTATCGGGCCGGCTTTTCCTCTCGGAAACTCTTGGCAAGACGCTGGAGGAGGGTGCGGCACGGCAGCTTGCCAATGTTGCGACACTGCCCGGGATCATCGGACACTCATTTGGCATGCCCGATATTCACTGGGGATATGGGTTTCCAATTGGTGGTGTCGCTGCTTTCTCAGAGAGTGAGGGGATTATTTCACCAGGCGGTGTTGGCTTTGATATCAACTGTGGTGTACGGCTGATAACAACACCACTCACCCTTCACGATCTTGATGACAGGCACACCATCATCGACAAACTCTACAAAAAGATTCCAACCGGTGTCGGATCAAAAGGAACTCTCAGGTTCCAGGGTTCCAAACTCGATGAGCTCCTCAGCAGAGGCTCTTCATATGTCATCGGGGAGGGTCTTGGACTTCCTGATGATGCACTCCTCTGCGAGGAGAACGGGTGTATGAAAGAAGCCAAGCCCGAACTGGTGAGTGAGAAAGCCCGTACACGAGGTATTCCACAATGCGGAACACTTGGATCGGGTAACCATTTCCTTGAACTCCAGGTGGTTTCCAGCATACAGGATCAGAAGACGGCGCAGGCTTTTGGCATCACTGAAGGCACCATCTGTTGCATGATTCACTGCGGATCACGTGGACTTGGACACCAGGTCTGCACCGATCATATCAGGACCATGGAGAAGGTATCACAAAAGTATGGGATCAGGCTGCCCGACAGGCAACTCGCCTGTGCCCCCCTGACCTCCCGGGAAGGGCAGGATTACTTCGGTGCCATGGCAGCTGCTGCCAATTATGCCTGGGCAAACCGCCAGATCATCACTCATGAACTCCGTCTGCTCTTTGAGGGCGCATTTGGTATTGATTACAAAGAGATGCCTCTCGTCTATGATGTTGCACATAACATTGCCAAATGGGAAATGCACACAGTCTCCGGTGAAGAGCAGCGTGTGTGTGTCCACCGGAAAGGAGCTACACGCGCTTTTGGGCCGGGAAGAAAAGAACTGCCTCAAAAATACAGAGAAACCGGCCAGCCGGTGATGATACCGGGAAGCATGGGAACTGCCTCCTATCTGCTTGCAGGAACAGAGACCGCGATGCAGAAGACCTTTGGGAGCACCTGCCATGGAGCGGGAAGGGTCAGCAGCAGGAAAGCTGCCAGAAATGCTCTCAGTGGAAACGAGGTCGCAGCAGATCTCAAACAGAAAGGGATTATTGTCATGGCACCATCCGGGGATGCCATCGCTGAAGAAGCGCCCTCAATGTACAAACCAAGCGATGAAGTCGTTCGCGTCGTTCGTGAAACAGGCATTTCAAGAGTCATTGCGACACTGATGCCGCTTGGGGTGATCAAAGGATGAATAATGGATCTCCGGCAGTCATCTGGGAAGATAAGCTCCTGTTCCTGAGGCTGATCGATGACTGTGTGGGGTGCTGTGAACTTGTGACACCCCAGCTTCTTGCAGCGCCATTCTACCGCGGATCGTTTGGATCCCTTATCATTCCGACAGGTTTTGCCAATAAGGAATACTCACGTGTCCTTCCTGCTCTCAGGGCCACGAAAAACCGCATGGAGCGATTTATCAGATCGGGAGGAGAAATCCTTGTCTTTGGCGGGGGAGGCGATATCCCCGACTGCTATGACTGGCTTCCTTTTCCGGTTGGATACCATTTTGAATATGGTTCCCGGGAGATTGTCATCAGAACACAATCAGAATCAACTACCCTCCTTGAGGGCTATGATCTCAATGCTATCGAATGTGATGGATATTTTACTGGATATGGGGGGGATCCTGTGGCAAGTACATCTGACGGGCACCCGATTCTCATTGAAGAGAGATGTGGATCCGGCCGCGTGATTATGACCACAATCCATGAATACCCATCTCGGGCGTTCCTTACCACCTTTTGTGCCTGTAGAAAGGAAACCTTCTTTTAGATGGAGCAGGTATGGTTGTTAGTGTTGGATGATGTATCACTATACTATTACCCGTAATTCATCTGCCGATGATCTTGAGCCTGTTTTAATGGCATTCCATACGATTGTCTCAAAGCTTCCGATCACCGGCAGGTCGGCAGATACACCGGGACTGCGGATTGAAGAGGGAAAGGTCATCGACAGAGCCTACACCGGACCGGTTCTTGAGAGAGCTATCGCAACAAATAAGCTGATTAAGACGCGACCAGATACAGGCACCTATAAAGGGGTTCCCGTAGTAGTTGCACCCCTTCGTGACGGGGATGGAGAGGCAATCGGCGCGATCGGAGTCGTTGACATAACCGGAATCTTTGATCTCGCAACACTCATGGAACACCAGAGTTTTATACTCCGTCAGGTATGCGGAGCCGATCCCTGTCCGATAGACACCGAACAAATCAGTTCAAAAAGGTAATGGCAATGACAAACGCTGCATATAATGTCCTCAGGATTCTTGATCGTTCCGGGGAAAAGATCTCCGGGGAGAAGATCAGTAAGGAACTCGGCATCAGCAGATCTGCAGTCTGGAAACATATTCAGGAACTCCGCGATCTTGGATATGAGATTGAGGCATCCCAGAAAGAAGGCTATCATGTTGTACAGCGTACAAGGCGTCTTCTCCCCTATGAGATCAGACGACACCTGAAAACGAAGCGTATCGGATCAGATCTTCATTATGCAGTCACCACCCCCTCAACAATCTGGCTCGGCAAACAGATGATGCGTGAGATAGATGATGAAATTGAAGAGGGGCTTGTTATCATTGCTGAGGAGCAGACGAGTGGTATTGGGAGGCTCGGCCGATCATGGGCATCTCCTGCAGGGGGAGTCTGGATAACCATCCTCCTGAAGCCATCGATTCCGATCTCACGTGCCTATATGATCATGATGGCAGCCTCAGTAGCAGTTGCACGTGCCATCAGGAAGGAATATGATATCGGTGCATTGATCAAATGGCCAAACGACATCTTCATTGGAGATAAGAAGGTGGCTGGCATGCATCTTGAGCTCTCAGCCGAAGCGGATGTTATACACTACTGCCTCCTGAGTATCGGAATTGATGTGAATGTGTCTGTATCTGATCTGATGCCGGTATTAAACCGGGAAGTCACCTCCATCTCTGAAGAACTCGGATATGAAGTCGACAGGGCAAAATTCCTTGCAAGGGTGCTGACGGAGTTTGAACGCCGGTATAATCTTCTTGAGCGGAATGAATTTGAAGCCCTCATCCGTGAATGGAAGAGTCTCTCCTGTACACTTGGACAGAGGGTGGAGATCCGGACACTCAAAAAGACATTTGAAGGTGAAGCAATCGATCTGGATGAGCAAGGTGCCCTCATCATCCGGAAAGACAACGGAAAGATTGAGCGTATCATCGCCGGAAATTGCTATCTTCTCTAACTCTACAATGTCAAGTTTCAAATAGATTCTGGCGGGATCAAATAGTAAGATCTTTATATAATGGATGAAATTATATTGTTTGTGTTAATACATTCATTAACCCGGAAGTAGAATCGCTCAAAGAACACATAGTTTCACATATACCCCTTTTAAACTCATT
>DUKV01000035.1 GCA_013329165.1 Methanocalculus sp. | reverse complement strand
ATCAGAAATTTGGAGAAGAGTCATTATGGAACTGTTCCAACAATTGAGCGGGTTACATACAGAATTGTACCGGAGGCGGTTACACGGGGCCTGATGCTTCGTGGTGGAGATATCCAGTCTGCAATGATTTTGCCGCCACACATCTCATCAGGCTTTGTTGGGAATAATGATTATCAGGTTCTTGAACAGCCTATCCCAAGAGTCAGGATGGTGGCATTTAACACAGAGAGAGCTCCATTTGACGATAAGAGGGTGCGGCAGGCATTTAACTATGCAATTGACCGTGATGCGATTGTGAATTCCGTACTCGAAGGTGTTGGTTCACCTGCGGGAGGCCTCTTCCCTGATGGATTCTATTGGGCAAATGAAAACATAAAGCCTTATACATACAACCCTCAAAAAGCAAAAGAACTTCTCACTGATGCAGGATGGATGGATTCCAATGGAGATGGATTCCGTGAGAGAGATGGAACACGTTTAAAGGTCGTTTTTACCACATATCCTGAGCGTGCAGAGCTTCCGCCACATGCAGAAGTAATCCAACAATATCTCAAAGCCATTGGTTTTGACGTTGAACTCAAAGTCCTCAATGTGGATGCTTCTAATAAACTAAGGAATGATGGGAATTTCGATATCTTCCTGATGGGAAGGGGTCTCCTTTTCATACCAGATCCGGACAGTATCATGATGACCGATTATCATTCAAGTGGAACATCGGGAGATGGATGGGGTGCGTACCGATGGCAGAATGACCGGGTTGACGCTCTGATTGAAGAGGCTCAGGTAACCTCAGATCCGGCTAAACGAAAAGCACTCTATGATGAGGTTCAAGCCATCGTTGTTGATGAAGCACCTGTTGCCTACCTGAATTATTATGTCAATATTGACGTCATCCGATCAAACATCCACGGGTATAAAATGCATCCAACTGAACAATGCTTCCATTTGGAGAATGTCTACATTACCTGAAATGAAGAACTTAACCATTTTTTTATATAAAGGATACCCTCATGATTCCATACGTTATACTGAGCCGCCTGTTACAGCTGATACCGGTACTCATTGGGATATCCATTATCACTTTCATGGTGGTGACCCTTTCTCCAGGTGATCCCGCTGAGATATCACTAAGAGCGACACTTGGCACTGAAAGCCCCCCAAAAGATGCGATAGAGAGTTTGCGTGAAGAGATGGGTCTCAATGAGCCATTGCATATTCAATATCTGGCCTGGGTTTCACGGGCTATTAGAGGAGATCTTGGGTATTCGATTCAGACAAAGAAAACTACCCTGGATGAGATTAAAAAAGCTCTTCCCGTAACATTCCTTCTTGCAGTTCTTGCGATGAGTTTCACTGCCCTTATTGCAATTCCACTTGGGATTGCAGCTGGTGTCAGGCCGAACAGCTTCATCGATCATGTCAGCAGATCCATATCGATTATCAGTCTCTCAACACCGGAGTTTTTCATCGCAATCCTCATGATTCTCATCTGGGCAATATACTTCAACCTCTTTCCTGTTGCCGGAAGCGGAGGATTACAATTCTACATTCTTCCGGCAATCACTCTGGCGATTGGGTTATCTGCAATTACGATGCGAATTATGCGGACAAGCATGGTGGAGGTTCTTGAGCAGGATTATATCAGAACAGCACGTGCAAAAGGAGTGAAACACAAACAGATCATCCGCCAGCATGCATTAAAGAACGCCTCCCTCCCGGTTATTACTTATATGGGAACCCAGTTTGGGTATATCTTTGGAGGGGCAGTCATTGTCGAAAATATCTTTGCGTTACCAGGTATTGGAAGGTTGCTTGTAGAATCCGTGCAATCCATGGACATTATGGTTATCCAGGGATGCATACTTACATTTGCCCTAATTTATGTTCTGATAAATCTCGTCGTGGATATTGCGTATATGTACCTTGATCCGACGATACGATATCAGGAGGGCTGACATGGAAGATACCAATACAAAAAATCAGTTGGGGGTTTTGCGACTGAGAAAGCTCAGGAAAATTTTTTCTGGAAGTATCATGCTTACCATGGGGCTCATTATTTTCATTCTCGTCTGTTCAATTGCCATCTTTGCTCCCTACATTGCTCCACATCAGCCAGGTACAATGAATCTGGAGCTGAAATTCTCTTCACCATCGATAGAGTATCCTTTCGGAAATGATCAATTCGGAAGGTGCATATTCAGCAGAATGGCTTACGGTGCAAGGACATCACTGACAATTGCTACGGTTGCAACAGGTATTGTTGTAACCATCGGAATACTTGTTGGCCTTTTTGCCGGATATTATCGCAGGCTGGATCCCCTGCTGATGCGTATCACTGATATTATACTTGCCTTTCCGGATATCGTTCTTGCCATTGCAATTGTTGGAATTATGGGACCAAGTCCCCTTGGAATAATTATTGCCTTTAGTATTCCGGGATGGGCAAAATATGCTCGTGTCATTCGAAGTTCAACACTCTCTGTGAAGAACAGAGGTTTTATCGAGGCATCAAAAGCCGTTGGGGCAACAGATCGGCATATTATTTTCCGGCATATTCTTCCATATAGTATTGGCCCCATTATTGAGATAGCAACACTTGGCTTAGGCGCCAGAATAATTGCGATATCCGGTCTTGGTTTTCTTGGCCTTGGAATTCAGCCACCGACACCTGAATGGGGTACAATCATGAAAGAAGGGCTCACCTATCTTGATTCTGCACCATTAATCGCTATTTCAACAGGGTTCATTATAATGCTCTTCGTGCTCTCGACAAACCTGATTGGATCGGAAGTCAGGGCACTATTTGACCCCCGCTCTGATAATAATTCCATGGAATAGCGATTGTGATGAGAGATTTGACATTAAAAAGAGTTATGAAATATCATTCTGTTGGCCGTTCAATCTATTCAGGCCAATTAGAATAATAATCCTAAATATTTCTTCGCTCAGATGGACTCCACCAGACAACCGATGAGCGATAGTTTCTGACACAGGGCCCATCCCCGGAATCCTCATGAAGGGCTTTTTTGATAGTCTCCTCAATCTCCGGAGTTACGTCAGTAAATATCGAATAGAAGATACGGTACATATTGAACATATTCTCAAAGCTTCGAACGCTCTGGTATTCGATGATCCTGACCTGCGGGACACGCCCATATTGATAGAGAAGGTTAAATATCGCTGGATATTCGGGGTATTGTGGATATGGCGTAGCTCCCATGATGGTTTTCCAGAGATCCCCCTCAAAAGATCCGCCACTACTGACACCTCCTACCACACAGCAATACCCTTTTGCCGCCTCTTCCATACGTGCAATCTGGGTCATGATATCCTTAAACATCCAGACCACGGTTGAAGCAATAACAAGATCATATTGTTTTTGTATCCGATTCAGATCAACATCCTGCCATATCCGGGGGAGAATATCATAGTTACTCAATCCCTCTTCCTGAGCATTCTGCTGGATCTTCTTAATCATTCCTTCTGCAGGCTCTACAGCAGTTACGTGCCTGGATCTCCGGGCGAAGGGAATGACAAAGGTTCCTGGCCCTGATCCAACCTCAAGGATACTGGATCCGGGGTTGACAACACCATGATGGTTGAGGATACCATAGACTTTTTCTCCGAAATCCCACTGGTTTGTCCGACGTGATTCTGAATAATCTTCCGCCCTCTTCGTCCAATCTTCAATCTCATAATCTCTTTGCATTATCTTTGATCTCGCCTCAAAGAGTTCCTCCCAGATACTGACCCAGTTCATGCCATTCAGTGTAGTTACGGCCATTATGCCACCTTCCACCATAGAATTCCCATCTTTCCTGTGACCCTGTACATGCCATTATTTGCATGGCTATTTACAAATTCGTGAATGGTATTCCTGTCATCATCGTTTATTCGCCGATACTTTTGCAGAACCAGTTCCTGCGAGACGATCGCCGATTCAACTGAACGAGTGAGAGTATAATTGACAACACTCACATTTGGATAGAGAGAGGCAGAGTTGAGGAGATTATAGATCGCAATAAACTGATCAAATGAGTTTCGATCGATACCCAGTTTTTGAGAGATCTCGATCTCTTCCTGTGTTGTCTCAAAACCATGTGCAAGACAACAGTAGCCACGCGATACCGATTCCATTCGCCTGACCTGGTGAAGGATATCAGGAAACTGCCAGAGTGCATGACAACAGACAACACAATCAAACTGCTTTCTATAAGCAGATATATCAACATCCTGCCAGATCTGTGGGATAACCTCAATATTGGTTAAATTGTGGCTTTGTGCATTCGATAGCAATTCGGCTGCCATCGTCTGAGCAGGCTCGACTGCAACTACCTTCGAGACCTTTTCTGCAAAGGGAATGGTGATTGCACCTGGGCCAGAGGCAATATCAAGAACAACCCAGTCATCGCGGAGCAACCCTTCACTTTCAAAAAGTTCAGGAAATCTCCTGCCATGATCACAGTCACTCTCCTGAACCATATTGGAATAATCAACTGCACGCTTATCCCAGTACTGGACAGGGCTGATCTGATTCATCGTTCCAATACCGTCAGCCCACATAGTTTCCCAATCAATTGTATCAGTCAAGGTTTCATCTCCATTATGGTGTATTATCTGTTTTACCTTAAGGTAATCATTCGTAATTACTAATGATTATTACGTAGCATCAATTATTAAGATTTGTTATTTATGTGAAGTAAGGGAGAGGTCATCAAACCAAGGTCTAGAAGATTGTTGCTTCAGAAATTCATCCTGATCTGTTTTACTTGTCCATTCTGGAAGATGAATAACCCTGTTGCTCTAGCCGTATGCCGGGCACCTAAACTTGACGAATAACCTCGATTTGGAGCGGAAAGAACTGATGATTCCGGTTAATCTTTGGAGACAAGGGTAGAACCAAGCTTATCTTTCAAAAACGAGCAGAATATCGGAAAATTGGAGGGGTTTATAGATAGGTTAGATCTTCGGTAAGATGAGCTCACTGATAATTCGTGATGATCAGCTCGTTGATTACACCCCGCCCTGCACCATTTGAATTGATCATCCGTGTTGCCGGTACCCGTTCGATGGTGAAGCCGGAATAGAGATCATCAAAGAAGCAGTCATCGGGATCGGTGTTTTTCGGATCCGAATTGGAGAGCATGACTTTTGCTCCCCTGGAATCAAGCTCCCGGAAGAAGTCGGCGAGCCGTACCTGATCGTCTTCGCCAAATCCATCCTTTGCATATGAGGTGAATACGGCAGTCTTCTCGTTGAGGGGGCGGTAGGGGGGATCAAAATAGACAAAGGTCTTCTCATCCACGACATCCCGGCAGCTGGTGAAGTCTCCCTGCCTGATTCTGGTGTGCGCAAGGAGTTTATGGACATTCTGCAGGTTCTCAGCATTCAGGATATCGGGGTTTTTGTACTTTCCGAAGGGAACATTGAATTCGCCTTTCCGGTTCACCCGGAAGAGCCCGTTGAAACAGGTCCGGTTTAAAAAGATAATCCATGCCGCACGAGTGATCCAGTCCGGGTTGTATTCGGAGAAGGAGATGCTGGTGAGCTGCCTGTTGAAGCTCTCCCTGATCTCATAAAAAAGTGCTTTTCTTCCCTCGTCGTCATGGTTATAATACTCGGATCCCAGGTGATCCAGTCTTTCGATCAGCGCTTCTGCATCCTTCTGAATGACAGAATAGCAGAGGGTGAGCTCGCAGTTGATGTCGTAGAGATATGACTGTTCTATGGTATGGTGCTCGTGCAGGGCAAAGAAGAGCGCCCCCCCGCCGATGAAAGGCTCGACATATCTGGTGATCTCCCCGGTGGCAATCCCTGGCGGGAGGCGGGAGATGAGTTCTGGCAGAAGCTGTGTTTTTCCACCCGCCCATTTAAGAAACGGGTGCGCCTGTCCGGGTGTTCGTTTTGGCCTTGGCATGGTATCTGTATCTCCTGAGTGGTAGATCCGGCTCCTGTGTTATCTGTATGTGCGGAGAACAAAAAAAGTCCCCAGATTGAAACCGGGGCTCAAGCCTCCGGACTGATTGAATCAGGCCTCTGGTGAAGGAGTATGGAGAGGCTACGGTGAGGGTACCACTCCACGCCCTTATGTGATCTATCTGGTTTCTACACCCTTAAATGCGGGAGTTTGGGATTATGGATTGGTTCATTCGTTTATCCTGAGGAACCGGTACAGCGGCTCGATCCCCGGCTCCTCCCCGAGGAAGTCTGTCAGGAGTACCATGCCATCTGCCATATTGCCCCTCTCAAGAACCGTTCTCCGGTATGCCATTCCGGTTGTCCGGTTGGTCATGCCGTCCTCTTTGAAGCGCTCGACGATATTCATCGCATACACTTTCGACCAGAGATAGCTGTAGTATCCGGCATCATATCCACCCATCAGGTGTAGGAAGTTGGCTGGCTTTTGTGTTCCCTCTATTGCGGGTATCCCCCGCAGCTCCTGATGCAGCTCCTCGTAGATCCGGACGGTGTCAACGGGACCGTCTGTAGAATGATAGATCATATCCTGTAGAGAATTGAGGAGTTGTGAGGAGAATGAATATCCTTTCCCAAACTCTGCCGAGGCGATGACCCTGTCCCGAAGATCCTGTGGTATCTTTTGTCCTGGATCTGTATAATGGCCGGAGATCGATTCCAGGATGGCAGGATCGTATATCCACTCTTCGAATGCCTGGGATGGTGTTTCCACAAAGTCCCACTCGACCTCGAACCCTGACAGTGTGCCATATGGTGCACGGGTGAGGAGATTATGTGTGGCATGGCCCATCTCGTGGAATAAGGTCCAGATTTCATCCATTGTTAACAGGGTAGGCTTGCCTTCCTGCGGGGGGTTGAAGTTTCCGATTATCGCCGCAGATGGTTGTGTATACCCCTCTTCAGTTATCCTTCCGCTTGTAAGGCCAAAAATGATGAAATGATTGTACTTTCCTTCACGGGGATAGAGATCAAGATAGAGGTGTGCAATTGTCGTTCCATCCGCCTCATCGCTGATTTTGAAGAGCCGGACATCGGGATGCCATACTACTGGATTATCAACTTCCTCAACGGTTATCCCATAGAGGGATTCATAGATCGCAAACAATCCATTCAGTACCCGGTCAAGGGGGAAGTACTCTTTCACCTCATCCATGCTGTACCCGTACTCTTCGGTTTTGTAGATCTCGGTGAGATAGGTTATATCCCAATGATCGAGCGATTTGGCACCGGGATCAATCCGTTGTTTGATTGAGAGAAGGGTGGCAAATTCAGCTTCCCTCTTCTCCCTGAGGGGATCCTTTAGATCATTTAAGAATTCCATCACCGAGTCCGCATCTCCTGCCATTCTCCCGTCGATCTGATAGTCTGCCCAGGTATCATAACCGAGTTCACGGGCAACCTTCTGGCGAAGCTGGAGGGCTTCTTCAAGAAGCGGGATGTTTCTGTCACCCTGCATGGCATTGTCTGCAGCAAGCATCCGTTTTCGTGTTTCACTCTCATCTGCATAGCTCATTACTGCGATATAATCGGGATAGCTTGTCGTGACGACATAGTCTCCCGTTTCTGTCCGGCCAAAACCCGCCAGTGCAGATGGGGGGAGGCCGCGGAGTTCTTCCTCTGAGAAGAGAATGGTTGTATTATCACTGTTGAGGTTAGCGTTATACTCTGCCTCAAGTGCAGCAATCCTGTTTTTCATCCCGATGACCCGTTCAAGCCGATCATTGTCAAGGTGGAGCCCCTGCTTCTTGAATTTTCTCAGAATAACATCCCGCAGGCGCATCTCCTCGTCTGTTTGTGGTACCTGATCTGATAATACATTGTAGAGATCCCGTCGGGCATAGGTTTCTGTTGTGAATATCGACAAGGCCTCACCGCTGGCCATCCCCTCTTCCCTCACGGTTGCATCGGGGTGGACATACCCCATCAATAGCATGGGGTAGACGGCATCCGTATAATCGGTGATGATGGTGTCGAATGCAAGGAAGGTATTCTCAAATGTCTGGTCATCGTGTGGGATCCGGACTATTGCATCGAATCCGGCTCGTGCCGTGTTTTCCTCCTCTGTATAGAGGAGGGGGATCTCGCCAGGAGCATACTCGGCTTTTATCGGCTGTTCTGTCTCAGTAGCTGGGTTCTGGGGCTGTTCTTCACTCAGGCATCCCGCTGATCCCACAAGTGCACAGAGGATCAGGAGGAGAGAGATGGTGACGATGAATATTCCAGGTGATGGGAGTGTTCTCATGGTGTTCATTCCGAATTATCAAGCTGATGAGATATTTTGCAGAGGAGGAGAAAATATGTTCTGATACCGATCGTTCATGAGAGTTCTCACCTCTCTCCCGCACACTCCCCTCTCGTCTCTCTCAGGGAAGGAATACTCCGATGATTGCCTGATTCCGGTGAATGGTTGATTCGGTGATGAATGGGATTGGATCTGAATGAGAAACCCTATCTCTTCATGCAACAGAGATATACAGTATGTTGGAACGTATATCGGAACGTGAGCGTAAGGATCTCGGCATTGCCTGGCTTGCGCTTGCCCTGGC
>DUKV01000043.1:7564-20304 GCA_013329165.1 Methanocalculus sp. | reverse complement strand
ATCACTGGATCACCCCGTCCCGGATGGTGATGATTCGATCTGCAAAGGATGCAATCTCATCTGAGTGGGTGACCATCACGATTGTCTTCCCCTGCCCGTTCAGATCGGTCAGTATGTCCATGATCTGCTGCCCGGTCTTTGAGTCGAGGTTACCGGTTGGTTCATCGCAGAGGAGAATTCGTGGATCATTTGCCAGAGCCCTGGCAATGGCAACCCGCTGCTGCTGACCCCCGGAGAGCTGATTGGGTGTGTGGTGGATGTGGCCTCCATCAAGCCCGACCAGTTTTAAGAGATCTGCTGGCTTTCCGGTGGTATCCCGTGCACCGGTCTTCAGGATAAGCGGATACTCGACATTCTCAAACGCTGTCAGGAGCGGGATTAAGTTGAATTTCTGGAAGATGAAACCGATTGCATCCCGGCGCAGGTCAGTCAGCTCATAATCTGAGAGTTCACGGGTATTCTTTCCTTCAATATAGAGGTCGCCGCTTGTCGGCTGGTCGAGGCAACCGATCTGGTTTAAAAGGGTTGTTTTCCCTGACCCGGAGGCTCCCATTATTGCGACAAACTCCCCAACGCCGATATCGAGGCTGACACCATTCAGTGCGTACACATCCCCGGCCTCCATCGGGTAGATTCGTTTGACATCTTCAAGCCGGATACATATCTCCATTCTCTTCTCCATGTATGGTGCAGGGCGCCTGCCTGATGTAAAATATATTGTACATTTTGTTATATATGGATTGTGAGTGTTTCAATCCGGATTTGTTTTTTCATTATACAAAAAGATTTCATCGACGGGAACATTGAAATACCGGCTGATCTTAAATGCAAGTTCGAGTGATGGATCGTACTTCCCTTTCTCGATGGCAAGAATCGTCTGCCTTGTGACACCAAGTACTATTGCTAACTCCTCCTGCGTGAGATTATGGGCGGTTCGATGAAACTTGATGGTATTATTCATCTCTTATGCTCCAAATTTTCTGGAATAATACAGCCAGAAGAGAAGGTAGATGATCATGATCAAAACGATATTCTGCATGAGTGCATATCCCCAGACCAGAAGGTTTGATGCACCTGCACAGTATCCGATACTGAGGATAAATAATGAGAAGAGCAGGAGGATTATCACTGATGTCTTAAGAGTCCGGACAGCGGCCTTCTCGTAAATGGCAACCATTCGCTCATCAATAATGATATTCAGCCATTTCCATATCCAGAAGAGGAAGAGCAACAGGCCGAAGATCAAAAATATCAACAGGTCAATGTTGCCGGAAGTGACAGCTATCCATATACCTCCCGCAAGCAGGATGATGATGAATACCATTGCAATGTGTGAAACAATACGCTTCATCCTGCAAAGTAGTTGAGATCATCCCTCTAATAATATATTCTGAACAGGACGGGGTTATGTTACAATTTGCAACTCCCCTCATCCGGTTCTGTTACATTTTGTAACTTCATAGCGATCTGCTTGTTACATTATGTAACTTATATACTCTCTCCTCTCCAATCGAATACCTATGTCACGAGTGGTCAGGATTGCAGATGATGCCTATGATCTTGCAATCGCATACGGCTCTTCCCTGAGCGAAGGGATCAGGGTGATGGACACGCTTATCCGTGAGTTACGAAAGAGAAATGAAATGCCATTCGATCAGAAAACAATCGAAAGGATGATCCGATCCGCAGTCCGTGATGAGATCGAAGCGGCAGTGTATCGTGGATAAGAGCTATCATCAATCCAGTATGATCATGAGGAGCAGAATGCCGGAGTAACCTTAATGGATACACAACTATCAATCCGTGGATGGGTGGAAGAGGGGGGTCGCCTCCTGACAGACGATCAGATCCGGTTCATTCTCGAAGAGGAGCCGGAGAGAGTATGCAGTCTCGGTGGGGAGTTTGCGATCGAGTACGGAGCATACCGGCTCCGTGATTTTCTTGGCGTGGTACCCGGCAACGTCCCTCCTGGTACCTTTGAGAAGAATGGAAAGACCCTATGCCGCATTGTTCCACATCTACCTGAGATGCCGCTTGAAGATGCCATCCGTGAGGCCGTTTCCCTCCGGACCAGCGAAAAGAGCGTGGTTGCCTTCTCGGGAGGGGTCGACTCCTCTCTGATCGCGGCTCTTGCCGGATGCCCCTGCCTCGCCGTTGGCATCTCCGGATCTCATGATCTCAACCGGGCAGAGGAGGTGGCAGCTGCAATCGGGTGTGACCTCATCAGAGTAGAGATCGATCCATCTCGTGTGGAGCCGGTACTTCGGCAGATTCTCTCACTTCTCCCCTCCATTAATCCGGTTAATGCCTCGATTGCCGCAACCGCCTTCTTCCTCTGCGAAGCAGCAGCCGATGCAGGATATGATCGGATCATCTCCGGGCAGGGTGCTGATGAACTCTTCTGCGGGTATACCAGGTACCTTGAGAGTTCTGATCTCAAAGGCGACCGAACCGCGGATATCGCAGACCTTCCAAGACAGCTTGCACGGGATCAGGTTGTTGCCGGGCTCTTCGGGCTCTGGATCTCGCTCCCATACCTGGATACGAGAGTGGTGCGCGCCGCAGATCGGATTCCGGTGAGCGAAATGATCAGATCAGGTGTCAGAAAATTCCCCTTGCGTCAGGTAGCTTCTGCATATCTGCCTGAGGATATCGCATGGTACGAGAAGAAAGCGATGCAGTATGGCAGCGGTGTCTGGAAGGCTATCCGGGATCGTGCACGGGAAAGAGGTTTTAAAAGAGCCGTACAAGGGTACATGAATTATATTCAGGATGGTAGGGCAGAGCATGGTATCTAAAGAGGATGTAGCACATATCGCCACAATCGCCGATATCGGCGTTGATGAATCAGAACTGGAACTTTTTACCAGCCAGTTCAATACAATACTTGATTATTTTGATGTACTTGATTCCGTTCCGGTGGGAGGTGATGCAGCACCTCTGCGGTCGAATGTCTTCCGGAATGATGAAGTTGTACCTTCCCTCCCACATGATGACGTCCTGATGAATGCAACCGATCCGGAAGATGGGTTCATCCGGGCCCCGAGGGTGATCTGAGATGGGATCGCAATACTCGTTTGATCATCCTGATCCTCACAACGCCTTCATCACCATCTGCCATGAGGCTGAGTATGGTGAAGGTCCTCTCAGTGGCATTCCGGTTGCCGTCAAGGACAATATCTCAACAGCCGGAATTGAGACCACCTGCGGCTCAAATATCCTCAAAGGCTATATCCCACCCTACGATGCCCATGTCATAACCCTTCTCAGGTCAGCAGGTGCTGCGATCGTTGGCAAAACCAATATGGATGAGTTTGGAATGGGTACCACCACCGAAACCTCTGCATTTGGGCCGACCCTGAATCCTGCTGACACGACCCGTGCCCCCGGCGGCTCATCAGGGGGATCGGCCGCCGCTGTTGCATCAGGAATGGTACACATGGCACTCGGTACCGATACGGGCGGATCCATACGGTGTCCCGCATCCTTCTGTGGTATCGTCGGCCTGAAACCGACCTATGGTCGTGTATCCCGGTACGGTCTGATTGCCTATGCCAATTCTATGGAGCAGATCGGACCGCTTGCAGGGAATGTCAGGGACTGCGCTCTCCTATATTCTGTCATCGCCGGTCATGATCCCCGTGACGGAACCAGTCTGGATCTTCCTGCACCGGCTCCCCTGAAACCGGAGATTGCCGGGAAACGGATCGGGGTCCCTGCCGAATTTTTTGGGGAAGGGGTCGATCCAACCGTGGCATCTGTTGTACAATCGGGAATAGACCGTCTTGAAGGACTGGGTGCTGAGATCATCTCCTGCTCCATGCCGAGCATGCAGTACGCACTTGCCGCATACTATGTCACCTCAATGAGCGAGGCAAGCTCAAATCTTGGCAGGTATGACGGGGTGAGGTTTGGCATGGCGCCTGATTTCGTCCGCCTCTGGCATGATGCATACTCGCATATCCGGAAGACCGGGTTTGGTGAAGAGGTTCGGCGACGAATCCTGCTTGGAAGTTTTGCACTTTCGGCAGGGTACAAAGGGAAGTACTATGCGAAAGCCCAGGCAGCACGGCAGATGGTGCGGAATGATTTCGCCCGCCTTTTCGAGACTGTTGATATGCTTGCGGGCCCGACAATGCCCTGTGTCGCTCTCCCCCTCGGAGAGACGAGTAACCCGCTCTCGATGTACCTTGCTGACATCCTGACGGTTCCGGCAAACCTTGCCGGGGTTCCTGCACTTTCAGTCCCCTGTGGCACTGCCCACACCCTCCCCGTCGGCCTCCAGCTGATCGGAAAACACGGTGCAGAGGATGAGATTCTTTCGGCCGCACTCGCCTTTGAGGAGGGTTCAGCATGACTGTCATCATCGGCCTTGAGATTCACTGCCAGCTGAATACGAAGACGAAACTCTTCTGTGGCTGTTCAACCGATTACCGTGATGACGGGCCAAACACCCATGTCTGCCCGATCTGCCTTGGTCTGCCGGGAACGCTGCCGGTAACGAACAAACAGGCGGTTCTGTATGCACTGAAGGTTGCAAAAGCTCTTCACTGCGAGGTGCCGGCTTTTTCTGAATTTGCACGGAAGAACTATTTCTACCCGGATCTTCCAAAAGCATTCCAGATCACCCAGTATGACAAACCTCTCGCAGTTGGCGGCTATATCGAAATCGAGGCAGAAAGTGGCGGCGAGAAACGCGTTCAACTCACCCGAATCCATATGGAGGAGGATCCCGGCCGGCTTGTTCATAAAGGAAGCGGGGATCGTGGCCGTTATACCCTGGTGGATTACAACAGATCCGGTGTCCCCTTAATCGAGATTGTGACGGAACCAGAGCTCTCTTCTCCAAAAGAGGCACGGAGGTTTTTGAATAAACTCCGGGCAACGCTCGAGTACCTCGGAATTTATGACCCCGAACGGGAGGGGTCACTCCGGGTCGATGCCAATATCTCGATCAAGGGATATGAACGGGTTGAGGTGAAGAATATCACCAGCTACAAAGGTGTTGAGAAAGCCCTTACCTTTGAAATAACACGGCAGAAAGGGATGATCCGGAGAAATGCTCCAATAGTCCGCGAGACCCGGCATTATCAGGAGGCACGGGGTGTCACCACCTCCGCCCGTTCAAAGGAAGAAGAGCATGATTACCGGTACTTCCCCGAGCCCGATCTCGCCCCGCTTGAGGTCAGTTCATGGGTTCCTGAGATCGTTCTTCCCGAGTTGCCTGATGCACGACGGGATCGGTTCATGCAGCAGTACGGGATCTCCCAAAACCATGCCCGGACCCTCACCGGGGATCTGAAACTTGCCGAATTCTTCGAGGAGGTCGCCTCGGATATGCCGGAGATTGCCGCTCCATGGACTGCGGATATTCTGCTGGGTGAGCTGAATTACCGGGATATGCCGGTGACAAAGGTGCCGGTTCCCCACTATATCGCTCTCCTTCTGGAAGTGAAGAAGGGCTCAGTCACCGATACATCAGCCGTTGAGATCCTCAGGCTCATCCTGAACCAGGTGATAGAGGAAGAAAAACCGGAGATGCCAGGGGAGATCATCGTACGTCTTGGGCTCTCAAAGGAGGGCGGCGATTCAATTGTTGATACTGTCGCCTCGGTTCTCAAAGAACATGAAGCAGCAGTTGCCGATCACCGGGCAGGAAAGGCAGGTGCCATCAACTTCCTCGTCGGCCAGGTGATGAAGGCAACACGAGGGCGTGCAGATCCAAAGGAGATCGCGAAAATAATCACCGATCTTCTGAAGGACTGAGTGGAGGTTGTGTTTTCTGTGCATCTGATAATAGCCGAGAAGAATATTGCTGCAAGGCGGATTGCCGAAATACTTGCGGGAAAAGGTAAGGTCTCCACGAAAAAGGATGGTTCTGTCTTTGTCTATGAGTTTGGGGATACCAAAGTCATGGGTCTGCGGGGCCATGTTGTTGAGGTTGATTTTGAGCCAGGATATGATAACTGGCGGAGTGCAACCCATCCTCCCAGATCCCTCATCGAAGCGGGGATCATCAAGAGGGCCACCGAGACGAAGCTCGTCTCCATCCTTCAGAAGGCAGCCAGAAAAGCTGATTTAGTGACGATCGCCACTGACTACGATACCGAAGGTGAACTCATCGGAAAAGAGGCATATGAGCTTGTCCGTGCCGTGAATAAGACTGTTTCGATTGATCGTGCCCGCTTCTCTGCTATCACACCTGAAGAGATACAGAGGGCATTTGCAGGGACACAACCAGTGGATTTCAACCTCGCCGCAGCCGGAGAGACCCGGCAGATCGTGGATCTCGTCTGGGGTGCATCCCTGACCCGCTTCCTCTCGATTGCAGCAAAACGCGGCGGTGGCAATATCCTCTCTGTCGGCCGTGTACAGAGTCCGACACTTGCGATGATCGTTGAGAGGGAACGTGAGATCGAGGCTTTTGTCCCGGAAAAATACTGGATGGTCAGGATCGATTCTGAAAAGGAGGGCTCTGCTATTGAAGCCCGCCATACATATGGCCGATTCAAAGAGAAGGCAGATGCAGAAGCCGCCGTCCATGGCAGCACTCCTCCTCTGACAGTCACCGGGGTGATCGAAGGAGAGAAGAACGATCGTGCCCCCTCGCCACTTGATACAACGACATTGATCGTTGCGGCGGGACGTCTTGGTTATTCTGCTGCCAATGCGATGCGGATTGCAGAAGATCTTTATATGAATGGTTTTATCTCATACCCGAGGACTGATAACACCGTCTATCCAAAGAGCCTCAACCTGAAAAGTATTGTGCACGATCTCTCGCACGGTGTCTTTGCAGAGGATGGAAGATGGGTTCTGTCCAATATGCGTCCACAGCCAACCCGTGGCAAAAAAGAGACGACCGACCACCCGCCGATTCACCCCACAAGCTATGGAACCCCTGACAGGATTGGCGAGGGTGCCTGGAAGCTCTATGAGTTCATTGTCAGGCGCTTCTTTGCAACCCTCTCCCCGGATGCGAAATGGAAGACGTTGAAGGTGAACATGACAGCCGGAAGCGAACCCTATACCACAACCGGCAGCAGGCTTATTGTACCGGGGTACCGGAGCATCTACCCCTATTCGGATGCAAAAGAGCTCATCCTCCCCGAACTGACTACCGGGATGATCCTTCCGATAATCGCCGTCCATCTCGATGAGAAAGAGACGAAACCTCCGGCACGCTATACCCAGAGCCGCCTGATCCAGCGGATGGAGGAGCTTGGGCTTGGTACGAAGAGTACAAGGCATGAAGTTATCCAGAAACTCATCGGAAGAAAGTATATCGAAGGCAATCCATTACGCCCGACGCTTGTCGGACGTGCGGTGACTGATACCCTCTCCACCCATGCCGATACCATCACCCGGCCGGAGATGACGCGATCGCTTGAAGATCACATGAACCAGATCAAGGTGGGGAAGAAACAGTCGTCAGATGTACTTGCAGAGTCCCGTGAGATGCTCAACTGCGTCTTTAACCAGCTTGAGGCAAACCAGCAGATGATCGGGGATGATATCATGGAGATGACGGTTGAGGAGTCGATCGTCGGCCCCTGCCCGGTCTGCGGCCATTCACTCAGGATCCGGAAGAGGGGTTCATCCCAGTTCATCGGGTGTATGCATTACCCGGACTGCACATTCAATATCAGTCTTCCACCCGGCACCTGGGGCGGTGCTGTCAGGACAAAAGAGATCTGCCCATCTCACTCCCTTCATCATATCAGCCTTGTCAGGAAAGGTGCCCGTCCCTGGGATCTCGGTTGCCCTCTCTGCTCCCATATTGCCTCAAATAAAGAGGCGCTTGGGATGATCCCGGAGTGTACTGAGGAGATGATCACCTCATTGCATACCCACCATCTCTATTCGATCATCGATCTTACTGGACAAAATACCGATGATCTCGCAGAGATTCTTGGAACGTCTCCGAAGAAAGCCGAATCGATACAAAAACATGCTGAAGAGGTCATTGCTCTTCTGAAGCGGAGGACAGAGATGAAGAAGTTCATCCGCTCCTATATTACCCCTCGAAGAGGAAGAAGCCCGGCAAAGGTTTCCAATATGCTTATCGAGGCAGGGGTGTGTGATATCACCGCACTCGGCCAGGCTGATGCCGCCCTGCTGAAAAAAGCAGGTGTTTCAGCAGAAGAAGCCGAAACACTCATCAGAGAAGCAAAGATGGAGAGCGATACCAGGGTTCTGCGGGAGTTGGGGATCCCTGCTGCATCCCTGAAGAAATACCTGGCAGCCGGTATCTCATCTCCTGAGGATTTTACCCGGATACATCCTGCCGGCATTGCGGTTGCATCGGGGGTTACCATTGAGACGGTGATCAAACATGTATCCCTGGTATGCGACTATTATAACCTGAAAACTCCTGAGAAGATCACCAATGCCGCTTTCAGGAAAGGACAGGCCGAGCTCCTTGAGATGTCGGGTATCGGTGAGGCAACGCTTCAGAAACTTGCAGATGCTGGCATTTACAATCGCAAAACACTTCTGGATGCAGGAGATCAAATCCCAGGTATCTCCCACGAGGTGCTGGCAACACTGAAAAAACAGGCGGCAAACCCATGAACTGGAAAAATTGGGTTCATATAACCAAACTGGATCCCGATCGCTCCCTTGACAGGGATGCGATAGAAACAGTCGCGACAAGCGGAACTGATGCACTGATGCTCTCCGGGACACTGGATGTCACCCCTGAGAAGCTTGCAGTCCTGTATGATTGTGTGCGGGATTATAATCTTCCTATTGTCGTTGAACCGGCAGAGCCCGGTGGTGCACGGTTTGATGGGATGGATCTCGTCTTTGTACCGAGTGTTCTGAATGCCTCCCATCCCCGATGGATCGTCGGCCAGCATGAGCGCTGGGTCCGTGACCATCAGATTGACTGGTCGCGTGTCGTGCCCGAAGCATATATCGTGTTGAATCCTGACTCTTCAGTTGCAAAAGTAACCGGTTCAGACTGTTCCCTCACACCCCCCGATGTTGCTGCATATGCCACTGTGGCAGATCGATACTTCAGGTTCCCGGTTGTTTATATTGAGTATTCCGGGACGTATGGGGATCCGGAGGTTGTAAAAGCTGTTTCTGAAGTGGTCACTGATGCCCGTCTCTTCTATGGTGGCGGGATCAACAGTGCCGAACGTGCTGCCGAGATGATCGGGTATGCAGATACCATCATCGTCGGGAATGCCGTGTACGAGTCCGGTATTGAGGCATTAAAGGCAACTGTCAGGGCGGTCCGGTAAAGGATGCCCGAGGTTGATATCGTCCTTGTCGAACCCCTTTATGAGGGTAATGTCGGGTTTGCAGCACGGGTAATGAAGAACTTCGGTTTCACACACCTTGTTCTCATCAACCCCTGTGAGCTCGGGAATGAGGCAAAAGCCCGCGCTTCACATGCCCGCGATGTGCTGGAATCAGCAGAACAGATCAATCTTGATGAGGTATTTGAACGGAGTGTGGTAACAATCGCCACCACCGGCACACTCGGAAAATCCGTGACAAACCCGATGCGGATGCCATTTTACTCGCCAGCTGAGATCCGTGATATCATCTCGCCGATTCAGGGTCGTGTCTCCATCCTGTTTGGACGAGAGAACTGGGGGCTGAATAATGACGAGATCTCACGAGCGGATATTATCTGCACCATCCCGACATCCGAGATCTATCCCATTATAAATATCTCCCATGCAGTCGGCATCATCTGTTATGAGCTTGCACATCTTCCCCGCGGGGAGTACCAACTCGCATCGCGCCGTGAGATGGAGTATCTCTTCTCCCATATCGGCTCATTTCTCGATCGGATCTCCCACCCTCCTGAAAAACGGGCAACAACTCTCCTGCTGGTCAGAAGAATCCTCGGAAGAACCCTGTTGACTGCACGTGAGGCGAGTACCCTTCATGGGCTGCTCCGGAGAACCGAGTGGCACTTTGACAATCCAGAAGGAAGCGATAAGTCTGATCAGGTGCCACAAAAAGAATGATGATTCTTGTTGACTGGGAGATCAGCGATCGGATCAATCATGGGCATATCCTGATCGATCCCTATAATCCTGCGCTGGTTCAACCAAATTCCCTTGATATCCGGCTTGGAAACCATTTTGTCTGGTACCGTCCGGGAGATGCTGTTATTGATCCCTATGACAAAATGAGCATTGAATCGGAGACTGAGGAGGCCATTGCAGATTATTTTGATATCCAGCCGGGTATGTTTGTGTTAGCCGAGACACTTGAGGTGATCGGCCTTCCTGACAATATCGTTGCTTCCATTGAAGGGAAGAGCAGTATTGCAAGGTTCGGTGTTGAACTGCACCAGACCGGGGGATGGATCGATGCTGGTTTCCGTGGCACCATCACACTTGAGATGTGTAATGTGAATGTCCGGCCGGTCAGGGTCTATGCGGGCATGCCTGTCGGCCAGCTCGTTTTCTATACAACAGAGCGCGCGGCAACCCCCTATGACAGAAAGCCTGATGCAAAATACATGGACCAGCGGCAGGCAACGCTTTCCCGGTATGCCGGGAACAAACGCCCTGACTGAATTGTTATATAACCGATTGATACGCATATGTACTGGATTTGGGAAGGTTAACAATGCGGCTTCTTCTGATACATTCGGATTTTATTGAGTACGAGGCACAGAAAAAGACGGTGATGGCAGAGGAGGAGATCACGAAAAAAGACTCCCTCGATGAAGCAATTGCTGCATTCTGTGCAGTTGAGTCGGTTGACGAGGAGGATATCATGGATGTCGTCGGACAGGCGGCAGCTGAGATCCTGTCAACCGCAGAGAAGGTCGGATCGGCCAGGGTGATGATCTATCCTTATGCCCATCTTTCCAATGATCTTGCCTCGCCAAAACAGGCGGTTATGGCACTGCGAGCCCTTGAAGAGCGGCTCAGCGGCAGCATTGAAGTGAAAAGAGCTCCATTTGGATGGTATAAATCCTTCAAACTCTCATGTAAAGGCCACCCCCTCTCCGAGCTCTCACGCACACTTGTTCCCGGAGGAGCCGAGGACGCTCCGGCAAAGAAGGAAATTTCCCACGAATGGTTCGTTCTCACTCCTGATGGCGAGAAGAAGGATGTCGCCGACTATATCGATGGTTCAAACTTCAGCCGCTTAATCGAGAAGGAGACGGGATCTGCTGTTCCAACAGGTGGAGATCCAATCCATGTGGAGCTGATGCGGGCAAAGGAGCTCGTCGATTACGAGGCAAAATCGGATGTCGGGAACCTCAGGTGGATGCCGCGGGGCAAGCTGATCCGTGATCTGCTTGCAGATTACTGCCTCAGAACCGTTCTTGAGTACGGCGGCTCCCCGGTTGAAACCCCGGTGATGTACGATCTTGGCGATCCTGCAATCTACGAGCATGCAGCAAAGTTTGGTGAGCGGCAGTACCGTTTCAAGTCGAATAACCGGAATATGATGCTCCGTTTTGCCGCATGCTTCGGGATGTTCTCGATTATGCATGATATGCATATCTCCCCAAACAACCTTCCAATGAAGATGTACGAACTCTCCACCTACTCATTCCGCCATGAGCAGAAAGGAGAGGTGATCGGCTTAAAGCGGCTCCGTACCTTCACAATGCCGGATATGCATACGCTTACAAAAGATATGGCGAATGCACTCTCCTGTTTTGAAGAGCAGCTTTTGATGGGATGGAAGAGTGGTGAGGATCTCGGCACCCCACTTGAAGCAGCATTCCGGTGTACACGAGACTTCTATAACGAGCATGCAGACTGGGTGAAGAAGGTTGCGAAGATCTCGGGCAGACCGATCCTGGTTGAGATCCTCTCTGATCGTGTTCATTACTGGGTGGCCAAGATTGATCTTGCTGCAATCGACAGCCAGGATCGCCCCATTGAGAACCCGACTGTCCAGATTGATGTCGAGAGTGCAGATCGATTCGATATCTCCTATATTGACCGGGACGGAAATGTTGTCCATCCCCCGATCCTGCACTGTTCACCAACCGGATCTATAGAGCGTGTCATCTGTGCAATGCTGGAGGGAACGGCAAAAATGAAGGTGCCTTCATTCCCGGTCTGGCTTGCTCCGACCCAGGTTCGTGTCCTCCCTGTCTCAAGCAGGAATAATGACTTTGCTGCAAAGGTTGCTTCTGCTTTAAATAGAGCGGATATCCGGACTGATCTCGATGATCGGGAAGAGTCTGTCGGGAAGAAGATCCGGAAAGCCGGGATGGACTGGGTGCCTTTTGTGGCCGTTGTCGGGGATCAGGAGGAAGAATCCGGTGTACTGACCGTGACAATACGGTCAAAATCCGATCCCAAAAAGCCATATAAAGAGCAGCTCACTGTTGATGATCTGATAACAACCGTCCGTTCCGAGACGACAGGAATGCCTTTCAGGCCACTTTATACCCAGCGGCTCCTGTCGATGAAGCCACGGTATATCTAATCTCACATCTCTTTTTATGACTCCGATCGTCTCATCTGCCTTCTGCTCCACCTATGATGAAACAGAGGTGGATACGGCGGTACTGCGGGCGATCGATTGTCTGGGGGGTATCGGTTCATTTGTCTCTCCCGGAATGACTGTTCTCCTCAAGCCGAATCTCCTCACCGGCACAGATCCAACACAAGCTGTCACCACCCATCCATCTGTTGTTGGATCTGTTGCCAGAATTCTGACCGATCACGGGTGCCGGGTTGTGATCGGGGACAGTCCCGGTGCCGGCACCCGGTATACTCCGGCTGCTTTGAAGAGGG
>DUKV01000043.1:0-7309 GCA_013329165.1 Methanocalculus sp. | reverse complement strand
ACGACCTATACCGGTGCAGTCAAGAACCTCTTCGGGGTTGTTCCGGGTCATGAGAAGTCGGCTTTTCATTCACGCTTCCCAGAAGCAGAAGAGTTCTCAGAGATGCTCATCGATCTGCATGGAGCTGTGGTTCCGGTTCTCCACCTGATGGATGCTGTTGTCGGGATGGAGGGAAACGGCCCTCTCTCGGGAACCCCGGCCCCTGTCGGTCTGATCCTGGCATCACGGAACCCTCATGCACTTGATTCTGTTGCCTGCAGGATCATCGGGATTGCAGCGAATATTGTTCCGACACTCTCTCTCGCAGAGGAGCGTGGCCTGATTGATGGAGAGCCGGTTATTGTCGGTGATGATCCGGCTTGTCTGGCGGTATCTCCGTTCCATCTCCCCGATACCGCACGCCCTGCAGGCCTCCTGATGAAGATCTCCCGGAAGATACTTGCCCGATTCCAGAGAGGCAGCCGTTTTCTTCTCCCCTACCCTGAGGTTATATCCTCTGCCTGTATCGGGTGCGGTGCATGTGTCAGGATATGCCCGGTGGAAGCTGCCTCTCATCACGAAAGACGGGCAGCGATCAATCTCTCCCGATGCATCCGGTGCTATTGCTGTCATGAATCCTGTGAGGAAGCTGCAATTACGCTCAGGCAGGGTCTTCTCTCACGCATCATCCTCGGCAATCGGCAGTAATTATTACCTCCGGAACCAAACGCTACTGAATGGTTCAGCTGACGGTTGATATCGGAGGCCGCCCGGGACTGGATTGCCGCGGGTTCTGTTCGTACTGTTACTTCAGGCATACGGGCAAACATGAAATTCCACCTTTTGGCTGTCGATACTGCCTTCCTTTTATCAAAGGATGTGATTATTGCAGCCGTGGAGTGAAAGAGGAGTACTCCGGCTTCAAGCCGCTCCGTGAGGTGGCTGATTCCGTCCTTGCTGATATTCAGTCTGTCAGGGGAGATATCACCCGGATTACAATCAGCGGCGGGGGAGACCCAAGCTGCTATCCTGAATTCATCGATCTGGTCGAGCTCCTTGCCACCCTTGAGGCACCGCTCCATATCGGATACACAAGCGGCAAGGGTTTTGACGATCCGGCTATCGCTGATATCCTCATAGACTCGGGTCTCTCGGAGATCTCATTCACTGTCTTCGCCTCCGATCCAGAACTGAGGAGGGTGTATATGCATGATCCGACACCGGAAGCATCGCTTACAATCCTTGAGCGGCTTGCTGAAGAGATTGATGTCTATGCCGCATCTGTCATTCTTCCGGGTGTCAATGACGGTGCGGTTCTGGAAGAGACATGCCGCTGGTTGGAGGAGCGTGGGGTGAAAGGGCATATCCTGATGCGTTTTGCCAATACGACCGAGCAGGGTCTTATTCTTGGGAACGCACCAATTATACCCGATCATCCTGTCCAGACGGTGGATGAGTTTGCGGAGATGATCAGATCTGTCGCATCAACATCTTCGATGAAGGTGTCCGGCACACCCCTCCTTGATCCGGAGTTTGGATCTCCGTTTGCAATCCGGAATGAACCTGATCTCCTCTCCAGGCTCCCACGGGTTCTGGGATCGGCAACCGTCCTTACCGGGAGCATTGCAGCTCCATATATCCGCGCCATTCTTCAGAGCTGTGGTGGGGGGGATGTGGTTGCTGTTGATAAGGAGATCGCCTGCCTGATCACCGCTGAAGATCTCCGGACTGTTGAACTTAGTTGCCTTGCTGATACCGTGATTATCCCGGGACGCTCGTTTGTCCACCTATCCGAGGCAGAATCGATACTTTCTGCAGATGGAACCGCACGGCGGGTTCTCCGGGGACCGGAATGCCTGACCGCAGATGCCGAGACGAGTATGGGGATGACCCGTGCCGGGGTGCTTGAGATGGAAATTTCCGGTTTTTCCGATCTGATCCGGCTGATCAACCTCTATGGTGATGTATGAGATCCCTTGAAGAAGTACTCGGCTATACATTTCAGAATCCTGCTCTTCTCATCCGTGCCATGACCCGATCAGCATATGCCCGTGAGGCGGGGCTTCCTGGAGATGCTCATATGGATGCCCTCGCCGTTCTTGGGGATGCGGTCATTGAACTGGCAGTTATTGAGGCAATCATTGATGTCGGGGAATCTGAGAAAGGGGCGATCACGAACCTGAAGATACAATCTGTAAATATGCTCCGTCTCAGGAATGCTGCGGAGGCACTCGATCTCACCGAGTATATATGCTGGGGGAAGGGGGAGAGGCAGATGGAGATCTGGACATCGGGCAGAGTGCTTGCAGAATGTTATGAGGCGTTGATCGGCGCCCTGTATCTTGATAATGGGATGGATGCTGTGAGATCAGTACTTCGTGCCTCAGGAATCGTATCCTATAAGAAAGATTGAAGTAACCTCGCCTGCGATTAAACTGTACTAAAAGATTGAATTTTTTTCAAATAGCAGGGATAATGGCATGAGCGGACGGATGGTAACGGTCGGAAGTGAGATTGCCGGAATCACGTGCCGGGGGGGCAGAAGGGCAAATGAGGACTCATATACAATTCTCTTGCTTCCATTCGGATACCTGATCGCGGTGGCTGATGGTATCGGAGGTCAGCGGTCCGGAGATCGGGCATCTTCTCTGGCTATATCAACCCTCAGGGATTATATATCGGAAAAATACAGCGGAGGACTCGGAAATGACGAGTGTCATCAGATCCTCCGCGAAGGTTTTGCAGCTGCTGATAAGGCCGTAAAAGAAGCGGCTGTCGGGGATGCGAAAGGGATGGGCACCACTCTTGTTGCTGCCCTCATCAGGCGGGATATTGCGATCATTGCCCATACCGGCGACTCACGTGCATACCATCTCTCCGGACAGATCATTTCGGTTACAAGGGATCATTCACTTGTTTGCGATATGGTTGAACGGGGTCTTCTGGATCCCAGTGAGATCCAACACCACCCGCTTCGATCATATATCACGCGAAGTATCGGTGGTAGTTTTATTGTCACCTCGACAATGGATACCCTGCATCCGGGTGATGTCCTCCTTCTGGCAACCGATGGATTTTACGAATACCTCGATGAAGACTCGCTGGTATGCGAGTCACTCCGTCTGGATCCTGCTGATATACTCCGTCGATTAATGCAGAAAGTACTGACGATCACACCGGATAATGCAACCGCGGTCATTTATCGCCATCCGGTCTGACCCATTAAAAAAAGTGCCCGAATCTGAAGGATCCGGGAGAATTAATCAGTCATGTAACCCGATATGGCTCTCGAGCTCCTCTTCTGCCCGTGTCTTTGGTGTAATCGGTGGTGTGCCCTGTTCTGAAATGTTATTTCTCCATCCCGAGACCTTTGATGCCCTGAAGCAGCCTGATGATAGATGCCATCCTCAGAGAACCATACTTCTCCTTCTTCTCCGGAAATGATCGTCTGTATCGCTTCTGAGAATGTGTCTGGTTTGGTTGGAGAGACGAAACCAATCTTCTCTGAATGCGTATGCATGGCAACGAGACCATCTTCAGTTCATCCATCCTTATTATGGATACTGAATGGGAATAAAAGAGAATATATTCAATTAATCCTGGTTTTTGTGTACTATTTTTTATTTTTTGAATGTGCATGTGATATGCTCCCTGGTGTACCACTCCCCGGAGAACCGGACCGGGTGGCTCGCACGTGATACTGTACCTTTCTGAAATGGTCCCTTCATTCCGAGGAGTTCTTCTTCAGTGAAATAATGGGTAATAATTCCCCGTCTCAGATACGTAAACGGGAGCACCTCTTCTCCCTTTCCACATCGCATATCCCCACGTGAAAAGACCGCGCAATAGAATAGACCTCCGGCTTGTAAGCTCCGGAATACTTCATCGATCAGAAGAGGACGTACCTGATCAATGAGATGCCCCAGGATATGGATTGCAATTATCGCCTGAAATGATCCGTCTCTGAAGGGGAGTCTGCATGCATCTCCATTGATCAATTGAGATGTATTCTGGCAGAGCCGGATTGCCTCTTCAGCATGGTCGATTCCCACAACATTCCATCCAAGCCCTTCCATTGCGGCATGATGTTTTCCGTTCCCACACCCCATATCCAGTACACAAGACCCTTTTCTGATATCGGGAAGCGGAAATGGTGCCCCTCCATAGAGCCTGCCCCGTTCCCGGTATTCGGTATTCCAGGCGTCCTGAGGGGTTCTGGAAGACTGGTTTCCCATATATATTGATAGTTTTTGGAGTTGATATGATCACGCTCATGCCCGGACTAAAACGATATCACTACCTGTTAATCGTTCTTGGCTTCATCATCGCAATGGTGATGGCAACGGAGGCGATGATCATTGCTGCGTTTCCGGGGATTGAAGAGGAGTTTGGCGTCTCCTCGGTCATCATCGCCTGGATCCTCCCGAGTGTCATGCTTGTTGGAGCGGTGCTTCTTCTTGCAATCGGATCGCTCGGTGATATTCTCGGCAAGCGCCGGATCATCCTTGCCTGCCTGGTACTCTATGGAATTGGCATTGCACTTGCAGGAATTGCTACAGACATCTCTTCTCTCCTCTTCTCCCGGATGCTCCAGGGGCTTGGTCTTGCTGTTGCCCCCCTCGCCTATGCCCTTGTTGCCGAAGAGACACCTGTGGAATGGGTGGCAACCGCAATTGGTGTTCTCGCAGCCACCTATGGAGCGGGGAGCTTTACCGGGATTATGGTGGGAGCTTATATTATCGAGCATATCGGCTGGCGTGCCTGTTTCCAGATTATGATTCCGGTTGTTCTTCTCCTGCTCATCTCGGCATGGTATATCATTCCTGACCATGGAGAGCGAAATATAGCTGCGCTGGATCTCACAGGGATGCTCCTCTTCGCCATCTCGATCCTCTCGGGAATGCTTGCGATAACATGGATTGGGCTGGAAGGTATCACCTCTCCACTCGTCTGGCTCCAGGTACTCCTGTCACTCACCTGCATGTGCCTTTTCATACGGCACGAGAAACAGACCTCTTCGCCCCTTCTTGATCTGGAGATGATCCGCAACCCCCCCTTCCCGGCAATCACAACCAATGCCTTTCTGGTCGTCTTTTCATTTTTTATACTGCTTCAGGTGATGCCGTACCTGATCTCATCTCCGGCAGGCCTTGCCCTCTCTGCAATATATGTGGGGATTCTCATGATGCCGGGATCTCTTACAGATATGATCTCAGGTCCACTTGCAGGGTATATGGTCACAAAAAAGGGTGTTGTTCTTCCTTTCATTCTCGGATCGCTGTTTCTCCTCATCGGGTGCGGGATCTTCTTCCTCTTTCAGACAACACCACTCCTTATCGTCTGTATCTGGATGATCTTCTCGGCCGGGATGTCAATTCTGCTCACGATTGACAATATGATCGCTGTTGCCTCTGCACCACCGGGAAATACAGCAACCGCGAGTGCGTTTCTGCATACTGTACAGAGCATCGGCGGGGCGGTGGGCCCTATCGTTGCAGGAACTGCCCTGACAATCTATGCACCGGATGAGGCCTTCACGGTTATCTTCCTCGCGGTACTTGGAGTATCGGCAATTATCCTCTTCCAGTCGGCTCGTATCAGGCGATACCTCCCGTGAGTTTTTTCTTTGAAGATCCTCTTTTAGAGGTTTCTAAACGCTGTTCCAAACCTTCAAAAAAGGATTTTGGGGTGTGTATCTGGTTGAAAAGTTGAAGCGCATCCTGATCCCAATGACGAATGCGATCAGTAAACCTGCTCTAAGCTCCCCACTGGCGCAAATGATTGCCTGATCCGGTACAACTCCAGTCATATCGCCCAATTGCTGCTCCAGTAAGCACAAATGGGAGGGTTGCAGCACCAAAGATGATCAGGATAATGATCACCGGGATCATGTATATCAGAGTTACGATGTTCAGTTTCAACCCGTCAACAAAGAGTTTACCCCGGGTCTCAACTTCAGGTGCAGGGGTTTTTCCCTGACTGGATTGAAGAGAGGTATCAGGAACAGAGTAAATGTTGATATCAGGTACGCTACCATTTGCAGTATCCACTGCTTCCATTTCCCCCTCAATGCGATGTATGAGGAGGAGTTTGGTTATGGGTGGGGAGAAACGAATGAACCTTTACTTTCTTAGACCCTGGTCAAAAGGAATGAGCGTATACATCCTGTGCATATGCGACCGATCCCGATGCAAATGTGCTGATTGACATAGATACATTTACAATGTAATCCTCTTCATTTTTTAATATAAAAGGTGTGTGAAAAATCCCACAAAGGATTTATGATATGATAGTAGATTTCGCGTCGTCGAAATGGTCGTCTTCTATTTATATTCTTCCTGCATCCTCTATAAAGGAAGACAGTATCAACATACTAATCTCATTGAAAAAACCAATATGATGAAGGGAACAGAAGAAGAACGAGGTATCTCCGGACTGAGGACTAATGGAAATCTGGAAAAGGGAGCCTGAGTCGAATAAACTGGAGGAAGCAGACAGATATGTCAGTCAGGGTTTCTCTCTCCTGTCGGGCGGGGATCTGGCGGATGCATTGCGTCTGTTTGATGATGCCCTTGCAATTGACTCAGGAAACTATGGAGCCCTGAAGGGTAAGGGTGCGGCATATTTCCAGATGAAGAACTATCCCGAAGCGATCCGTTCCTTTAAGGATGCCCTCGCAATTCGTGCGGATGACCGGGAAATCCGTCAGTCATGTGCATCTGCGCTCCTCGCGATTGGAAGAACAGATGATGCGATCGGTGTGTTGAATCTCGCATTTCATCAGGATGCTCTCCCAGACCTTAAAAAGCTGGTGCAGGAGCTTTTTACCAGAAAATTGTATCCTGAAGCCCTTGATCTCGTCGATCGGCTGACTGCTCTTGACACGGGTGATGCCAGGCTCTGGTGTATGAGGGGACTGATCCTCTGTAGGTTATCTCGATTGAATCAAAGTGGCGAGTCTGGAGGAATGCTGCCGAATCATCCTGATGATACTGGTGTATGGTATCTCCGGGGTGCCATCCGCTCTTTCAATGCAGCTCTCCAGATCAATCCTGATACCTTTCTGGCATGGAAGTGGAAAGGGATTGCTTCACTATCATTATATGAATTTCAGGATGCAGCAGACTCTTTCGAAAAAGCACTCGCCATTCGGGGAGATGACAGGGCTGTCAGACGGAGATATGCCTTTGCTCTCCTCGGGCTTGGAAAAACCGACCGGGCTATTGGGATCCTGAACCAGTCCAGCCATATCGATGATCTCCCTGATCTCATCTCAGTTGGTGAGCATCTCCTCAGTGAGAAACAGTATGAAGAGGCAATAACACTCTTT
>DUKV01000069.1 GCA_013329165.1 Methanocalculus sp. | reverse complement strand
GAGAGCAGAAGAAGAGAAGGAGAGGAATGAATACCGTTTTTCGCTCCTGGCAAACCAGGCCCGCGCCTATACCTGGGAAGTGGATGCAGAGGGGCTCTTTACTTCAATCGGTCCGGAATCCGAGGCAATAACCGGGTATATGCCGGATGAGATCGTTGGGAAGCTGCATTTTTTTGACCTGCATCCTGAGGAGAACCGTGAGGAGTTCAGACGGAGAATCATGGAGTTCTTTGCCCGGCAGGAGCCGATCAGAGAGTGGGAACATAGTGCCATACGAAAGTCAGGGGAACTCTTCTGGGTCAGCACAAATGGAATTCCAGTTGTTGACGATTCCGGCTGCCTTAGTGGGTACTGGGGAACAGATACCGATATCACCGAAAGAAAACTCGCAGAAGATGCCCTGCGGATGGCAAACAAGAAACTCCAGATCCTCTCGGGCATCACCCGCCATGATATCCAGAACAAGATTATGGTCCTTCAGGCGTACCTCGACCTGACGAGACCCGAGATTGATGATCCAAAGCTCTCACAATATCTGAGTGAGGTGGAGAGGGCAGGCAGTGAGATCCAGCGGCAGATCGAGTTCACCCGCACCTATCAGGAGCTCGGGGTGGAACGGGCGGCATGGCACGCCATCGATGATCTCATCTCTCCAATCTCCAGTTCACAGCTGCCTGTTAAGCCTGATTGCATCGGTTACCGGGTGCTTGTCGATCCGATGATCGAGAGGGTCTTATATAATCTGATGGATAACACCATCCGGCATGCAAAAGGGGCGAGCCGGGTGGAGATCCGGTGCGAGGAGCGGGACGGGCAGCTTGCGATCATCTGGGAGGATGATGGACCGGGTGTTCCTGATGAGCAGAAGGAGTGGATCTTCGAGCGGGGTTTTGGGAAGCATACGGGCTTTGGGCTCTTCCTCTCACGGGAGATCCTGGCGATCACCGGGATTACGATTGTTGAGACCGGAGAATATGGAGAAGGAGCGAGGTTTGAGATACTGGTGCCTGAGGGGGCGTGGCAGAAAAGATTTGCCAATTCCTGATTTGATTTCGGAGCCTGATCATTGAGAAGGTATTTTCACCATTAATGCTCATCTAAGAGGAGAGATGACATCCACCGGGTCTGAGGCACAACCACTATCTGTCCTCTATGTCGATGACGAGCCCGCGCTCCTCGATATAGGGCAGCTCTTCCTTGAGCGGACAGGGGATATCGCCGTCACTACGACAGGGGGTGCGGAGGAGGGACTCCGGCTCATTGCAGACCACCGTTTTGATGCGATCGTCTCGGATTACCAGATGCCGGGGATGAATGGGATCGCTTTTTTAAAACACCTGAGGCAGTCGGGCAATACAATTCCGTTCATCATCTTCACCGGAAAGGGGCGGGAGGATGTCGTCATCGAGGCCCTAAACAGCGGTGCGGACTTCTACCTCCAGAAAGGCGGCGATCCGAAGTCGCAGTTCGCCGAACTCATCAATATGATCCATGCCGCTGTTGCCCATAAGAATGCTGAGAAGTTCGCAAAAGAGACAGAGAAACGGCTCTATGATATCATCCAGTTCCTCCCTGACCCCACCTTCGCTATTGATTCCAATGGCATTGTGATCATATGGAACCAGGCGATCGAGGAGATGACCGGCATCTCCGCAAAGGAGATGATCGGGAAGGGCAATTACGAATATTCTCTCCCCTTCTACGGGGAACGCCGGCCGATCCTGATCGATCTCGTCTCTAAATCAGATGAGGAGCTTCTGCAATCAAAGTATGCACCAGTCAGAAGAGAAGGCGATGTACTGATTGCAGAGACCTCCCTGCCACGGCCGCTGGGCAGGTATACTGTCCTTGCATGCAGGGCATCCCCCTTGTATACCGAGAGCGGGGATGTCGTCGGGGCGATCGAGACCATACGGGACATAACAGAGCAGAAAGAGGCAGAGAAAGCAGTACAGAAGAGCGAACGGCTGTACCGGCTGATCACCGAGAATATGACCGAGACGATCTCGATTCTGGATCTCTCGCTCAGGTTTACCTATGTCAGCCCGTCTGTTGAATCCCTGCGTGGACTCACGGTTCAGGAGGCAATGAACCAGTCTCTGGATTCCGTGCTGGTACCGGAATCCCTGGCGATTGCCATGCGGACATTCCAGGAGGAACTGGAACGTGAGGCTGCCGGAGAACCGGTTGGTGTTGTCAGCCTTGATCTTGAGACATACAGAAAGGATGGATCAACGATCTGGATCAATAATACCATAACCGTCCTCCGTGACAGCGGGGGGACCGCAACTGCGATCCTCATTGTGAGCCGGGATGTGACGGAGAGGAGGAGAGCCGGGCTTGAGGGGAAGATGACCAAGAGGCTCCTCGAGGCGATGCTGGATGGCATCCCCGATATCGTCGGGCTTCAGCTGCCTGACCATACCATCCTCAGGTACAATAAGACCGGCTACGAGATGCTCGGACTGAAACCAGAGGAGATTGATGGCAGGAGATGTTATGAGATCATCGGACGGAGCAGCCCCTGTGAACTCTGTGCCACCTCGCAGGCAGTCGGATCAAAGAAGCAGGAGACAGTCGAGCGGTATATACCGGAGCTTGGGATGTTCATGGAATGCACAAGCAACCCGGTTCCTGACGAGAACGGCGAGATCGAACTGGTCATCGAAGTCCTCCATGATATCACAGAACGGAAAGAGGCAGAAGATGCACTTTTGGAGAGCCAGCAGAAATTCAAGTCCCTCTTTATGAATATGATCGAGGGATCAGCCCTCCACGAACTCATCTACAGCGAGGATGGAAGACCAATAGATTACCGGATCATTGAGATCAATGCCGCATTTGAGAGGGTCCTTGGAGTCAGGTGGAAGGATGCCATCGGAAAGACGAGCCGGGAGATATACAATGTCAATGATCCGCCCTATCTTGAAGAATATGCAGGGGTGGTTCAGTCGGGAGAACCGGTAGTCTTTGAAACCTATTTCCAACCTATGAAGAAGCACTTCATCATCTCGGCATACAAAACTGATGAGAAGAGATTTGCCACAATCTTTGAAGATATCACCGAACAAAAGCTCGCTGTAGAAGAGCTTCTTTTGAAGGATGCATCCATTGACGCATCATTAAACGGTCTTGCCATCACCGATCTCTCCGGAGATATCACCTATGCCAATCCCGCATTCCTTTCAATGTGGGGAGTATCGGATATCAACGAGGTGCTCGGAGAATCAATCCCCTCCTTGTGGACGGCTGAAGCTATTGGCCGGGAGATAGCTGATTCAATACAAAAGAACGGCAGCTGGTCAGGCGAAGTACAGGGGACCAGAAAGGATGGATCAGAGATCATCCTTGAGCTTGCCACCAGCCTTGTCCGTGACCCATCCGGTGCTCCGATCGCCATGATGGGCTCCTGTATCGATATCACCGACCGGAAGAAGGAGGAGAAAGCGCTTCAGTCCGCCAACAAGAAACTCCAGATCCTCTCCAGTGTCACCCGGCACGATATCCTGAACAAGATCATGGTTATTGACGGCTACATCTGGCTGAAGAGGGAGAAAGAGGGCGACCAGCAGGATATGTACCTCGCTGATATTGAGAAGGCGGTCAAATCAATCGAACGGCAGATCGAGTTCACCCGCCAGTATGAAAACCTGGGGATGCAGGCACCGGTCTGGATACCGGTCAGGGATTTGATCGAACCAATCGATGATGGCCGGCTGCCCATCATCAGGCATCTCTCTGATGAAACCACCGTCTTTGCCGATCCGATGATCGAGAGGGTCTTCGAAAATCTGATGGAGAATACCCTCCGGCATGCCGAAGGGGCGAGCCGGGTGGAGATCCGGTGCGAGGAGCGGGACGGGCAGCTTGCGATCATCTGGGAGGATGATGGACCGGGTGTTCCTGATGAGCAGAAGGAGCGGATCTTCGAGCGGGGTTTTGGGAAGCATACGGGCTTTGGGCTCTTCCTCTCACGGGAGATCCTGGCGATCACCGGGATTACGATTGCCGAGACCGGGGAATATGGAGAAGGGGCGAGGTTTGAGATACTGGTGCCTGAGGGGGCGTGGCGGGAACGGTGAAGGATGAGATCTGATCCCTTTCCCTGCCACAAACAGATCTTCGTTCCTCCATCTTCTCCTCAGAACCCCTCCGGCTCCACCGCGTTCCACCGGGCTCTCCCACTCCGGATGAAGTACCATGCCGGTATGGCGAGCAGGACTGCAAAGTAGGCATAGTCGGCGTTCGAGTACCCGGCTGCTGTCAGGAGGGCAATGGCGATCCCGACCAGAAAGAGGTATGCAGCGAGTACTTTTACATCATAGACGAGCACGTTCGGGGAGAGCCCTGAGAGCCAGACCATCACTGCGGTAGCGTAGAAGGAGACCGAGAGTGAGAGGACGACAGCCGGTACCAGGTAGATGCCATCTCCTGAGACTATGGCGATGATACCGATGAAGATCGCGGGGATCACCTGAAGAATCCCAAATGTGGTGAGTTTGCCTGCGATCATTGTGCTGATATCAACCGGGAGGCAGGCATATGAGCTGACACTGTCGAACATGGTCACCCAGGTGTACATCGTCGATGCGATGACGCCGGTTGTGATCGCGATTAAGAAGATGAGACCCTGTGGCGGCAGGAAATCAGCGAGCAGGGAGAGGAAGAACCAGATAACGAGAAGCGGCAGGAGGAAGGAGAAGATCGTCTGGCCGATCAGGCTCCCGCTCCGAAAGAGATCAAGGATATCTTTTGCTACAAGCGGGGAGTTTTGGAGTCTGGAGAGCCTTTTCGACAGGGGGGTGAACGCATCAGGATATCTCTTTGCAGAACCGGGAGAGACCGGATCGAAGAGGAGTGTTGCGCTTGCGAAGAGGAGGAGAAGAACGAGCATTGCAAGGAGAAGGTTTGCAACCGAAGGCGCGTTATAGATGAGCAGGGGCGGGAAGAAGAGGGCCGGGTTTATCGCAGTCACAAGAACAGTTCCCCCGATGCAGGTGAAGAGGATGATGAGGAGAAGCCAGAAGATCACGGTTGATCGTGCATAGACTGACGAGAGGAAGAAGATACCACAGAGTCCGAAGAGGAACGAGAGTGTCAGTGTTGCGAGGAGCAGGAGAGCAGAGAAAAACGGAACCCCTGTGAAGGGTGATGCCAGAATATACCCAAATCCAAACGGCAGGACCCAGAGGAGGAAATAGTAGACGGTGTCCTTGACGACAAAGGTCAGGAAGATGATCGTCTCAGATAATGGCAGGCTCCGTGCAGAATAGGCAAGGAGGCTCACCTGCCCGAACCTCCGGTTCATCACTTCGCTGCCAAGCAGCCCAAACCCCCCGACCATCAGGCCGAGCATCAGGTAGCTTGCGTGGATGATCAGCGTGAGGTATCCGGGAGGAAGGGATGCCTGGATTATCGGAATCAGAAACGAAGCCATGAATGCGATCCCGAAGATCATCACCGGAAAGAGGGCAAACGAGAGGCTTCCGAAGACCGTGGAATGCATCCGCCACTCTTCTTTCATCATCGCACTGAAGAGATCAAGCATGGTAACCCTTCCTGACAAGCGAGAGGAAGAACGAGGAGAGATCTCCCCCCGTTTTGGTCAGTTCAGCGACCGGGCCGCAATGGAGCAGTTTTCCCTTATGGAGAATGGCAAATTCCGAACAGATCTCCTCGGCGACCTCGAGGATATGGGTTGAGAGAAATATCGTCCTTCCGTTCTTCACATAATCAACAAGATACTCTTTGATGAGATCCTGCATGATCGGATCGAAGTTGATGAGCGGTTCGTCTATGAGAGCGAGTGCCGGCTCATGGATAAATGCCTGGGCAAACATCAGCTTCTGCCGTGTGCCGCGTGAGAGATCCTTGCAGAGAACATCTTTCTTATCTGCAAAATCGAGGAAGTCGAACCACCAGTCTGCTTTTTCTTCACAATCCGGGATATTCCTGACAGCTCCGACAAACGCAAGGTACTCCATTGCCGAGAGGAAACTCGGGGGCGTCTCCTGTTCGGGGATGATCCCGATATTCCTCCGTACCAGAACCGGATCTGCAACGGGGTCTATGCCGAGGACAGCAGCCGATCCCGCGGTCGGTGTAATCTGGCCGGTCAGGATCTTTATCATCGTCGTTTTCCCGGAACCATTTGGTCCAAGCAACCCAAAGAGTGCTCCTTCTTCCACCGTAAGTGTGACGCAATCCACGGCACGGAGATTGCCATACTCTTTCACAATATCTGTTGCACTGATGACTGTGGACATGCTGACTGCTCCGAATTCTTCTGAGTGTGAGTCTCACTTTGGAAGGGAAAAAGGTATCCGTAGGCATCTCTGGCGAAGATCAGTGGAGCGGGGATCACCCAAAACCCACCAGAAACGCAGTCACCGGCAGAACCTCAATCTTCAATTCATCCACTTCAATCGTCTTCTGCTGGTGTTCGGTGATGATCGTCCCCCCCGGCAGGCCGAACTTTTTACAGGCCATGACAAGACCGGCGACCTCACGCTCCATATTCTTGTCATGCAGCTCATAGCAGACCTGATATGCAGCGGTGATCCGGCCTTTCTCCTGTATGATAAAATCGCATTCATACCCACCCTGCCCCCCTTCATTGAGATAGAAGAGCCCTGTTCCCTGCCCCCGGCGGATGAATTCATTAAAGACGATATTCTCGTGTAACCGGCCGATATTCTCGGAGAAGAGGAACGAGACGGCATTAATAAATCCGGTGTCGATACAATAGTATTTCACGTCACTTCTCAGCTGTTTCTTCAGGGAGTGATCATAATTTCGAAGCTCTGTTATCATGTACGTTGCTTTGAGGTAATCAACATAATCGGATACAGTGGCGTAGTTGTATGAAAGCGCCTTACTGATACTGTGAACGCTGTTCTGTTTCGTATCATTCGTAAGGATATATTCGACCATTTTCTTCAGCATATCATAGTTTCTCAGCCCATAGCGTGCCAGAATATCATGCAGCAGGATCGTGTTGAAGTATGAGAGAATCTCTTCCTTCTTCAGATCCTCGTCAACAAGGACGACCTTGGGAAAACCGCCATATCTCAGGTAGCCATCAAAAAGCTGATGAATCTCTCTCCTTTTTGCCGGGTAATCAGCGATAGTCCGGCATTCAAGGCCATTGAAGGAGAGGAATTCTAAAAAGCTGAGAGGATAGACAGTAATCTGGAGATATCTCCCGCTGATCGATGACGCCACCTCGCCGGAGAGGAGCTTTGATGAAGAACCGGTGATATAGATCGTCGCCTTCTTCAGATCATGGGCTTTCCTGACCCACTTCTCCCATCGGTCAACATTCTGCACCTCGTCAAGGAAGAGGAAGACCTCCCCGTCAGGGTTGATCGCTTCCCTGTATGTCTCAAGAAGAAGGTCAAGGGTATCAGGATCTGCATCTTCAGAGAGCCTGGGGTCTTCAAAATTGATATACAAAAGCTCTTTCTTATCCCTGCTCCCTGCAAGTGCCTCCATCTCCTGTTTCAGAAGCGTTGATTTTCCACTCCTCCGTATTCCTGTCAGGACGATGATCTCATTCGATCTCCTGTACCGCTCAAGGATCGAACTGTATACCGGCCGTTGCACATATGTCTCAAACTCCCGATCCCAGTAGTTCCATTCCTGGAGGATCTCGAGTATCGTGAGTTTTGATAGTTCCCGCATCATACACCTCCAGGATACCATTGTGCCGGGAGGAGATAAAACTTATAGTATAGTGAAAGTTTTTCGGGGTTTTTGTTATAGTATACTATACGTCGCCCCTTCGAACCTCCAACAATAATTATATTTATAATAATTATAGCTATAATTATTATGAAATACTATGGCGGGATAGACGAGCTCAAGCTGACGCAGCACCTCTATGCACAGAGCCCCTCGTTCCTCTTTATCAACGGCAGTCGGCTCAGGGTGGAACCGCCGGGGCGATGAGATCGATCTCCTCGCCATATCCGAGCGGGCAGATCTTGCAGTCGAGATCATGAACACGACTCTGGACCGCTCCGTGACCTATTCCATTCTCACATCGTCAACTACCCCGTCCTAAACGGCGGGGCTTGCAATAGCGGTGTTACCACAGACATTGCAATTTAATCCTGAACTCCCGGAAAACGTAGTCACATGATTTCAAGTGCTTCAAGAATGAGCCGCTGTTTCTTTGTCATCTCAGTCGTCATCACCTGCCCATCTGCAAGAGTGATCTTTTTGAGCGTATCGAGCTCAAGCAAGAGGCTCTTAACAGAATAGTGTTTCAGCAACCCTGCTTCCGTCATCATCCGTAGCAACCTGGCCCGGATGATCAAAGCCACAAACACAATAAAGATGAAGCCGCTTGTGGTACTGTCCTTATGCGTATTCAGTGGGAGAACATCCAGATCTGACGTCATCATCTCTATCTCCTTCTCAATCTCATCACGTTCCCTGTACAGAGACAGAGCAGTCAACCAGTCAACATCTCCTGAATAAAACACCATGAACTTCCCCATTCTGTTCATCCGTTGTGCAACAGCATTCTGCCGAATGGTTGCCTCAATCCGATCATCAACCGCTTTCCAATCGAAAAAATTCCTGAGCCTGCCAGCTATCTCATAAAACCTGATATATGCAGGTTTTTCCTTCTTCAGCCGGACAGTGGCCAGCTTATCCCTGATATCAACCAGACGGCTGGTGAGTGATTCCTTCTCCTCGAGTTCCCGTTTTGGATCATAGAAGAGATACCCTTTCAATTGATAGGACTCAAGCGGGAGTGTCACTGGCTTTGCGTAGATCGTCTTGTCTTTGAACTTCTGCAGGTATTCAACATTGGTGATATCCCGTTGCGCCTCGGTGAGAAGGAGTTTCACTTCCTTCAGCTGGATCGTTGCAGCGATAATGAATGAAATCTGCTGATCAAGCATCTCCAGAAGGTTATGCTGGCTGAAGAACCCACGATCCATAATGGCGGTATACTCTTTCACGCCATATGCAGCAATTTTCTTCAGGGTTCCAGTGAGCGTTGTGACATCAGTAATACTCCCTGGATAGAGATCGTACATCACCGGGATACCGAGTTCCTTGTCCATGATGAGTGAGAGATTAATCTGGGGAAGTGACACGCCATCCCTGTTATAACCGTATTCAAGGAGGTTCATCAGGGAAGAATGGCTGGAGAGACTGGTGATATCATAGATCAGTGTTCGTTTCGTCCTGTTCTCTTCCAGGAGTCTCGTCATCAGTTGTTGCGGAACAGTACTGGTTCCGATTCGAGCAAGCAGTTCACTGATCCTCTGGCCGGTAAGAGTAATCTGTGGTGAATCAAGGGCAAGAGTGGTTCCGGCATACCATGTCCCGACATCTTTCATTGCCAGTGGTCTGATAATCCGGTTGAGTGCAAGTGCAGTCACCATTGCAGCATCTGAATCATTAAGGATCTCATGAAGGTACTGATCCAGTTTCAGGTCATGCATGATCTGCTTAAGGAGCATGATTGAGCCGTGATCATAGGCAGAACGGATCGGTATAGTTTTGGTATTTTTCTTGAGCTTATCTTTGACTTCTTGTGGTGCATCCCGCATACGAACGGGTTTTCCGTCAATGTTTCGACCCAGATATTTGGAGTTTTTATATCGAGTCTGTTTTGATACCGGGTCGTAATAGGGTGTTTCTTCGTACCAGTATTCTCTGTTGCCAGACTTTTTGATCCTTCGAATCGGTTCCATAGTGTGCCTACACAGTAATAGGCACATTGTAGTATAAACTACTTTCGATTAAAAAGCCAATATCGAGGATAAATTGAGGAAATGGGCGGTTATGTGAGATCCTATTGTGATCCAGTGCCTACAAACAGCGGAAGTTCAGGCTCGACCGCCCTTCGTACGAGAAATATAAATACCTCAATTGACATATCAACTAATGTCAATGAAGTATGAACGCGTCACGAAAAAAATTGGATATCTCTATTGGTCCAATCGCACACTATTCACCAAACTTTTCCCTCATCCACTTGGCCCGGGCCAGGCTGCGTTTCTGATCTATCTAACAGAAGATACTGAAGTGAGACAGGAAACACTGGCCTCTATGATCGGTGTAGACAAAGCGATAGGCACCCGTGTGATCAGGAAACTCAATGAAGCAGGGTATATCCGGCGTCGACGTGACCCAGAAAATTATCGAGCTTACCTCATCTCTCTGACTGAGGAGGGAAACGAGATGAAAGATGCAATTCTTGAAGTAAGCAATTTCATTGATGAGTCCCTCCTCAATGGGTTTACCGATGAGGAAAGGGACATGATGCATAATCTCCTGGACAGAATGATCGTAAACATAGGCCAGATATTCTCATTGGACCCAGAAGAAGCTGCATAGAAAATCCAGAAGGACATGTCGTGTTCCGCATACATTTCCCTACCCGAAATATTCACTCTAAATAGAAAAGGAAGGAGAACCATTTGACTGCTCCACTTACCGATACTGATCACTATAAATGGGTTGCCCTTGCCGTTGCCTCGCTGGGAACACTCGTTGGCATACTGAATGCGAACACCCTGATCATCGCACTCCCGACGATAATGATGGATCTGAATACAACGCTCATCGGCGTTATGTGGGTGCTCATCGCTTACACGCTTATTATCACCATACTTGCACCGGCATGCGGACGGTTTGCCGATATGTATGGGCGAAAAAAGCTCTATGTCTTCGGACTTGTTGTTTTCACTATCGGGTCGCTCCTGTGTGGATTTGCGGCAGATATCACCCAACTTATCGGGTTTCGTATTCTCCAAGCGATCGGGGGTGCTTTTCTCGTTGCAAACGGTACCCTTCTCGTTGTCGATGCATTTCCCCGCTATGAACTCGGGAAAGCAATGGGGATCCTCTCCATGATCATGGCAGCCGCGTTTGTTGTCGGCCCGATCCTTGGCGGCTTCCTGACACTGATTAACTGGAGGTTGAACTTTTTTTTCAACGTGCCAATCGGACTCGCTGTTGCATATATCGCCCATACCCGGCTTCGGGAAATGAACGAGTTCAGCAGGGACGAACCGTTTGATCTATGGGGGATGCTCCTCTTTACGGTTGCATTCGTGACGCTGACCATCTACCTGAGTGTCGGGCTTCTCTTCGGGCTTCTGTCAGTTTTGATGCTGACAATTCTTACGGTCGGGATTATTTCATTTGCTGCATTTTTCTGGCGTGAACGTACTATCCCGCATCCGCTGATCGACTTGTCCCTGTTTAAGATCCGTATTTTTGCTTACGGGCAGGCAAGCTCCTTTTTGAACTCAATTGCCCGTGGCGCTGTCATGATCCTGTTGATTCTCTTCTTCCAGGGCATGCGGGGGTACGACCCGCTCACGGCAAGCATCCTTATTACACCACTAGCAATTGGGCTCATCATCTCCGGGCCAATTGGGGGAAATCTCTCCGATAAATACGGATCACGGTTGATCAGTACCGGAGGGCTCATAATCTCTCTTGTGGGGCTTGTTGGGTTGGCTCTGATGCAGTACGACACGCCATACTGGATTCTCGGGGGCTGGATGTTTGTGAACGGGTTCGGAAGTGGGCTTTTCCAGCCACCAAATACAAGCGCGATTATGGCTTCTGTGCCATTCGAACGAAGGGGGGTAGCATCAGCAATGCGTGCATTCCTGAACAACACTGGCATGGTAATCTCCATGACAATTGCCCTTCCTCTGCTGATCGCTACCATCCCCCTGGAGATGATGATGAACATTTTCGTTGTAGGCGGTATGAATATGCCAGTGGAAACGCAGATAACGTTCACCCAGGGGATTGCATTTGTTCTTGTTATCTCATCACTGCTCACGGTCCCGGCAATCATTGTTTCAGCACTGCGAGGGATCGAGGATGTGGGGAGAGACAGAGAACGGACAGAGAACAGATAGTTCTCTTATGTGAAAGATGCTGCAGATCCCTGTCCGGTTCGGATCATCACAATCGATGGGTCCAAGAACCGATACCCTTGGATGAATTGTAATGGCCTAACAGGATGCTAACAATGCCAAGAAACAGATTACATTGAAATTGGGCACTACCATCAAAATCAAAATAAATAACCAGCCCAATAAAAACGATGCGAGTGGCAGGAGTCGAACCTGCGAACCCCTACGGGAATCGATCTTGAGTCGATCACCTTTGGCCTCTCGGTAACACTCGCACTGAAGGAAGTATATTTGCGCTCTAATGCAAAAAACATTCCTCGATCTACATAAAATCCGCAAGCCCCAGCTGGAGCTTCACCTCGTCCCCGAATGTCGAGTTGATCGAGGCATCGATCACCGCAATCCGCTGCTTCGTGTACTCGGAGACCTTAAACTGCTCGCAGATCGAGAGCGATGCCGCCAGGTACTTCTTCACCGATCCCTCCGAGACGGTGGCGATGATCTTGTTCCCGCACCGGCATTTCCCGGCAAGCGGCATCCGGCGATACTTCTGGCCGCACCGGGCGCACCGGAACCCCTGCTTTGAGAAGGCATTCAGGTTTCCGATCATGTCCCGGATGAAATGCGTCGTCAGGACACGCTCTGCGAGATCATCCTCATCCACCGCCCGGATCATCTTCGCAAGGAGAAGCTCCGCATCCAGCTTATCAACCATCGACCCAAGCCGGGTATACATCGTCGTCGCGGGTCCAGCCGAGATATCGGTTGTATCATGGGTGAACGAGAACCCCTCATACTGATCGGGGGTGCCGATCCGGTTCTCCACGTGGTCCACCACGGCCTCAAGCTCTTTTGGCTGCGTATAGGTGAGACATGCCTCGTACACAGAGAGCGGATACGTGCGCATCAGATCCACGTTCAGCGTCTCCTTATCGACCTCGCTTGGGTCGATCCGGCTCGTCAGGACAAGCGGGGCATCCATCGAACCACCCCGGGTCTCGGGCAGAAACGACCGCGAGAAGTTGATCAGGCCATCTAAGAGCAGCATCACACAGTCCTCATCACCGTCGCACTGGCCGCAGAAGATCCCGTTTGCATGCAGGGTGTGATCGTCTGCCACCGTCAGACAGTACACCCGATCATCAAGGCAGGGAACCGGATCTGCAGTCTTGATCGTATCCGCAATCACCATCCCCCCCTCCAGCACCGGCACGCGGGCCCCCGGCTTCACCTCAAGTGCCCGGATCTTTTTCAGGTATGCGCAATCCCAGACCAGCATCGCATGATCCGGTGTTACCGCGAGCTTCTTCCCCCGTTCTGTCTCAAAGAGGATGAGATGTGCCGGGGCACGATGCACCGAGACCGAGGTGATCTTCCGCATCTTCTGGTTTCCGTTTGTATCCACTGCGACAGCCAGGTGGGGAGATGCCGGATCTGAATAATATGTCCCGAGCCGGTCGCATCCGGGCTGCGAGATATCAAAATTCTCAAGAACAAAATCCCGGATCGGCATCTTCTTCCAGCCGGACGGCCCGTACACCTCGATCTCTGTATCGCCATGGAAACAGTTCCGCCGTTTTGCCGCATGGAAGAAGGGGTGAGCATACCCGACAAGTGCCTTCGAGAAACCGATCAGCCGGGCAAGGACGCCTGCACTCGTATGCGGAGCAAGCCCGATTAAGAGCTGGCCGACGAGATCCTGGGGTTTCTCTGCATTATAGAACCGGGGCAGGCCATACACCTTCTCGAGTAGATCATCCATAAACCCTGCCACCTTGAGGAGATACTCCCCGCAATCCTCTGAGACGAGGATATCCTGCGGTTTCAGCTCACAGATCTGGTCATCATCCACCAGATCCCTCCCCTCATAATCCTTCAGGTACCCAAGCTCACGGAGCCTCCCGGGAGAGACCCCGATCTCGGATGGCCTGAAATGGGTGAGGGGGAGATCGATCATATCGTACCGGACGGTCCCGTCCTTGAAGACGAAGAGATCCCGCACCGCCCGGAGGATACCCTTCTCGATCGGCTCAACCGATCGCTCACGGGAGATCAGCCCCTTCACGCCCTTCAGGAGCTTCAGATCTGATTGAACCATCCCAAGAGTATCAAGTGCCGATTCATACACCTTTTTAATATTCACCTCAACCTCAACGTTGCAGGTGAGGGGGGCATCGCACCGTGGGCACCGCTCGCCTTCCAGAACCTCCTTGTTGCAGTGTACGCACCGGAAGACCGGCAGTGTATGCCCCCCGCAGGCACACCGGTTCCAGAAGGTCTTCTCCCCGCAGACGGTGCACCGCCGCTCACCCACCTCGATTGCGATCTGCCCCTGTGTCTCGATATCGATGAAGAGATCCCCGTCCTCCATCTTCTCCTGCCGCCGCTTTGCGCCCGCCCCCTGGAAGGATCGGCGGGCACCGCCATCGGTTCCGATCGGGAAGAGGGCATGCGGTGCCGTCTTCATCTTCCGTGGAGCTGATTTGCCGGGGCGGCCCATCCTGCCGCCGATCCGGGTTCCCGCCTTTGAACGGAGCCTGAACCCGCTCAGGTGAGCCGCAGAGAGAAGACCGTTTGCGCAGTCAGGCAGGCTCTCCCAGCCCGGGCGGCGCGAGAGATCGAGGCCGAGGCCGAGGCAGGCGAGGAATGAATAGCAGGTACGAAGAACGATCTCGTCCCCCTCCACCGTGTGTGGAACAAGCGTCTCCTCAATGAGGACTTTTACCTCAGGATCATGCTGCACCCTCAGTACGCCATCTTCCATCCGGCCATGCTCCACCACCAGATCAGCGAGCCGGCAGAACTCCTCCTGGGAGAGATCATCAAAGAACCAGGTATAGTCGGGATGGAGATACGCACCATCCAGTGCAAAGCTGATCGCCTCCATCTCATTTTCGGGATGCCGGGGACCACCCTCCTGGAGCCACCACTCCTCACAGTAGGAGGGAGGGATCAGCACATGATTATTCTCGAGGAACTCCCCGTAACTGATTAAGATCTCACCGACATCAAGAATATGCTCGATCTCCTTTGAAAGAGCGATCGCCTCATCAGCGGAGTCGATCCGCCGCACCTCACCTGATTTGAGCCGGACCGTCGGCCCTTCGATCGAATCGACCGGCACGACCCCGGCCGCCTTTCCAGGACGCTCCACCTTCATCTGGGTGCCGGGGGAGAGATACTCGCCGAGGATGTACATCGTCGCGGGATGAAGTCCGGCTGCGGCAAGCCCGGTGTTTCTTGCCCGGCCAAGCCTGAGCCGGAACCCGCCTTTCCGCATCGGATAGGCAAAGACAGGCCTGCCGGCGATGGTATCCTGGATGAACTTGTCTTTGGGCCTGATCCCCTGCACTACCTCCTCATCACCGGACTTCGCACCTGAGACGAGCTGATCAAGCCACTCCCACCCCTCCATCTTCATCTTTCTGACATTCTTCTGGACTTTTGGGGCCTTCAGGGCGAGACCTTCTGCAATGACAAGCGCCATCCCGCCACGGACGGCATTCGTCTCCACCCGCTCGAGGTTCCGGTATCCTGAGACCTCCTCTTTTTCGGTCGGTTCGCCATCGATACAGACCGGGCAGTTCCCGATGATCAGCCGGAGCTCCGCGTCTGTCGGTGCATACTGGAGGCTCAGGATAGTATTGTACTGCCTGATCTCCTCTATATATCGTTCAATCTCATTCTGGCGCGGGATATACCGGTTGATCCCAAGCGCCTGCCTGACATAGTCGCCGACAAGCACCGAGAGTGCCTGTGCGGTACCCCCGGCTGATCTGATCGGTCCGGCATAGTAGATCTTCAGATACTCGGTACCATCATCGTTCCTGCCAAATCCCACCTTCGCAATCCCTTCCTTGGGGGCAGAGACGACACCCTCGGTCAGGAGTGCCATCGAACACCGGATCGCGTGATCGACCACCTCCTCACGCGAGGTCTCCCCGAACTTCCGGGCAACAAAATCATCACCTATTTTAAGCGCCGCTTCCTCACGGGACATCACGGATTCAAGCTCACGGATCCGTGCTGCTACACCGGGGATATCAAGGAGCGCCTCGACACGATCCGCGAGATCGCTTGCGATCGGGATCTCCGGGGTAATCGACGGATCAACACCCCGTGATCGTGCCTCTTGTGCTATCGAGAGGGCCTGCTCAAGCTGACGGTTCAGGGAAGCAAGATAGGCTTCCATCGCTTGCGACATCGCTGGAAGCTCCATTGGTTTTACTCCCCGGCTTCTGAAAAGAGTTCCATGATCCCTTCTTCACCCATCCGGAAGAGGACAAGGGAGGCAGAGTTCCTGAGGAAGGGATCATCACACTGACTCGCCTCCTTCAGTGCTGGCATGGCCGGATCGCCGATTCTGCAGAGCGCCAGTGCCGCTGCCCCGCGGACTGCAACATCATCATCCGCAAGCAGCCTGACAAGGAGCGGTATCGCCGCTTCACCCAGAGCAGCAAGCGAGGCAGTCAGGTACCGCCGCACCTCTGGATTATCAGAGGATCGGATCGCCTCGATCACCGGCTCAAACGCAGGCAGACCCATCCGGGCAATCGCACGGGAGAGATACCACCGCATCGTCTGCGGCGCCTCGCCGAGTGCACGGACAATCTCGGGAACCGCATCGGGACCAAGGGCGGCAAGTGCCTCCTCTGCTGATCGCCGGGCAGCAAGATCGGGCTCCCCTACCGCCTTCTTCAGGGCAAGGATCGCGTCCCTACCAGTCATAGGTATCCCCGGGCCTGGATTTCCCAATCTCTGCATCAGGGGCGGCATCACCCTGGAAAGGAATCTCTTTGACCGGAGGAGGCGCTTTCACAGCCTTCATATCGGCCTTTAAGATACTATTGAACCAGAGCTCCCTCTGGGGGAAGGGTATCTGGATGCCATTCTTCTCAAGCTCCACCTTTAACTTCAAGAGCAGCTCTGTCCTGAGCCCCCACCAGTAGAGGGAGGGAGCCCAGATCTTCACCACGATATTCACACTCGAATCATCGAGCTTGTCCACATAGACAGATGGGCCGGGGCTTTTTAATGCATATGGCTCTTTCTCGATCATCGCTTTGATGATACTGATCGCTGTATCTGCATCATCCTGGTACCGGATGCCGATCGTGTAATCAAACCGGCGTGCCGGGTGGATAACGAGGTTCGTGATATCGCTTGTGAAGAGTGTTGAGTTTGGGACCCTGACATAGGTACCATCGTAGGTACGGACAATCGTCGACATGATCTGGATCTTCTGGACTGTTGCAGTCAGCGATCCGATTGAGATGTTGTCACCGATCTTGATCGGCCGCTCAAAGAGCAGGAAAATTCCAGATACCAGGTTCGCTACGATATTCTGGGTTGCAAACGCAATGGCGACTGCGATGATACCTCCTGCAACAAAGAGGCCGGAGAGATCGAAATGGAGATAGGGGAGGATGCTGAGGATCACCACAAAATAGACAAAGTACGAAACGAGGGTGATCGCGAGATCGAGATCGGATTTCGGCATCTTCTCGCCAAAACTCCGTTTCAGCCACATCCTGACGATGCGCACAATAATAACACCAGCAATGCCGATGATTGCGACCCAGAGGAGATCGAGCACGGTGATCTCCCCAAGAACAGGTGTTGAAAGCAGATCAAAGACCGACCCGGTACTTTCGAGCGTATCATTAATAGCACTCATCTAGATCAGCCCCTCCTCCATCGAATAGTACGCCAGTGTATTAACGCCCGCAAGCTTCCGTGAGTAGTACAGCTCGATCGACTTCTGCATACCGGTCCGGATCGGCTTATCCTCAAAGGCAGAATAGGCAAGCGTCGGCTTGAAGATCTTCAAACCGGCACTCATGGAGACGAGATCAGTATCATAGTAGATCTTCATCCCATAGTTCTCAAAGACGACCCGGGAGACCTCAATCCAGTTCTTTGTCGTATTCATCAGATCCAGTTCAACCACCCCGTAGAGGCTTGGATCCGGTTCAGGACGTCTGAGGAAGACATCGCTCCAGTGGTACCGGGTGATCACACCAGTATCGGTCGGCCCATAGAGCGAGTACTTCGGCGGAACCCTCGAGAAGATATCGATGCACCGGTAGGCTTCATCTTTCATGATAAATACCGCAATCTCAATCGGAAAGGTGACATAAATCCGGCGTGTTGCCTCAGGCTCGATCTCGATCGGCTCGAACCGGATCTCAAGGAAACGGGTCACCTCATCAGGCAGGTTCAAAGGCTCCACGGGATTGATGATCACCGTCCCGGATTCAGACGCGATGATCCGCTCCACAACAGTTCCGCCAAGGTTGCGGTGATACCGAAGAAAATCGTCGTCTTTTGAAAAACAGACCTTCAGGTCATCCTTCTCAACACAAAATTCATACCCAAATTTCCCGTACACAAGAGTGATCTGGTATCCCCCAGTCAATAAAGCTTACCTATATCAGGCATATTTCTCCAAAAAAGGCAATCCAAACAGTTATTCTGATTTCTCAGCCATCAATTCTTCAATGAAAGGTAAGAGGGTTGGATCGGCGAGTTCTTCGAGAGATGATGCAAGCTGCTTACGCTGGTTGGAATCAGCATCCGCACAGATCCCGGTGATGACGTCTCCAAGGCCCCGATGCAGAAGAGCACGCCGATCCTCAGGAGACGCGGATACAAGGGCCTCCATGAACAGGGGGATGGCCGGGGATCCGATCTTTGCAAGCGACATCGCCGCTTCAAGGCTGACCATATCGACGGGATCAAAGAGGGCATCGATGAGGGGCGGGATCACCTGATCTGATCCGATTCCCCCAAGTGCCGAAATAACAGCAGCCCTGATCGCTGGATCAGGGGATGAAAGAGACTCTGTCAGGGCGGTGATCGCCGGATCCCCAATGGATCCGAGTGCAAGGGCTGCCCTGCTCCGGACATAGGCATCGGGATCATCAAGGAGTGTAATGAGTGGGGCAACTGCCCGCGGATCCCCGATCTCGCCGAGGGCGATCGCCACCTTCCACCGGAGATCCTCATCCGGATCATCAAGGAGCGTGAGCAGGGGCCCAACAGCAGGCGTACCTATACGGGCAAGCGCTTCTGCCGCCTTCCACCGAAGCCCTGAGTACGCATCGCTCTGCAGGGTTTCAACAAGGAGTTCGATGGCACGGGGATCGCGGAGGAGACCGAGGGCATCGATTGCACTGTACCGCTGATCCAGCTCGCCATGTGCAAGGACATTCAGAAGAGCGGGGAGATCGCCCCCCTTTCTCATCTTCACGATATCATCCTCACTCACCATCATCGCCCGCACCCGATACATGCTATCCTCAAGTGCCTCCTTCACCCGCTCTTCCCTGATGTAGGTTGAGAAGAGATGGCTGGAGAGGAGCCCGACAATGATGAACGAGGCCGCACGAAATGCGACATCTGCTGAAATGGTTCCGGTCAGGATAAAATCAGCAGACAGATGCACAACTGCCAGATACCCCCCGACAGCGACGCCATAGTACCGGAGATAGAATGCGGAGATAACGATGATGATATAGTAGAGATGTGTATAGGCCGAGACAACGCCGTATCCGACATGAAAGATCAGCTCAGCTGCTGTTGCGAGGAGAAGCCCCATGACCACGATGATGATCTGAACATTCCGATCTCCGGGCTGATCCATACTCTTCTATCATGCATTGTGAGATATATGTCCATCGAAAGAGCCATAATTCGGTGAGAAGAAGAAATCATTGGACCATTCAAAATGAGTGGCGTCACGCGTCTGACCGCAGCCCGGCTCTCCCGTACCTGAGGCAACCTTTTTTATTCCATCCACCGTATCACCAGTTGTTCTCAATGGATACCGGCATCCTGCTTGTTGGGATTGTCCTTCTTGTCACGATCATCCTCTTTGTGAGTGACCGTGTCAGGATCGATTTCGTCGCAATCGGCGCTGCAATTGCTCTTGCGTGGCTCGGCCTCATCACCCCGATGGAGGCGATATCAGGCTTTGCCTCAAATGCGGTGATGGCGATGGCATCGGTGATGATCCTCGGCTATGGGATCGAGAGGACCGGTATCACCTCCAGACTGGCCCGCTCGATCGTCAGGTATGCCGGAACAGAAGAGCGGCGGGTCAGCGCAACGATCGGGATGACGGCCGGCCTCCTCTCCTCGGTGATGCAGAATATCGGGTCAGCCGCCCTCTTCCTCCCGGCGATGAGGAGGATCAGCAGACAGACAAAGATCCCGGTATCCCGGTTGATGATGCCGATGGGGTTTGCCGCCATCCTCGGAGGGAGTATCACGATGATCGGATCCGGCCCCCTGATCGTCTTAAATGACCTTCTCAGGCAGTCAGGTGCAGAACCCTTCGGCCTCTTCGCCGTCACCCCCATCGGCCTTGCCCTTTTAATCGCCGGGGTTGCAGTCTTTGCCTTCTTTGGAGGCACCCTCCTCCCGAAGAAAGAGGAGAAGCCACCGGCCCCGACCGTGGCCGAGATCTGGGGAATAGACCACCCGGTGCGGACCTGCATGCTCCCTTCAGAATCACCGTTTGTCGGGCAGACCCGTGAAGAGGCGTTCTTCAAGGTTCGGTACGGACTCGATCTCCTCGCCATCAGAACCGACTCGGACATGACAGTCGCCCCGTCACGCTCAACCCGTCTTGAATCTTCACAGGAGCTGGCATTCCTCGGATCAGAAGAGAATTTTCAGAGATTTATCGAGGATTCGGGGTGCAGCCCTACAGGTGACGACAGCAGGCTGAAAGAGATCCTTTGTGGTGAAGGATATGGGTTTGCTGAGCTGACGGTCCGGCCAAAGGCATCCATCATCGGCAAGACCCCGCGTGAGATCAGGTTCAGGCAGCAGTTCTCGATCGAGCCGATCCTCCATGTCTGCGGAGAGACCGAGAACCGGGTCGACTTCTCGGATATCCCGTTTACCGCCGGTGACACCATCGTTGCCTTCGGGTCATGGGACACGCTCCGGCTTCTTGCCGGGAATCGTGATCTGATCCTGCTCACCCATCCCGAAGGCGAGGAGATGCGGCATGGGAAAAGCACGCTCGCAGTTCTTATCTTCGCCGGAGCACTTGCCCTCACCATGACCGGCGTTCCCCTCTCGCTCGCACTCCTCACCGGTGCCGCTGGGATGGTGATCGCCGGTGTCCTCAAGATCGAGGAGGCATACCAGGCCATTGAATGGAAGACGATTGTTTTGATCGCCGGGCTGATCCCGCTTGGGATCGCAATGGAGAAGTCCGGGGCAACCGCCCTCATCGCCGGATCTCTCACAGAGGCTCTCATCGGCACCCACCCGATAATTATCCTCGCAGCGGTTGCGGTGCTTACAACAGTTCTCTCACTGATCATCTCAAATGTCGCCGCAACCGTCCTGCTGGTGCCGCTCGTGATGCTCACCGGTGCCGGGACCGGGATCGAGCCGACCGCCCTTGCACTCCTCGTGGCGGTCTCTGCTTCGAACTCCTTCATCCTCCCGACCCACCAGGTAAACGCCCTCTTAATGAGTCCGGGCGGATACAGCACACGGGACTATCTCAAAGCCGGCAGTGTGATGACGGTGATCTTCATTGCAATCGCCACAACACTCATCTACCTCCTCATCGCATAGGCAGTTGAAATGCCTATGATCATCCAGCAATTTTTCACTCCCGGCATCGCCCAGAGCTCTTATATTGTTGCCGGGAACAAGGCATGTGCCGTCATTGACCCGTCACGGGATATCGGACGGTACATCGAGTATGCATCGCAGAACAACCTGAAGATCACCCATATCCTCGAGACGCACCTGCACGCAGATTTTGTATCGGGCCATCTCGATCTCGCTGATCTGACCGGTGCTGCGATCTATGCACCAAAATCCGGGGACTGCGCATTTCCGCATACCCCTGTTGCCGAAGGTGATCGAATCGAGCTCGAAGATATCCAATTTGCGGTGATCGATACTGCAGGCCATACCCCCGAACATATCTCATACATCGCCACCGATCTCGCCCGCGGCGAGACGCCGGTCGCCCTCTTTTCTGGCGACACCCTCTTTGTCGGGGATGTCGGGAGGCCGGATCTCTTCCCCGGACGGGCAGACGAACTCGCATCATCGCTCTATGACAACCTGCATACCAAAATCATGACCCTTCCGGGTGAGGTCGAGGTCTATCCGGCACACGGGATGGGGTCCCTCTGCGGGCGGGCGATGGCGGCAAAGCGGACGAGCACGATCGGATATGAGAAGAAGTACAATTATGCTCTTCTGATTAAGACAAAAGAGGAGTTCATCCGTGCCCTTACCTCTGATATGCCCGCCGCACCCGATCACTTCGCCCGCTGTTCCGAGATCAACAGGAGGGGGCCGGAGCTGATGCGACACCTCGGGCAGCCGGCCCCGGTTGATCCAAAGACCTTCTCTGAAAAGATCAAGGGTGGTGCACTGCTGCTGGATGTCCGGAGCTATCCGGCATTCTCTGGTATGCATATCCCAAATACCTGGCATATCGATCTCTCCGGGAGCTTTGCCACGCAGGCGGGGTGGGTGCTCCCCCCGGATCAGGAGATCATGCTGGTCGTCGAGGGGAAGCAGCAGGCAGAGGAAGCCACTCTCCAGCTGAGGCGGGTCGGGTTTGACACCATCAGCGGATTCCTCGAAGGCGGGATGCTTGCCTGGGGAACAGCGGCATTCCCGATCTCACGGGTGCCGGTGATCCCGCCTGAAGAAGGAGACAGCCTCGTGAAGAACGGCAAGGCGATCTTAATCGATGCCAGGTCGCAGGAGGAGTGGGATCACGCCCATGCAGAAGGATCGATCCATATCCCCTGGCATGATCTCAGGACCCGCTATACAGAGCTGAAGAGCGATCAGCAGTACATCGTCATGTGCCGGGGCGGGCAGCGGGCGAGCATTGCCGCCAGTATCCTGATGATGAACGGCATCAATCACGTGATGAACCTCGGCGGCGGTTATACCGCATACAGCCGGGCCGGGTTTGCACCGGTTCCGTGAAAGGTGAGATGAAAAATGATCGAATGGTTTACAGCGGCGACATGGTCGCCCTATATTGTCGGAGCGGGAATAGGTGTCCTTGTCTGGATCACCTTCCTCCTCTCCGACCAGCCCCTCGGGGCATCGACAGCCTTTGCGAAGACCGCCGGGATGGTGGAGACGGCAATCTCACGGGAGAAGGCCGAATCGATGGCATATTACCAGAAGATAACGCCGACCATTGACTGGCAGTGGATTATTGTGATCGGGATTGTGATCGGGGGATTCATCTCCGCATACCTCTCCGGCACCTTCTCTCTGCTGACGGTGCCGCCGCTCTTTGCAGGGGCATTCGGAACAGATGCTCTTCTCAGGGCGGGAGTGGCACTCCTCGGTGGCATCCTGATGGGGCTTGGCGCCCGGTGGGCAGGCGGCTGCACCTCGGGACACGGAATATCCGGCACACTCCAGCTCGCTCTTGCCAGCTGGGTGGCGGTGATCTTCTTCTTCATCGGCGGCATCCTGGTTGCCGGGATGATCTATGGGTTTGCATTCCTGTGAGGTGACGTAACAATGGCATTTGATGAACTGAGAGCCAATCCAAAAGCCCAGGTTATTCTCGGGCTTATTTTCGGGATCATCTTCGGCTTCCTCCTCCAGAAGGGAGGGGTGACAAACTATGATGTTATCCTCGGCCAGCTCCTCCTCACCGACTTCACGGTTGTGACGGTGATTATGACCGCGATCCTCGTCGGGATGATCGGTATCTACATAATGAAGGCGGCAGGGCTTGTCCATCTGCACATAAAACTGGGGTCAGTTGGTGCCACCATCATCGGCGGGCTGATCTTTGGTGCCGGGTTTGCGATCCTCGGGTACTGCCCCGGCACCGCAGCAGCCGCGGTCGGCTCAGGTGCCCTTGATGCACTCGTCGGGATGATCGGGATTGTGATCGGTGCAGGTATCTTCGCCCGGCTCTACCCCCGGCTCGACAGGACGATCCTGAATAAAGGAGTCTTCCCGGCAGAGACGATCCCGGAACTGCTCGGAATCAGGGCGCTGTTTATTGTTCCGGTTGTTGCTGTACTGATCGTGGGAGTGCTGTACCTGCTCCAGATGATCGGCTTCTAAACGGAGAGATCAGGTGGAGCCCTGCTCCACCCTCCCTTCAAAGGGGACCCGGGAGAGGAGAAAATAGGGATATCAGGAGGAATTATTCGGTGGCGACCCGGACACAGTCCTCGATCGTCCCGAGCCGTGGAACAACCCCGCACATCGCCGGGAGATAGGAGAAGGCCTTGCCGGAGTTGGTCATCACTGAACCGAGTGTATCGGTTGCCGGTGAGACGACCATGCAGGTATCTGCATAGACATGGGCGCCTGAACGATCGATCATGGTGATGAGATCACGGTGTTCATTCATCATCTCTTCTGAGACGAAGACAAAGAACGGTTTTTTTACCTTCTTCCCTGAGAGGAGATCCGCGACCGTCCGCAGTTCATCCTCCGAGAGGTGCGGGCACCCGACTGCAACCGCATTCACCTCGATCTCCGAGAAGACGGCGTTCACATCAGAGACGGCGATCTCGATCGTCTCTTTCTCGTCCACCGGGAACGACGTCTTGAAGAACGGCACCCGTGCCTCGGGGGTGATATCCTCGACATGGAAGAGGGCAACGGCTCCTGTTGCCGCCATTGCAGCCCCGAGTGCCTTCAGCCGGTCGCGGTTTGGCCGCAGCCCCCGGAAGAACGGGACACGGTTTCCAACCTCCTTGCCGGCAACATACCCAAGCGCCCCGTACTCTGCCGGACCCCAGTCCTTTGCCGCAGCCGGATCATCAAGCGTGATGATCAGATCCGGCAGGCGGTTCTTCATGATATGCAGGCCATATTCGGGGGTCTTCCCGATCAATGCCGAGGCGAGGGCAGACGGGCCCCCTTCCCGGTTCGTCCGGGCACCAATGACCGAGTTTGCATAGGCAACCGCAGAGGACTCGGACCAGGCAAGGTGATCGCCATACTGCACGATCTGGTGATAGTAGGGTGTGCAGGTACAGGTGAGGCGGATCCCAAGCCGCTGGTATGCATTCAGGATCTCCTCCTGTTTCTCGGCAAATGTTGCATCGATCCCCATCTCGCTCCACTGCTCCCTCGGCATCCCGATCGGGTTTAGGAATGCAGGAACAACGGCACGGGCATCAAGCCCCTCAAGCCATTCGAGACCCGCATCGCCGATCGTCTTGTATGATGCCCCGCTCACCTGCACGCTCGATACCGGGATCAGCCGCTCTGCATCGTATATCTTTCCAAGGGCGATTAAGATCTCAAGCATCACCCTCCGTGTCTCCCCATACTCTCCTGAAAGGATCTCGTCATCTGATCTGTCAAGCTCCATTATGCATCCCATCCTGCTCTGATATACTCGTCTTCGCATCCAACGGGCATTGTTGCATCCACCCCGACCTTCACATTCAGGCCATCTGCAATCCGGGACGGATCAAGCGACGAGCCCCGGACACCGGAGATCACCATGATGTCGGTATCACCCCGGACACGGGTTGCAATCGCAAACTCGACATCTTCTGGATCATGGATCGCAATATCGGGATCGACGATCACCACATGTTTCAGCGAGGTGTGTGCGGCAAACGCCGCCATGATCGCGTTCTTCCCGTCTCCTTCTGTCTGCTTCTCGATCTGCACCACTGCATGGAGATACCCGGCTCCCCCCCGTGTCAGGAGGACATCCTTCACCTTCGTCACCCCGGCAACCGACTGGTAGATCCGCGGCTCATAGGGGGCACCCATCAGGAGGCGGTGTTCGGCCCCTGCCGGGAGGATCCCATGATAGATCGGATCTCTCTTCGCTGCCATTCCGGTGATCTCGATCACCGGCTGGTTCCTGACCGGGTCATAGGTGCCGGTGATATCGACAAACGGCCCTTCAGTGGCGGTCTCTGCGGTGAGGTATCCTTCCAGGATATACTCGGCATCCGGAACGCGGATCCCGTTTGCAAGCGTCTTCACCCCGATCTCGCCACCCATCAGTTCCGAGGCATAGGCAAGCTCTTTTCCGGTCGGAACACGGGTGCATGAGGCGAACGTCACCGCCGGATGAACACCGATCGCAATCCCGATGGGGAGCTTCCCGCCTGCTGCATGGGCGGCCTTCATCAGCTGGTAGGTATGCCGCCCCTCGACGATCCTGGCAACAAGACGATCCTTTCCCGCAACGAGCATCCGGTGGATGGCGGCGTTCTCCACCCCGCCGAAGGAGGAGAAGACAATTCCCGCAGTGATATAGGCACCCGCATCCTTTGGGAAATGCGTCATCACCGGGATCTCCCCGAGATCGGGTGCAGATGTCGCGAGGGTACCCTCATCGATCACTGCCCCGTCATACCGGCACCCGGCAAGCCGGGGGACCATCCTCTTTGGATCCATCCTGACAGCAAGAGCAAGGGTCTCCCGGTTTGCAGTCAGATTCATCACGCCGCGGCGCCTTCTGCCGAGATTATGGAAGAGGAGCGGCTTGTCTGTCTGATATGCCATCTGTGCCGCTTCAAAGGTCGTCTGTACCTCCTCTTCGATATCGCTCAGCAATCCCGCTTCCCGCAGGCTCCCGATAAACTCACGCATGGCATCCACTCCATCGCGATCCGATCGTATGCTCAATTCCCAGGTGATCCAGAATTCGTGAGACGATCATATCCACAATATCCTCGATCGTCTCCGGTTTCTGGTAGAATGGTGGTGATGCCGGAAGGATTGTCGCACCTGCATCATGGGCGGCGAGCATATTCTGGAGATGTACCCGTGAGTACGGCGTCTCCCGTGGCACCAGGATCAGCGGACGCCGCTCCTTCAGGCAGACATCGGCGGCTCTCCCGATCAGCGTATCCGAGATCCCATGTGCAATTCCGGCAAGTGACTTCATAGAGCAGGGGACGACCACCATCCCGTCAAACCGGAATGATCCGCTCGCAATCACCGCTGCCAGATCCGAATTTTCCTCACAGATAACCGAAAAGTTCGAGAACGAGATGCCTTCAAGGGCTGCAATCGTCCCTGCGGTACCGCTCACCACCAGGTGTACCCGGCACTGCTTCTCAAGTTCCATCAAAAGCCGTTCTGCATAGATCATTCCGCTCGCGCCGGTCACCCCGACAACCAGTTCCTTCATGGTACCTCTCCCCTCTCTTCTTCTGTTTCTATTGGAAGCTTATCTTGTTTTGTTGCAGGGCGGATCGAGAGCAGCTCTGCTGCTGCGAGGGCGACCGCTTCACGGTGCTCCTCAGGGCAGTAGACGCCCAATCGCCACTGTGATCGCCGGATCTCGTTCATCCCCCGGATCAGGGGCGATATCTCATCAAGCGAGACGATATCATGCCGGTTCCGCACCAGCACCCCCATCACCATATCCGAAGGAAAATGGGGTATATCCACACAGACCTCATGTGATGCGACACCGGCCCGGGACGCTATCTCTTCTGCCAGGGCAAAAGAGGTGCGGAAGTCGGGCTGTGGGATGCGTGCCCGGTTGATCGATCCAACCCCGACATAGACGGCCCTTTTATAGAGGTTCCGTGTCATGAGACGGCGTATCAGCTCCCTCGTGATCCCGCTCTCTGATTCACGAAATGCCTGGAGACACTCGGAATCGTCCATTGCCACCAGCCGCTCCGGGTCACCGCCACTCGTGCAGTGATCGAGGGCAGCGATGAGAAACATCCGCTCTGCGATCCGCGAGACATGGTGATAGTAGACTGCCGGCCGCATCAGGGTCCGTGCAACAAGGAGCGATTCTGCCGCCTGGACACCGGAGTCCTCCAGCAGCAGGCCGGAGGATGTCAGCACCGTGCTCCTGATGATCCGGTGTGAGTCGACCGCACCATAGGGAACACCCGTGTAGTGGGCATCCCGGTGTAGGTAATCCATCCGGTCAACATCCAGCTCCCCATGAATCGCCCCTGCAAGCAGATGATCGCCCCCGATCACGGCGGCAACCTCAGCTGGATCAAGGCCGAGGGATTCCAGAGCAGATGCAGAGGATCCATTCTCAAGCAGATGAGCCACCATATCATGCCCGTGGCCGCAGATCGACTCCATCAATGGTTCGATCGCATGCGAGAACGGGCCGTGGCCGATATCATGCAGGAGGGCGGAGGCACGGAGAAGGAGGGAATCATCCTGATCAAGAGCAAGATGGTTACAGAGGCGTGTCGCCAGGTGCATCGTTCCGAGTGCATGTTCAAACCGGGTATGGTTTGCGCCCGGATAGACAAGGAATGAGAAGCCGAGCTGCCGTACCATCCTGAGCCGCTGGAGGGCCGGGGTATCGAGGAGGAGACGGATCGGATCATCCACCTCAATATCTCCATGGACCGGATCCTTGATCATCTTGGACCGGGGAGCCGCCACCCCGTGTGTATGCATACTAAGATCTATGAGGCACGAGAGGTATTATATACCCCTCCCCGCCACCTGCCATCCGGAACCCGGATTTCAAAGGCAGCACCACCGAGGGTGCCCGTACCGGATTCGATACCGATCCCGGTGATCGAGAGGATCTCTTTGATCAAAAAGAGGCCAAGGCCGGTGCCCTTCCCAGCCCCATACTCAAAGATATGGTTCATGAGTGATGAATCGATCCCATCCCCGTCATCTTCGAGGCAGATACAGAGCTCACCTTCTGCCTCATGACAGAAGACATGGAACCGGGATACCAACTCACCGCCGTACTTGCAGGAGTTATCAACGAGGTTATAGAGGACCTTCTCAAGGAGGGGATCGGCATAGATCTCGTACCCCGATACCTCGTTCTCAAGGGTGATCCCATCCGGGCTCCTGGCACCAAATCCCCGGTTGATCACCTCCCTGAGATCCTGCCAGGCAGGCCCATGAACCCCGACCTTCTGGTAATCCTGGGTGAATGCAGAGATCCTGTGGATCCGCTCGATCGTTGCCTCAAGACCTGCACAATACTCGCCTGCCTGTGGATCGGTGATCAGATCCTTCATCAGTTCCGTGTATGCCGAGAGGGTGTTGAGCTGGTTAAAGATATCATGGCGTGTTACGCTCTGGAGGAGGTTGAGCTTCTCATTTGAACGGGAGAGTGCCTCTTCCATCTCCCGCCTGCGGGTGATATCAACGATCGATGACTCGATGATGGAGCAGCCGGTCTCTCCGATCCTGTGCTTGATCACCTCATGCACCCACCGGATACTGCCATCCCTCCGGATGATCCGGTAATCGGTGCTGAAACGGTCGCCGGGGGTATCGTAGAGAGTAGTATAGCGTTCAATGATACCTGGTGCATCGTCAGGATGGATCAGCGATGACCATGAGGGGGTGCCGGCACCGATCTCATCAGGCAGATATCCGGTGATCTCGGTGATGGCACCATGGAGGAAGACGGGTTCTCCTTCAACAAACCGGTAGACGATCCCATGGAAATGCTGGAGGAACGAGCGGTGCATCTCCTCGCTCTCGGCAAGCCGTCGTTCTGCCTCCTTTTTGAGGGAGATATCCCGGATCATGGCGATATAGCCGTTCCCTGTCGGGAGGGTAACGGGTGCAACCGTCACATCAGCCCAGAAGACGCCGCCGCCATTCCTGATGTACCGCTTCTCCACCCGGTAGATCGGCAGCTTCCCCTGCATCAGATCCAAGAGTCCCCGTTCATTTCCGGGAATATCATCGGGGTGCGTAATATCCCTGAAAGAGAAGAACAAGAGCTCGTTCCTCGAATACCCGATCATCCGGGAGAAGGCAGAGTTTGCTTCCATGATCATGTAATCGGGACCGGTGAGCACCATCCCAAGGGGGCTGTGTTCGAAGATCCCCCTGAACCTGTTCTCACTCCCGGCAAGTGCCAGGTGATCATCATCACGCTTTATTGCAGCTGCGATGATCCGGGCTGCGATCTCAAGGGCCTGGATCTCAGGGGGCGTCCAGACCCGTTCGTTCCGGCATTCATCAAATCCGATGAAACCGGATACCCTGCCCCTGATGATGATCGGGACGATAATAATCGATTGTGTATCCGGAGATGCCTTCGTAACCTGTTCGCCAAAGGATCCGAGATCCCGAAGCGGCCCTGCGATCGTCTCCCCGCAGAGGAGGAGAGGGAGGGCCCCCCCATAGACGAGGCCATCCAGATGATCTGGTTTACCTGCATATGTACCCGAAGCGGCCCACTCACCCTTCAGACAGGCAACAGGAACTGAGCCACTCCAGTCGATCAGATAGAGGTATGTACGTGAGGTATCCGCCGCCTCCCCGAGCCTCCTGATCACGGTTTGTATCCGGCTCTCCCAGTCTCCTTGTGAGAGAAAACCTGATGCCGCATACCCGACCGCCTCAAGGATGCGATCCCTTGATGCAATCTCCTTCTGACGCTCTATCGTTTCGGTTACATCCCGGCCGATACCCTCGATGATCAGATCTCCGGTCTCCGGATCGGTGATCGTGGCATTCTTCGTCTCGATCACCCGGATCGACCCATCCTTTGCCCTGAGGTGGAGGGTACAGGCACACTCGCCATCTTCCGGGGCCAAATCCCTGAAGACACTGCGATCATTCTCGGGGAGGAGCAGGGTGAGCAGGGAGGGGTCATCGGAGAAATCCCCGGGAGCATAGCCAAGTATACTGCGAACAGATCCCGAGATGAAGAGTGCCTCCGGCGCTCCCCTGCACGGGAGCCTGAGCCGATAGACGAGATCGTCGGTTTTTTCGGCAAAGAACGTAAGATAAGGGGCGGGATATCCTTCCATAACAACAGGATTCCTATCATGGATGATGGTCATATGATATGAAAAACCTGCCTATATTGGATCACCCGCAAAGGCTCTTCACTTCTGAAGAAGAGATGATCACTATGATTACTCTCCTCTCGGGGGGCACCGGAACCCCGAAGCTGATCCGGGGCATGCGCCAGGTGCTCCATGACTCCGAGATCGCTGTTGTTGTCAACTGCGCAGAAGATGTCTGGGTCTCAGGGAACCACCTCTCGCCTGATATCGATACCGTGCTGTACCTCTTTGCCGGCATCTTAAACACCGAGACCTGGTGGGGGATCCGGGGCGATAGTTATGAGACGAACCGGTACCTGGAGCGGATCGGGATGCCCGAATCAATCATGATCGGCGACCGGGATCGGGGCATCCATATCGCACGCGGCACCCTCCTCAGGGAGGGAAAAACACTCACCGAAGCAACAGCTGCAATCGCTGCTTCCCTCGGTGTTGAAGCGACCGTGCTCCCGATGTGCGACACCCCGGTTGCATCCTGTGTGGCAACAGAGAACGGACCCATGCATTTCCAGGAGTACTGGGTCACCCACCGGGGCAATATCGAAATCTCCGGGATCATCCGTGAGTATGAGAGCCCGCCTGTTGCAACGGGGGCCGTCATCGAAACCATTCAGAAGAGTGATGCGGTGATCATCGGCCCATCCAATCCGGTGACGAGCATCGGGCCGATCCTGGAATGTGAAGGGGTACGCGAAGCCCTCAGCGAGGTATTTGTCATCGCAGTCAGCCCGTTCATCGGGAGCCGTCCCATATCCGGCCCGGCTGCGGCACTGATGAAGGCCTGGGGGAGGAGTCCCGATTCGCGGGGAACGCGTGAGGCATATGGCGATATCGTCGATCTCTTTATCCAGGATCTCAATGACGAGATTGATCTGCCGGGGAGCCTCCGGCTCAATACGATGATGACATCACAGAAACAGAGCGAATCCCTTGCCTGGGACCTGCTTTCGATCATACAAGGGCAGAGATCAGGGAAGAATATCGGGAGATCAAAGAGGTAGTTTTATACCCTGTATCAGACGATACCTTCTCAGACAGGTGGCACCATGGGTTTATTCAGATGGCTCAGATCACGTGATGAAGGAAAGGAGGAGATTACAGAGGGCATGGAAGAGTCACATCTTCCCCGGCTTTCACTGGATGATTCGCTCGGCAACCCGGATCCCGAGGTGCGGATCACTGCGGTGCATTCGATCACCGGAATCGGTGCACCGGCAATTCCGCTCCTGATCAATTGCCTCAATGATGAGAGCTGGAGGGTGCGGAGGGCTGCCGGATCCGCTCTTGCCGGGATCGGGGAGGCGGCAATCGAGCCGATGATTGCCGCACTCGATGGTGCCCGGACAGATGTACGGAGAGAGCTGATCCGTGCACTCACTCTCATTGGAAAGCCGGCGTTTCCTGCACTTGTCGAGGCACTCGACAACCCGTCTTCCGACATCCGATCAGGCGTAGTCGGCACTATCGCCCGGATAAACGCCCCCCATAGGGGGGAAGCACTCACCAAAGCCCTCAACGATCCCGATCAGTCTGTCCGGGCGGCAGCCGCCGAAGCCTTCGGGCATCTCCCTGACGAACAGGGGATACCGGTTCTGCTGGGACTCCTCGGCGATCCCGTTGAGCGGGTACGGAACGCGGCGATTACCGCCTGTATCCGGATCGGAAAACCTGCAGTTTCCCCGCTGATCAGAACACTTGAGGGATCCGGGCCCGAGATCAGATCCTATGCCGAAGAGGCGCTGATCGGAATTGGATCTGCCGGGCGGGCGGAGATAATCGATCTTCTGCATCATGAAAGTCCGGTGATGCGGCAGTCAGGCATACGCGTCCTCGGCGGGATCAGGGATTTAAACACGGTCTCGCACCTTGTCGGTGCACTTGCAGACTCCGATCCCGAGGTGAGGAACGCTGCTATTGCCGCACTCTCGGGATTTGGGAAAGCCGCACTCCCGGAGATCACCGCTGCTTTCGAGAGTGCTGATCTCCGTGTCCGGGAAGGTGCAATGGAGATCCTGGCCGGGATGGGCGAGCCTGCAGTTCCATCATTGATTGTATATCTGAAGAGCGAGGATCCCTCGGTCAAAAAGCGTTCAGCAGTGATCCTTGGTGAGATCGGAAGCTTTGAGGCACACGAACCGCTGACCGATCTCCTCCATGACAGCGACCCGTCAGTCCGCCGTGAGGCCTTCGAGGCGATCGAGCAGATCAAGAGAAGGTGAGGCTACTTCTGCTTTCTCCGGACCTTCATCGCATTAAGATGTGAACTGAGAAACCCTGGATTTTCAAGGGGAAATATCCCCTCTTTTACCGACCTCACATCCTCAATCGAGTAGAAGGCATTCGGGTTGAAGTGCTTGATCAGCTCGATCACTTCGGTGAGCCGGGAGCGGTTGATGATGCAGAAGATCAGCTTGACCCCCCCTGTTGCCCCTTCGGCATTGATCGAGGTGATACCAAAATTCTTCTGTTTTAATGCCTCGACGAGCTGCGATGCATCGCGGTTTGTGATCACCCTGACGATCACCTGACCGATGGAGAGGCGATCCTCAAGGATGATACCGAGGTAGTTGCCGAGTGCAAACCCAAGCCCGTACGCAATGTAAGCAGCAGGGTTATTCAGGTTCTTCATAATCTCCCCGATGGCAAGGAGCCAGATGATCACCTCAAAGAACCCGAGGGCGGGTGCAAGGAACCGGTATCCACGGGCAACAAAGATGATCCGGAGGGTTCCCATGCTGACATCGACGATACGTGCAATGACGATGAAGAGCGGGATGAGAACCCAGGTATAGAGATCTGTAAAAGGAATGCCGATGATCTCCATTGTATGACCCCCCAAAAAAGAGTGTGATGTCGATTATCCGGAATCAGAGGACAAAGACAGCGGCTGCAAGCACAGTCACCCATTTGCCGTCCGCATCACCCTCTGCAGACTGGCAGATATGGGTCGTCTTGATGATCTTGCCGCTCGCCTTATAGATCTGTTCCCGCTCCTGCCATGCCTTATCGGGATCAAACTCGATCCCAAGTGTGGTTGCAAGCATCGTTGCGGCGAGATCCTCTGCATACTCACCCGAGACAAATGCAGTCTCACCATACGCATGATGCTCTGAGAGGTATCCGTACTCGTTTGCATCTTTTGGGAGTGCAAGTCCGATTGCAGCAGATAACAGTCGGTTCGGCTCCTTCGTCTCGTTCCGTGCCATCACACAGTAGACGATCTCGCCAGCATTGAGTTCTTTGAGACCATCTTCGGGGGAGACGATCGTTGCATTCGGGGGGAAGATACTCGATACATAGACAAGGTTGTACTTCTCGATCCCTGCCTTCCTGAGTGCAAGCTCAAATGAGGCGAGCTTGTCTTTGTGGACACCCACCCCTTTTGTAAAGAATACCTTTGAGGGAACAACCATATGCATCATTCGAACTGCTGAGTGTTTAAACTTTGTCCGGTCAAAATCGCGTTATTCATCCCATGAAAGGTGTGATCCCACCCCAACGGATGTGATTGCGTGGTGGTGTGAGAGTGCAATGATGGCAGGAAGCCCGGTACAATGACAGGGATAGAGAACTCCGATATCCGACTCTGCAGACCACCGGGAGAGTTCCTCTATGCGACCGGAAGTTGCAGAATAGAGATGGAGACCTCCGATGATTGCTGCAACCCGTTCATCTCCGCACACACTCCGCGCATATGCAACCGTATGCTCGATCCCGGCATGGGTGCAGCCACAGATGAGCAGAAGGCCGTCATCCCCATGATACACGAGGCACGAATCCTCGATGACGGGATCAGGTACCCATCTTCCATCCTGCTGGATAAACGCACTGCTCCCGGCCGTCCGTTTTGGATCGGTTCTGGGGATCTCGCCGAGGAAGGTGATCCGATCGGAGACTTTCTGCGGAGAGACGGAGGTCTTCACCTCCCCAAACATTGAGAGATACTCCGGCGAGACCGGACAACCGGCATCGCCGCCTTCTTTCATCTTCTTCCTTCCAAAAGTCGCCGGATGAGTGATAAAGAGAGGGTCTTTGGCTGGTCTTCCCTCGATTCCTGCCCTGATATGGTGGGCGGCAAGTGGCGGCAGGCCGCCGGTATGATCGATATGCCCATGGGAGAGGACGACTGCATCAAGATCAAGGAGATCGATGCCCATTGCAGCGGCATTCTCAAGGAAGAGATCCGAATACCCGCAGTCGAAGAGGATGCGGGTATCGCCATCCTCGATGAAGAAGGAGAGTCCGGGCTCGGCCCGGAAGTACCGGTCGATGAGAGTGGTGTTCTCGACAAGCACGGTTAACTGCATATGCAACAGTTGTGCTCTTTCAGACGAAAGCCTCTTTCATACCGGGGGCGATGAAATGAATATGTTCAGACGGGGAGCCATCCTCATTACCATGCTGCTCCTCCTGGTTTCATCTGCCGGAGCCTTCTTTGTGGAGAATTCGGAGGGGGTGCCACAAGGGTATCCTGTACCGGGTGACGAACTGGAGATCATACTGGAGATCGAGTTTCCCGGCTTTGATCCCCTCTCGTTTCCATCTGGTGATATCCTCGTCCTCCAGACAGAACTCGATTCCCCCCAATGGAGAGTCGGGATGCAGAGATCGGGCGGGGTGAACACGCTCAGGCAGACCGCCAAAAGCAGGGAGACGATCTCAGGGTGGGAGCTCAGCTACCCTTCCGGTGATGATGTAGGGCTGACTATCCACCTGACAGGATCGGTTCCCGGTGTGGAAAAACCGGAGATGGTCAACCTCCTCTCGATACGCCAGCTCGATGGCTCCTATACGCTCCGCGAGGAGAACGAGTACCTGATCGCACAGATGGTATATCCCGCCGGAAGCGTCCCATCAGGTACACCGCCGAATCCGGTGATCGTCTCCCCACAGCACCCGGATCTCTCGGCATTCACGGTATCTTCCCGATCAACCACCCCGACCGGACTCCTTCAGCCCGGAGAGACGACAACGCTCAGGACGTCCCTCTACTTCGACAGAATCCCGCACATCACGTTTCCGACAAGTGATATGCTCCGGCTCCGGACCAGCCTCTTGAATGCGACATGGGCGGTCAGCATCCACAAGGGTGGAGCAGAACTCGTTCGAAACCCCCGGACTGGCTATTTCTACACCATTCCCGGCTTTGAACTCTCCTATCCCCCACGCGAGAACCTCGGCCTCTCTGTTGCTGTCACCGGAGTGGTGCCCGCCGGGACAACTGCGCCGCTCCTCGAGATCACCCAGTGCGGGCCTGACGGGCATGTGAGGGAGGGGGCGATCTTCACCCATCCTGCAACGGTTGCCGGGATCATCCCGACAGAGACTCCGGCACCAATCGATCTGCCCACCCCGATGCCAACAGTCACCCCGGCAACCACACCACCGGGTACGGAGAGACCCACACCCCTGCCAACCCCGGAGATGACCCCCATCCCTCCACCTCCACCAAAGGGCGAGATCTTTCCGGATGGCATCTCATTCGAGGGAGTTCTTGAGCTGGGCCAGGAGCTGGTCGGCCATGGTATGCTCTTTCTTGATCGGATCATCCCGCTCTTTGAGCAGATTACCGGGGGATGAGCGGGGATGATGGATGAGATCGCAGATCATATACTGAAGAGCCGGTACCTGCTCCCGGGTGAGAAGGATATAACCGACATCTTCCGCCGCGTTGCCGGATCGATTGGGAGGGACGATGCTGAACGGGATCTGTTCTTCCAGCTGATGGAGAGAGGTGAATTCCTCCCCAACTCACCCACCCTGATGAATGCGGGGACCTCATGTAACCAGCTTGCCGGGTGTTTTGTTCTCCCGATGGGAAACACGATAGCCGGAATTTTTGATGCAGTGAAGCAGGGAGCCATCATCCAGATGACCGGCGGCGGGACCGGCTATAACTTCACGGAGATCCCGCCCGCGGGTAGAGCGATAGATCCGGGAGGGATGATCTCGCCCGGGCCGGTTGCGTTCCTCTCTGTCTTTGATTCCGCATCAGAGGTGATACGGCAGGGGGGGCGGAGGCGGGGTGCGAATATGGGGATCCTTGATATCCGGCACCCCGATATCCTCACATTCATCGATGCAAAAGAGGAGGAGGGGAAGCTTTCACATTTCAATCTCTCGGTGAATGTGCCGGACGCGGTGATGGAGTCATATGCAGACGGAAGAACAGAAGAGATCCTCTCAACCCACCCGGCAACCGGAAGAGAGAACACTGTTGGCGAGGTCTTTGATGCGATCATCAACGGCATGCACCGGGACGGGGAACCGGGGCTGCTCTTTTCAGATGCGATCAACCGGGAGAACACAACACCGCATCTTGGAGAGATTACTGCAACCAATCCCTGTGGAGAAGAGCCGCTGCTGCCATATGAGGCATGCATCCTGGGAAGCATCAACCTTGCACGGTTTGTAGACGGGGGCAGTCCGGACTGGAGACGCCTCGAAAGAACTGTCCGGCGTGCAGTCCGGTTCCTTGATCTGGCAATAGACAGAACCGCATTTCCTCTTCCTGAAAATGAAGACGCGGTGAGGAAGACGAGAAAGATCGGGCTTGGGGTGATGGGGCTGCATGACGCCCTCATACTCCTGGGATTGCCCTATGACTCATCAGCTGCACGGGAGTTGGCAGAGGAGGTGATGGCCTTTATCACGCAGACAGCGGTTGATGAGTCTGAACAGATGGCAGAGATTCAGGGCCCGTTTCCGGCATGGGAGGGGAGTATCTGGGAGAAGCCGGTGCAAAACGCCACATTGACGACGATCGCCCCCACCGGGACGATCTCGTTCTTTGCCGGGTGCAGCCCCGGGATCGAACCCGTCTATTCGTTTGCCTTTACCCGGCAGCATACAGCGGGTGCCGAATTCGAGGTGATTCATCCCCTGTTCTCAGCCCGCCTTGACGAGGAGATCGCCCGTCTCGGATACCACGGAGATGAGGGGCGTGCACGGCGGGACACAGTGATCAAAGAGGTCAGACGCTGCGGATCCCTTCAGCATATCGGATGGCTCTCTTCCGGATTCAGGAGACTGTTTGTCTCTGCACTCGATATCAGCTGGAGGGATCACCTCCTGATGCAGGCTGCGTTCCAGCGCCACACCCACGCATCCATTGCAAAGACGATCAATCTTCCACCCGCTACCGGACGGGATGCGATCCGGGATGCAATCATCTGTGCATGGAAGCTCTCCCTCAAAGGGCTCACGATATACCGTACCGGAAGCAGGATGGGGAGCGTCTACTCCCTCACCGGGTGCCGGGTCTGTGGGGAGGATAGCACACGATCGTGAATAGCTGTTCTTTGATAACATACAGCATTTCCGGGAGATGAAGACGAATGGTGTGGGCAGATACCGGTATTGAGCAGTAGCAATACTTAATAATGAATACAGGACACAGTAACAGTATGCCATCTGACTCCGCGATGGAGCCCGGAGGGGTAAAAAACGGAAGACCGCTGATCCTCTTTGTGGATGATAACGATGTCCTCAGGAATATCATATCCGAGGTGCTGGAAAAGTCCGGCTATTCTGTTATCACCGCCGATAGTGGGGAATCCTGCATGAAAACCTTAACCGAGATATATCCGGAGATGATCCTCCTCGATATCATGATGGAGCCGATGGACGGGTGGGAGACACTCCGTGCTATCCGGAAGAGCCCCGCCTGCAAGGATATTCCCATCGTTACCCTCACCGGCAAGGTCTTCCTCCCATCCGAGATGGTCGAATACGGCTCCGAGATCAGCGGGTGGATCAAGAAGCCGATCAGAATGGAGCCTTTTGTCAGGATGGTTCGGCAGATCTTTGCAGAGCTCGAAGAGGACAGAAACGTTGCCATGGAGCGGTGCAATGCCGCATCTGCAGAAGAGCTGTACAATTTTACCCGGCACCGCCGCCGCCTGAGGGTATACCGCCGCATCTATGAAGGAATCATGGATCAATGCACCAAACCCGAGACAGAGACCTGTTCTGCATGGGGTTCGGACAAAAAGTTGATGGAGGATATGGTGGCACAGGAAGAAGAATGGTGCAGGGCTCATGGGATCATCTGAAGATACGCACATCCGATTCTTCTTCCTCACACTCTTCATCTTTCTGATCGCAACAACCCTGACATCGCTTATCAATTACCTCCTCTTTCACACGATTGCCGAGCTCTTCTCGATTGTCATCGGATGCCTCATCTTTATGATCGCGTGGACTTATGATCGCGTGGACGGCACGGGATCGGATCGAGAACAGCTACCTCCTCTTCATTGGGATCGGATACTTCTTCATTGCCGCAATTGATCTCCTTCACACCCTCGCTTTCAAGGGGATGAATGTCTTTGCCGGGTTTGATGCGAACCTCCCAACCCAGCTCTGGATAGCAGCCCGGAGCCTTGAGGCGGCAACACTCCTGATCGCAGCAGTACTTATCCCCAGAAAAATTGATCCCAGGCTCCAGTTCGGTATATTCTTTGCCCTCGTCACAGCCCTCATCTGGTCCATCTTCACACCAGGGATATTCCCGGACTGTTTCATTGAGGGGAGCGGGCTGACACCCTTCAAGATTTATATGGAGTATCTCCTCTCGATCCTCTTTGCCGCCACAATAGTTCTGCTCTACCAGAAGAGGGGCTATTTCGAGGGGATGATCCTCAAACTCATGGTTGCAGCGATCCTCTCGACGGTTGTTGCAGAACTCGCATTCACCTTCTATATCGATGTCTACGGACTGTCGAATCTGATCGGCCATCTCTTCAAGATCATCTCGTTTGCCCTCATCTACCTCGCACTTGCAGATACCGGGATCAGACGCCCGCTTGAGATCCTGTACCGCGATCTCGCAGAGAGCGAGGAGAAGTTCCGGGGGCTCTTCAATGTGATGAACGAAGGGTTTGCATTCCATGAGATCGTGAGGGATGATGAGGGGAATGCTGTTGATTACCGGATCCTTGATGTTAACCCGGCATTTGAGGAGATCCTTTCAATTCCGGCCGCAGATGTGATCAATAAAAAATCCCGTGAGGTCTATGGAATGGATGAGCCACCTTTCCTGGATCGTTACGCCGCTGTTGCAGATGGCGGGAAGCCGGAGTCCTTCGAGGAGGAGATCCCCCAGATGCAAAAGCACTTCAAGATCTCCGTCTTCTCTGAAAAGAAAGGGACATTTGCTACCATATTCACTGATATTACCAGAACGATTGAAGATCAAAAGGCACTCCATCTCGCCAATAAGAAGCTGAATCTACTGACAAGCCTCACCAGGCACGATATTCTAAACAATATCACAGCCGCTGAGGGGTATCTGTACCTGATCGATACAACAGATATGCCGCCGGATACTGTCAGGTACCTCAATTGCCTTCGGGAACAGCTTACAGCGATCCAGAGGAAAAACGAATTTTCGCGCGATTACCAGGATATGGGGATTGATGCGCCGACATGGCAGTCTCCGGAGCAGATTCTCGAGCAGTATCGTGCTGATCACAAAGGAAACGTGGTTATTGGAGTTGACAATGAACTTGCCGGCTACGAGATCTATGCAGATCCGATGCTGCCCAGGGTTTTTGAGAATCTCATTGGAAATGCCCTCATCCATGGAGAGACGCTGACAACCATCAGGTGGTATGCTGAGGAGAGCGGGGGTCTGCTCCGGATCATCTGTGAAGATGATGGGGTAGGAATTCCAGATGATAAGAAGGAGAGTATCTTCAGGCCTGCATTTGGAAGAAGCCATGGGTTTGGACTCTACCTTGTGAGCGAGATCCTCTCGATAACAGGCATCACAATCAGAGAGACGGGAGTCTATGGAGAGGGGGCACGCTTTGAGATGCATGTGCCCGCAGAAAAATTCAGGAAGATATCCTGACACTACTCCTCAATAACCGTATCAACAAAGGTGGAGAGCTGCATCAGGAGATCGGGATCAAGCCCCTTCTCTGCTGCGAGGAAGACCCCCGCCACCCCGGCGAGGCGGAGGCGGTTTGTCACAAAATGCATGAACTTCGAGATATTCTGGGTGGGGAGATAGATCAGCATCGTCGATACCGAGTCAAGCATGATACAGACTTTCCTCCCTTCCATCTTCTTCAGAATCTGTGTGACCGCAATTCCCATATCGGTCAGGTTTGAGGGGTGGTTGATATAGGTCGTCATCGGATCGGAGTCCGGCTCCTTTCCAAGTGAGTACCGGGTGATCGCATCGATATACCAGACTGATTGCGGGTCGATTCCGGCCTTCCTGTACACCATCCGCAGGATCGGCGAGGGCTGGTTGGTGGTGATCACAATCGCGTCATATCCTGCATCGATGATCTCACCTACCAGCTGTATCGAGGCCTTCTTCATCATATTTGGGTCTGCAAGGAGGAGATAGATCTCCCCCTCTTCGATCTGATGAGGAGCTGTTGCATCAGACATGGTTACTCCAGGAGGAATGCCCGGTATGCTTCAGGGATATCCGCATCTTCATCGGTGAGAGCGGCATTTAATTCCCGGATCGTCTCTGCGATCTGTGCCAGGTGGGTCATCTGCACCCTCAGCCGGAGGGCGGCACTATCACAATCGGGGGTAGTATCTTCGAACATTTCGAGGATATCCTCGATATTCTCACGCACAACCTCAACGGGCATCTTCAGACGGGCTGTCGCTTCCCTGATATATGCGATCATCGTCCGCTGCGCCTTCTTCACCTCTGTGATATCCCGGATCAAAAGCGAGAGGCCTTCACCACCAAAGAGCGGCGTTACAGAGATGATCACGTCATGCTCCATTCCCTGTCGATCCGGCAGGATTGCGGAGATCACTGCGTGATCCGATTGTGAGATCGCCTCAGCGATCTGATCTTCGCCCTCCTTCAGAGTGATCAGATTCAAAACCGGCGCATCAATGGCTTTTTCTTCTGGAATGCCGGTCATCTCTTCTGCTGCTTTATTCCATGAGAGTATGGTGCCGGAGACGGAGACGCTGATGATCGCCTCCTGTGAAGTCTGCACGATCGTCGAGAGGAGCCGCATCTGAGATTCGGATCGCTTCTGCTCAGTCAGGTCACGGATCACGATGATGGTATGGGGACGGTTTTTGATCGTGACCGTTGAGAGGGTGAGTTCGGATGGGATCAGACTGCCATCCTTTCTTCTGGCATCAAGTTCATGGGAGCCGGTCTTTGCAAGCACCGACTGCCACTCCATGCGGGCATTTTCCGGTGCAAGGAGGTCGATGATATGGCTGCCTTTTGCCTCCTGTTTCTGATAGGAGAAGATCCGCTCTGCCGCCGGGTTCCAGTACGTAATTGTGGAGTCTTCATCAAGGAGGATGATCCCGTTATAGGCAGCTGATGTGATCCCATGGAAGAGCTCCTCGCGTTCACGGAGCTGGCGTTTATTGAGAACCTTATCGGTGATATCCACCCCGACAGCCACATACCCGGTGATGGTGCCGCCGGATGATCTGACTTCGCTTGTGTTCCATGAGATGTATTTTTCACTGCCGTCCTCGGTGATGATCCGCGTCTCAAAGTTCCGCAGATATGCCTGTTCCTCGATCACATCTGTGATCATCTTCGTGATCTCTTTCCGGTACACGGGATCCGGATACAGCTGTTTCCAGATTTTATTCTTCCCGATCACCTCCCGGGCAGGATAGCCGGTGATCTGTCCGGCTGCTTCATTCCAGAAGAGGATTGTTCCATCCGGGGCGAGGAAGGTGACCAGGGCATTCATCCGCTCGATGATCGTCTGGTGAAAGAGACTGAGATCAGAGATCATGGTATATCAACCGATGATTGAGGGGGAGACAGATATAGGTTACCATGGAATTGCCGGGTTGCGTCCCTGATGGCACAAACCTCTTCACCTTATACGAAGTACCAGTACTGGATTTTATGCGCATACCAATACGAGAAGTCACCCCTGAACTGGAGCGTGCAACAATCGCCGGATGGGTACATGAAGAGCGGGATCTTGGTGGTCTTGCCTTCTTCCTGATCCGGGATCGAAGCGGGATCATGCAGGTGACGGTTCCAAAGAAGAAAGTCCCTGAAGATGTCTTAATCGCAATAAAAGAGGTCTCACGGGAGTCTGTGGTCCGGGTGGAGGGGATCATCAAGCCGACCGAAAAGGCACCGGGCGGCCGGGAGCTCGTTCCCGATCGGTTTGAGATCCTTGCAAAGGCGGCCTCCCCGCTCCCCCTTGATGTCGCCGAGAAGGTGCCTGCCGAGATTGATACCCGGCTCGATGCCCGGTTCCTTGATGTCAGGCGGCCGAGGATTGCGGCAATCTTCTCGATCCGATCCCGCGTGATGGAGGCGACACAGAGGTTCCTCTTCAGGGAGGAGTTCACCCAGATCACCACCCCGAAGGTGGTGGCAGCCGCAACCGAGGGTGGGACTGACCTCTTCCCGATCGCATATTTTGAGAAGGAGGCGTTCCTGAGCCAGAGTCCGCAGCTCTACAAACAGATGATGATGGCAGCGGGCTGCGAGAAGGTCTTTGAGATCGGCCCGATCTTCCGTGCAGAAGAGCACAATACCGTCCGGCACTTAAATGAGGCGACATCGATCGATGTCGAGGTCTCCTTTGCCGATCATACCGATGTGATGGTGCTCCTTGAGACGCTCATGCACGAGATCTACTCCTCTGTTGCAGAGAACTGTGCAACCGAACTCGAACTCCTCGGCATTCCTGATCTCCAGGTGCCTGAGAAGTCGCTCCCCCGCCTCCCCTATGCAGAAGCAATCGATATTGCCGCTCGAAAGAGCGAGGAGCCGATCGCATACGGCGACGATCTCGGAACCGCATCCGAGCGGGCGATCGGCGAGGAGATGGGCACCCACTACTTCATCACCGAGTGGCCGACCGCCATCCGGCCGTACTATGCGATGCCCTCTGCTGCAGATCCATCGATCTGCAATGCATTCGACCTGATGCACCCGAAGATGGAGCTCTCGTCCGGTGCACAGCGGTGCCATGTCTATGACCAGCTGGTAGACCAGCTCAGGTCCAAAGGGCTCTCCCCCGAAGGGTTCGAGTTCTACTTAAAGCCCTTCCAGTACGGGATGCCGCCGCATGCGGGCTGGGGGCTTGGTGCCGAGCGGCTCGTCATGACGATGTGTAACCTCCAGAATATCCGTGAAGCGGTCCTCTTCCCACGCGATCGCCACCGTGTCACCCCATAAACCATGTCCTCGCCTGTCTTTGATCCCGGCATGATCCTCCCGACAACGGTCGTCGGGAGCTTCCCCGCAGTGAAGGGAAGAGGGCTCTCCGCCGTCCTCGACCCATACAGGCATGCGGTCAGGTTCGCTGTTTCCGAGCAGATCCGGGCCGGGATCGATATCATCTCCGACGGCCAGGTCAGGGAGGGGATGATCCAGACATTCACGGGAAAGCTGCCCGGTATACGGGATGACTCGGTCATCTCATCGGTGCAGGCGGCAGCGAAAGGGATCACTGTTGCCGATACCCGGTATGCACTCACACAGGCTGAAAAGGTAAAAGGCATCCTCACCGGCCCCTCGTCAATCGCCCATGCACTCCGGATCCAGACACCGGCATACCGGAACCGTGAGGAGCTTGTGATCGATATTGCGCATGCCCTTGCCGCAGAAGCACAGGCGCTTGCACGGGAGGGGGCCTGTATCATCCAGATCGATGAGCCGATCCTCTCAACAGGAGTTGCGGATATCGCAACCGGGGCAGAGGCGATTGGAATCATCGCAGAAAAGGTGGATCTTCCGGTCTGCCTGCATGTCTGCGGGCCGCTTGAGGAGATCATCGATCACCTCCTCAGGCTGCCGGTTGCGATCCTGGATATCGAGGCGGCGACCCAGCCGGAGAACCTCGAGATCTTCACTGATAAAGAGCTTAAAGGAAAGATGGTCGGCTGCGGGTGTGTCGCCTCCTCTGACCATGAGGTTGAGCCGGTTGACCAGATCCGACAACGCATCGAGAGATGCATCGATATCTTCTCACATGATAACATCCTGATCGACCCGGACTGCGGCCTCCGGATGCATACGCCGGAGGGGGCATTTGCCAAGCTCTCCCGGATGTGCGAGGCGGCACAGGTGGTGCGGGGAGAGTATCGGTAGGGTGGGGATGTAAAAGACGCAGGCTTGAAGAAGATATCAGGATCTAAAGCAGCCGCAGAAAAGCTGCTTACGTCCCAGTATCCGGGATAAAGGATTCATTCTCTCCCTATTCTCTGGTGTGAGCGAAAACATGCAGACATTTACTGATCCTTCATCAGACTGTTCAGTCCTCAAACAATGACAGTTCTCTCCCATTCCTATCACAAAAATCACACAGTAAATCAACCAGGGTGTCATAATAGCCCCACCCCATACCTGATGCCATATCAACAATTTTTTCAAGTTTGGGTAGAAAATGGTCGACTATACCATCAGGCTGTGAGTCAAGCTCTTCTGTAATCTTCTCAAACATTCTTTCAAGGCTGAGATAGAAATTTTCCCACATATCACCATACTCGACCGTGTACTTTGTGCCCATCTCAACATAATGGGCCATGAGTTCTAATTTCCCGACTATATCGTGTGTTGCCTTAAAATAACTGGATATAACCTTTTTTCCGGCAGAGAAATTCACACTCCTTCTCCCTGTTATGGGCGGATACAGTGCATCTGAGATTTTTTTATAGTAGGACTCAAGAGACACCTCTCCTGTCGGGTAACGGGAGTGGAGAAACGTTTTATTATCCTTATTCAGCCTGTAAAGATCGCCTATCAGTTGTATCAGTTCCTTCTTCTCTTTCTCTGAAAGAACGTTCTTTACATCGCTCCATGCCATTTTCTTCGGTTCTGTCATAGCCCTGTTTGATAATTACTGAATGCTTCCTGCTTTCAGACACGTCATTGATGACACTCTGGCGCTAAAAACCCCATACTTCATCCATATCCTCAATATCTTCATCAAGGTATCTCTCCATAGTTGCAATCCATTCCGGCTTCTCCTCTTTTATTGTTTCTTTCAGTTCAGTGAACTCCTCTTTGGTAATCTCACCTTTCTCCAGCATAAACTGATAGAACTTCTTCAGGCTTGAAGCATTCTCATTTATTGCCGAAATACCACTCCAGGGACCTTTTTTGATAAACCAGAATCCCAGATACATGCTAATCTCGGAGACACCATCCCGGGCATCTTGCTCTTCGTAGTACAGCAGAAACACATTTATGTAAAACTCCACATTTTGGAGATGTTTTTCAATGGTTCTCGGAGTAAGTTTCTTTTTTGTGAGATACTCCTTGAATTCGGCAAGCAGGTTCTTGTTATATGATTTGATAGTATCATTTTCATCTTCGTAATCTTCAGAGGACATAATCATGAGATCCTTCACTTATGCTGTACCATAAACGTTCTGTATTCATACATATAATGTCACTCTGTTCCCAAACGTCGGTCTCAAAATCCGGCGCTTCACTGATCCATGGGGATTTTTTGGATACAAGCCATCATCCGGCTATCAGGTATATACAACATTTGAGTATCTCCTGACCTTTAACCCAGGAATACCTTCAAAATGATGATCCCGCGTCACAATCTCACTATCAGATCCAAGTGCTATTGCGGCGATCAGCTCATCAAAATCTCCAACAGGTTTGCCTTCCTTCCTCAATCTTGCGGAGAGAGCTCCAAAGATCCGATATGTCTCGTCATTAATGTTCTCTATAATGAGATGCTTTGTGATTGCTTCCACCTCTTCCAGGTTTTTTTCCGGGGATGGTGAAAGGTAAGCACCTCTGTACAATTCGAGAATTGTGATCGACGTTGTTGCAGGAGTCAGACCTTCCATCTCAATTGTTTCCAACACCCTGAGGGCCTCTGGTTTGTGTCGGATCAGATCAATGATCAATGAGGTGTCAAGTACCGGCATCAAAGTCGACCTCTCGCATCCTGGCTTTTCTCATCTCCCGGGAGGCCTCTTCAATCGAATCTGCAAGCTCCTGATTTGGACCAAGCTCTTTGAGTATTTCAGAGAGCTTTTTCCTGGGGGGAGTAAATTTGAGGATTACTTCTGAGAAACTCATTCCCGTCCCACCTTTCAATCTGGAAAGACGCTCATAGGCATCATCACTGATGCTTATTGTTTTAGTTCCCATATCTGTGTATGTGTATGTATGTGCATATAAAAACGACTCTTCTCCAAAATTCTGATCTCCAGGGTTTTCCTGAATTCTTAGGAGCGTGGGATTGAGCCCGTTAGAGATCCCGATGCAACAACCGGATCATCAGAAGAGATTGAAGCAGGTGCGGCGCGGGGATGGGGGCGGTGGGAGGGGTTCTGATATTCATCACTAGAGCCGCTCCAACCTGACATACTCCCACGGCTAAAGCACGTAGGGTTCTGACGTTGCTTAGGCATTCTTCAAGCATTGCGTCGTGGGGTATCAGTGCTCCCATCGTGTACATCTCTTTCTGTACACGATCAACCATGCCTTTTTGACGGAGTGCGATGTTGAATGCTGCATTCACATCGGCATGATCAACGTGCCCGCATACCGGACACTTAAACTCCTTTCCTCGCCGTTGACCTCTTCCATCACACTGAGAGCAATCCTGTGAGGTGTATGCCGGATCAATGTAGAGGACAGGGACGCCGAGCAGCCTGGCTTTGTATTCTACAAACTGTTGTAGTTGATAGAACGACCAACTGTGCAGGGCGTATTTGAACGAACGCTGTTGTTTCCTCGTCTTGCGGATACCGTCCAGATCCTCAAATACGAGTGCTGCGTCTTGATCTTTTGCCATATCGACAACCTTGCGGCTAATTTTATGGTTCAGAACCTTGACGATACGGGACTCACGATCTTTGATCACTTTCAGTTTTCGGAACTTTCCTTGTTTCTGAAGGCGTTTTCGGATCGCGGAGTATTTTCGGTGCGTGTGGAGTGCCTTCTTGCCAGGTTTCTCAATCTTCCCGGTATCGGGGTTCGCCACTACCGCCACATGCCCCGTGGTGTTCCGATCAACCCCGATAAACTGTCTGGGCATCATCTCCGGTTCTTCCATGACGGTACAGGATACATAGGCGTATTCAGCATCGATCTCAATCTGATTGATCTTCTCGAACTCTGGAAACTGGTAGTTAAGAGTCAATTTCAAAGGGACAACCCGGATTGTTCGAGCATCTCGATCCACTTTAATTGACTGCCCCGGTACAACCAGATTGACATTCCGTACCCGTTTGATTGTCTTCTGGTTTCCGTACTTTTTGAGGATCTGGTTTGAGATATGAGGATCTGGTTTGAGATAGCCGATTTCAACCCAATTTCTCTGACCGCAGCAGATGAACGACATTTTGGATTTTTAACAGCAAACTCCGCTACAGCGAACGCCTTCTTTAATTCATCGCTGAAATCGCGGTTGTGTCGGAGTTTGTAGGTTAAGATCATGCTAATTCCGCTTCTGATCTTCGATGTATTTTTTCACGACATCTTCGGAGATCTGCCCGCACGATTCAACATAATAGCTGCGAGTCCACAATGACGGCAAACGAGTCCTCAGCGGTTTGAATTCCTGTCGGAGTATCCTCGATGTATATCCCTTCAACTGTTGTACGATCCAGTGTGGACTTGCGGTAGGTTTTGCTTTGACAAATAAATGGAGATGATCGGGCATTATTTCCATTGTTTCGATGACAACCTCGATCTCGTCTGCCTTCTCCCTGAGAAGAACTTCTAACCTGTCGGACACCGGGGATTGGAGCACTTTACGTCGATATTTCGGGCACCATATGATATGGTATCCGATGTTGAATACCGTTGTATTCGAGTGCGTCCATCTCTCTTTTGCCATTTATATAATTATATGCGTGGATATTAGATACGGTTTGTGGGTCGGCGTTGACGCATTCATCCCACGACTACAGTCGTGGGCTTTCTGCTGCTATGATCGTAATAGAGAGCAAAAGTATTCATACTTACAATGCTTACACTATGATCATGCCAGCTGTCAAGCGGATCCCGGTAACCGAACAGGTCTGGAAGGAGCTTGCTGAGATGCGGTTAGCGGGTCAGACCTATACAGATCTTCTTGCAGAGATGATAGATGACCGGAAGAGACGCAGGCTTGAGGAAGATGTCAGAACCTGGAACCGGCGCAATAAAGATAGTTATGTATCATTATCGGAGATTAAGGATTGACATTTTCCCTTATTCTCTGGCACGAGTTATCTGATGAAATCAATCAACTCCCAGAGAAGACCCGTCGTATCATCAAAACTGCCCTGAAGCGACTTGAAGAAGATCCATTTCCAGGAAGCTCAGGCGATAAAGAGAAACTGATCCTAAGAGGCGGAATTGTTATCTACCGGCTTCACATCTCACGCAGTTACATCGTGCTTTATGAGATCGATCAAGAGGAAAAACTTGTAGTCGTCCAAGAGATACTGTCGATCGAACAGGCCCATAAAAGATACGGATATTAGAGGTTTTTTCATCACTCAATGACCTTCAACGATCAGGGGATGTGTCCTCATTTCAGAAAGTCATATTTTAAGATTAATACATTAGATCATCTTCCTCATCTTGAGATCCCTGATCTCACGGGATATTTCATGAAGATCAGATTTCAACCATTTCTTCCGCTCTTTTGTATAGTCTCCCTCTCCCTGATCAAACATCATCAGGAACCTGATCATATCAACATGGCCAAGTGTTTTCAGATTTCACACCACCCTTGACGTCGTCGAGAGCTCAAGCCCTTCCCCGGTGATCACGAAGGGAACCGTCCGGTCAGGGATCCGCATGCCCCGGTACTTCATGATCTGGAGTCTGCGTTCGATCTGGGACTGGTGGATCTCGGCTGACAGCCGGATGACGATATCCGCCTGCCTGAAGATGAGTGCCTCTTCATAGGGGGTATGGAGGCCTTCATACAGTGTGCAGAGGAGGCAGCCGCCAGCCTCCCGGAAGGCGGCGGTTGCGGTTGTGAGGAGCCGGAGTGCCTGGGCAATACCCCGGTCAAGGATGAGGGTCGAGAGGGAATCGACAACCGCAGCATCCCCCCGGATATCATGGGCGAGATCCTCAATACAGAGACCGGCTGCCGGGATCATCCCATCCCTCACCTCCTCATCAAGGATGAGGTACACCCCGGCATTCGCTCTGGCAAACTGCATAGCGAGGGCATCCATCCCGGAGAGGGGGGATCCGACCATGATGATCCGGCTCCCGTCCAGGTACCCGCCGCCGATGACCGGATCAAGTCCGGGAACACCGCTTGCTCTCAAATCACTCACTCCTCCATCCAATTATAGTCCGATGATCTGGATCGCCGCCACACCTGCCGCAAGAACAAGAGCAGCAGAGAGGACAACCCCGTCAAGGGCACCGACCGATATCGATCCGGTCTCTGCTTTCCCGCGGCGGTATCCACGCATATCGATGGTCAGCCCGAGGGTATCAGCCTTTCCAAGAGAATTTAAGATGAGGGGAAGGATCACCGGCCTGAGCCCCCGGACTTTTCCCATCAGCCCGTCGCCGGGTGCATATCCGCGGGCAAGCTGTGCCTCGCTGATCCGAATCCCCTCCCTCTGGAGGGTCGGGATGAACCGGAGCGCTATCAGAAACATCAGGGTATAGTCGATCGGCATCTTCAGCTGCCGGAGCGTGGTGACGAGCTCTGCCGGTTTTGTCGAGACGACGAGGAGCTGGAATGCAAATAGCATCACCGCGAACCGAAGCGAGAGGATGGTGCCGAAGAGGAGGGCTCCGGCAGTCACCGGCAGTCCGCCCCCGATGAACGGCACTGCTGTTGGGATCAGCGGGAAGAGTACCCCCCCGGCCGGCATCGTCAGCACCGTGAAGAAGACAAGCATTACCCCAAGAACAAGAAGGAGTGGGATCTGTTCGGTGAGCCCCCGCCCAAGGCCCCCTGCCCATGCGGCCAGGAAGACCACGACCAGAAGGAATCCAAGCAGCAGAGGATCGCTCGTCATGACGGCGAGGATGACGAGGATCACCGTGAAGATGAGCTTTGTAATCGGATGGATCCGGTGGAATATCCCGTTTCCGGGGATATACTGCATAATCTCCTGCATCCTTTATGCCTCCGTGGCGGCGATGAATTTTCCGTTGCTCATCTTCAGCACCCGGTCTGCAAATGCGCATGCAAGCCCCGGATTATGGGTGATCATCACGATCCCGTGCCCCTCATCAGAGAGCCGCATCAGAATTTCCATGATCTGGAGTGATTCAGCCAGATCCAGTCCGGTTGTCGGCTCGTCGAGGACAAAGACCTCCTGGCCCATCGCAACGACGCAGGCGAGGGCAAGCCGCTGCCGCTCGCCCCGTGAGAGGTGGCGGGGATTGGTCTCCTCTTTTCCGGCGAGGCCGACCTCTTCCAGCACCTCCCCGATGGAGCTCTGGTCTTTCCCGATATTCTTCAGCCCGAATGCGATCTCCTTTCTGACGGTATCCTCAAAGAGCATCGTATCGGGGTTCTGGAAGACGAGGCCGGTGTGCCGGGAGAGGACCGGGATGGAGTGGCCGTTGCAGGGTGTCCCGGCGATTGTGAGGGTTCCTTCAGTCGGCTTTAACAGGCCATTGAAATGCTTCACGAGGGTGGTCTTGCCGGAGCCGTTCTCCCCCACAATTGCGATGATCTCGCCTTTATGGAGGGTGAAGTCAACACCGTCGACTGCCCGGAGATCACCATAACAGTGGACAAGCCCTTCTGCTTCGATGAGGGGTGCCCCGCCCGCCTTCCGGGGCCGTTTGGTGATCGGGGGAAGGGCATCCCGGATGATCCGGGAGACGTCTTCCGGGGTGCCTGATGCGGTGATCGCCCCCTCCTCCACCAGCACGCAGATATCTGCATATGCTGCCGCCTCATCGATCATATGCTCGACAAGGATGATCGTCTTCCCATCATCTGCGAGCGTCCGCAGAATGGAGAAGATCAGGGTGCGTGCCTCCTCATCCAGCTCAGAGGTTGCCTCGTCAAGGATGAGGACCTGTGTTCCGAGGGCAAGAGTTGCGGCAAGCGCCGCCTTCTGCTTCTGCCCGCCCGAGAGGGTATAGGGGGCACGGTCTGCGAGATGGGAGATCTCCAGGAGATCAAGGATCCTGACAAGTTCGGCTTCCGCCTCCTGTTTCGAGAGGCCGCTGTTCTCCAGGCTCGTCATCACCTCTTCCCCGACGGTGGTGAAGATCAGCTGTGCGTCGGCATCATCAAAGACCATCGAGACGGTATGCGAGAGCTCTTCGATCCCATCGTACTCCATCATATCACGGCCGGCAATTACAATCGATCCGGTGGAGGTGCCGGTATAGACATGCGAGAGGATACCCGACAATGCCCGGCAGAGGGTGGTCTTGCCCGCACCCGAGGGGCCGGTGATGATGATCATGGAGCCCTCCGGAATCGAGAGGGAGATATCCCTGAGTACCGGGTGATCCCTGTTCCGATAGGTGTAGCCGAAATGGTCTATCCTGATCATCAGTTACCTCTCAAGGACCCGTGAGGCGGCGGGGTAGAGCATCGAGACGATGATCCCGTTCACCACTGCGGTGATGACGACGATCGGAACGACTGCCATCACAAATCCGCTGAGGGTCACTGCCTTTGCGAGCATCCCCGGTGCTGCGAGGAGCAGGACGATGACGACGCCGACAAAGGAGAGGCCGGAGGCGAGGGTCGCAACGAAGGTCGTAATACCGGGTGCTGCCAGCTTCATCCTGTCTTTTAAAGCCATGAAGACCAGTATACAGACGACCGCCCCGATCGGCTCGGATATGAGGTTTGCAGGCGGGAAGATCGAATGGCTGATCAGTGCCGATATCAGGCCGGCGATGACACCTATCCCGAGAGCTTCGCTGATCTTTGGGACGACCAGGATGATCGCAAGCGAGTAGAAGGCGATCACCAGGTTTGCGACGATCGGGCCCGGTATGACGAGCGACATGTACCGTACAATGGCTCCTGCTGCAAGCAGGATACCAACAAGTGCTATATCTCTTGATTTCATGTTTATTTCCTCTGTGTATATTCTTCTCTGAGTGTTTTCCGCATCAGTTTCCAGCCGTTCTTCCTTGGAAGGGAATTGGTGACGATCACATCCCTCGGCACCTTGTATCCTGCAAGATGGGAGCGGCAGTATTCGATGATATCATCTTCTGTGATCGTCCCCCCCTCCTTTGGGATGACTGCTGCAACCGGGATCTCGCCCCTTCTCTGATCAGGGAGACCGAAGATGGCGGCATCTGCAACAGCGGGGTGCCTGAGGAGGATATCCTCCACCTCGGTCGGGTAGATCTTCCAGCCCGACATGATGATCATATCCTTTTTGCGGTCCGTTATGGAGAGTCGCCCTTCTGTATCGATGAACCCGATGTCGCCGGTCAAAAACCAGCCTGATTCGAGGAAGGCCTCTTCGGTCTCCTCTTTCATCTCCCAGTACCCAAGGGCGACTGCGGGGCCACGGAGGGCAACTTCCCCCTCTTCTCCGACCGCGAGGATCTTGTTTGGATCTTCGGAGTCGACGATTCTCACCTCCGAGTACCCGACCGGGTGGCCGACGGAGAGGAACCGGTCTGCAAACGGATAGTCTGCTGCCCGGATGGCTGTACCGGTCCCGATCACGATCGTCTCCGAGAGGCCGTACGCATTGATGATCGGGATATCGAACCGCTCATGGAACGGCTTCCAGACCTCGGGATGGAGGGGGCCGCCGCCTGAGATGATCTCCCTGGCTGAGCTGAGCCGCTCTTCTGTTCCGGGTGGCGAGGTGAGGAGGGAATGGATCACCGGCGGCATCCCTGCCAGGACGGTGACCCGGTATTCTTCGGTGAGCGTGAGGTAGGCTTCGAGATCGAAGCGTTCCATCACGACGAAGGTTGCCCCCGCCTTCAGTGCTGCTATTCCCCATGATATGCCGACATGGCCCATCGGGTAGATGCCGAGATAGACATCATCCGGTGTGAGGGCAAGTGCCTCTGCCTCGGCATCGAGGGCCGCCATCCATCCGCCATGGGTGAGCATCGCTCCCTTCGGCCTTCCGGTTGTTCCGGAGGTATACTGGATC
>DUKV01000007.1 GCA_013329165.1 Methanocalculus sp. | reverse complement strand
TTAGAAATTCACAAACTCAGGCTGTTTATGGTCGGCACCTTCTTCTCGGCTATCTTCCTGCCCTTTGAGGTATTCGGAGGCATGCTTGTACTGACTATCATCATCTTTGCAATCTCAGCCATTCTCATATCAGCACTTCAGGGCATCCTCGTTGCTCTCCTGTATCATTATGCAAAGACCGGCGAGATGTCACCACTTGTTGACAGGGATCTAATCGAAGGCGCCTTTGTTGAGAAGAAAGGCAGCACTACGGGTACATTCACCGGCGGAAATATCTGATATCCCGGATAAAAATTCCTTTTTTGTAGCTATCCTAAAAGAGAGAGTGAAGGCGGGTGATCAGTCTCCTGCCCGATATGCGTCGTGGGTGATCGTCCCCCGGCAGATAGTCATCTGGATCTCCAGGTGATCTCTCTGCTTGAGTGCCTCCACGTCCCCCTGGAGAATTCAGTGATCATCGCTGATGCAATCCCGGACACCACGCTCATCATCCGCAAAGGGCAGGCGCATGGGATGATCTTTGTGGAGCCTGAGGAGATCTCCGGGATTATCGAGGATTTTCTGGGATGAATGTATCGGTTATGACTGGTAGATCGGTTGAGTGGACCACCTTGCTGGTATGACGGTCAGCAATGGCAGGCAAGATAGAAAAATGATTGATGTATTATCATGCTGAGCTGACTGTTTCTTTCCAATAGAAGAATACATGTAGTTGAGTTGCCTATTCTGTTGTATGAGATATACTGTCGTACTTGAACCGCAGGAAGATGGTGGCTTCACTGTCCAGTGTGTGGAGATTCCCGGGGCAATAAGCCAGGGAGATACCAGACAGGAAGCTCTTGACAACATAAAAGAAGCAATTGAGCTTGTTCTGGAAGTACAAAATGAGGAGCTTCAGAAGAAGACGAAAGCCATTAAGCTCGAGATCACACAAGTAGAAGTCGCAAATGCCGCCTAAACTGCTTGTAGTATCGGGGGCTGAAATGATAAAGTTCCTTGTTAAACAAGGCTTTATCGTACGACGACAAACCTCCAGCCATATCATAGTACAAAAGGATTGGCGGGTTTTTTCGGTTCCACTACATAAAGAACTTAAAAAAGGGACAGAGATAGCGATTCTAAAACAAGCGGGTATAGAACTTTCTCTGTTCAAAAAGTCTTATGAGAAGTAACTCCCACCGCATTTATCAAAAATACAATAAGAAATTATTGTATTAAATAAATATAAATACATTACATAATTCTCCAAAGAAATTCAAAAGGGAAGGTAATCCGTTATGGGTTTTGGAACTCTGGTAAAACGAATCTATTCGACCAGATCCAGAACCCCCCTTTTCTCTACTTCTGCATGATGTTTCTCTTCTTCATGCTCTTTGATGGGATTGTCCCCTGTGTCGTCCCGTTGCTGATTCTGGAACAGGAGTATTCAAAGACACTGGTCGGAATAATCTTCTCAACAGCAGCTATATCCGGCGCTTTCTACTCCTTTATCCTCTATAAAAAATTTATAAACGCGCATTAGCGGCTGCTCTTCACATTCATGTTCCTTGTATCCCTGGTCTATTGTTTTGTGATCTGAAGTGCACATGCATTCATCCTGTTTGTTATCGGAATGATCATGTGGGGTTTCTTCTATAGCCTGCTCAACTTCGGAACACTTGATTTTTTCAGCCGGTTTATTCCCGAGGATGAGATGTCATCAAAATTCGGGGTTCTCGAAGCCTTTCGGGCACTGGGTTGCCTCCTTGCCCGCCTGGTTGCTGGCTTCCTTATTGTCAACAAGGTGGTCGAATGGGAGCCATTTGGAACGGCACTCGTCTTCCTCTCTATCTCCGCCTTCTTCTTCCTTCTGCTTCTCCGTGAGACAGGCGGAGTGAAACAGTTCATTCCATCTGTCGAATCTTACCCAAAGGGGGGGTTATCTGAAGAGATCTGGATGTGGAGGCGTGTTGGCGGTAATATTTTCCCTCTCCTGTTTCTCATCGCTGTATCAACCTTATATGACGCATTCTTTATGACACTTGGACCAATCGTCGCAGAACGATTGGTTTTTGAGCCGTTCGACGGGCTCTTTATGACTGCATATTTCGCCCCTTCTGATCGTGGGTGGGCTCATCGGCCCGATAACAAAGGTTGTTGGAGAGAAAAACACTGCTATCATCGGGTTATTCATCGGATCGGTCATCCTGGCAACAATTTCATTTATTAACAATCCTTTCATCATCATACTGGTCGTCTTCGTATCCGCCTGCTTCACCTGTATGATGACGCCAATCTCAACCAGCATTCTGTACATTACATACAGAATACTCCAGGTACCAAGAAGGAAGTGCTTGAGCTGAAAGATTTCTTCTTTAATATCGGCTACATCATCGGCCCGATAGCTGCAGGCATCATAGCAGATACTGTTGGAGCCATGCAGGCATTCTCAGTCCTTGGGGGGCCGGGTATCCTGTTTGCAGGCATTCTCTTCTTCATTATGCCCGAGACATATGAAACATCCCCTGGTTCGCAGGAGACAGGGAATTAAGTGAGAGAGGCACGAAAAAACCCATAATCAAAATAGATCCATGCTCACAAAAAAAAACCAAAACAAGCGCAGGCTCATCATAAAGCCCGGAATAATAGTGGGCAGAGAAAAAAGACAACTATCAGGAAGAGGATAATCGGAATAAGAAAACGAATAATACAATTAGATGTGCAGAGACAGCCCATTTTTGTCGCACGTGAATCATCCGGCATAGATATCATCGCCTCCGGCAGGCAGATCAATTCCCGGTACCCTCACAATCTGCCAGTCTGAAGGGAAGAAGGGCATATCTCATAATAAAGATACCGTCCATAACGATCGTTTGTTAGCAAAGAGGGGCAATATTCTTCTACACGTGGTGTTTTGAAGGGAGGATCGTTATCTTGATCATTACTCTCATCGCCAGGATCGGTATTTTTTGTAATCGTACTGTGGATCGTATCGAATCTCACCAAAGAGTCTGGTAATACACGCAACATCTCTTCTCCGGGCAGATTCTTCAAAGGCTTCGGCGACAACAACCTTCTCTCTCAGGACACTCATAAACGCACGAGCCTCAGCAATACGAGGAGCATCCGGTTCAGTATTTTTCCCCATAGTATTCACAACCACCACTGTACTAACCCGGTATTAGAAACAGGCAATATATAATTTCATCACCCCACCCCTTCACATTATCTCCTCTCAGGAAATATACTCCCGGCATGTCAGATACACAACCAATCCAGGATGAACGGTACCGGCGGGGTCTTGCTCAACTTGAGAAGATGGGCGGCGGATCCGTAACAACAATGCTTGGAAAATCACAGGAGATCTCACCGGATCTCGCAGATATAACCGTCGAATTCCCCTACGGAGATATCCTCTCCCGACCCGGCCTCGATCTCAGATCCCGGCAGATCGCAACTGTTGCCGCCTTAACCGCACTCGGCACCGCCCCTGTCCAGCTCCGGGCACATATCGAGATGGCGCTGGCTGTCGGATGTACCGAGGAGGAGATCAAAGAGGTGATCATCCAGATGGCAGTCTATGCAGGCTTCCCGGCAGCCTTAAACGGGATGGCAGCGGCTCAGGACGTCTTTTCAACGAGGGAGAAGAAGGACGTCTGAAGAGCGTGCGTGAGGAAGGGGGTCAACAGGGTTCAGGCACCCCTCATCTCTCCTGATCCAAAACCGCTGCAACAATAACAGGCGTTGTAGCCCCGTTCTTCAGCATGATCCCCCCATATGTCCTTGAGCGGGAGAGGAGCTGCTCACAATCCTCGTGATCGATCTCGATCCCATTATGCCCGCTCCGGCATACGATCCGGTAGCCCAGTTCAACAAGACGGTTCAAGACCCATCCCGGCTCTTCTGGAAGAAGGAATGGATGAATTTCAACGATGATCACCCGTGGGTGGATGCAGAGGTGCCTGAGGATCTCGATCTCAGATCCTTCACAGTCAAGTTCGAGGATATCGCACTCGGGCAGATCGGCTGGGGAAAGCAGGAGAGCTTCTTCATAATCCCCGCCATAGACATCAATAAGGGGGCCAACCACAGCATGATGAACCGAACAGGTGGACGAGAGCCCTCTGGATGCCAGGAGGTTTTCGATCTGCATGTACGAACGATCTCCACCTTCAAAGATAGTAACGGAACCATTTCTGCCAACCTGCTTCGCCGCTGCAATCGCAGTCCTGCCATCTCCCCCACCCACAATAACAACCCGGTCACCCATCTGTGTGAGCTGCATATGTGCAGTAATAATTCCCTTCTCGAATCTGCAGGAAGATGAGAGATGCCGACATGAGCCATACAGGATATCAATAAGATAATTATAATAGATATTTTGTATATGATATAAAAGCCCCAAATTGGTTGCCTTCAAAAATAGAGGGCAGATAGATGATATTTGATTCAAATATGGGCATTACAAGAAGATATATTTGTCCAGATTATCAAAACAAGAAAAACTAAAAAATCTATGGAGTTACATACGACACCTGATCAGATAAAATGAGGGCTTGGGATCACGTGGAGCGACCGAGTCGCTCCATCTCATCTTTCAGGAGATCGCGGAACGGAGTATCCCTGATCCCAGGCACAACCCGCTTGACCATCTCCTCCATATGGATATGTTCAGTCAGATCCCGGAAGGCCAGAACAGCTCCCATGAGCTTCTTTCGATCATCTTTGATCGGAGAGGCGATATATCCCACATATCGCTCTGTGCCATCCTTTGCGGTCAGGATGATCCGTTCATCTTCATCTGATGTAAGAGAGACTTCATCGTCAAGGGCTTGTGTTACCGGATCAAGGGAGGAGGTTCCGGGACCCTCCATGGTAAGGGGGAAGATCTCACTGGCTGGCTCACCAATGACGTCTTTTTCCTTATAACCAGTCAACATCTCCGCAACCGGGTTCATGAACTTCACAAGCCCCTCTGTATCAGTGGCAATGATCCCCTCACCCGTGCTCCGGATCATTGTCCTGATCCACCGGTCACTCTCCCGCAGCTTCCTCTCCATTGACGCTTTATACAGTGCGATCTCAAGGGTGGTGATCACATCGGACTCCTTGAACGGCTTGATGATATACCCATACGGCTCGGTCTGTTTTGCACGCTCCAGAGTCTTTGTATCTGCATATGCGGTAAGGTAGACAACGGGAATCCCAAGTTCCTCCTTGATGATACCTGATGCTGCAATCCCGTCCATATCCCCTTTCAATACGATATCCATCAGCACAATATCCGGCTTATGAAGGCGAATCTTCTCCACAGCATCCTCTCCGGATCCCGAGATCCCAAGCACTTCATACCCCCGTGACTCGAGGCGGCTTTTTAAATCCATTGCAACGATTGATTCATCTTCTACGATCCAGACCCGATTATCAGTCATATCTGATCCCCCTTTTGATACTGTATTGGCTGAGAGTTTATAACTTTGTGTGAGAGGAGGGTCAGAACATCCGGGGATAGAGGTTCCCCAAAAAAGAGATAAACTGAATCGATCTCTCGTTCGGTACCACCTTCGCAACTGTGAACTACCCCGCCCTAAAAGATCGGGCTTCCTGCGTCATCCTCCCCCTATTGAGGCGAGTCCACAGACCCGACAGCGCGTTTCGTACCTGATATCCCGGATTCAGCACGTAGAAACCTATATCAAAGAGAGTGAAGCAAAGATGAGCTGCTGAGTCATAGTATGACAACCATCAACAAAAAGATCCTGATACTGGGCTATCTGGCAAAGGTCGGGGAGAGAACCGTCTACGATATCGCAAAGAATCTCGGCCTCGACCATGCATATGTCCACCGTATTGTGAGGCAGATGGTTGATGAGGGGCATCTCGACAGGCTTGATCCGATCCTGAATGAAAAGAGGGCACCAGCAAAGCCGATCAGGATAACATTGTCCGGACTGCGGGAGATCTTTGCCTTTATCATGGCGGCAGAAGAGAGCAGAGAGCACCCATACCATGCAAGGTACACCAGTAACATGGAACAGGGTACAGCCACCATACGGCAGATCATTTCAAGGAACCTCGATCTGCATGCTGCTCTGCCCGTTTATCTCTCGTTCTTTGATGCCTGTTCCGATGAACTCTTTAAACCCGATCCAGATGAGGAGGAGCAGTACCAGAATACCCGCTGGGCCATATCCCTCACGATGATCGTCAGGGCACTGATCCCGGCATTACCAGGAGAGCGGGAGGAATCAAAAAAACGTGATTATCAAGGCATCAAATGGGAATTTTGGCGTGAAAAGAGCCTGGATTCTCCTCTGAAGGGCAGAGAGGGTGACCGGGAGGGGAAATCCTTCAGGGAACACGAGTACTGGGAGCAGCGGGTCAATAAAGATATACAGACAGACACCTTTGGTGCAGATCTCTTCTTCGCCCTGGAAAACGTCGTTTCAGAAATCAGGGAAATATCAGACGCATCAGGGAGACGATATAATATCACGGAAGTTTTTTCTGAGGAGATTGTTCCATTATTCAACCCTTTTGAAGAGGAGATTGCAGCGAGGATTACCACCTATGAAAAGAAGGGAGAACGGCTCTCACAGATTGGGCACAGGATGGCATGCATTGATCCGTGATCATGTGAGTGTATCCCCGGAAAAGGTGAGGATCAGGTCCGCTCGTCATCCTCGCGATAGCCATAGCGATTCATTTCATATTGTTTTCACATACATGCCCTGATCAACTCCGACTCGAGAACCCCACGGTCAAGACGGGTGATGATATCATCTCTCTTCTTCACCCCGTTGATGATCTTCTCCATCCTCTCCCCACCTTCAAGATCGGCAAGCCCCATGATCACCGCCATCGGGTTCCGGATCTGATCGTTTAAGAGAGAAGCCTGATAGATATTCGCTTCAATCTGGGCAAACGCCTCCTCCCAGGCCTCTTCAGCCCGCTTCTTCCCGGTGATATCACGTGAGCTGCCGATAATGCCGACAGGATTGCCATTGGATTCAGCCAATGAGCACGCAGCTGGTTTGCAGACAGACATACAAGAGATCATTACCGATGCCATCCCCGGAAGACAAATGCTTTTCTCCCGTGAGGCGGAATCCTATAAAACATTGCCATTACCAGAACACTACTTCCGGTACCGGAGATCGTCCGTCGGGAGGCCTGTTCGATACCGGAGTTCTGCATGATCCTCGAAACACTGTTGATATTCACCTGCCTTGTATCCGCCTTCATTACCTTCGGTCTTGGGATCTATGTCTATGCAAAAAACCCGGATACAAAGACCGCCATCATCTTCCTGGCCGCAATGGCGACGGCAACATACTGGGCCCTCGGTGAGTTCTTCATCTGGCAGTCAACACGTTACGAAGGAGTGCGGTTCTGGCTGAATTTCAGTTCTTTCTGGCCGCTACTTGCTGTCCTTACCCTCCACTTCATCCTGGCATTTACCTCCAATCCTTTATCTGAGAGGAGAAACCTGCCTCTCCTCCTTGCACTCCTCTATCTCCCGGCGCTTATCTTCTCGGCAGTGGGAAGCTTCACCGAAACGATGTATACCGTTGTCTTTGATGGAGCACGGTGGGTATACGAGCCGGTACTATCAGGGCCATTGTACCTCGCCTCAGCACTCTTTGTTGTGATCGTGATGATCTGGGCGATATACCTGATCGTCTCTGCCTGGTTCAGATCGCCAAAAGGGAGGACCCGGCGCCAGAACCGCCTCGTCTGCTTGGGATTGCTTACTGCCATTGGTTTTGGCATGATCTCCGGAATCTTCTTACCGGTAATGGGCGTAAACACCCCGAATTTCATCTTCATTGGAATCGTCCTCTTCTCGCTCTGTATCACCGTAGCGATCCTGAGGTACGACCTCTTCACCCTGAAACCGGAGACCGCAGGACCGGATATCATCGCAACGATGCCGGACGGAGTGCTGTTGGTTGATCCCGACGGTCGGATCACCTCGGCTAATGCAGCGGCAGATGATATCTTTAAAATACCTGCCGGCAGTCTGCCGGGAACAGCTATCCAGCAGATCCTTCCGGAGGGGATCTGTGAGACGATCTGAATATATGAAGAGCAGGGAGGAGGGATCAAAGATCTTGAAGCAAATCCTGAGAATGTCAGGGGAAAAGCAATCAGCATTGCAGCATCCCGTGTGCACTCTCCGGATGGCGAGCCAGCCGGCTGCATCCTCATTACCCGGGATATCACGGAAAGGAAGGCGGCAGAAACAGCCCTCAGGATTGCGAACGAGAAAGTGAACTGGCTGACACGGCTCACCCGCCACGATATCGCTAACCAGGTGACTGCCCTTGGGGGTTATCTTGAACTTCTCAAAGAAGAAGATAATCCAGAGAAGAAAGAGCGCTATCTCAGCCAGGCAAGCCTGACGATCGATACCATCATCAGCCATCTTGATTTCTCCCGTGAATACCAGGAGATCGGAGCATATGATCCCGGGTGGCAGCCACTACCGCTCCTGATCGCTCAGGCTCTGGAGAATATTCAGGTACCGGAGATCGAGATCATCCGCCATATAGAACCAATCGCAATCTATGCCGATCACCTCTTTGTCAAAGTGATATATAACCTGCTTGAAAATGCAATCCGCCACGGCGATACCATCAGAACAATCACTATCTCGACAGCAGGCCAGGAAGATGGGAGTCTTCTCCTGACAATAGAAGACGATGGCAAGGGGATCGCGGAGAACGAGAAAGAGCTTATCTTCAGGTACGGCTATGGCAAAAACACCGGTTTTGGGCTCGCATTCGCACGGGACATCGCTGCAGTGACAGGCATCACACTCATCGAAAATGGAGAGGCGGGAAGAGGTGCTCGCTTTGTGTTGACGGTGCCGGGACAGGGCTGGATGGAAACAAAAGATCTGACACAGTTCTGACTATTCATAAGTAACGTACTGGTAGGCTGTGATGCAAGGGTAGTTACATGAAACCAGGACGCATCGCTCTCATCCCTGGAATGCTGGTACTGCGGATTCTTGCTCCCGGATACATAACTCATAAAAAACAGGCATATACAGGAAATATCCTTACTTCAGGCTTGTTGAGGGGAGATCTGGCAACCAGTATTTCGTGGTGAGCGGGCTTTATGTCTTTGGTACATAAGCCGGATTGGTACTCAGCGATACCAGGAATGGCCTTAATCACCAGGCACTTTTTTACACAGGGAGAGAGAACAGGGGGTCAAAGATGACATCATCAGAATTCCACCAAAAAACACGCAGAATGATGAGAGGTTCTCGTATCCTTATAATCATCTGCCTCTCCCTGGCATCCACAGTCTCGGCAGCTGACAGTGGCACTCAGATGGACACATACACACGGGGAGAGATGATCCATATCTCCGGTACAACGAACCTCGCTGCCGGAAGTGAACTGATCATCACGATTGTGTCACTCTCATTCCAGCCAACAGCCAAAGAGAGACCTTCAGGGTTCTCCGGAACCTCCGGTATGGCGACGGTCATGGAAGAGGAGGGAAGAAACACCTGGTCATTTACCTTCGATTCAACCGGCTTCATCCCGGATGAATACCTGGTTACCATTGAGTCGATCAAAACCGGCCAGCAGACGCAGAGACGGTTTCTGCTCCTTGAAGAGGCACAGATAGTCGAGGCTCCATATACTCCAATCCCTTCTCCCATAACCCCGTCATCTGTCCATGAAGACACAACAGAAACACCGGTTGCGACAGGTTTTGGGATTATTGCTGCCATCACAGGGCTTGCTGCGGCGATTTTCTTCGCCAAAAGGTGATTCTCACCACAACACATTTCCACGTCTCATCAAAATATCGCGATCATCCCGGCACCGGCGACCATGATGATCGCTCCCGGTATTCTCCCCCAGCTGAATTCTTCATGAAAGATCAGGAGCCCGAACAGTACTGAGAAGACAATTGCGAGACGCTTGATGCTGATCACATAGGGAACAATAGCCATTGTATAGGCGAGATTGATCATGATGATCTCAGATGCAAGCACAAGGCCGACTGCCGGATAGGCGAGTGAAAGAAGGAACGAAGTTGCAGGTACAGTGTTTCTCTTCCCTCTCCTGTCAAGGGCTGCAAGAGAGAGAAACGCCAGAGCAAGCAGGAAGAAGACAGTCGCAGATCCAAAGAAGGGATCGGAGTTCTCGACAACCTGCTTGTCAAAGTTCACCGAAATTGAAAAGAGGAAGGCAACACCGAGCATCGACTGCACCCCCCGGTCCGAAAAGAGCCTGCGAAACGGTGTTGTAAGCGCAGCAGGCCCTCTTATAACAGGATCAAGATGAAGGATATAGGCGCCGGATGCAACAAGCACCATCCCGAGGGCACCGGCAGGGGTCGGGACCTCACCGAGGATCAGAAAGGAAGTTGCCAGAAGAAAGACCGGGGTGAACGCCAGCATCGGGATACAGAGGGAGAGATCGCTTCGACTAAGTGCCTGGTAGAGCAGGATGGTTGCAATGCTGTTGATTGCAACGGTTCCAAGGACTGCAGGAGCAAGACCCGGCCCCGTTGCCGGAACGCCCACGATAAGAACAGTTCCAGAGAGAAAAAGCGAGGCAAAGAGGAATGAATACCCTGCCAGCGGATAGATCTGCTGCTCTGTGAGCAGGCGTTTCACCATGCCGGCATACACTGCCTGGGAGACTGCACCCCCGAGTGCGAAGAGGAACCAGAACATACAAAGACCTGGATACCCATCTCTCTCATGAAAAAAGATGAATCCACCGGTATCAATGAATCCACCGGTATCAGGTGCAAAAAATTATCCAAGAAGGGATGCCAGGGGCACCTCTTCCCACCCGGCATACTCACAGGCACGCAACCAGAGATTCCGGGTCCCTGGAACCGCAACAACCTGGTACACCGTTCCGGCATGATATGCACCGCCATCTTCAAGCGGTATCTCCAGTAACTGCTTCATCACTTCGGGAGTAAATGATCCCTTGTATGCATCTGACTGTGCAAGTCGGAGCATATTGCTGTATCTCGGATCCTCTTCCTCTGTCAGTGGCGGCTGAATCCAGCTGCTCCATTCCGGTGGATAGGGAGGAATGAAGTGGTTCACTGCGATCACAAGGCCGTCATCATCAGGGTTTCTCACCCTGGCATCGAAGGTTCCCCGCTCAAGCGAGACTGCTTCCGAAGGATCTGCAATCTGGAGGATGTACGAGAGATCTGCGGGGATATTCTTCAGCATATCTGCCGCTTCAGGAACCGATCCAGATTCTCTCAGTACATCAACAAGGACCGAGGCTGTATCCGACCGATCCATATATTCAGTCGGATCAGAATAGGCTCCATTATTCAATTCAATGAAGAGACCTTCGCTGTTCATACCGGTCTCGAGATAGACATTGCCAAGCGGATGGATATTGGCATACGCATAGCCGTCATCCGGATGCAGGACAACAACAGAGAGAAACTCCATATACTGTTTCATCGAGGGACGATCGATATCCCAGTTCCGACCAAAGATGACTCTGCCATCCTCTGTATACTGATCCCAGACGCCGATCCCGATGCATCCTGAGGTGGCAGCATCAGGGAGACCCGGCAGCTGATCGGCAAATATTGCCTCGGTCAGGAGCATCATACCGGCATTGAGGACCAGCACCTCATCCATGGTGAGGCCGGATGTCTCGCTCATGCCCTGGAGCAGTTCCTTCAATTCCGGAGATAATCTTTCATAGTAATCCTGTGCAGCCGCCAGTTGATCATCGGCGGAAACACCCCGGCCAGTAAGATCCGCCACAATCCTGTCATGAAAGGGGCGGAGATCCTCCCCGGCAAGACCGCCATACTGACGTCCCATCTCAGTCCATGAACCCCTGAGATCCAGTACCAGGAAGATACCGGATGGTGTCCTGTACACATGGCCGCCTTCGAATTCATTGATAAAGAGAAGCCCGCTTCGTTCAGGATCGGCAGATGATACAGCATCAATCTGAACGGGCTCACCCTGAGATCCTGTACTCTCGCTGCACCCGGCTGAGCAGAGCAGAAGAAGAGCAATGAATAGAAGGTATACAATACTCCGGTCGTTCATATACTATATTTCAGACACGTTTTTAAAACCTGTCGCCATGCAGTCAAAAACAGGCAGGCGATGAACCGCAGGCATTATCCAGGGGAATACCCTGCACCTGATTCAATGAGTGTCGCGTTTCGAAATCAATATATAAATAAAAGTGCTTATTGACAATTATGAGAATACACGAGATTACTGCCTTTTTGATCCTGATCGCAGCCATCTTCTTTGCAGGTTGTTCGGCGGATCCGACCGGAGTTGTCATTGATACCGATTCGATCAAGGGAAGCGTTGAAGATACGATTGGCGGTGCATTATCTGAAGTCGGTGAGGCAACAGAGACGATCGGGGGTGAGACGCCAACAGATTCCGTAGCTCCCCAATCCACACCGGCATCTACTGGCAACTGGGTGTTCTGGCGTGAAGAGCAGCTCTCCCCTGAAAGCGGATATTCCCAGATCGTGCCCCAGGTAAATACCATCATGCAGAACCATCTGAAGCTTGAGGTACGTACCGATGCCCCGGTAACCATCCGGTTCATGACTCTCGAACAGACTCATGCATACACGAGAGCATGGGATGATAACCCCTCCTTTGACCGGAGTACCCTTGCATATATCGAATCGTACACCGGAATCTCCGATAGAACAATCGAAGCCCATGCAGATAAGGGGATCGCGTTCGTCATAGAACCATATGGCCAGCAGAAACGCCTCTCCACAGAAGGAACAGTCAGGATCTATTACCGCTAATACCTTTTTCTACACAGGTGGGCACACCCCGCCCTCCTGCATACATCTATCTTACCACAAGGTAATTACGCGGTTTGGGTTTTTAGCAATCAGACAGTAGGCAATCGACGAAGAACCTTTTTATTCATAAACATCAATCTGACAGATGAAGGTATGATATTCCAGTTCTCAATCCTCACCCCGATTCTCCTGATCATTGCCCTTGTGTTTGCCATGGCAGCATACCATCTCAGGAATAGCTGGGGTGAACCGATGAGAGGGCCTGTTACGCTCTTCATGGTACTTGCAGCCATCTGGGCTTTTGGGGATGCCTGTATCTATATGGCAGCGGATCCGGGATCACAACTCGCCATCACCACCCTGTCATCCATCGGGTTCTTGGGGATTCCGGTAACCTTCTTCCTCATCGCCTGCGCAGTTTCGGGAATCCGCTGGTTTGAAACCGCACAGAGGGCCGCCATACTCTTCATCATCCCGTTTATAAACATCATTCTCGTCGGGACAAACAGTATCCACGGCCTCTTCTATTCGGGCGTAACAGAACAATTTGAACTTGGGACGATCGTCTGGGAAGTCACATATGGCCCGCTCTATCCATTGCATACCCTGTACTCCTATTTTTTAATTACATGCTCAATCGGTATACTGATCTACCGATACACCGCAAGTACACCCCGTGTCCGCGAGCAGCTATTTCTTTTCTTTATCGGAATCATTGTCCCCCTCCTTTTCAATCTCCTGTACCTCTTCCGCCTTGACCCGTTCCCCGGCATTGATCTGACACCGTTTGCACTCCTGATCACGCTCTCTCTCATCGTTATCAGCAGCAATGCGGACCTCGGCCTCTTCAGGATCGTACCTCTGGCAAGAAAAACGGTCATCGAATCGATGAAAGACGGATTAATCGTTCTTGACAGTAACAACCAGGTGGTTGATATGAACCCTGCTGCAACAATTGTCGTTGGCAATACGTTCGCGGAGATTGAAGGAACAGATGGGATGAACATTCTCAGGCGGTGGGGAATCACTGAAATGGAACACTCCCACCTTATCCATCGCGATGATGGAGAGGAGATATTCGAGGTTCGAACAGAGCCATTTGCCAGCAGGAAAGGAACCCCCATCGGCACCACCATCTTCATCAGGGATATAAGCGAGGTATACAGGGCACGCCAGAGCCTTGAAGTGGCAAACAAAAAGCTCAACCTCCTCTCCTCGATCACAAGGCATGATATCTTAAACCAGATCACCGCCATCCTCGGCTATGGCTCCATTATTCAGGAAGAGCTGACCGGAACCCCTGAGATCCACGACTATATGGCAAAACTCACAGAAGCGGTCAGAACCATCCAGAGGCAGATCGCCTTCACGGCAGATTATGAAAACCTTGGAGTCAAAGAACCCACCTGGCAGCATGTGGAGACGACTGCCCGGTGGGCCGAACAGGAGATCGATCCCCGGGAGATCACAATTGAGGTAAAGACCGGGGATCTTGAGATCTTTGCTGACCCGCTCCTCCTGAAGGTCTTCTCAAACCTCTTCCATAATACCATCATTCACGGGGAGAAGGCAACCAGAATAGAGATCTCATTTCACCAGGCTGGAGAATACGGGGTGCTGACTGTTGAAGATGACGGGATAGGTATCCCCGACGATATGAAAGAGAGAATCTTTTCGCATATCCGTGGAAGCAAGATGGGGCTTGGACTCTTTCTGATCCGTGAGATACTCTCTATTACAGGGATAACGATCAGCGAAACCGGCACCTGGCAGAAAGGTGCACGGTTTGAGATTATTATCCCAAAGAATGCGTACCGCTATCATCCCTGAATACTCCTGATCGGCACGCAATTTTGAGAGAGGGAGCAGATCCCACCATTCCGTGAACTCCTCCTGAAGAGGAGACAGTGTTGCGATCTGGTAACATCCTCTCTGGCACCTGAGATCTTCCATGCCTCCGAAACGGCCGTTGCCACCGCCTGAGTCACCCGGCGATCGATGACCGAGGGGAGGATGTACTCATTTGTCGGATGCGGATTATATGCTGCAATGGCATGGGCAACTGCGATCTTCATCTCATTGCCGATGCGTGTTGCATGGATCTCCAGTGCCCGGTGAAGAGAGCACTTATATTCCATCCAGATGATTTTATGATGATGACCCTGCCGATCCCGCCGATGGCTGTAAGAACAAAGATTCTCCTGGCATTCCTTACCATTTCAGTTATATCACTTATTATTGCCGGGGGAATAGCCTCCTCGGCAATCACCGAGCTCGGCGGAACTGCGATCGAGCAGAGTGAGAAACTCGGCAGACAGGCGGTTGAGGAGAGTTCTGCAGCACTCATCGAGGATGCCGAAGAGTACCTCCTCAAAATGGCAGTCGATCAGGCGGAATACACCTCCCTCTATTTTGAAGATACTGAAAAGGCAATCCGGACAGTTGCCATCTATGCAGAGGAGATACAATCCGATACCATCCCGATCCCCTCTGTCAGAAGCAAAGAGGTGATCGCACCCGGCGCACACCCTGATACAGAGGAGCGGAGTGAGCTTGCAGGCCTTGAAAGGATCATGATCTCTGCCCGGACCGCACATCCGGACATCACCTGGATCTATATCGGAACCGGATCCGGCATCTTCAGATTGTATCCGGCCACAGACGACCTGCCCCCGGAATTTGATCCCAGGAACCGCAACTGGTATCAGAGCGCACTTCGGCAGGAAGAAATCGTCTGGTCACGCCCCTATGTCGATGCCGGGGGATCAGGTCTCACCGTCACCTGTTCATACCGGATCCCTGATCCGGCAAGGGAATGGATCATCGGTGCGGATGTCACCATCGAGACGATCAACCAGATGATCCTCGACACATCATTTGGAGGAGACGGATATGGCATGCTGATTGGATCAGATGGTCATGTCATCACGCGCCCCGGACTCACCGCAGATGACCGCCTCTGGGATGAGGCGTTTACCACCGAAAACCTTCTTCTTGCGCCAAATCGTGAGATCAAAGCTGTTGCGCAGAAGATGGTACGGGGTGAGACCGGCATCAGCAGGATCTCTCTCGACAGAAATGATGTCTTCGTCGCATATGCCCCCGTGAAAACGACAGGGTGGAGCATTGCCATCGTGATGCCGGTCGAAACGGTCATCGAGCCGGCTGTGCTGACCGGCGAGAAACTCAGCCGGCAGACGGCAGAAACTGCCGATCAGATCGACCAGCAGATCACCCGTTCAATGCATCTCTTCATCATCACCATGGTCGTCCTCATCGCAGCTGCCGTTCTCGGTTCTGCACTCTTTTCGCAGGCGATTACCCGCCCCCTGAAGCGGCTCTCAGAAGGAGCAGATGCCATCGGAAGAGGTGATCTGGCATACCGTGTCGAGACCGGGACAGATGATGAATTTGGCGAACTGGCTGGCAACTTCAATACGATGGCAGAAGATCTCAGCGCGATGATGACCGATCTGGAGAGGACGACTGCTGAGAGGGAGCGGCTCTCGCGTGAGCTTGAGATCGCCCGCAGCATCCAGGAGAGCTTCCTCCCTGACCGGGCACCGATCATCAAGGGTTTCGACCTTGCTGCAAAGAGCATCCCCGCCCTCTTTGTAGGGGGTGACTTCTATGACTTCATCCCGATCGGTGAAGGACGCTTTGGCCTTGTCATAGCAGATGTCTCAGGAAAAGGCGTCTCAGCCGCCCTCTTCATGGCATTATCCCGGACACTTGTCCGGGCAAGCACTGCAGACGAACCATCCCCTGCAGTGGCGATCACCCAGGCAAACAGGCTGATCTGCGAGGATTCAAAGACGAGCATGTTCGTCACCCTCTTCTATGCGATTCTGGATGCCAACGAGAAGACGCTCACCTACGTAAACGCCGGTCACAATCCACCGGTATTCCTGCGTGGTGACGATCATTCGATCACACTCCTCAAAGCAGAAGGAATTGCCCTTGGTGTCATTGAGGATATCGAACTTGAAACCGTTGAGATACCCCTGTATGAAAATGATCTCCTCGTCCTCTATACAGACGGGGTCACCGAAGCCGAGAACAAAGACCAGGAACTTTATGGAGAAGAGCGGCTTGAAGCAGTGCTCAAGGGAATCCAGGACGAGACAGCGGCCGGGATCATCGCCTCAATCATCGAGGATATCAGTGCATTTGCCGGAGATAATCCACAATCTGATGACATCACCCTCCTCGTCATGAAGACACTCGGGAAGGAGGAGTGAGGAGATCATGGAAGACTGGTTCTGCCCCCGCTGTGAAAATATATTTGTTGTACTGGATACCTGTGCAACCTGCGGATCCGCCTGCAGGGATACCGCAGTCTGCCCCCGTTGCGGGGCAATCCTCAGGCGGCCGCCTAAAATGGTCTTCTTTGCAGGAATGGAAGACGAGTAATTATACTCCGCCGAACCCGGGGATTGCAATCTTCTTCTCGATCACAGCAATGATCCGCCCGGCGACGGTGACGAGGCCGAGGTAGAAGATACCGATCAGAATGAAAACCTCAAAGAAGGCGAAGTATTTGGCGGCAAAGATATTCCCGGCACCGGTAATCTCGATGACTGTTATCATGTACGCCAGAGATGAGTACTTGATCAGGTAGATGAACTCATTCGAGAGACCGGGGAGTGATTTTCTCAGTGCCTGCGGCAGAATGATACTCCGGATCGCCTGCACCCTTGACATCCCAAGAGAAAGGGCTGCCGTCATCTGCCCCGAGGATACCGACTGGATTCCCCCACGAATATACTCGGAGTTGTATGCACCATTACAGAGGATGAAGCCGATCACCGCTGACGTAAATGCGGTGAAGGTGATCCCAAGAGACGGGAGACCGAAGTAGATGATGAAGAGGAGGAGGAGAAGCGGGCACCCTTTGAAGAAGAGGACATACCCCTGGCAGAGCCTGGAGACAAGCCGGTTTCCATAGGTCCTTCCAAGTGCAATTCCGATTCCATTCAGAAAACCAAATGGTGCAGATACCAGGATAAGGGCAAATGTGACAAGAGCGCCCTTGTAGAGGGCTGGCAGCAGGATCTCGAAATCAAACTGGAGGTCAATCATCTTTGTTCATCAATCATCCTGAAATGTTCCAAGAAACATCCGTGTCCGTGCAAATGCGGGGCTCGTCTGGATATCAGATGGCGATCCCTTCTCGACGATCGTCCCATGCTCCATGAAGAGGATCTCATTTGCCACCGAGAGGGCAAACCCCATCTCATGTGTCACAACAAGCATCGTCATCCCTGCCCGTGCAAGCCGCTTCATCACCTCCAGCACCTCCCGTGTCAGCTCGGGATCCAGTGAGGAGGTCGGTTCGTCAAAGAGGATCACCTCCGGATCCATCGCGAGGGCTCGCGCAATTGAGAGCCGCTGCGCCTGTCCTCCGGAGAGTTCTGCCGGATAGGCGTTTGCCTTATCTAGGAGACCCACCTGTTTGAGTTCTTCAAGAGCCTTCTTCCGTGCATCGGCCTTGCTCATCCCCTTCACCCTGATGAGGGCGATCTCGACATTGGCAACCGCTGTTAAGTGATCGAAGAGGTTGAAGTTCTGGAAGACCATCCCGATCTTCTGGCGGAGCTGATTGATCCGCGGACCCCCATAGATCACCTCTTCATCATTCAGCCAGATACAACCACTATCCGGGATTGTCAGCTGATTGATACACCGGAGCAGGGTGCTCTTTCCTGTACCTGACGGGCCTATGAAGACCTTCGTCTCGCCCCGGCGGACATCAAAGGAGACACCCTTCAGCACCTCGATATCGCCATAACATTTGTGGATATCCTCCACCCTGAGAATGATCTCTCCATTCATCATCTTATGCATCACCGTGCCCATACCCGGGAATTTTATATCGGTTCTCAATCCTGCCGAAGATCCACTGCCCGCCATAATTTAAGAGGATGAAGAGGATCGCAACGATCACATAGACCGTCATCGGATCCCCGATCCGTGCCACGATCTGGTTGCCCCTCGTCAACAGCTCGGCAACCCCTATCGCATAACAGACTGACGAGTCGGTGAGGAGGATCGGGTACTCGTTCGTCCAACCGGGGAGCGCACGCCTGAGTGCCTGGGGGAGTATAACAGTTCTGATTGCACAGACCCGGGACATCCCAAGTGAACGCGCCGCCAGCATCTGCCCCTCACTGATCGAGAGGATCGCACCGCGGAAGATCTCCGACTGGTATGCGGCAGTCCGAAATCCAAGGACAACTGCGGCAATCCAGAATGCAGCGATATCAAAGGCGAGTATCGGGAATATCCCGAAGTAGAAGAGGAAGAGAAGCACCAGAATCGGAAGGCCGCGGAAGATCCAGATATAGGTGCGGACACAATACTGGAGGGGGGCAGGGCCATACACCTGAAGAAGCGCCATTGGAATCCCCATTATGAGCCCAAGCCCAAGGGCAAGGATCACAAGCCCGAGAGTCGTGAAGACACCGGAGAGGAGATAGGGGAGGGAATCAACAATGACCGGGGAAAGAATACTCAAACAGGATCACCACGGAAAGATACCCTGCACCGGCAGAGTAGAGAGAGTTACCCAGACTATTGTCTCCAGGATAAGAAAAAGGTAGGGGGATTGAGTTTTTGGTTGGGATAATTGATCCAAAACCAGTTACTCAAGACCATACTTCTGCTTCAGTTCATCCCATTGGGGTGATGCCTGAAGCCGGGTGATGCCTTCATTGATGGTGGCAAGCAGCTCGGTATCCTCTTTCCGGATTGCAACACCATACTCCTCGTTCGTCTCGACAAGACCGACCTTCCGGAGACCCTTCTCCTGGATAAATTCATTGACAACCGGGACATCAAACATCACAGCATCAACTCGTCCGTTCTCAAGATCCTGTACTGCGAGCGGGAAGCTGGTATACTGCTTGAAGTCATCTGCAGCGAGGAGACCGGTATCAACCAGGTTTGTCTGGATATAATCTGCCGCAGTACTGCCCCGCTGTGCACCTATGATAACCTTGCCTGCAAGTACATCATCGATGGTCATTGTGGAATCCGGACGTGCGGCAACTGCCTGGTTCACAATCCAGTAGGGCTTGGAGAAGCTGACACGCTCCTGCCGCTCCGGGGTGATCGTCATCCCTGAATAGACCATATCGATCTTCCTGGTCACAAGGCTGGTGATGATACCATCCCATGCCATCGGCTGGATCTTTACATCAAAGCCCATCTCTTCGCCGATCCACTGGATAGACTCAACATCGAATCCGGAAGCCGAGCCATCAGCATCGATATAGCTGAAAGGAGGATAATCACCATCGATACCAACAATGTAGAGAGGCCGGTCCGAGGGGGCGGGGGTTTCCCCACCCATGCACCCAGCTGCAAACAAGGACAATACAACTGCCGCAACGAGAGCGGCACACACCTTAGCGTTCATGAAATAGAGATTACGTTAAAGAAACTATTTAGCCCTTATGAATTGACACCGGGGGGAGTCGTCCTCTAACGACACCTAAAATAATACGTATTCCAAAATGAGAGTGATGGAGTCTGGTTGTTCGTTTATGACCTGGAGCTGAAGAACTCGCCCAGAGTCGCTTCGAGCTCTTTGAAGGAGACGGGTTTCTGGAGAATAAGAGATATTTCACTTTTATAGGGCTCAATCTCATCATCCCTGATGTATTTTGCGGTGAAGAGCATCACCGGAAGGCCCACAATACCCTCTTTTTTGATCTCATCCAGAAACTGCCATCCGTCAATGGGCGTCATCATCAGATCCAGAAGAACCAGATCAGGCATCTCCTTCTTGATTGCTACGATCGCATCCCATCCGTTATTATGGGTGACTGCAACATACCCAAGCTTCTTCAGGAGAAGTCCCATCACTGTGAGGTTTGGGATATCATCATCAACCACCATCACCGTCTTCGTCATATTACTATCCTCATGGGTATTCGTATGGTAAAAATACTCCCCTTCCCGGGAACACTTGAGACGCTGATCTCGCCGCCATGAACCTGAACATACCGTTGTGCAATCGAAAGGCCGAGCCCCAGGCGATTATACTCACGTTGTAATTTCTGGAGATCGGCTATGTGGAAAGGTTTGAATATATTTTCAAGAGAGGCCGGATCGATCCCGATACCATTATCGATGACGCTGATATAATGGTTATTTTCGTCGGCTTCATACTGCACCGAAACTTCACGGGGGGGTTCATTGTATCTCACCGCATTGTTGATGATGCTGGTGAAGACATGATAGAGGAGATCCGGGTCTCCCTGGATGGTGACAGATGGCGGCACTTCATTCTTCACCTGGGCATCTGCCCGACAATTATACTCAACGATGATATCCTCGATGAGATCCCGGATTGGTATCTCCCGGGAATTCGGTACGATCTTATTTGAGTCAACAAGCGAGAGGGCAATCATCCGATCAATGATCCTCCGCTCCTGATCGATATGCTTCTGGCAGAGCGTCAGCATCTCCACCACATCCGGCGAGAGGTTCAGGACACCCGGGTCTGCGAGGATAAGACTGAGATAGCCAACAACAGGTTGAAGAGGTGTTCTCAGTTCATGGGAAGCGACCATCACAAAGTCAGATCTTCGTTCAATCTCACCCCTGAGGTTCTCTTCAAGTCGTTTCTGGGTCGAGATATCAATCAGGATCCCAAGTTCAACCGGCTCGCCATCTGATCGAAATGCCCGCATTTCCACCGTGCCGGGAGAAAGCTCGCCATTTTTTCGGGAGAAGACGATCTCTGCCGGAGTGTTTTGTTGTGGCAGCCCGTCAGCCTCCGGGAAGATGGTCGAGATCCGCTCACCCAGAAGCTCATCCTCGGAATACCCGGTTATCTGACAGAATGAAGGATTGACAAATTGTATCACCCCGTTTCCACACGTGAAGATCCCAACAGGCACATGGCGTATCAGCTGGAGATAGTTTGCCTCCTGTTCGAGCATCATATCGAGCATCCGCTGTTCTTCGGTGATATCGACGATGGATACTACTCTGTGGCTTGTATCCGGAATAAGTGCAGTCAGAAGCATGCAGTTTCGTTCATCACCCTGTGCATCGATGATGGTAACCTCATACTCCTCATGAGACTCATACCCGGCATCGGTACTGATGCATGCCTGGATGATCTGATGATCTTTTTCGGGGAAGAGGAGCTGAACTAGAGGCCTGCCCTGGAGCTCCTCTTTCTCATACCCCGTCAGCGTGCAGAACTCATCGTTAACCGAATGAATGCAGCCGGTTTCATCAATGATGAGGATACCGGCACCGGCATTTTCAAAGATTGTCCGGTTTGCTGACTCTGATTTGCGCCATAGCGCCTCGTTCTTCTTCTTCTCGGTGATATCATGGATCATCACAATCGCAGATCCTCTACCCTGGCCCCGCTTAATAGGGTTGATATGGATAGTGAACCACTTCTCGACGCCGGATTCTTCATAGAGGATCTCCCGCCTGATCGGCTGTTCTTTGGAGAATACCATATCATGAATATACGATTCCGAGAGAAGACGCACGCAGGGGAAGAATTCCAGAATAGGTTTGCCGACAATATCGGAAACTCCCCGAATTTTCTGAGCCTGCTGAAGAGCCGTACTATTATTGAGAAGAATATGATGATCCGGGCTGATGACAAGGATCGGCTCATCAATCGCGTCAAGTGTCTCTTTATATTCGATCCGGACATTCTGGCAGGCCACCTCAGCATTCTTTAATGGTGTAATATCAACAGCAGAGATCAATACAGACTCTTCATCGAGAACTGATCCGGATAACCGGACAACATGTTGGGTTCCATCCCGTCCAACGAGTACCTCTTCATAATCGGCAACAGATACATATCTTTCTATCTCATCAAGGAGAGCAGTTGCCCGTTCTGGATCACGCCAGAGGCTCTGTATCTTTGCACCATGGAGTGAATTCGGAAGATAGTCCAGCAGGTTGAGAAAGAGAGGATTGGCATCCATGATCGTCTGTGTCTTTCTATTAACAATCCAGTTGCATGATTCCGAACACTCAAGCATCCTGGAGTATCTCCCGGTCTTCACCCGGACATGATCCGCAACAACCGCAACAAAGACCCCAAATGCAATAAAGAGGATGAAGTTCACCGTCGAGGCATAGACAATCGCTGCATTGTTCCCGGCAAGAGAAAAGACCAGTGCAAAATACCCAAGGGCAATCGCAACCGCAATGATCATCTCACGCCGGGGGAAGAGGAAAGGGGTAAAGACAATCGGAAGCAGAAAAAGGGCAGGATAGACATCATGGATACCATGCTGCATACCATAATAGGTAATGAGATATGCAGTCACCGTCAGGGCGGAAAAGACCCATAACCTGACAAATACCGATGAATGCGCACCCTTTCCAGGAGAGGAGAGGGTTGTGATATCTCCCATATAATTATAAATTGATCGTTCGAAGCATTAAAAGCTTCTTCTCATTTAACCCCGGAAATCCATCAAACCGCGTATTCAGCCAAGTTTAAGGGAGCCGACAATCCGGAGTTTCCCGCCTTCGAGATAATGGAGCACCACTATATCACCGGGCAGATAGACAAGCAGTTTATCCAGACTGATCGTCAGAACAGGATGGCGGAAATCTCCTGCATCTTGAACTGTAGTCACCTTACCGGAGATGAACTGCATCCAGTGGCCTGAATAGAGCATCATCCCCTCATGAATCGGGGAAGGCCAGTATTTTATAAGTGAAGCCCCGGCATGTATCTCATCTGTGACCAGAACAGACGGATCAGTTGTGAGTACAAAGCCGCGATCCAGATCATCAGCCTCGATATTCTTCAGGGCCAGGCCAACCCGATCGTCCTTCACCGCATACGCCGAGTCGTCATCATGCTTCTGGATTGATCGGAGTATCGCCTGTTTCTCACCGGGAAGCACCTTCAGCTGATCATGCTTTCTGAGGCAGCCTTTGACAACCCCGCCAAGGACAACAGTCCCGATGCCCTTGACATTGAAATGGTGATCAATTGCCATTGTGCCATGCGGCATCGAACCGGCCGGGGGCTCATCTGACTTGACACGGGCAGCATGTTTCAGCAGCATCTCCTTCAGCTCAATCCAGTTCGGTTCACAGAACCTGTACCCTTCAAGAACAGTTCCTCTGAAGAGTGGTTCAACCTGATCCTGCCCGAGGTAGTTTCTCAGTATGATATACCCCTCAGAAACACCTGCGGAATCGAGCATCAGGATACATTCCCCAAGTTGCGGGGTGATCTCGTCGATGACAAGGATTGCCGCCTGTGCCATTGAAACCGAGAAGTAGAGGGATGAAAGCCGTTCAGGATACCTGGATGGCTCAACAAGCGTAACCGTATCCAGATCGCGTTTCAGATTATAAAAGGTGATATCCGATGAGGTGCCCTTCTTCCCAAGTTCACGCAAAACATCAGGAGGTGCAATCGCTGCAACTGTCAGGTTTCCCATGTGATCATGGTTTGCCGGATATGGTGAAAAATACACCCCATCAACATTTTAATCACAGCCTATATCAGTCATCATCCATAAACCCATACTTCAGATGCGGCCATATATAATCATCAACGCTGCCATAAGTGCTGATGGAAAACTCTCCACCCGGGAGCGGTGCCAGGTACCTATATCGGGATCTGAGGACTTTGCCCGTGTCGACCGGATGCGTGCCGACTGTGATGCAATTCTGGTCGGTATCGGAACGGTGCTGGCTGATGATCCATCCCTGACAGTAAAATCGCCAGCTCTTCGTGAAGAGCGGAAAAACAGGAAGGCAGATGAGAACCCGGTGAGGATCGTCCTTGACTCAGATGCTCAAACACCGACAACAGCGGACATCCTGAGGAAGGGTGAGGGGAAACGGATCATTGCGGTATCTGAAAAAGCCGATCCAGAACGGATGGAGGCACTTGGAGAGTATGCTGAAGTCATCACCTCCGGAGAGGATACTGTCGATCTTTGTAGCTTTGTACAGGAATTGGGAAACAGAAAGATTAAAACTCTCATGGTTGAAGGTGGGGGCACTGTGATCTGGTCATTTTTAAGCCAGGGACTCTTTGATGAACTGCATGTCTATCTGGGATCGATGATCATCGGCGGAAAAACAGCCCCGACTCTGGCCGATGGAGAGGGATTTGTAGATCAATCGCTCTTCCCAAGGCTCACCCTCGATCACGTCGGACAGATGGACGATGGAGTCCTTATCAGGTGGAAAAGAAGAGAGTGAGGTTACTTCGCAAATGCATCTTCTCTCTGATAGAGCTCGTCGCTGATCACAACCACCTCACCGGTATTGTAGATTGCCGTGATCTTCACGCGATCAGGAGAACCCCTGGTTCCCTCAAATGTAACAGACTTCCCCAGGGAAAGGGGACGTTCGATACTTTTCTCCTCAACCCTTCCATCTCCAGAGTACAGGATCGCCTGAATCTGTGTGATAAAGGTCATTCCCCTCCCTCCATCAAACTGAACAGTTATGACATTACTCAGTGGATCTTTTCTCGCTGTAGCTGAAACGTCTTTTCCAGCCGGCATTGTTCCTACAGGCCCCGGTTCAAGTGACCACCCTGAAGACGTCACGACAGGAGCCGGGGTTGCTTCTGAAGTTGTCGCCGGCGGAGCCTCTTCCTGCGGTACATCAGAGCATCCTGCCACACAGAGTACGGCAGCCAGGATGACCCCCATCAGGAGGTAATGAAGAGAGTTCATATGCCACAATAGGAGAAACTTATATATGATGCTTTCGGAGATCTGATCGATGAGGTAACCCTTGATCGGATTCCAAAAATATGGCTTCCGGTGATGATGCTCCAGAGCCTGATCTTCATTGCCTGGGTCTTTATCATCACCTGAAGGACAGTTTCCTTTTTACATGCAAAAAGCATCCATTACTCTGGAAGGGGCAGGTACAATGCGACTCAAATGGGAGACAAAACTCGGCATAGCACTCCTATGTTCGACAGCGCTCATCTACGGGCTGAAGTTTCTGATCGTCGGTGATGAGGGGGAGAGCAACACCCTCACCTATATCTTCAATGCCCTCGGTTTTCTGCCGGTGAATGTCCTCCTCGTGACACTCATCATCAACCAGCTATTGGCAATCCGCTCAAAGAGGGAAAGGCTTCAGAAGATGAATATGGTCATTGGCATCTTCTTCTCCGAGGTCGGATCAACCCTTTTAAAACTTTTCTCAGATGCAGACCCAAATCTCGATGAACTCCGGGGAGATCTTCTCATACGGGATTCATGGACAGATACAGAGTTCGATCGGATCAGAGATGAGCTTCAGGGAACAGAACATACGATCATGATTCAGCGGATCGATCTTCAGGATCTCCATAACTTTCTCATCAGGCACCGCGACTTTCTGCTCCGCCTGCTGGAAAACCCTGTTCTGCTGGAACATACCACGTTCACAGAGGCGCTCCGTGCGGTCTTCCACCTCTCTGAAGAGCTGGAGAGCAGAGATGATATTTCCAGACTGCCCGAAAAGGATATTACCCACCTCACCATTGATATCAGGCGTGTCTATGACCAGCTCACCCCGGAGTGGATCGAGTATATGCGATACCTGAAGTCACACTACCCATATCTCTTCTCACTGGCGATGCGGAAGAATCCATTCGATGAGAATGCCAGTCCGATGATCGCCGGTTGATCTGGGGATAGTACTTCTTCCCCTGATTTATAAAGCAGTAAAGGGATACACCCGAGAATTATTCAGGGTATAGAGAAGTATCAGAGAAGAAAACCGGGAAGTAAAGAGAGGATTAATAACGATTCAGGGTCCGGCTTTTCCCGATATTCTCCTCAAGCTTGAGGATATAGCCGACAATCTCGTTTCTGTTATTCTTCCTCACCATCACTTTCAGGTGTACTGCCTTCCTCTTTCCTTTCCGTGTTGTGATGATGATATCATGGCCGGTTCCAATCACCACACTCTCCCGGATCGCTTCCCAGAGAGACTCATATTTTTTCTGTGTTTTTGAAGCCATCTCAAAGTTGATGACCTTGTCGACACTATGATAAAACCCCTGCTTATGAGTGATTGCAGTGATATGTTCCGCATAAGGGTTCATGAAGAGGACACGTCCACTAGTATCAAGGAATATCACCCCGGCATCAAGATAGAGCAGCTCCTTGAATTTTCTGGCATCTGTTCCTGAGGGGCGTGTTGAGAGATAATTATTGATCGCAATCTCAATGACGCTGAAGAGATCGCGTTCATTGAAGGGTTTTGTGATGTAACCAAATGGTTGAGCCTTCTTTGCCAGATTAATTATCTCACCCCCGGAATGGGCTGTGCAGAAGACGACAGGTATCGAGAAGAACTGGTAGATGATCGTTGCAGCAGCAATCCCATTTGCCCTCCCTTCGAGGCCGATATCCATCAGGACGAGATCGGGGGTACTCTGGATCGCCTGCATGATTGCCTCATCTGCTGATGTTGCAATACCTGAGACGCCATACCCAAGTTTCCTGAGCATGACAACGAGCATCTCAACGATCATCGGATCGTCTTCAACAATTAAAATCTGTATTGCTGCCATACCCTATCAGGCCACCATCACCAGTATCAATTGATATCCTGGCTACATCGCCGGATTCCGCCCAAAAAGGCCGATCATGCATGCAACCATGATTTGATTATAGTAGTATGTGAATTGGTCTGTTATATGTGTTTTCAAAAAATGATCACAAGGAAATGCAAAAACAGTGTACGTACCATGGTGCCATTTAATCAAAATTACAAGAGCATAATGAAAATTAATTATGAATATAAATTACAACCCTTTAACAATACCCTTATACGCTGTGAGATCATAATGCGGCATATCGGGCATCTGCCCGATGAAAAGAGGTGTTAGCAATGTCCGAACTCTATAAAAAAATAATCGCAGAAGCGATGGCTGCCCAGCGGGCAGATGTAGAAACGATTAAAAAGAAGCGTGGGACGACATTTTCACTCGCAGATGCCGAACCCTATGTTGCAGCCGTGAAAAAGATGAAGGCTGTTTCCGGCCAGAGTGCTGCGGTGATCGATCTGCACAAGACGTCAGTCACTGCCCACTTCAACGCACTGAAAGGCTTGACAAAAACCATCAGGCCTGAAGACGATCCCTTTGTCGAACACTACCAGACCCCGGTCGTCCTTGAAATCCTCAGTGATGAAGACCCAAAGTTCAAAAAGAGCCTTGATGCCTTTGTCACCCAGATTGGAAAGTCCGAGGCATTGATCGGGCGGGAATCCGCACGCCGATATGCCGGATTCTACGGGCCCACCTGTGTTGTGGATTTTGCCATGATACCGGGGAGTACAAGCAATATCGTCAACCAGATCTTGAAGAAGACAGAAATTCCAAAAGATCACAAACAGACAATACTTGCCTCAAAATCCTGGGGCATGAACACATCCTATGGTGTCGGCGAGGTCTTTGCAACACGGGTCGAAGCAGGTGACTCTCTTGCGGAAGCATCAAAAAAGGAGGTTCAGCAGGTCCAGAAGATCTATAAGACCCCGGTTGCTGCCCAAGCTGAACTGATGGATGAGGCAGGCCACTCATCCTTTGATGTGAGAAAGTATATGGACGAATATCGCCGCCTCATTACGCCGGCTGTGAAGAAATCAGTGGATGAAGGCGTCCATTATGGAAATATCGTCACCATCCCGGCGTACTGTGTCGGTGATATCGCCCATCACATCGCCCAGTCCACCTTCAACATGTGCAAGGACGATGTGGTCATGGCAACCATCGAGGCAGTGACTGAGGTAATGGAGAAGACCCTCGACGCCGCTGTTCCAAAACTGAAGAGCGAATATGATATCCTCTCGGTTGCAACCGGCGCATCAGCAGCTGCAACAGAATATATCCTGGAACTTGATGGATTCAATGCCCCGATGATAGTCGATCTCCTCACAAAGAGGTTCCATAACTTTGTCCAGCTGAAGCCGACCCGTGGTGCAGCAGCTGAACTGCATAACTGCGACTTCATGGATATGATCTACCGCGGATGGAAGATTATCGACAAGGCACGGAGGGCAAAAGCGGGATCAGATGATCCGCTCGCACCAATTGTTTCAGGATGCAAGATCGATCTATCCCCGATTCACGAAAACGAGGTGCTGATGAACCCGCAATGGTATGCATACCCGGCCTGTGCTATAACAGTCAGAGCTTCTGCCCTGATGAGGCTCGCCGACTACCCATGCCTGCTGACCAGTGAACCGGTGACCGCAACGATGATGACGAACATCATCGCTCTTCACAAAGAGATCCCAGCAGCTCCGGTCAGGGCCTGCAAAGACTGTGCAGCCGCATGCCTCGTTGACTTCAGGCATCAGTACTGTGAATACCGCGATGCGGTGTAGGCAGCAGGTGATCAGAAATGAAATGCTATATCTGCGCCCAGGAGGGGAAAGACAGCGATGCGGTTGCAATCTGCATCGTCTGCGGCATGGGAATCTGTATGGAGCATGCAAAGAGGGAGGAGGCCGAAATGTGGGAGGGGGGCTACCCCTTCCCGGCAAAAAAACTGAAGCAGAACATTCCACGGATCCTCTGCCCACCCTGCTACAACGCATTCCATTCATGATTGGAGGGTAAAACCATGACATCACTTACAAAACGATGTGTGGCGGAGCTGGTTGGAACCTTCCTCCTCGTCTTTTTCGGAGCAGGAGCAGCGACGGTTACCCTGATGCTCTCTTCCGGAGAAGAACCGCTCACTGAGTTTAACATCGGGATCGGGTACTTCGGTGGCCTTGCAGACTGGCTTGCCATCGGCCTTGCCTTCGGAATTGCCATTGCCGGTGCTATCTATGCACTTGGGAGGATCTCCGGGGCACATATCAATCCGGCAGTCACGATCGCCCTCTGGGCATCAAAGAGGTTCCCGACATCAGATGTCGCCCCCTACATCATCGCCCAGCTGATCGGAGCAGCACTCGCAAGCATCCTCTTCTTCGGGTGTACCGGTCCGGATGCAGTACTTGTGGGAGGGCTTGGAGCAACCACACCATTCCATGGGATCTCCTATACCGAAGCGATCCTTGCTGAGGCAATCGGGACATTCATCCTGATGCTCGTGATCATGGGGGTGGCGGTCGATAAGCGGGCGCCGGAAGGGTTTGCCGGGCTGATCATCGGCCTCACCGTTGCCGGTGTCATCACAACAACCGGCAACATCGCCGGTTCATCATTGAACCCGGCACGCACCTTCGGTCCGTACCTCGGAAACACACTCCTTGGAGGGCAGAACTTCTGGGAGTTCTTCCCGATCTATATCATCGGACCAATTGCAGGGGCACTCATAGCAGTTTTTCTCTATGACTGGCTCACCTCAGAATAATCTTTTTTATCTGCCGGGTCAACCAGAAGAGCATCATGGCACGAGTAGTACTCATAAACGCAAGCCCCCGTACCGGGGGCAATACCGAATGTGCACTTGAAGAATGTAAAAAGGCACTCCATGCAGAGGGCATCGAAACAGAGGATATCAGCCTCAGGGGAAGACAGATCACCTCCTGTATCGCCTGCTATACATGTACGAAGACAGGGAGATGCGCAATTGATGATGGTGTCAACGAGATGATCGAAACCATCAGATCAGCAGACGGCTTAATCGTCGGAACCCCGGTCTACTTCGGAACCGCCCGTGGGGAGCTGATATCGGCACTCCAGAGGATCGGGATGGTCTCACGTGGAAACGACCAGTTCCTCTCGCGGATGGTCGGGGGACCGATTGCTGTTGCACGGAGAGGCGGCCATACCGCAACCATCCAGGAACTTCTGATGTTCTACCTGATCAATGATATGATCGTCTGCGGATCCACCTACTGGAACATCGCCTTTGGAAAAGAGAAAGGCGAGGTGCAGGATGATGCCGAAGGTATGGATACCGTCCGCAGGTTCGGTGAGAATGTCGGATTCTGTATAAATCAGCTGAAAAAATAGGGTGGATCAGACCGCGTGGAAACAGGTGCTCTTCACCACATCCACCCGGGCTGCCTTACAACACCCGACTTCATTCACTTCTTTTATAATCGACGTTCCGCAATACTTTAGCTGAACACGTGCCGAGGTTCGCTCACGCTCTTCGAAGAAAGTGGCATGCGAATATTCGATCAGACGTTTCATCGAGATAGATACCATCTGCACCTCGAGAATGATGCCGGAATCCCCTGGAGAGAGATCTTCGGGTGCAACGGATGTAAGGAAGATCGGATCTCCCGGCTGCACTTCTGCAAGGGTGATAATATTATGAGCGCTCTGAAGTTCGATGGTGCGTGGTCTGCCAAGTTTGAGATCTGCTATCACCTGTGGGGATATGCCGGTTAATGCTGCTACCATCATATTGATCACCCGTACATCGGAAGGTTTTCCTTCTTCTGTTGCGGCACCTCCGATCCCTGTACTTCCTCAGCGAGCCGCTGCATCGTCATCTCGATCTCCTCCGCCTGTTCAAGCAGTGGCCCGGTATCCAGGTTTAAGGAGTAGAGGTCATTCAATACATTGATCGCAGATACTGCCGCCCGCGGATCGGGACTATTCACCGTTTCACCCAGGAGACCGATACAGGGAATCTTACGCAGTTTGCATTCGGTCAGGAGGCTTGATGCGATACCCGAGATGCTGCCCATCGGGAGGATGATCGTATGATCCGAAATCTTCGAGACAGCATCCTCATCGCTTGCCACACCAAATACCCTCTTTTCGGCCTCATTGGTCACAATACCGGCGATGGTGACGATCTCCTTCACATCATAATCTTCCAGCCAGTCGAGGATGCCATTTGCTACTTCATAACAGATTGCAGGGTGAATGGGAATATCCGCAACAAGTGCAGCAAATCCTTCCTTCTCATAGATACGGATTGCTGCATGAACAACCCCCTTCTGCATCATCGACATCGGGGGGAAGTACCGACTGGTTATATCGCCGATATGGGTAAATTCCATTTGATCTACCAGGTACTGCAGGGCGATGCTTCCGACAAGCCCTGATCCGGGGAAACCCATCATCACAACCGCTCCCTTCTCCTTGAGATCGCTTGAGATGATCTTCAGATCACTCGTTTCATTGGACATTAAAATTACATAGACGCCCCACCTACATTAATACTATGCAGGAATATCCAGTTAAAAGAGGTCAGACAAAAGACCTTGAGGAACGGATGGCAAAAGGGTTCGTGGAGATCTTCGGTGTTGAACCGGAAGAAAAAGAGGGGCATTACATCATCTCCTATAAGGCGATAAAGCAGCTGGAGGTCTGGCCGGGTGAGAAGAACAAAACAGCGTTTGTTGATACAGAATCTGACATCACAGCAGCTGACGAGGATATTCTTGACTCCAATAGAAAATTCAGGCAATACCTCGATCTCCTCACCGGCTTTTCGACAAAAGAACGGGTGAAACGGGCAAAGCCAAAAGAAGAATAATTTTTTACTCTATTACTATCGCTGGCTTGAAGGGGAGTGCCATCCCCGCTTTTGCATGGCCGCTCGATTCAGCATGCAGAATCCGTACCTTCACCGAGAACTCCCGCTCAATAAAGGAAGCAGCCTGTGAAAAGACTGCATGCTCGTCGGGCGCACGTGTTGAGATTTGATCGACAAGCGTCGGGGGAAGGCTGTGGATCAGCTTAATCACCTGTGGAACTGCATTTGCCGCCTCTTTCCCACGCTTTCTCATCGATTCGTCCTTCATCAGCTCTTTTGTCACCGATCTCCGGTCTTCTGCAGCTGCAACCCGCCTGAAGATCTCGTTCTTCCATTCAGGAGTGATCAGGAGAGTAAGTTTTTCTGCTGTAACCGGAAGAATTTTCATAATTGACTCGATATCTTCGACGGTTCGTACAATTAACTCTTCTGCAAGCTCTATTTCAGGGTTGATCCGGTTCTCATCAGGAACCGGCCACTCTGCATAGGAGACAAGCCCGTCATGGCCATTCTCGCGCCAGAGTGATTCGCAAGTGAAGGGGATGATCGGCGCGAGGAGCCTGATCCAGGTATCTGCGACATCACGGAGCACGGCGCCACCGGAGGAACCGGCAGGCAGACGCCGGCGATACCACTTCAGATCGGACTCAATCCCAAAGAACGCCTCCTGGAGTGCCTGCCGTGTCTGGAAGAGCTCGAGTGCCTCGGTCATTTTTTGGATCCGGCGCTGGAGGCGGGAGGAGAGCCATGCATCGACATCATAGGTGCCTGTTGCATCCTTTGACTCTTGAACATACGTGATCAGCCGTTCGATCTGTTTTCTAACAGACGATACCAGCTCATTTCTCCAGTCAAAATCCTGCCACGGCTCGGCTGACCCGACCAGAAACATACGAACCGTATCCGCGCCAAATTCCTGAGCAGCGTCTTCCAGGAGGAAGACATTTCCCTTGGAGGATGACATCTTTGCTCCATCCAGAAGCCCCATGCCGAAGACGACCAGCCCTTTCGGCTGGAGTTCATCGGGGAAGATGGCGCGGTGATGGAAGAGCTGGAAGGTGAGGTGGTTTGAGATGAGGTCTTTTGCCGAGAAACGGTAGTTATAGGGGTACCAGTAGAGGAACTCGGATCTCAGTTCATCAAGGATCGCTCTGTCAACACCTTCAGGCTCTCCTCTCCCTAGGAAGATGTAATCGAATACCTCAGGTGTGAGGGCATCGGAAGGAATCTCACTGATCCGGTGGGCGATCGTATAGTATGCCATGTAGAGTGTCGAGTCCGAGAGCGGCTCAAAGAGCCATTTCGGATCCCATGGAACCCGTGTACCAAGCCCGACACGGCGGGTACATGCCCAGTCCTTCAGCCAGTCAACTGTGCGGTCAAACTCGGCCCGCACCTCAGGTGGGACAAGTGAGATCTTCTCTATCTGATCATGCACCTGCTGTTTCCATTCCGGATCACTGTAGGTAAGGAACCATTGATCATCAAGAATCCTGACAAAAGCACGGCTTCCGCACCGGCAGACGACCGGTTGCTGATCGAAGTCATAGAACCAGATCGATCCATACTCCGCCTCCATGATAGCGCCAACATCCTCACGTGCGACACGAACAGGTTTTCCTTCATGGTCCCCACATCGTGCAAGGAGTTTTCCCCGTGAGAACTCGGCAGAATAGACCTCCTGGGTCACCTCGTCCATCTTCGGATCATGCTGGTCGACAATGTTGTGCCGGATCACCGCCTCTTTCGCCGGTATCTCGCCATATCCATCGACCTGGATGAGAGGTACCGGCGCGATATCCGTATATTCCCCTTTCTTCTGAAGATCCACAAGTGCGATATAGTCGAATGGAGCATGTGCCGGAACGCTCATCACGATACCGGATCCCATATCAGGGTCCACAAACCCTGCCGGAAGAATCCGCACAGATCCACAGAGGGGATGGGAGACAGCCTTCCCGATGAGGTCAGCCCCATCTACCTCGCCGACGATTGAAACCTGATGTTTCTGGAGTGCCAGCTTATCAGCTGCCTCCTGTGAGAGGAGCCAGACTGTGCCATCGACATCCGCCTTCACATACCGGACATCCGGGTTGATCCAGAGGTTGGTCACACCGTAGATCGTCTCAGGACGGAGTGTCGCGCAGGGGATCAGGAAGCCATCTGATTCAAAATGAACGAATATGAATTTGACGACCTCCGCCTTATCGCCTTCAAGGAGATCATGGTCGCCGACCGGGTTATCGCACTGGGGGCAGTATTTGACGGGATGCTCCCCCCTGACAACCCTGCCCTGGCTATTTAAGTGATGGTACTGCCACTCGATGAATTTTGAGTACTGGGGTAGGATTGTCGTAAACCTCCGGCGCCAGTCGATCGAGAGGCCGAGTCTCCGCATTACCCGCTCGTACTCGTTTGAGAAATGATCGACTATCGCAAGGGGATCCGAGAACCGTTCAATGACATCCTGTGGGACTTTATAGAGATCCCGGTACAATGAAAGAGTCTTCGCATCGCCACGTGCAATCCGTTGTGAGATGCCGATGACCGGAGATCCGGTCACATGGAAAGCCATCGGATAGAGAACCTGCCGCCCTCTCATCCTCCAGAACCGGGCTATAACATCAGGAACGATGTAGGTTCTTCCATGCCCGACATGCATCGCTCCGCTCGGGTAGGGATAGGCGACATTGATATAGTATTTCTCCTTCCCTGATGGATCGGAATGGAATGCATTCCTCCATTCCTCTTCAACATCCGCTTCCGACAGCTTCAGTTCGCAATCACCCACAATAAATCACCCCTCATAAACATATTCAGTTACTCAACCGGACGAACCGTAATCTTTTCACCCTCTGCATCCCGCCGGATCATCTCCTGGGCAATGGAGTTGTTCCGTGCAAGAAGGATCTCACCGCTCTCTTCAACGGTTCCGGTGAAGAGGTATTCCTTGCCTGAGAAGACATCGACAATCTTGCTTGCATGTTCGGGGCAGGCAAGGATCAGGTATTTCTTATCTGTTCTGATCGCCACCCCTCCGGTGGCTGGAGACTGCACGGTTGGCTCTTCGATAGGTTCCACCTGGTGGGCTGTATCCAGTTCGGTTCGCGAGCGGATATCAATGCCAACACCGACCTTATTCACAATAGAAGCGATATTCTTACCACCTTTTCCAATTGCAGCCGGAATATCACGATCTTCAATATAGACAGATGCTTTGCTGTCAGAGATCATCCTGACATCCACTAATCCCTCGGTAAACCTGCCGATCTCTTTCTGGATCTCCTTTTCAATTGTCTGCCATGGGCTTGATGGAGGATTATCAGGCTCGGATTTCACATTGGCAGGAATATCATTTTTTTCAGGATTCTGATTTTCCGTGTTCAGGATCATTGCATCCTTCTGGTTGAGCGGGTACACAATCGTCTCGCCGCCATACCGGAATATCTCGACCACCACAAGGCCGGTCTCACTATCTGCCACCTTGACAACCGGGGACGGAAGGATATCCATTCCCTGTCCGGAAAGTGCGGAGGGGCGATCGATTGAGAGATTGAGTGAATACACCCGTTCAATCTCACCATCGGAGACGAAGATGATCGAAGGGATCACCTGGGGGAGGATATAGACGTCAATCCGTGAGAGGAGACGCTGGAGTGCATCCTGTAGTTTATGTGCATGAAGAACCCCGATCATGCCAATCCCGGAGAGGTGAAGATCAGAGTAGATCTGAAAATCTTCAGGCTTTCGTATCTCATCAAAGACAACAAAATCAGGCCTGACAAGACTGAGAAGTTCTGCAGTTAAGGCCATATTCCCATCAAGCGCGGTGTACTGTGTGATATGATCCGGCACCTGAAGATCACGTGGGGTCTCCATCGTCTTCACAACATAGTTACAATCTGCAAGGAAGATGGCGATGCTTTGGGCAAGTGTCGATTTACCTGAGCCGGGTGGGCCGACGATGAGTGTTCCTGACCGCTCGCTGATGATCGACCGTTTGATCTCATCTGACTTGCTGTAATTCTCAAGTGAAACATCTGCAATCGGACGTATGACGGTAATCTCCATCCCATCTGAGAACGGGCGGCGGGTGATTGCGATCCGGAGCGATCCGATCTGGACGACCGTCACTCCCTTCTTCTCGATCTCAATGAAGCCGTCCGGGTGTCGCTTGGCGCGTTCAAGAATCTCCTGAGCCAGTTTTCTCAGCTCATACTCGGTCATCGGGGAGTCGCGAATCTGCTCGATCCTCATCTCCTTCAGGCGGCCTTTCTTGGCATACGGAGCCACCCGTTCCTTCAGATAGATTGCCACAGTATTCTCATCAAAGAAGTGATCGATACCAAGCGGGGTGAAGTTCTCCTGTTGCGCCTTCATGAAGATGACCGGAATTCCCTTTGCCCGTGCAACTTCAGCCTGAACGATGTCAGAGGTCATAAAGGATGCATCATATTCGATTGCGGCATTCCGGATCATCGCATCGATCTCACCGCCGCTTGCGAGCTTGACCTGTTCAAGCCGGGGCCGCTCGCCCACAAATTTGAGCTCGATCAATCCTTCATCCCGCATGCGGCAGAGTTCCTGAATCTCTGTCAGTCCGGAGAACCCAATCTCCCGCCCATGATTTGCCTGTGCCTCAAGTTCCGCAAAAACAGCTTCAGGAATGATTATTGTTGCACCTTTGCATTCGCCGTTCTGTATCATTGAGGTAATGCGCCCGTCAATGACAACGCTCGTATCAGGTACCAGTTTCATAAAAATCTTTCCACTATCAGGTCTTCTGTATGGTTATCAGGGTGAGAATATGCTGATGTTTGCATTATCGGCAATACTCAGCCATTTTGGTATTATATCGCCCCAACAAATTCCATTATTCATATACGTTCCGATATCGAAGATCCCGGATCGCCGCTATTATTGTATACGCCTGACCCGGGATCCATGTCAGACTCTACTATTCTATTTTCCTCTACATGATAGCGTAAGAGATACTAGAATATAAACATCATCCGCATAAGACTGGCTTTAAAGGATCTATTTGTATACCATCTCAGGATCAGTCATCCGTTCAAAGAGAACATGTCCATCAAGCGTCCTGAAGAAGCAGGATCGATACCCAAGGTGGCAGGCAGCACCAGATTGTGAGACAAGATAGAGAAGAGTGTCAGCATCACAGTCAGTCCTGATCTGGAGGACACGCTGGAGATGGCCGCTCTCCTCACCCTTCTTCCATATCTTCTTCCTGCTTCTGCTGTAATAGTGGGCATAGCCAGTCTTTTGTGTGAGGGAGACAGCTTTTTCATCTGCCCAGGCAACCATCAGCACCTCACGTGTCTCTGCATCCTGTACAACAACCGGAATGAGCCCGTTCTGATAGTATAGTTCGATCATGCCAATCAGACCCCCATAAGTCCCATCATCAGGGTAAAGAGTATATCACCGATGAGGCATGAAACGATCAGCCCGGCGGTTATCGGAATAAAGAATGGAACACCATAGGATATCCAGACAGAACCTGCTTTTGTATACAGTGCAAGCTCTTTCTGGAACTCACCAGGGTGCTCCCGGAGGTCACGCGTGTACACACGGTCATCCCGTGCCATCCTGCTGATCGCCTCTGCAAATGGGATAAACCGGCGCTTTAAACCATCTGTTGTCTCTTCAAAATCCTCTATTACAAAGCCAAAGACAGAACGGATATTCTCTGATTGAACCGGAAAACCGATGAACATGTACAGAAGCGGAGCCCGGTTCCCTTTCACCAGATTATAGAGGAAGAGAAAAACAGGAATGAAGAGGTTCAGGATGAGGGCATTTGCGAGGACACTGAAGGCAAAGATTGGAACCGGGGGGTACCCAAGAAGCGGTTCAAATGGAAAGATAGGTATCAGGAGGGCGATAAAAATAAGTCCCCAGGCATCTGCACCACCGAAGAGACCAAAATATGCAATTGCATACATTACCCCTGAAAAGACGAGCGTCGTCAGGGCAATGATCAAAAACCAGTGGATATCTCCAAGGAAGAGGAGATAATAGACGTACCCTGTGAACGGGAGGGAGATAAGGAGCATCGGATACCATGTCCGAAACGGTACCCGGCGATCGCGGATATCCATAAGAGATCCATAGAGAAATGTCAATGCCACCACAAGAAAGGGGATGACCAGGTACGATATCATAAATGAACTATTCTGGTTGATAGATTATATATGGCATGGCATAGATTCACTGGTACTCTGCGTATGATCACGTGCGATTCATGAGAGAAGGTCAAAAAGGAGAAAACCGGGAGTGCAGGAGAAACACAGATGCCCAATACAGATGAGTCAGGAAAGAGATCAGGAAAACTGGCAGACTGCATTTTGAATGCTGTACGGGGGCAATTTTCCGGCACGATCTCCTGCATGGAAGTTGACGGGGTGCGGGCACAAGTCATCTTCGTCTCAGGGGAGCCCGCAGGTGCTGAATATGCTGATGGCGCAGGAACGATCTATGGAGATATTGCAGTACTCAGGCTTCCGACAAAACCAATCTACACAATATCTCCTCTATCTGTAGCAGAAGCAAAAAGTCTCGCCAGCTGTGCGCGTATCTATCACCCTGAACGGTTATTTGCACATGCAGCAGTAAGGAACAGGAGGGGAGGCAGATCGCCGGCAGAAACCTCCGGAGTCGGCAGGCTTACGATCAGGGTGGCGTTTGGCCAGAGAACACCGGTACCCCTCAGGATCGAGCTCTGGTGCGAAGGGCGCATCTGCCGAACAGATACGCTCGATCAGAAGGGAAAGGTATCGTTTCGGCTCCTGGAGGGGGAGTACGAATGCAGGTTGCGAGAGGGAATCAGCTTGATAGGACGAGCGACCTTCAGATATCCGGGGGGCGATATGGAGCTTACAATACCAGTTGATGGAGCTGCCTGATGAAGAGACGAATACAGGACCGGTTCTTCTCATTCATCCAATGGAACAAAAGAACGGAGGAGGAGGCAGGGGGATCAGGGAGAGAAAGCGATCAGGCTGTGCCCGGATGGTTACTGCCCGGGACTCCGGAGAGCGGGGAGGAAGGAACAGGCAGAAGATCAGAATGGGGCAGCAGTCTGGACGAGGACTCTGATCCTCTCAGAGAGATGGGGAAACAATGGGATCAGAGGATCAGAAGAGATCAGTATGGTGCAACAGAGCCATCTCTTATACCGGAACCTGAGGATGATACACGCCACAGTATCATACAGGAAGAGAAAAACGGGGAAGAACAGATCCCCGAAGAGGAGATTGACAGACAAAGGAGCACTATCTTCGCTTTCCTGAAGAAGAGGCCGAAACCTGAAGAGAGGGGTAAAAAACAGGATACCGAGGATGATCTTGGAGACCTTGTTGAAGAACTGATCGCGGCAACTCATGAGGACGACATGATCAACTCCATAACAGAGGAGGAAACCTCCCCGATCCCCAAAGAGGAAACACCACCTCTATGGCCTGTACCTGATGAGCGTCCGGGAGAGAAGGGTGGCGCAGACGATCAGGGAGCCGAAGATATTCATCATAAGCCACCTCATCCAATCCCGCTCCAGGAGGTGGTTATAGAGAAGAAACAGCTACCCATCCCGGACGAGGTCGTGAAAGAGAAGCAATCAGAGCATGATGAGCCTGTTCCGGATGAGATCGGATCGAAAAAACCCTCAATCCTCCAGAGACTCTCGCCTAAAAGACGTCTGCGCGAGGAGTACCATCCTGATACCCACGGCCCATTACTCGATCTCAAATATACACCCCCACCCGGTGTCGAGGAAGTTGAGCTCTACCCGGTCCACCCGCCGTATGCATACATCAGAATCCTCTACGATGTCCTCTCCCATGAATACACCTACCAGGTCATAGAGCCCCTGCTGACAGAAGGCGAAGAAGCGTTATACAACGAGGTTAAGCACCGGCTCTTTGAGACACTGGATATCAGCACCCGTGGACTCTCCAGGGAGGAGACACGGAAACTGCTCCGGCAGGCCAGCCGCAAAATCATCGAAGACTTTGATCTCAGCCTCAGTCCTGTCGAAGAGGAGAAGATCCATTACCGGATGGATTGTGAGTTCATAGGAGATGGACTGATCGATCCGATTATGCATGACCCGTTCATTGAGGATATCTCCTGTGACGGACTCAAGTCGCCGATCTTCGTCTATCATACCCGCTATGAGTCGATGAAGACGACGCTCTGCTACACAGATTCTGCTGATCTCGACTCTTTTGTGACAAAACTTGCGCAGAAGGCAGGAAAATATATCTCGATTGCGGAGCCGATTCTGGATGCAACAATGTCAGACGGATCCCGTATCCAGATGACCCTCGGAACCGAGGTGACTGCACATGGATCAACCTTTACGATCAGGAAGTTCCGTGAAGAGCCGATCACCCCGACCGATCTCATCGAATGGAAGACTTTCTCCCCTCTCTCGATCGCATTTCTCTGGCTTGCCGTTGAGAGCGGTAAGTCCTGCCTCTTTGCAGGAGGGACGGCGTCCGGGAAGACAACCTCGCTGAATGCAATCTCCCTCTTCATGCCTCCGCTTGCAAAGATCATCACCCTCGAAGATACCCGTGAGCTGAAGCTCCCCCATGCCAACTGGATCCCAAGTGTCACCCGCGACTCCTTTGAAACGGGTGGGCGAGGGGAGATTGATCTCTACGAACTCCTGAGAGCCGCCCTCAGGCAGCGTCCCGAGTATCTCCTCGTTGGTGAGGTCCGCGGGAGGGAGGCGCTGACACTCTTCCAGGCGATGAGTACCGGACATATCACGTACTCTACCATCCATGCAGATTCTGTGGCGAGTGTGGTACACCGGCTTGAGAATGCGCCGATGAATGTACCCCGGAATATGCTATCTGCACTCGATCTCGTCTCTATCCAGGTGCAGGCACGGGTTGGAGGGCAGAGGATCCGGAGAAACAAGCAGATCATTGAGATCCTCGATATCGATCCACGGACAAACGAACTGATCACCAATGAGGTCTTCAGGTGGAGACCTTCCACCGATGAGATCTCCTATTCCGGAAAATCCTACATTCTCGAGGATATCATGGAGGAGCGGGGATGGGATGATGAGAGGATTCAGGAGGAGCTGAAGCGGAGACAGGAGGTGCTTGAATGGATGAGAATCCACAAGATACGGCACTACAAGGATGTTTCTGCCATCCTTATGGAATACTTCAGAAACGCCGATGATGTGATCGCCCGTGTGAGAAGGGATCTCTATGAACAGGTATGAACTGCTCTGCTTCAACCTCCTCGGAGAGCGGATGCGGAAGAAGAAGGAGAAGTACCTCGAACTGCATGGAAGTCTCATCTCTGCGCGCCACACCATTCCATTTGAAACATATCTTGCCACTGCAACCATCACCTCTGTGATTGCCGGGGTTCTGGCCGCGGTAGTTACCGGAATCCTCAGCTATATTTTTCAGATTCCACACATGATCACCTACAGCGGATCGCTCCCCGTTGTCGTCTACGAATATGCTGATCTGCTTCTGATCGCCGGCACACTCATGCTCACATTCCTCTCGCTCTTCATCGTTGGTGGGATGACATATCTCCTCTTCCTGATGTACCCCCCGATTATGGCAGGCGAGAGGAGGAGGAAGATTGATGCAAGCCTCCCACATGCGATCAACTATATCACCGCAATGTCCACCGCCGGGATCACCCCCGCCGAGATCTTCCGCCTTCTTGGAGAATCACCTGTTTATGGCGAGAGTGCCGCTGAAGCCCGGTATATTGCCCGTGAGATCGATGTATTCGGTCGCGATCTCATCGATGCATTACGGGTCGTCTCAACAATCACCCCAAGTGACCGGCTGAAAGAGTTTCTGCAGGGAGCAATGGGGGCAATATCGAGCGGAAGCAACCTGACAGAGTACTTCAAACTGAAAGCAAACCAGTATGCCATTGAGAACAGGCAACAACAGAAGGCGTTTCTTGAAACACTGGGGTTGATATCCGAATCCTATGTAACAGCCCTCGTTGCAGGAACACTCTTTCTCGTCATTCTGCAATCGGTGATGTCGATGCTCTCCGGGGGGGGAGATCCGATCTTCCTCTATGTGATCATCTACCTGATCATGCCGTTTGGAAGTGCCATGTTCCTTGTTATGATCGATTCCATGACTCCGGAGGTCTGAGATGAGGTGGAGAAGACAGGCACAGAAAGCAGACATTGATACCGACAGGATCATCCACGATCAGATCGAGAGGCGTAGTAAAAAAGAGAGGGGATTTTCGGGGTTTATACAGCACCCGGTTCAATCACTGATCAAAAACCCCATCCATTCACTTTATCTGACAATTCCCCTCTCGCTCGTCATTGCCTTTATCTGGTTCTTTATTGTATACCAGCAGTTCGGCCTGCGTTTCGTCCTTGGAACAACCATCATCGATGACATCCTGATCGTCACCACACTTTTGATCATCACCCCTCTCGCCCTTCTTGATTTCTTTGATGATCGCCGGCAGAGGAACCTGGAGTCCGCACTCCCAAACTTCTTCCGTGATCTTGCAGGGATGAACGAGTCCGGGATGACACTTCCTGATGCTGTTGCCCTTGTCGCCCGCGCAGAATATGGTGCACTGACACCCCATATCCGCCGCCTTGACCAGGAGATGTCATGGAATGTCCCGTTTGTTCCGGCGATGCTCCGATTTGGTGAGAAAATACAGACGCCTCTTGCAACCAGGAGTGTGGATCTGATCGCAAAAGCGAGCAGGGCTGGAGGAGATATCTCAAACGTCCTCCGTGCAGCAGCAATCGATACCTACGAGTTTGTCACCCTGAAGACCGATCGATTAAATAATATATTTATTTATATTGTGATCATTATCATCTCCTTCTTCGTCTACATGTTCGTCATCGGTATCCTGACCAGCACATTCCTTGGCACGATGGCAGAAGCAGGCAGAGCCGCAGAGGCATCCGGTGCTGGTGCAGGTTTTATGTCATCAATCGATATCGATTTCTATAAGAGGATCTTCTCTCATGCAGTCATCCTGCAGGGATTCTTCTCAGGACTTGTCGCTGGCCAGATGGGTGAGGGGAGAGTGCTTGCCGGTCTGAAGTACTCGGCAATCATGGTCTTTATTGGATGGATGGTCTTTCGGCTCATCATCTAGGAAGAATATAAAAACAAAAGGGAATAAAGAGAAGAAGGTGTGAAAGGAGTTAATTTATATTGTCAATTTTATACCCCTTCTGGGAGAGCAGGTCTTTCACACGATCACGGTGATTTCCCTGCAGCTCAATGGTATTTCCTTTCACAGTCCCTCCACAAGCAAGTTTGCTCTTTAAGAACTTTGAGAGATCTTCAAGATCGATCTCATAGGGATCGAGTCCGTCAACAACCGTCACCTCTTTCCCATACCGTCTCCGGTTGATCTTCACGAGAATTCTCTGTTGTTCCTTGGCGACCTCTTCACAGATACACAGTTCTTTCGGAAGTCCACATTTTGGGCAGATGCCACTGTTCATTAACCAGTACTGGACGTTCATCTCTATTTATTGTATGCGCTGGGAGGAGGGAGAGTAGATGAGATTGGAGAAGATCATAATGACCCTTTTTATCTCCATGGAGTGAGTACGTATGAACCATGTCGCTTCTGGTGCTGGGAACCGCCTCACATGTCGGAAAAAGTGTCACTGTTGCCGGAATATGCCGTGCGCTCTTCAATCGTGGATATGCTGTTGCACCGTTCAAGGCACAAAATATGAGTCTCAATTCATATATTACAGCAGATGGCAGCGAGATAGGGATTGCCCAGGCGATACAGGCGATCGCAGCACACTGCGAACCGGTCGCTGAGATGAACCCGATCCTCTTAAAACCAAAAGCTGACAGCATCTCTCAGGTGATCGTCCTCGGAAAACCCTATCGTGACCTCCCGATACGTGACTATTACAAGGAGACAGACGCGCTTCTTGAGGTGGCAGTCACTGCCTATCAGGATCTCATGGGAGAGAGCGGATGCGTCATCTGCGAAGGAGCGGGCGGAGCAGCAGAGCTGAACCTCTATGATCGCGATATTGCCAATATACGGCTTGCTGAAAGACTTCAAATACCAATCATTCTCGTTGCCGATATCGAACGGGGAGGAGTCTTTGCCCAGCTCTATGGAACGATCAGCCTCCTCCCGCCAAAGGTTCGTTCCCTTGTTGCCGGTGTGATTATCAACAAATTCAGGGGGGATCCGGAGATCTTTGCATCAGGAATCGATCTCATCAGGGAGACCTGTTTGGTACCGGTTCTGGGCATTATTCCCTATACCGATCTCAACCTCCCCAGTGAGGATTCGCTCTCGCTCTCCGATAAACGCGCATCCGCATCTCCGATCAGGATCGGGATCATCCACCTGCCACGGATATCAAACTTCACGGATTTTGAAACCCTCGAACGATCCGCTTCCATCACCTATGTCCGGCCCGGCGAACCCCTGGATACCTATGACTGCATCATCATACCGGGTACAAAAAATACCATTGAGGACCTCCTGCATCTCAGGAAAACCGGAACAGACAGGGCGATCGTTGAGGCACGGGAACGGGGAATCCCGGTGATTGGTATCTGCGGGGGATACCAGATGCTCGGGACGAGAATCCGGGATATGGGGATTGAATCCGATTCGGAGGCGGTATATGATGGGCTGAATCTCCTGCCGGTCGAGACATCGTTCTCGGCATACAGGAAGACGACAATCCGGGTGACACGCAAGGCCCGGCCGGTAGGGCCGATCCTGGGTGCAATGGAGGAGGTGAGCGGATATGAGATCCATATGGGCGAGACGGTCAGTACCGGGGGGACAGAAGCATTCAACGGAGAGGGTTCGGTGTCAGATGACGGGTTGGTCTTTGGAACCTATCTCCACGGCCTCTTCCAGAATGCATCTGCTGTTACGGCTCTGCTTCAGTTCCTCTACGGGAAGAAGGGGCTGATTTATACCGAAGAGGAGAGAACTGATCCCTATGATCATCTTGCCCGTCACCTGGAGGAACATCTCGATATGAATACGATTGTTGAGCTGGCGGCCCCGGTTATTCCGGGGGAAAAGAGAGGCAATTGAAAGGCAGAGAGGAGGCTACCACATGAGTATACGGATCTCATTTACCCTTGAGAACGATCTGGCACACCAGATCGAAGAGTTCGCGACTGAAAAAAGGATTGAGAGGAATGAGGCAATTCTGAGGCTTATTGAAGCAGGTGTCGAGAAATATTCAGAAGACGACACATTTGTTCCGGTGCCGAGGGAGAGGAGTTTTGAAGAGGTGAAGATGATCAAACGCTCACTGGAGAGCCTGACAGATGCTGTTGTGGATCTGAAGAAGGAGATCCGGGTTGTACACCATATCCTTGACCTGAAATGGCAGAAAGATCAAACGCCTATTCCACAGGAAACACGGAGATGGTGGGAATTCTGGAAAGGGATCTGAACGTTTATCAGCTGATGATCGACATGATACTCCGGTAGCCTTCACCCACCATATCATCACACCAGACCCGGGTAACTGCCTTCAGATCCACCTCATCGCCTGCACCGCTCCTTGAGCAGTACGCCCGTGCAGGTGAGATTACCCGCATACCACCTGCCTCGAAATAGCGGGAATGGGAACAGAAGCGGCATCTGTCAAGGGTCACCAGTTTGTCAGGGAGGCAGGAGACGGTTTCTCCCTTTACCTCAAGTATCCGCATCCCTTCCTCATTCATAGAAGATCACATCATATCCTGATGCGGTCAGAGTCTTTCTGACCCCATCTTTCCATTGGGGATCGGGTTCACCGCCATACCGTTCTTTCAAGCCATTCCAGGCTCTCTGAAGAGCGGGATCAGCTGTTTTAATGTCTCTTCTGCCTTTCATCTCACCACAGACAGTATCCTGCCGCATCACCTTCCCGGTACAGCAGATATACTCCCGGCAGAAGCGCGGACGCGATTGATAAATGGTACAGACTATCGTCTCTTCATCCTCTTTTCTGAGGAAAGGACAGGCATGAGGATGCTCGTTCTGGTATGAAGTATCAGAGAAGAGCTCTGATCTGCCCGGATCGAGAACCGCCATGAAGGATTCCTTTGTGAGAGAGAGGGAGCATCCGTATGCGCCCCCTATCTTCTGGTTAATTGTAATATAACGCCCAAAGCCATTGCAGCATCTGCCGCAGAGGGTGCAGGTGAACTGAGAACCCATACATTCTCTCTCATGCTGAAGAGTGATAAGGGTATCCGGAGAGCAGATCAATGTCATTTAATTGATACGGGGTTATATCTCCTTATCATGAAAGTCTGCATCATGTGCGGAGGTGAGGGGACACGCCTCCGTCCGCTGACATTTGAGCGACCAAAACCCTGTATACCCATTGGCGGCATCCCTTCCATCCAGCATCTTGTCGTGCATCTGGCAGACCTCGGGTTCACCGATATCGTAATCACCCTCGGCTATCTGGGAGACCGGATAAAAGAGGTGCTCGGTGATGGTTCACTCTTCTCCGCAGAGATCACCTATGTCGAAGAGAAGATGAAGCTCGGAACGGCGGGGTCGGTGAAGAATGCGCAGGAGTATCTGGACGGGATGCCATTTCTGGTCGTCGGGGGAGATCATGTCACCGATATCAATCTCCTCGAATTCTACCGGGAACACAAGAAGATGAATGCGATCGCATCAATCGGGCTGATAGGGATCGATGATCCCTGCGAATATGGGATCGCCGAACTTGATGCAGCCTTCACCATCCAGCGGTTTAAGGAAAAGCCGGGGCCCGGAGAAGTCTTCTCAAACCTCGCCAGTACCGGGATGTACGTCTGTAATCCTGAGATTTTTGACTATATACCGGAAAAAACCAAATATGATTTTGCGAGGAATCTCTTCCCGGATCTGATGAATAAAGGATATCAGCTCAAAGGCTGGCTTGCCAGAGGAAACTGGACGGATGTCGGATCCCCCTCAATGCTCCGACAGGCTGAGAGATGGAAGCTGAATGATGTTGAGATCACCACGATACAGGGAACTCTCAGTGTTGAGGATGCCCAGATCACAGGTCCCGTCAAATTTGGGGATTTGATCTCACTTGGGCCGCGATCCCGGGTGATTGGTCCGGTCTCCATCGGAAAAGGGGTGGCAATCGGGGAGGATGTGATCATCGGCCCCTATACTTCCATCGGGGATCATTGCAGTATCAAAAACAGTGCCAAGATCTTCTCCTCCTCGCTCTATTCGGGGGTATCAATCGGAGCAGGCTCCACCGTCAGCGGGAGCATCATCGATAATGATGTACGCATCGGCGGAAACTGTTCTATTGAGCATGATACGGTGATCGGACCACGTGCAAGCCTTGGAGATGGCATCGTCATCCATTCACGCACCCGGCTCTGGCCGGAGGTTATCATACCCGATGGCGACGTGGTGAAAGAGTACGTCCTCAATGATGCATTCGACACCACCTGGCACGGATCATAAACCTCAGGGTTGAGATCAGGCAGAACTGCCTCATCAAGGTCTTTGACTGGAGAAGAAGAAATCAAAAGGTGTGAGTGGTTCAGTCGTGTGGAACCAGCCGATGCGTGATCGCAACCAGGGGATGGCGTGCATAATCCATCACCTGTATATCATCGAGTGAGTGAAGTTTCATGCTCTCAGCAGTCCGTTCAAGTCCAAGCTCGATATCATCATCGATCACGATGATATAGGCATCGAGGTTCTTGATGCCGAGCCGTTTTGCAGCGATCGCCCGGTGATGGCCGTCGACCATGATCCACTTCCCGGCTCTCTTCACGACGATGACGGGTTCTGCAAGTCCTTTCTTGATCTCATATATCCGGCCTTCGAGCTCGTCCTGGAAGATCTTCCCCTGTGTCGGCCTGAGCCGGTCAACCGGGACATTGCCCCTCTCAAGGGTCGGTTCGATCCCATAGAGTTTCTTCAACGTCGACATGAAGTTGTAGACTTTTTCGGGGGATACATGTTCGATCTGGGATCTGATCACATCGGCATTCGAGATGATCCCGACAAGCTCATTCTGCTCATTGACGACCGGCAGTTTCTGGATACCTGAACGGAAGATGACACGGGCTGCATCGGTTATCGACATATCGGGATCGGCAACGATCAGGTGACGGGACATGATCTGTTCGATCCGAACTGACGGATGCACCCCGATGATATCCCGTGCCGAGATGTAGCCGACGACCTTGTTTCCACGAAGAACCGGAAAACCATCGTGCTGGGTTGATCGGATGTGATCGATGACATCCTTTATCATGCCGTCTGCCTGCACGGAAACGACATCGTAGGTCATGTAGTCACGGACCTTTTTCTTGTTTAGTGGCTCATTCTTCTGCACAAAACACCCACAAATCATCTTTTTATTGGATATTCGCGTAATCAGGCTGTTATCTGGATAGTAGATGAAACAGATTCCAGATATATATCTGATTTGAAAACTATATGAGATCACCCCTTCCTTCCAATGAAGGGAGGGGGAGAGTCACCTCCCTTCTCTCTATTCTGCGGGGTTTGGGTGCTGAAGTAGTTGTTTCTGTATGTGGCACTTTATTTGAGGTGCTCTTGAATGAGGGGTATTATGATGGATATTCCTGTGGGTTCTTCAATCTACCCATGATGCAGACACTCTGCAGTTAATTTTTTATGATTCCCGCCTATTCAATCTGGATTGAACGCACCGAAGGCATCTCGGTCTTCTTCAGGTGCACCTCAAGGACGCCGTTTTTGAAGGAGGCCTGTGCTCCATCTTCGGTGACATCGACCGGGAGGCGTACCAGGCGACGCATCGATCCATACATCCTCTCCCGTATGTAGTAGTTCTCCTGTTCATCTTTCTTCTCGGTGCTCTGGCGGGTTGCAATCTCAAGCGTCCGTGGATCAATGAGCTGAACACTGACACCTTCCTTCTCAAATCCAGGGATATCAGCAACGATAACGACTTCATCTTCGTGGTCGCTGATATCAACCCTGAACTCGCCACGGATGGCTGGCAAGAAGCGATCGGTCACCCCGCCGCCTGCTTCGGGCAGGAGGTTCCTCCGGGTTCCCGAGAAGATCTCCTGGAAGCGTGCCTCCATCTCTGCCATCATCTCATCGATCTCCTGTCCGATCGATCCAAATGGATATCTTCGTCTGTCCCATACCATAGTTTCATCCCTCCTATGCCACATTGAGAGTGGCTAACCTATAGTTAGGGACTGATACATTATATAGTTTTCTATCATTGCACAAGACCGGCGGGAATCCGTTTCTCAGCCCTGGCAGGCATATTGATCATCTCATCCAGTTTTATGATATACCCTATGATCGCCCCGCGGTAATCTCTCTTTCTCATTGCCTGAAGGCGGACATGGCGTTTCCTCCCGCCAGCGATCCTGATGGTCAGATCAGTGCAGGATCCAATCAGATCTATCATACTCGTTTCTGTAATACGGCTCCAGAGTGAGAATTCCTCATCCATCATCGAGACGACAGGTTCCCAATCCACAATATCGTTAATATGCCGGAAGAATGCCTCGTTATGGGAGCAGCCAGTGAGATACCCGGCAGAGGGGTTGCTAAAAAGCACCCTACCGTCATTATTCAGAAACAGGATGCCGGTATCAAGCGAAAGGAGGGTGTTGAGTTTGCATCCCTTAATGCCAAACCGCCTCATGAAGAGGGCATGCGAGTTCAATGCTATCTCAATAGTTCCATATAATTCCTGATCGGAAAAGGGTTTTGAGAGGTAACCAAAAGGTTGTGCCGCTTTTGCCCGTTCAATAGAATCACCACCTGACTGCCCGGTGCAGAAGACAACAGGGACCGAGAAGAACTGGTGGATATAGGTTGCAGCAACGATACCATCGCAGATCCCCTCAAGGCCGATATCCATCATCACGAGATCGGGATTGGTCGCAATAACCTGTAGAATAGCTTCGTCCCCTGATCGTGCATGCCCGCACACCGAATAACCAAATGTACTGAGCGTGCCGGAAAGTACCTGTGAGATAGCCGGATCATCTTCAACAATAAGTATCTCTGTCGACTCCATCATTCACCTCATTATTTCATCAATCTCATTCATCGAGAAGTATCCTATTTCATTAAAGTAACGCCGTGCTTCGGCAGATTGTGCAAATCGAATAAACGATCCAACCTCACTATCCGGAGTACCGTCTGTCAGGTAGAGCAGCTCCCTGGTAAGATCCGGAATATACCTCAGATCATCATCCAGAGGATCACCTTTCAGTTCATTCAGTATTGCCAGACGTATTTCCGAGGGATGCGCTGGAACAGCAACAGTACTTCCCATATCATAGATCTGGAGAATTTTTACACCAGGATCATGTTCGGCATACCCAAAATCCACAAAACCAACAGCACCTGATTGTTCTTTGACTGCTTTCAGGATACCTGCATTCCCCTCAGCAGCCATCTGGACAATCATACCTTCGGCATTTTGATCACGCACTGAAAGCGAAGAATCAACAGTATTTGATCCCGGAAAGAGCCATTTTGCAAAGACCTCTTCTGTTCCCGACGGATCGCTCCTCTGCACAACATAGCTGATATCACGAAGACGTGGGATTGCTGAAAGATCGTCATCCGCGTCATTATACAGAGCCTGAAGTTCTTCAAAGGCGATTGCATCATGAGGATAACTTCTGCTGGCGATCAGAACGACACCAGAGCCTCCAATCTTATGAATAACAAGGAATGGGTACTTCAATCGTTCAGTATCCTTGATCGGGCGGGAAGACGCACCAATAGAGACGTCACCTGATCCTGCCCGCACAACCCCTGTTCCTGATCCACCCCCCTCAACAGCGATCAGAACACCGGGATGGGACCTTGAATAGACTTTTGCCAGGATTTCAGAGACAGGTTGCACGGTTGTTGATCCGGCAATGGTGATAAACGTCTCCTGGCTTCTCTCATTTATGTTCGATTCGGGTTGTCCTGTTCCATCTGATCCAATTATTGCCCCTCCAAAATAAATTGACCCTACACTTACAACAAGAAAAAAAACAACAATGAGAATTTTTTGATTCCGCTCCATCATACTTATACCATACCCCCCCGGAAGAGAGTCTCTCTCCTGCCCGGTCAATCTGTACCATACTCATGAACAGGTATAGGTTCTCTCAACTGAGATTCTGACAACAATAGAGATCTCTATTGAAATCAGAAACACCAAAAAATCCGACGGTATCAATATTCTCAAACACAAGTCCTGATGCAGTACCAGGACAAGAAGCAGGGTGATGTCAGATGAGAGGACTCTGTCTGAAGAGAAGAGGAACGGCTCCTTGATCCCCCTTGATTTGAACAGATGCAAAACAAATTTTAAACGAATTCTACCCGACTCACTGAGATTGAAAACACTCGGCGCAATTGCCATCTCCTGTCTTTTGATGACCTGTCTACTCTTCATCTCCTCCCAGATGATCGTCATGGAGGGTTTCTCCAAACTTGAAGAGAATGCAATGCAACAGAATATTGAGCGTGCAGAGAATGCAATAGCCGGTGAGATTCGAAAACTGGATGCGATAGCATATACCTGGGCAAGTGCCGAAGAGACGAATACCTTCTTAGAAACCCGTGATCATGTATATTTCCAGTCGGCATTTCCCGATGAAAAGTTTACCGGATCAAATATCAACATCATTCTCTTTGTTGATCATGAGAACGAGATAATCAACCATAAATATATCAATCTGGATTATGGCCATGTGATGCCGACACCCCGAAGCCTCCTCTCCCAGTTGGCAGAGAATGACATCACTGCGGAGAATGGAATACTTGTACTCGGATCAGGGCCGATGCTGATTGCAACCCGTCCGATCATACGAAGCGGACAGGAAGAACCATCTGGTACAATCATAGTCGGGCGATATCTCGATCAGGCAGAGATGGGAGTCCTCTCCCGGCAGACAGAACTTCAACTATCAGTCTATGAAAGCTACCAACAGAATAATCCGGATGATATCCAGCAGATCCGACCTCGCCTGCTCTCGGATCGATCAGAGATTGTGAACCCAATTGATGAGAATACCGTAGCAGGCTATACAATCCTGTCCGATCTTCACGGAAACCCAGGTTTAATCATGAAAGTTGAGATGCCCAGAGATATCTTTCAGAACGGCCAGTCTGCGATCCAGTTCTCACTTCTTGCCCTTGTCATCCTGGGGATCATCAGTGGAGCTGTTACCATGGGCATAATGGAGAGGATGGTACTCGATCCCTTAAGCAGGCTCAAAACAGGGATTCGATCAATTCGTGATGGTCAGTCTGTATCATCCCGGATCGATTTTACCGGGGATGATGAGATAGCTCAGGTTGCATCAGGTGTAAATAGAATGCTCGACTCGCTTGAGAGATCACAGAACCTGCTGAAGCAGAGCGAAGAGCGTTTCCGCCATCTTTTCAACGATGCCCATGACATCTTCTTCACCACAGACACAAACGGAATGATCACAAGCACAAACAGGATGGCCGAGACCCTTACCGGATATACAAAAACAGAACTCATCGAAAGAGAGCTGTCAGAATTCTTTCCAGACATCTCAGATCAGACTCCAAATGGGGCAGAGCCAATTCAGACAAACGCAATGAACAACCAATCATTTGAGACAAGGATCACAACAAAAACCGGAAAGGAGCTGATTCTGGATCTCCATATCCAGCAAAGATATTCAGAGGGGAGGATATGCGGCCTATTCGGAATTGCAAGGGATATAACAGAGAAGAGAGCTGCGGAAGAAGAACTCGCCCGGTACCAGAACCATCTTGAAGATCTTGTGAGGGAACGTACAACAGAGCTCTCACTCATCAATGTAAATCTGACATCCGAGATAGAGCGAAGGAGAGCAGCTGAGCAGGCGGGTGCTGCTGAGAGAGAACGGCTTTCTGTCACGTTATCGTCGATCACCGACGGGGTGATTGCAACCGATACCAGGTCACGAATCAGTCTCATCAATAAACCCGCAGCAGATCTGATCGGCAGGTCAAAAGATGATCTGACCGGGATGGATATCGGCCTTGTCCTCCCGATGCAGGGAGGAGATGGAGATGCACTATCCGCGGATAAACTGGCATCAGAGGCAATTGCGAAGAATGCTCCGATCATGATCTCACGGGATCTGTACCTGGAAAAGGCAGATTCCCTCATATGCCCGATTGAATTTTCAGCAGCTCCGATTCGGGATTGCAAGGGAGCGGCAATTGGAAGCGTCTGTGTCATTCGGGACATCGGAGAGCGGAGACGCCATGAGGATGAGATGATCCGAATAGAGAAACTCGAGTCGATCGGCCTCCTTGCCGGGGGGATTGCTCATGACTTCAATAATATTCTCACAGCGATTACCGGAAACCTGATGATAGCACGGATGGAGATAACAGATAATCCCGCAGCAATTGATCGGATCGAACGTGCAGAAACGGCAGCACTGCGTGCACGAGATATGACCAGGCAGCTTGTCACCTTTGCAAAAGGTGGATCACCGGTGAAGGAGACTGCTGATATCCGCGATCTCATTAAAGAGACGACCCTCTTTGTACTCCAGGGAACAGCCTCGCGAGCGGAGATTTTGATCGAACCTGACCTCTGGACAGCTGACGTGGACTGCGGCCAGATTGGCCAGGTGATCAGCAATCTCGTCATAAATGCCAATCAGGCTATGCCGGATGGCGGTATCATCACAGTGAATGCAAAGAATTGCACAATCAAAGAGGATATGGGAACCTGTATTCCGGGAGATTATCTCTGTATCTCGGTGCACGATCAGGGGTGTGGAATCTCACAGAATGATCTCACCAGAATCTTTGACCCGTACTTTACTACAAAACAGAACGGGAACGGGCTTGGCCTTGCATCGTGCCTCTCAATTATCAAAAAACATGGTGGGACAATCGATGTCGTATCAAAGCCCGATATCGGCACCACATTCTCGATCTACCTTCCGGCATCGAAAAAAGCTCTTTCATGCAGGACATGCGAGTTGACAATTCCCTGTGGAAGAGATCAGTCGATCCTGATCATGGACGATGATGAGGCGATCCTTGAAATTGCATCGGTGATACTGACACAACAGGGATACACAGTCACCACTGCAACAGATGGTGATGAGGCGATTTGCCTCTACAGAGAGGCGAAAAAGAATGGAAAATCATTCGACGCTGTCATAATGGATCTCACCATACCGGGGGGGATGGGCGGGAGAGAGGCGATGGCCATCTTGTATCGGGAAGATCCGTCTATTAAGGCCATAGTCTCCTCCGGATACTCGGAGGATCCGGTTATGTCAGCATACCGGGAGCATGGTTACTGTGCAGTCCTTCCAAAACCATACCGGGGACGCGATCTACTCTCCCTTCTGGATACGGTACTAAATCCCCTCCAGGATGAGAATTCGGCGCTCGCAGATTCTTTTGCACAGGGATCCTTTTTCACCTGATGCCTGTTGCTTTCTCCATCCACACTTCAATATTTCTTGTCCCACGCTTAAAAAGAATATAATGTTTTTACCTTTCAACTCCTAATCAGATACAGAGCGTGGATAATAATGATGGAGATTACAATAGCAGAGACAGGGGGTGTCAGGTTCGCTGATCTTTCCGGAAGAATTGACTCGACAACCGCACCCGAGGCAGAGACCATACTCAGATCATTTGCCGGGGAACAGGAAGGGGACGTCATTGTGAACTGTGCCGGCCTCGATTATATCAGCAGCGGGGGGCTCCGCATACTGCTTGTTATCGAGAAGGAACTGAAGGGATCAGGGCGCCATGTGATCCTCTGCGGCCTCAGGACAAAAGTCGAGAAGATATTCCGGCTGACCGGGTTCACCTCAATATTTACCATCGAGAAGACCGTAAACGATGCAGTTGCGCATCACCGGTGAGATATGAAAGCAGAGGGGTGGAGCCGGTTAGCAGGTGAAGAGGATCTCTCCTTTTACCCGATGATCAGGAAGATAGATGTGCTCTCATCAAACTCGTTTCTCATATCCTCAGATGACGATCTGATCCTGATCGATCCCGGTGCCATCCCAAAACAGGCAGATGCAATCCTCTCTGTCATAGCGGATCTCCCACAAACCCAGAATGTAACAGGCATACTGCTGACCCATACCCATGTGGATCACTGCCATTCGCTCGTCAGCCACCCCCGACTCAGGTCGTTTGCAGACCGCGCCTACTCGCATGTATCCGGTGTCAAAGCCCTGAAAACAGAAGATTACGGAGTCACCCAGGCAACACTCCTTGGGAAGAGATTATCCCCGACACTCCTTGGCAACCCTCTCTTCTCTGGAAATCAGGAATCCGGAAAGTACGGGCTTCCTGAAGAGACGATATCATTCCCCGGTGATCTCGAGATCATCGCCTATCATACACCGGGACACAGCCCGGAGAGCATCTGCTACAGGATCGGGGAGAACCTCTTCATCGGTGATACGCTCTTTGCAGGATCTCCCGGGATTGCAGGGATGGTCGGATACTCACGTGAGGATCTGCTCAAATCCCTTTACGGGCTCAAAAAGATGATTACAGGCGAGAGGATCTCTGTCTGCCACTCTGGGCATGGAAAACCCATCCAGGCACAGGATGCGATCAGGAGTATAGATCTCGTTGCTAAACAGGTCAGGGAACTGGATGGAATCGAGACCCATACACCCGGGAGGATGAGAGAGACCGCGCTCTTTGCAGAGGATTTAATGGCAGAGATTGATGAAACCCTCACCATCATCTCGGGCAGGATCACGTATGTGTCACACATGCTGGACGAGCTGGAAGAGGGAGCATCTGCCGGAGAGATCTCAACTGTTCTTGATTCGGCGGCAGTCGATGATCTCCTTGCCAGGTACAACAGTTTTGCAGAGGAATACCGACGTGGCGCACACCAACCCATCCTTCTTGCACTCAATGCCGCGAATATCGCAGGAAAGATCGATCGCCTTATTGATCGGGGAGGGCTTGGTGTTGTGATCGAACCCTGGCTCATCGATCACCTTGACGAGCTGATCAACGATTATATGACTCTTTTCCGTGGATTTCGGCCTGTTGCAACCCTGAGAGACTGTAATCCAGCAGCACTCTGCCGGAACATTGTCGATTCGCTTGATCCGCGTCATGCAGATCAGCTGCTTGAGTCTGCATCCGCTGATGATTTTGCTGCCTCTCTTGCACTCCGGATGGGGCGGGTACAGGTTGTCAACGAGGGGTCTGTCACTGTCTGTGCTGCTGATGAAAACCTCAGTGCGATCATGGATCCGAACAGGTTTGAACGTGCCACCCGCACCCTTATTACCCAGTACGCAGCCTGCGGTGCCGATGACATATCAATTGTGATCCATGAGGATTATAATAGCATTATGATCAGGATAGCTACCGCTGATACACCCCCTGACACCAGGCAGCTGAGGTACCTCAGAAAAGCCTTCGCACTCTCCGGAGGAACGGTTCTCCGTTCAGATAACAGGATGGTAGTCAGGTACCCCGCAGGACGAACTATTATCTAGATCACAGGACAGTATCATGCTATGCAGATCCGGACATCTATCCTGATTCTTGAGGGGCTCCTCTGCCTTGCCCTCTGTATTTCGCCTGCTTCGGCAGAGCTGACCGGAACGATTCAGATCACCTCAGAGCCCGATGGTGCCGAAGTATATATCACCAATCTCTTCCGCGGCTATACACCACTCACTGTCACTGACCTTCGTGCAGGCATGACGAGATTCCAGCTGAAGAGAACAGATGGCTATCAGAACTGGAATGGTGTTGCGTATATCCTGCCGGATGAAACCGTCAGGGTGAACGCAGTTCTGGCACGCACAGGAACACAATTCCGGGACTATGGCGGTATTGTCATCACCTCGGATCCGGGCGCCAACGTTTTCCAGAACCAGAACTTCGTCGGCACAACAGACAGTGATGGATCCTACAGCATCTCACGGGCAGATCTCGGTCTTCACCTGATCAATCTTCAAAAAGAGGGATACCAACCCTATTCAGAGCTCGTTGCAGTTGAATCAGGAAAGACAAGCGGCGTATCAGCAACCCTTGTTCCGGTTAGAGCCGCACCTGATGCGGTGCCTGCCCAGACAACACAGGTTCCGGCCGCACCACTCCCGACAGCACCAGAGCAGAGTGCCGGATCACCAGGCACTGTGATCTCCGGCATCCTGCTCGGGCTTGCCTGCCTTCTGTTTACTCGCCGGACCTGATCCGCTCTGCGATCCAGTCGCCGACACTGCTCGTCGACTGGGAGCCACCCATATCTTTTGTGACATGCCCTGCCACAATAGAGGACTCAATACCTTTCAGGACAGCGTTGGCGGCCTCTCTCTCGCCAAGCGAGTCCAGGAGGAGGGATCCCGCCCAGATGGTTGCCAGGGGATTTGCGATATTCATACCCTTGTACTTGGGTGCAGATCCATGGATCGGCTCGAACATCGAGATACCGTCCGGGTTGATGTTGCCACCGGGTGCAAGTCCAAGACCCCCCTGGATCATCGCGCCGAGATCGGTGATGATATCCCCAAACATATTCGGGGTGACAACCACGTCAAACCATTCGGGATTCTTGACAAACCACATCGTCACCGCATCGACGAAGGTGAACTCGGTCTCGACATCCGGGTATCCCTTTGAGACTTCGGTATAGACCTCACGCCAGAGCCCGTAGATATCCGAGAGGACATTTGCCTTATCAACAGACGAGCACTTCTTCCCGCGATCCACTGCCCGCTCAAATGCATACCGGATCACCCGCTCTGCACCCTCACGGCTGATTAAACCGATCTGGTAAGCAATCTCCTCGGCATCGCTCTCGACATCGATCCCGAATTTGATGGAATAGAGGTTTCTGATCACTTCAAGGCTCGTCCTCTCTGAACCCCTGAACCGGGATCCGATCCCGACATAGAAGTCCTCGGTATTCTCCCGGACAACCAGGAGATCGATATCCTCCGGTGTCTTGTTTGCGAGCGGTGTCTGGACACCGTGCAGGAGCTGGATCGGGCGCAGATTGATATACTGGTCAAAATGGAACCGGAGTGCAAGGAGGATTCCCTTCTCGATGATCCCCGGCTTCACCCGGTCGTCGCCGATTGCACCGAAGTAGATCGAGTCACAGGCTTCAAGCCCTGCAATATCCTCTTCGGTGAGGAGTTCGCCGGTCCTCAGGTACCGCTCGGACCCGATATCAAAATCGACCCAGTCGATATCAAAGTTGTATTTCTCGCCCGCTGCATCAAGGACGGTTCTGCCTGCATTGATGATCTCAGGACCAATCCCGTCTCCTCCGATTGCCGCTATTCTGAACATGTCTTTATCTCCGGATGTGCCCGTGCATATTCCACAAGTCCGCCTGCCCTGATGATCTCAAGGAGGAATGCGGGAACCGGATCGATCGGATACCGCTTCCCATCTGATTCGATATAACCTTTCGCAGTGTCGACAGAGATGACTGCTCCGTCCCGGATCTCTTCTGCTGCTTCTGACGTTATCGGCAGAAGGCCGGTATTGATCGCATTTCGGTAAAAGATCCTGGCAAATGATTCTGCAATGATCACCTGTACCCCGGCACCGCGGATTGCAAGCGGGGCATGTTCACGGGATGAACCGCATCCGAAGTTCCTGCCTGCAACGATGATATCGCCAGCAACTGCCTTCTTCGAGAACTCGTCACGGGTTCCCTCAAATGCATGGGTTGCAAGCTCTTTCTCATCATAGATCGTTAAAAACCGGCCCGGTATGATCGCGTCGGTATCAATATCATCTCCAAACTTCCAGACACGCATCAACTACACCTCCCTCGGATCGGTGATCTCGCCATACAATGCACTTGCAGCGGCAGTTGCCGGTGAACAGAGGTATACCTCTGCTTCGGCACTCCCCTGCCTCCCACGGAAGTTCCGGTTCGATGTGGAGAGCGAGACTTCGCCCGGAGCAAGGAGCCCGAATGCCCCGCCCATACAGGGGCCGCAACAGGGCGCTTCAACAAGCGCTCCAGCCTCAACGAACCGCTCGATGAGACCCGCCCTGAGGGTCTTGAGGTACTCGTCACGGGATGCAGGGATGATGATCACCCGGAGCTTCTCAGAGAAGCTCTCATTACCGAGGACCTCGGCTGCCTCCTGCATATCCTCAAACCGCCCGTTTGTGCAGGAACCGATGAAGACCTGGTCAACTTTCCGCCCGGCAACCTCCTCAACAGGTGCGACATGATCGACATTATGGGGGATTGCCACCTGAGGAGAGAGATTCGAGAGATCATATCCCCGTTTTTCAAGGTACCTGGCATCGGAATCAGGAGCGATATCAACCGGATCAAATGAGCCCCGGCCCTTCAGGTACTCCATCGTGACCGTATCCGGCGGAACAATCCCCGCTTTTCCGCCCATCTCGATCGCCATGTTGGCGCAGGTCATCCTGCCTGCCATATTCATGGAGGAAAACCCCGACCCTCCAAATTCAAGTGCCCGGTAGGTGGCGCCATCCGCCCCGATATCCCCGGTCATCCTGAGGATCAGATCCTTTGGTCCGACCCGCCTGCCGAACGTCCCGGCAGCATCCACCCGGATCGTCTCCGGTACCCGGAAGTAAAGGGCACCGTACTTCAGGGCAAAACCCATGTCGGTCGAGCCGATTCCGGTGGCAAAAGCCCCGACCGCCCCATACATGCAGGTATGCGAATCACTGCCGACGACGATGTCGCCGGGGGCAACCCGCCCCTTCTCGAGAGCAACCTGGTGGCAGACACCCTCGCGGAGATCATAGTTTCTGATCCCCTGCTCTTCAGCAAACGCACGCATCATCACGTGGTTCTTTGCCGCCGGAATGGAGTCGGCAGGAATCTGGTGATCAAAGAGAAGAATAATCCTCTCTGGATCGAAGACACGCTCCCCCCCCATCTCCCAAAACTGGGTGATGGCAAGAGGGCCGGTGATATCATGGATCATCGCAGCGTCAATTCCTGCCATGACCACGTCACCCGCTCTGATCGTCCTGCCGCACTTCGAGGAGAATATCTTCTCAGCAACAGTCATTCCGTTGGCCATAGCTATACATATGGATCTTTTTAATATAGGATAGTTTGTATGGACTGGTGGGAGGCGGGCTTTCCTCATGAGATGGAGTTTTTCAGGGGAGAGATCTGGACAAATTGTAAATCACATTGACAATGTGTCCACACTCTTCTTCCGATCGGAGATACCATACCTCATCAATAACTATGGATGATACGGTATACTACAGCAGGTATAATCCAGAGGCAATCAGGTGAACAGAGCGATATGACACGATCGAGGCTGGAACTTGACCCATCCGAGGCAGAAGACGAGATCAGGAGGGTTGCCTCAGATCTCATGAAATCAGAGACGAGATCCCACCTCGCCCGCCTGATCGCAGACGAAATCTGCCGCTACACCTCCCATGACCTGATGCAGATTGCTGCTGGGCTCAGACATGAGTTACAGAACCTACCGCCGCTCTACCGGAAGGCATACCAGCAGTCTGCCCACGAACAGATATTCGGGACGCACCACCGGATCCTCCTGATGAAACGGGAGGGCAGAATCGATACGCTTCCCGGAGAGATCCCCGATCCTGCCCTCTTTACAACATTCTGCCGGATGGTGGAGGAGGCATGCCTCGTACCGGACCGATCCGGCGATGTCCATATGACCCCGATGGGAAGGCTCCTTTACTATCTCCTCTCCTGCTTCCTCATATTTGTCATGCAGGAATCCGCTCACCCGATCGGCACCCCGTTCCCCGGAGGGATGAAGGTGGAGCTGAAGGGTGGCGTCGTCTGCTGCCCGGTGAGGGAGAAGGAGGAGGATGTCCCTTATGCCTTATGCCGGTTCTGCCCGGCAGAACAATCCTAAACCCGGCAGAGATCCTTCATTCCGAGGAGGACAACAAGCTTCTCGCCTTCATGAGACTCTTCCGAGACGACAAAGGAGATCATCCCGGCATCTGCAAAGAGTTGTGAGACCTCGGAGATCCCGGTGAGAGAGGAGATCAAAAGGAGGATTCTGCCATTTTTTGAGAGAAATGCAGGAGCATCCGCAAGAAAACGCTGTATCGTCTCCCTGCCATCCACTCCGCCATCAAGGGCAAACTCAAACCAGTCATCGATCCGCTCATCAGGTGTTGTCGGCAGGTATGGGGGGTTAAAGAGGATCAGGTCAAAGATTCCACAGATACCAGCGAAGAGATCGCACCGAATCACCGGCACTCCACGGCTATGGGCATATGAGGCGGCAAATGGGTTGATATCGGTAGCAGCCACCCGTGCCCCGACATCCATGAGTGCAACGGCGATCTCACCGTTCCCGGTTCCGATCTCAAGCACCCGGTCTTCTGGTGATGCGATCCTGAGGCTTGCATTCATAAGGAGAATCGTATCCTCAGCAGGGGAGTAGACTTCGGGAGGTATCATCAAAACAATCTCCAAAAATCACTCCATAGAGAGGGCATTCGCAAGTTCGGCAAACCCCTCAAGAGGGAGGTTCTCGGGCCTCTGGGAGAGCGTCTCTTCATCAAGGGATGCGATCAGGGAATCTATCCGCTCTTTACCAAAGACACCTGTAGCACTCTTTAAGCAGTTCCTGATCTTCTTTCTCCTCTGGGAGAAGAGGGCACGGACAAGATCAGCATACACCTTCCGGTCATAGATTTCAACAATCGGATCAACCGGCGTGATCTTCACCACCATCGACCAGACTTCAGGAGGTGGGAAGAATGCCTCCGGAGGCAGTTCCAGAAGCGGCTTCACCTTCGCATAGGTCTGTACCATCACCGACAGACGGCTTGTATCGGGATGTCCTGCCGGAGTCATCATCTTGCATGCAAATTCCCACTGATACATAAGTACTGCCACCTCAAAGCCGATCTCAAGGAGGCGGAACGTGATCGGGGATGATGCAGAATAGGGAAGATTGGAGATGGCAATGTCAAACCCTGGCAGGGCGCACCGGGTGGCATCACCATGGATGAGGATCAGATTTCGCCGTTCGATCTCATCTGAGAAATGATCCCTGAGATGAACAACAAGTTCCGAATCGATCTCAACTGCAAGAACGGTTGCACCCCGGTTGAGGAGTGCTTCTGTAAGCCCCCCCTTTCCAGGACCAATCTCAAGGACACGCCTTCCTGCAATGGGAACTGCATCTGCGATTCGCTGAATGGCAGAACAGTCACTCAAAAAATGTTGATCGTGCCGCGCCCTCATCGTGATGTGAAGAGATGGTATTTGACATCAGGATCCATCAGCTCTTCCAGGACCCGATCGGCAATCATCCGTTCGGGGTGTGGAACCGCCTTGATACGTGTCCGGATATCCTCAAAGCTGGTAAAGGGACTTCGTTGCCGGGCTTCCAGTATCTCGGTGAGGATCTTCTTCCCGACTCCGGGGAGGAGATGAAGCATATGCAGCTTCAGGCTGATCGGAACCGATGTGTTAAAGAACTCAACAAAACGTTCCTCGTTCTGGTTGACGATCTTCGCGATTGCATAGGGCAGTTCCAGCTTTGCAGTCGCGGTCAGTTCATCGTACTTCAGCCGCCTCTTCACTCGTTCAACCTTCGGCCGTTCACCATCCCCGATATAGAGCAGTTCATGAATCTGGATATCCGGGATCTTTGGAATGATCTCAAGAAGTTTAAACTGATCCACACCGACTGCAAGAACAATAGGTTCGCGCTTGATGATCGGGCGCGGATCATCCGCATGCCCGTGTTGCAGTACATCAATCGCTAGCGCTTGATGCTCTTTCTTCTCCGCTCTCATGCTCAGATCACCTATACACGAGCTGAAACCAGATCGAGGATCGCATCCAGTTCTTCAGGAGTCAGGGTAAAGCGTTCTTTTGCATAGATTGCACGAAGTTCATCCCTGTTCCGTGGCATCAGGTTCACGATCCGGTATGCGATCTCCGGTTTCATCTTCTCAAGCGCAAGCAGTTCATCAAGAAGTTCTCTTGATGCTTCAGGAGAGAGCTTTGAGAGGTGGTTGACATGTTCGATGCTCTTCCTCAGCTCGTAAGACAACTCCTTCCCGGCTTCGAGGCGGGCAGCCTCGATCCTGAGGAGATCCTCCCGGATCTCTGGAAGGGTAACCCTTTCTTCGCTAACAAATGCCTTAACTTTCATGTCAATCACCAGATATAGTCTATTTAATATTTCTGTGCTTTTAGATGTTGCGGTTTCGTGATGACAACCTTCACCGCATTTCCGTCAGGAACTTCAACAACCCAGGCACGTCCCCGTGACCCGATGACCGTTCCCGTTTTTCCATGGAATCTCCGGTGGGGCATACCCTTCTGGATACTCGGCTCGACAACGATGTGAACCTTCTGCCCCATCTCGAAATCCTGGATAACCGAGGTGACCGGTGGGAGACCACGTGCTCTGAGTGCTTTCTTATACTTGTATCGAGTCTTTTTCCGTGGACCATTATGTAGTGCCATGATTACTCCTCTCCATGCTCCGGCATACCCTCCACCGATACCACATCAAGTGTGTGAACCCGTGCAGGGGCGCCGAGGATCTCTGAGAAACTGGGTGTTGTTCTCCCATTATCCCCTGATATGAGTTCTTTGATGTAGAGTCCCGCCTCACCAATCACCTGTATCAGATATTGGCCGTCCTCAACCCCAAGACACCTGATATCAATGACCGTACGTTTCCTGATGAGATCTGCTCTCCGATGGGATACACGCTGAGGGGTGCGTTGATGAATCACCGCTCCATTCAGGTCTTCCAGAGCTTTTTCGACCAGATCCGGGGAAGTATAGCCTTCAATATCGACCAGAATCCTGTATGTTTTATGAGCCTTGTGTGATTTAAGGGTTTCCACCTCACGCCTGCTGCTCCAGCTGGAAAGAGCAACTTCAACCCTGCCAGATGCCGATGCATTAATGGCAGACTCAAGTGCGGGAAGATCCACCTTCCGCTGCCGGGGAGCAACCACCTCCATGATGAAAGGACGACCGGTACCGATCATGAGTGCATCGATATCCTCACGGCCGGCACCATGGAGGATGAAACCGTCCGCTCCAAAAAGCCCGAGTGCCGGCCGACCGATCAACTCTTCCACCGAATCGGGATACTGTTTGCCGGTGCCGCCACAGGCATCACACCCGGCACCATGGCATGCACGGCAATCCCAGTGAGTCTGGGGAATCCCCCGCTCAAGCTTTTTGTACCTTCCATAGAAGAAGACCGGGGCGATCTGCACCTCCACTGCTTCTTCAGCAATATTTAAAATTACCGTCACCTCCGGGTTCTTCGGATCCCCACGCCTTCCGGTGAGGGCAGCAACCGCCTTGCCCACCTCCCTGTTCATCTCAGATTTCAGGGGTTCGGGATCGGTGAGAGAGAAATCACTCCAGAGCATCTCTTCTGACTCTGCCATCATAGGCGGTACACGGGTTCCGATCACAAAGGTCTCGTGATCGATATCCGCTATGGCGTCTGCGACACGCCCTGCCCAGAGATCAACCTCCCTGAAGAGATCGGAACAGACAAAGCAGGTTCCCTCTTCATAGGGAGCAAACCTCAGGTTCGCATCCAGTGCATGAGCAACACGGAGTGCATGGCCACGTTCTGCATTGGAGAGCCCAAATGATCGCTTTGCAAAGAGCCTACCCAGGCAGTGATCGCAGATCGCCCCGTATTCGAGGATGGATCCGATAAGAGGGAGTAATTTGCTCATGCTGACCTCCGGTCGAATTCATTTAGGTAGATGGTGATGGCATGATCGGCATGGAGCACCTGCGGACCAACCGAGAGGCGAGGAAGATCAGCAATCAGTGCCTCTTCCTCTTCAGCGAGGTTCTGGTGATCTGAAAGAAGAAGGTTCTCCGGCAGCGACCCGACAGCCCGGATATCATCACCCGATTCATCAAGGACTGCGAAGGGATACTCGGATATCAGCCTCTCAAGTCCCCCGTGCCTGATGAAAACACCGGGAGAGGATTCAATAAACTCAGATCCACAGGTCTTTCCGAGCGCTTTCTTGATCAGGGCCCCGGCACTCCGCTCATCAGGATTTAAGGATCTGATAGTCTCCCCTTTGAAGAGGATGGTCGTCTCGGGACCCCCTTTCAGGATAAGGTAACACTCCACATCCCGCCTCAGATCATGTGAAAGAAAGAAACATGAATTGACACAGCGGCAGAGGATATCCATTCTTCCTGCACTGCCGGGCATATCATTCAGGGAGAAACCGGGATCAGTGACAGCACGATGGCCGATAATAGCAAATCTTCTCATAAAGGCACCATATGGTATCCCGGTGGAATCTCGTCTCATGCCGGGACAAGTATACATATCTATATGGATGTACACCAGCTTAATAGAAACGGAATTGAGCAGAACTCCCTGCATCCATGACTGAGGAGGAGAGAAAGAACATGAGTTCCTATAAAAAGAGAGATGTTGTTCTGGCACCATTCTCCTTTTATCCGGGCGACACCGCAAAAGTCCGGCCCGCAATTGTATTATCAGAGGAATCCGGAGATCTCCTGCTCGTACCCTGTTCCCGGAGACTGCCGGATTCACCTTCAGCCATCACCATCGATCTTGATGATTTTGAGGAGGGGGGGCTTGAGCTCTTTGAAGAGAGTGTCGTCCTTGTCGCACACCTGACAAAAATGCCGAGGAGAAAGATTATTTCCAAGAAAGGAAGGCTTTCAAAGGAAGCTTTTGGGAAAATTGTTCAGAGAGGATAAGAATCACCGAACTGATCATAGAAGCTTGTCCCCGCCGCCAAACTGCTTCATCATCCGGTTCATCGAGAAACGGCCGCCACCTTTAAAGCCTTTCAGGGCACGCTGCATCATCTTATAGTATTTTATCAGTTCGCGGACATCATCGACTGAAGAGCCCGAGCCCATGGCGATCCTGTGTATCCGTGATGTGCCAAGCAGTGAGGGATCATCCATCTCGTCATCGGTCATCGAATCCATCATGATCCGGTACCGCTCCATCTTGACAGACGTGACATCATAAACCTCGTTTGGCACATTCATACCGCCAAGCGGAAGCATGGAGAGAACCTGTTTCAGGGGACCCATCTTGTTCAGGGCTTCAAGCTGCTTGTACATATCCTTTAAGGTGAACTTCCCCTTCATCATCGCATTGACATCGAGGTCGTCCCCACCCATCACTTCCTCTGCACGCTCGACGAGGGCTTTCAGATCCCCCATTCCGAGCATCCGGGATATGAAGCCATTTGGATCGAACCGTTCGAGATCGTCGATTGTTTCGCCTGAACCAATAAAAACGATACTTGAATTTGTCTCGGCAACAGCGGAGAGAGCACCACCGCCCTTGGCGGTTCCATCCATCTTCGTGATGACAACGCCATCGATCCCGATAGCTTCATGGAACCTTCGTGCCTGATCGCGTGCACCCTGTCCGAGTGCGGCATCGATCACAAGCCAGCGATGGTCGGCTTTGACAACGGCATTGATCTGCATGATCTCTTCGATAAGAACATCCTCAAGCGCATGCCTGCCTGCAGTATCAACAATGATCACCTCGACATCACGAAAGGCAGCCATCCCTTCTTTGACGATCTTCAGGGCATCTTTTTCCGCGGGATCGCCAAAGACCGGGACATTGATCTTCTGACAGAGAGTCTGGAGCTGGGCAAATGCACCCGGCCTGAAGTTATCACAGCAGATTGCTCCGACCTTCAATCCCTTGCGCTGAAAATACCTGCAGAGTTTTGCAGTTGTCGTCGTCTTTCCTGAGCCCTGAAGGCCGGCCATCAGGATCGTCTGGGGCTTCAGTGAGACTTCTGTCTCAGGCCCCATCATCGAGACGAGTTCCTGGTAGACGATCCTGAGGACATGATCCCGGACTCCCATCCCTTTCGGAGGCTCCTCTTCAAGAGCACGGGTTTTGATGGATTGTGAGAGTGCCATCACCAGCCTGACATTCACATCAGCCTGGATAAGGGCACGCTGGAGATCGCGGATCAGCTCGTCAACTGCTGCCCGGTCAACAACAGCTTTTCCTGCGAGCTTCTTTACAGCATCCTTGAGTGAGTTGGAGAGTGAATCAAGCATCAGGCATCATCACCTAAAATCTCGTTTATAATCAGATCAGGAGTGAAGTGGACGATATCCTCGTACTCCTGGCCGACACCCAGGAAGACAAGGGGCTTTCCGATCGTATGGGCAATCGAGATGGCAGATCCGCCCTTCTTATCCATATCCACCTTCGTCAGCATGACACCATCCGCCCCGATCGTCTTCTCAAACTCCGCTGCCCTGACGACCGCATCATTTCCTGCGGTAGCTTCATCCACATAGAAGATGAGATCAGGTTTGAAAATCCGTCGGATCTTCTCAAGCTGGCTCATCAGGTTTGCACGGTTATGGAACCTGCCAGCGGTGTCTGCAAGCACTACATCGACTCCATGGGCTTGGGCATACTCAACAGCATCAAAGAGGACGGCTGAGGGGTCTGCTCCCTCCTGGTGGTGGATGAGACGTATCCCAAGCCTTTCGGCATGTACACGGATCTGTTCGGTGGCACCGGCACGGTAGGTGTCTCCAGCCCCGATGACAACAGAGAAACCTTCTTTCCTGAGAAATGCGCCTACTTTTGCAATTGAAGTAGTCTTTCCGGTACCATTGACGCCGGTGAAGAGGATCTTTACCGGTTTCTCATGCGATCTGATGAAACCTACCAGATCAAGCCCTTCACCAAGAACCTCACGGAGAGCATTTTTCAGGGCGGCAGTAACAATCTCATCAGGGCTCTGCCGGATTTTCCTGTGATTTCCGATGAGTGATTGTCGCATGTGGGCAATGATAGCATCGGTAACAGAAAGTGCAACATCCGATTCAAGGAGGATCATCTCCAGTTCAAAGAGCGGCTCTTCGAGATCCTTCTCACTGAGGATAAACTCCCGTTCCGTCACAAGAGTTTTTACTTTTGTAAAAAAGCCATCCTTTTGGGGGTTTGTTTCCTTGCCGGATGGTGGAATCCTCTTCCCGGACAATTCACCAACTTGGTGATCCTCCGGTATGGATTCTGCCTGGTGGGAAGATTCTTCCCCGGCATAAATCTCCTGTGAGGGAAGGGACACAACCGGCGACTCCTCGATATGCTCCTCGATAGAAGCGCCAAATCGTGACCTGACTCCCTTCAGTTTGTTTTTTAAGCCTTCAAACATACGCCGGCATCAGCTCCGGCCGGGATTATGTCCCTGACCAGCCTGGTACAGCTGTTCGAGGCGTCCGCCAACCTCTGCCGCCTGAGCCTGGAGCTTCTGAATCGTCTCGGCAAGACGTTTTCCCTGTGCCTCCATCTCGGTGATCCGCTCTTCCATAAAAGAGACCGTCTCGTCATTTGTCTTTCTGACCGAAACATCAGCTCCGATCGAGACGATGACCGAATCCGGATCAATCACCTTCGCGAGGATGGCAGCGCCCCCGCCAAGCGGGAGAAGGGTTACAGCACCTGCTGCGTCTTTCAATCCTCTGAGGGTTTCGATGGAGGTGATCATCTCCATCCTTGCCTGTTCAATAAACTGGAACTGCCGGGAAAATAGTTCAATCTGTTGATTAAACTCATTCAGGTACATCTGAAGTGCCTGAAACTCCTCTTCAGGTGTTGGAGTGCTCTCTTTACTCGCCATTGACACTCTTTATGCTCTCAATTTTGATTAACCTTCTCTCGATGCGGTGTTTACTCCCCATAAGAGTGTAGATCCGCTCTCTCGCCTGTGCTTCGTTTGGTGCTGAAATCACTTTGGTGTATGGTTTCCATGTATCACCAATCTTCATCAGACCCGATATTTCAAATTCTGGTAATTCCATTCAGCTCACCGTAGTAATCCAAAAACATCTTCCATCCGCCCAAGTTCAAAGCCGGTTGTCTCGCTGCCTGCAATGAACCCTTTCGAGTTTGCGAGAACACCGGTTCCAACCAGATTCGAACCCATGTTGACCGATCCACAGCCGACCGGAAGCGAGGTGAAAGACTCAACCCGTTCGATCTCCTGTGGATTTGCCCGTGGAGAGAGAAGAACACCTTTATTTGTTGCAACTGCTGCCATTCCAACGGTTGGAATTCCGGCTATCTGCATCCGCTCAACCGGAACCTTGAGGAAATCACTGATCCGGTCGATCAGTCTGGCAGGCATCTCCGGGTGAACGAGGGCGAACTCATCATTGACCAGCATGCAGTTGCCAGCGGCATTCATCATCTCATCCATGAGCAACACTTCCCCATACTCCTCAAGCCTCCTGCGTTCCTCACTCCCGATCATGCCGGAGACCACCATACCCCGACTGTTGCCGGCGATAAGCGATCCGATGATGGATGATCCCTGCAGGAACGTCCGGACGATCTCAACATCCAGAAGCTCCGCTATGGTATGGGCAAAGCCATCCGGGGCCGTTTCGGGAACAATCGCAAACTCCTCAAATGCCCGGGCAAAAACCCCGATATTCGGATCGCCATTGAGGGACAGGGTATAGTTCATCTCACTCCCCGGCAAGTTCTGCCTGAACCTGACCATCAGAGAATTTTACCGCACGGACACGGATCTTTGCGGGAGGTTTCTGGCTTCCGCACTCCCAGATCTTCTCGTTGATACTCCGGTCAAGTTTGACATCTTCACTCTTCATGTGCTTCTGCAGGTATGCGCGGACATCCCTGACGGCAACTTTTGCCCGCTTCCATTTGGGAGCGCGCTTTGTATCCCGAAGCGGGATGATGTAGATCTGTTCCTTCTCTGCCTCGACCATTGCTCACACCTTCAGACTGCTGCGTCTCCAGCTGCGTCGCTTGGGATGCGATACAACCGCACGCTTCGTTTTAATCATGACCCATTGCGGAACCCTCCGGTTCTGCTGGGTGGCTTTCGCCATTCGTATCTTTCGACCTTTTGTCAGTTTGCTCATTGATATTCACCAACCTGATCTATCTTCTCCCGGTAACGAGAGATTGCTGGTGATTCTCAGGGAAGATTCCGCTCCAGTCGATGCCACGCAGGGTCATCTCCTCACGGATTTCAGCTTCATAATCACCATTTTCAATCATCGGAGTCTCACCATAGACGACGGTGAGCATCCGATCAACAAGGCGTGTTATCTCACGCCTTCCAAACCCAAGAAGGGGGCGTATATAGGAGACCTCCATCCTGTCTTCAAAGCTCTGCACCTCAGACGGGTTCAGCATAGGCACCCGGTCCATGAACCGGGTACCATCGGCGACCACCTCATATTCCTGTGCAAGTGCACAGAGGGACCGTCGGTGAATCTCATTGATTGCCTCATTTGGATACCCACACCGAACGAGTACTCCAATGGCCTCATCAATGAAACCTGACGCAAAGGTTCTCTTTTTCCAGGACATACCCAGAGCCTCTGCCGCCGCCGCGACTTTCGGAACCTCCCGATCGGGATGAAATACGAACGTGTTCAGCTCTACAGTATAATCCCGCGAGAGCAGGATGGCAGCAAGAGAACTATCTTTTCCACCACTATAGAGCATTCCGACCTTCATCATACCCTTCGGATATTAAAGTCTTTTTTTTGCGGTACCAGTTGTTTGAGGAGCTGTTTGAGCTGTGCATCAGTGATCTTTGTCGTACTGGAGAGCCGACCCTGCTGGGCGAGCATGACAAGCTGCTGCTCGACAGCTCGTGCAAAGTCAGGTTTCGTGAGCTTGATTGTATTCAACCGCTCGCGAGCTTCTGGCTCAAGAACCTGCATCAGCACCATCTGAATCTGCTGGTCAATCTGTTGCTGGCGCTGGGCCTCCTGCTGTTCTGCCTGCTGCTGTTGCTGCATCTGGGCAAGACGGCGCTGCCGAAGTTCAGATAACTCATCGTCTCCCATGTACACATCACCTCAATACTTCTCAATTCCCGGTGCTGCTTCCGAAACCTCGGCTTTGAGGCTGTATGCAACATTATCCAGGAATGAACGGCCGGCTGGCGAAACCTGTCGGCCCCCTGTTGCCTTCTCAAGGAGACCGGCTGCTTCGAGCTGCTGGAAAAGTTTCCTTGCAATCGAGCCGCTCCCCTTTCTGAACCGGGATGGCCGGGAACCCCTGTCCTGGGCGCCACCATAGATTGATCTCATTCTCTCCACTCCGACCGGCCCATCAATATAGACGCGGCGCAGCACTGCTGCTGCACGGATATGCCACCAGTCGGTGTTCTCCGGTGGCATCTGCTTATGAACTCCCGTCTTGACATACTCTGCCCATGATGGTGCCTGGATCTCGGGTTTACCCTTGAGTTCCTCTGCAACCTTCCTGATAAGGAGTTCTGCCGGGATATCAAATACTGTAGTCATGATCTATTCCTCACTGTTGTGGTTCACTAACAGTCTTTACGTATAGGGCGCATCAGCTGATATAAATTTCTGGATGAAAAGGAGAGTGTGGGCAGACTGAGGCTATCCACGTTTCCTGGCAATGACCATTGTGCGGCCGCGGGTTGCGACCACCACACCCCCGGTTCCGTTCACCACTGCGAGAGGATCCATTGGAGTATTCTTCAGCCATTTGATCTTAATCATATCCCTCACCTCAAGCTGGGCACGGATCTCTCCGGCAACCTCCGGAGTTACCCCGTGTTTCCCCACCCAGATAGTCGGTTTTAATGTCTGGATGCCTGATGTATCATATTTTGTCGGCATGGTGCTTCACCACCGGGTAACGCTTTCTCTGGCCGCATTCAAGGCAGGTTATTATGACCTTGCCATGCTGGATTCTGACCCTGGAATTAATACCCGGCCTCAGAATGGTATGGCAGTGTGCGCAGAAGATACGCCGGTATCTCTTTGGAATTCGTATCCTCTGTTTCATTGCAATTCTCTTTGCGATCAGGACACAACGGCGGGAACGTTCCCCGTCATCTTCAACCCAATCAGATGCATGCTGGAAGAGGAGATCTATCCTCTCACGTGCGATCTTCTTTCCATTACCAGAACGGGATTTTTCTGCCATCTCAGATCCTCCCGGATTGTTCATCCAGCCTGATCACCGTTCGGCCAAGGATTCGAAGCCGATCCTGGCAGAAGAGCGAGACAGCCTCGGGGAGGGCGATGTGTTCTTCAAAGAGGATCCGCTCGGCGAGGGTGCCGGGATCATCATTATCCAGGACAGGTACTGCTCTCTGGAGGATCACCGGTCCGCTGTCGGTTCCTTCATCTACAAAATGAACCGTGCAGCCGGAGACCTTCACCCCGTACTCGAGTGCCTGGCCCTGTGCGTCAAGACCCGGAAAGGACGGAAGCAGGGAGGGATGGATATTGACGATCCGATCTGTATACTCCCTGATGATGGATGAACCCAGGATCTTCATATACCCTGCAAGGACGATCAGGTCTGGCGCAAGTGACCCCAGCGTCCTTTGAAGCTCTTCTTCATATGCGGCTTTCCCGGGGAACCCTGAGTAATCAATTGTGTAGACCGGGATTCCATACTCCTCTGCGCGGACAGAAGCCTGCGTTCCCCTTCGATCAACAATAAGCCCTACACATCGCCCCTTAATCATACCCCGCTGTATAGCGGAGGCGACGGCCAGGAAGTTTGAACCACGGCCGGAAGCAAGCACGACGATGCGTTTCATGGAAATATATGGGAAGGCTCTAGCGATAATAATATTCAGTTCGCCGGGATGGTTTCAAGGACGAGTTTCAACTTCAGGATCTGCCTTCCTCTCATCTGTGTGACCGTCAGCCGCCCGTTCACCTCAGGTATGACGATGGATTCACCAACATGAGGGATCCGCCCAAGCCGGGTGAAGACCAGGCCGCCGACGGTCTCATAATTATCCGGCTCAAGGGGGAGGGGGACGGGGAGGGTAGTGTTGATATCCTCAACCCAGGCCTGTGCATCAATCAGATAGGTGCCGTTGCCCATATCCTGGATCTCATCCTCCTCGATATCAAATTCATCCAGAATATCACCCACAAGCTCTTCCAGAATATCCTCGATTGACACCACCCCTGAGAAGACCCCGTATTCGTCGAGAATGATCGCAAGATGCGACTGCTTGAACTGAAGCTCTTTTAAGAGATCGTCAATCTTCTTGGATTCAGGAACAAAATAGACCTCATGAATCATATCGGGGATAGAAACATCGGGAGCACCGCTATGGATTGCCCGGAAGACATCTTTGATATTCAGGATGCCGATGATATTATCAACATCCCTGTGATAGACCGGCAGGCGGGAGAAACCGGTCTCGTGGAAGAGATCCAGCGCCTCGTCCAGGCTTGTCGAGTCCTCGATCATCACCACATCGGGCCGGGGGGTCATCACCTCGCGTGCGACCGTATCGCCGAACCGGAAGACCGAATGGAGCATGGCACGCTCATTCTCCTCGATGGCACCGCTCTCTTCCCCAACATCGATCCATTCCTTGATCTCCTCCTCGGTGACACCATACTGAAGCTGGAGATCCTCATCTGTCGTGCTCACATTCCTGATCCGGTCATAGAACCAGAGGATCGGGAAGAGGAGCTTCTCAAGAAACAGGATCGGTCGGGCGACAAGGAGGGCATATGAGTCGATACGCTTCGAAGCATACGTCTTTGGTCCGATCTCACCGATAACGAGCATCAGGATCACAACAACCCCGGTTGCAATCCCAACCCCTGCGTCCCCGAAGTAGTCTATCGCAATAGCAGTCGCCAAAGTGGCTGCCGAGACATTCACCACATTGTTCCCGATTAAGATCGTAATCAGCAGGTGATCGGTATTCTCTTTCAGCCTCGCCAGGGCCATGGCACTCTTTGTATTTTCAGCAAGGAGTGTCCTGACCTTTGCCCGTGTGATTGCAATCAGGGCCACTTCTGAACCCGAGAAGAAGCCTGAGAGAAAGAGGCAGATAAAAAAAAGGGAGAAGTGAAGTGCATCAGCCGCCATTGAGCACCCACTCCCAACCGCTGATTTGAGATGAAGTATCGTTCATAGGCGATTCGTATCTATCAATCAATAGAAGTCTATAATGATAAATCTACTCCTTTATGCCATGCTTTCCAGAAGGAATCCACCTCCAGGGATAGGAGTCTGCACTTCTCTTCATAGGTGAGCATTTTGGAAAGACCCAGATCCTCAATCTCAAAGATGACAGGGCCATCATAGCCGGAGGAAGCCAGAAGAGAGGTTAATTCGCCCATTTTTTCCGACCCGGCAAGAGGGGCGTGCACCCTATCCGATGAGCCATAGCTCGCATGGACATTTCTGATCCGATCAGAGTTCAACCTGATGAACTCCAAGACATCTCCTCCTCCCCTGCAGGCATGCGCATAGTCAAAGGTAAAGAAGAGGTGTGGATACTCATCCAGAACATCCCTGATCGCCCCGGGTGTTGTGAGGAGGCTGTTAATTTTCGGTTCCATATTCTCGATGGCAACCGCAGCAGAGAGGCCGCATGACGCTGCTTCCACTGCTTCCATGTAGATTGCAAACCTGTGCATATCCGCCCTGCTTGGAGGACGTTTTGCTGTTCTTCTGCCGGGATGGATGGTGATCACCTCTGCACGCAGTTCATCTGCAGTCTGGATCGCGGAGGAGACTGCATCAACCGATACTGCTGCGACTTCGGGATTGATCGAGATGGGATTGAGATCGAGGGTGGGGGCATGGATGGTGATTGGAGAGAAGGAGGGGAATTCGTCAAGAACATTTTTCAGATCGGATATATTCCTGCCGGTTGTCCAGAAAGAGGGGGTTTCAAGCCAGAATTCAACAGTATCAAGTCCTGCCTGAAGAATGCCCGAAAAAATTGAATTCAGGCAAAATTCATGAAGGAACATGCTTGATACACCGGTTCGCAGCATACACAGTTTCTTCTCATCACGCTACAAATACATTCCTATGCCCGGTGGAGAACAGGCGGTCCTGGTCACAGACGATCCTGAGATCATCACGGTGCAGCATCTCACCCGGATCATCAGGGAGGAGCTCGATACCCCGCTACTTCGCGATATCTCGGTAAGGGGGGAGGTGACAAACTACCGTCTGCATTCATCAGGACATATGTACTTCACCCTCTCTGAGAAGAACAGCAGTGGCGATGCCGCAATCGACTGCGTCATCTGGAGACGAGCAGCACTCCGGGTTTCACCTCCCCCTGAGAATGGAATGGATGTGATCGTACACGGTTACGTTGACTTCTATCCCCCCCATGGCAGGACCCGGTTCATCGGAGAAAGTCTTATCCATGCAGGGGCAGGAGAGAAATACATCATTCTGGAACGATGGAAGCGCGAACTATCGGCAGAGGGCTGTTTTGCACCCGAAACAAAGAAGCCGATCCCGCAGTATCCCGTTCGTGTCGGTGTCGTCACGTCCCCGACAGGGGCAGTGCTCCAGGATATCAGGAATGTTCTCTCACGCAGGTTTCCGCTCGATCTGATTATTTCGCCAACCCAGGTGCAGGGTGAGTATGCGCACATGGATATTGCAGAAGCAATCAGGCGGATCGACGGGCACGTGGATGTGATCATCCTTGCCCGGGGAGGTGGAAGTTTTGAAGATCTCTTTCCATTTAATCATCCGGATGTGATCCGGGCGATTGTTGCATGTAGAACACCCATCGTCTCAGCCATCGGCCATGAAGTCGATGTGACACTTGCCGATCTCGCAAGTGATCTGCGTGCTCCGACACCGTCTGCTGCTGCAGAACTCGTTGTCTGTGATCGGGTCACCCTTTTGCGGGAGCATGCCGAACGAAAAGCAACAATGCAGAATCTGATCCTGGATCGTCTGGAGAAATATTCCCGTGATCTCGAAGAGATCAGGCTCAGGATACAGGGAAGGAGGATCGAACGGCGGATCAGCGATATGAAACAGGCAACAGACGATCTTCGTGAGCGACTCCAAAAGGCGATTTCCAGGAGGCTGATTCAGGAAAAGAGCGATCTTGCCCGGTATACAGCAGAGATTCGATCCGCGGATCTCAGGGCACCACTTTCGAAAGGGTATGCCCTTCTCCTTGCAGATGGGGAGATGATCCGATCGGTTGATGCATGTACAAAGGGCGATCCAGTAACAATCTACCTGATAGATGGTGAGATGGAGGCAACAATAACAGAGGTACGCCATGACAGAGACCTATGAAGAGATGGTAACGAGGCTCCGTGATATCACGCGAAGACTGGAAGATCCCGATACTCCCCTTGAAGAGAGTGTCAAGCTGTATAAGGACGGTATTGAGCTAATTAAAAAGTGTGAGGAGTACCTGACACAGGCTGAGCTCCGCATACTCGAGATTGGTGAGGAGTGATCCTCTCACTCCTTCCGGCATGCGGTCAGGGTGACTGTCATCTCTGTCCCGGCTGAGAGGAGACCGATCAGTTCACGGGGTAGTGTCCGTGCAACATAATCCGATCTGGTCCCAATGGTTCGGCCACAGACAAAATTGCTCCTCCGCCAGACGAGATCGGTCAGGTGATCGAGCGTCATCTCCCTGGAGCCATGAGACAGGATATCACAGGTTATATCTCCTGCCTGGAGGCGTGTTGTCAGGATCGCTGCATCATCTGCAAGAAGAGAACAGAAGTCATCACTGAGATCGGCTGCACCTTTGTCTGAGCAAACCCCGATGATACAATCACCTTTTGGAGAGAGTTCATCTTCACGGGTGATCTCGAATGTTGTCCTGTGAAGACCCCTTATATTCACATGCCCGCGGCACCTGATCACTTCACTGATCTCCATTGTTTATGATGTCAGCACACATTCTAATAGAGTATGTCGATTCAGGTAAAATGTCCGGTCTGCGGGGAAGAGACCGATCATGAGATGCTTCGTGACGGTGAACCTGCCACAGTTCAATGCTCCGAATGCAGCCATATTCATCGCTCGGTAATAAAAATACCAAAAGTAATCGAGATACGGGCGATCATCAGCAGTGAAGGAGAATCCAGGCAGGGGACGATCGAACTGACCGATGATGAGATTGTCGAGGTCGGCAACACGTTCGTTGCGGATGTGGGTGACGATATCTTCGGTGTTGAAGTAACCGGGATCGAGCTTGGACCCGCGCGACGGATGAGAGCCAGTACACAGGATATAACCTGCCTCTGGACACGGGTGATCGATTCGGTGATAATCCGTGCGTCACTGCATAAAGGAGCGCTTACCTACCCCCTCTATGAACAGGTTGATGGAGAGACGGTCTATACTATCGGTGAGATTGCGTCTGTCGGGGGCCGTCAGTTCCGGGTGACCCGGATTAAGCTCCGGGACGGTGCTGTCGTCAGAAAACCCGGTTCATATGCCGAAGCCCGGTTCATCAAGCGAGTCTATGGCGAACGATCATAAATACTTTTTTAGGAGAGCTAAGAACTCTTCCTGGTGAAGAACACCCTCCACCTTCTCTACCACTGTGTCATCCCTGAGGATGATCGTCGTCGGGGTCACCTTCAGCGAATACCTGCTAATATAATCAGGCTGCTCTTTTGCATTGATCGATTCAATAGAGACCGACAGGGCCGCCTCAACTTCCTTGTTGATCGATTCCTGTTCAAGGCACCCCATACACCCATCCTGATAAAAGGAGAGAATCTTCACTGCCATAATGGAGATTCTGGGGATTTGAGATAAAAAAAGGTATTGGATCTAAGAGATTGCTGTCACTGAGTTGATGGTGACGACAGCATAGGAGTACCCATACCTGACGAGCACCGTCTCATCAGTCTTCTCTTTGATGAATGCAAAACGGAGCTTGATATCTGGCTCAACATCATCCAGGGTGATCTGTGGATTATCAGCAAACCCGAGGATGATCATATCCCCCACAGAGAGCTCATCAAAGGGATAGCCCATTTCGGTAATTTGTTCGGCAGTCATCTCCCGTTCAAACGGACTGTCCGGGTTTTCGATGGTGAAGGGAACGGTGATTTGATCCCGTTCGCGATAGCCGATCGCAGATTCGCTGATCGTCTCAAATTCGCTCCTGAAGAGTCCGAAAGGAGCAATTGTACCATAGCGATGGGGGATGCTGATCATATCATCATCAGGACTGTATCCTGCCGAGACCTCAATAGGGCCGGAGAGATATACAAACCTCCCGGCCTGTTCTTCCTGTGATGCCACTATCTCCTGTGTGGTCAGGACAGGAATATCATTCTCATTATAGATAGTATAATCAATTACAACCAGATCTCCCGGCTGAACGGTTCTCATCCCGCCAATCCATGCAGTTCCAAGGAGTGAGGCAACCATCATGACGGCGAAGAGGACAGCGATTGAAATTGCCCCCACTTTGGTCCAGTTGATGGGATCAGCCTGTTTCTTCTCCCTTGATGTCTTTCTCTGAGGTGCCATTATGAGGAATATGTTGTTCTCCGGAGTGTAAAGCGTTTGTGAAGCAGATCCCCGGATAAGAATTCACCTTATGAGGATGCTGATTGGATTTAAGTATATTATTAATTAATAAATTATTTGTACATAAAAACCCAAAACAATTAATAGGTCTTTTCACAAGGTTACTAGAACAGGGTGAAGCAATTCTTCTGCGACCCGGTAAGGATGCATAATTATTGATTGATTCATGTTGTGTATGTGGAACGATGATTGAAGAGTAATGTAATCCAGTCACTGGAGGTGTCTGATGGATGATGATTATGAACCTGAAGTTTTAATTGAAGTACAAAACCTCTCAAAAATATTCGGAGGCAAACCGGAACGAGCACTCCAGATGCTCAGGGACGGAAAGACAAAAGATGAAATTCTTGAAAAGACCGGGCAGACAGTCGGGCTGAATAACATCTCATTCCAGGTATTCAGGGGAGAGATATTCGTCCTGATGGGGCTTTCAGGATGCGGAAAGTCAACGCTTCTCAGGTGTTTGAACCGCCTTATTGACCCGACCGAGGGAAGCATCGTCATCGGTGGAGATGACATTGTCGCGATGAATGATGATGAGATACGGGAATTCCGAAGAACAAAGGCCGGGATGATCTTTCAGAATTTTGCCCTTCTCCCGCATCGAAACGTTCTTGACAATGTTGCATTCGGCCTTGAAATTCAGGGGATAAATCTTGAAGAGCGGCATACAAAAGCAGGAGAGGCACTGAAAATGGTCGGGCTTGCCGGATACGAGCAGAGTATGCCCGATCAACTCTCCGGAGGAATGAAGCAGCGGGTGGGGCTTGCCCGTGCACTCGCAAGCGATGCAGAGATCCTGCTGATGGACGAAGCTTTCAGTGCACTTGATCCATTGATCCGGAGAGATATGCAGGATGAGCTGGTCGAACTTCAGGAGCGGCTGAATAAGACGATCATCTTTGTCACCCATGATCTCGACGAAGCACTGAAGCTTGGAAGCCGGATCGCATTGATGAAGGATGGTAAGATCATCCAGGTTGGAACGTCTGAGGAGATCCTGATGAACCCGAGCAACGACTATGTCGAGCGGTTCGTTGCCGATGTTGATATGACACGGGTGTTGACCGCACAGGATGTGATGAAGAAGGCGGATCCGATCATCTCATGCAGGAGCGGACCGCGTCTTGCTGCACGCCTGATGAAAGAATATGGTATATCAAGTCTCTTTGTCGTGACACAACATCGCCAGCTGAAAGGAATAGTCTTTATCGATGATGTTGTGGAGGCAGTCAAAAAAGACCTTACAACCCTTGAAGAGATCGTCATCAATGATCTGACAACAATTGATCTCACAACCCCGCTTGGCGATATTATTCCAATCATTGCTGATAGTAAATATCCACTCCCGGTCGTCGATCAGGACGGCAAACTGAAAGGGATCATCGTGAGAGGATCGGTTCTCTCGGCATTAGCACGAAAGGAGAGTGAACCAATTGTCGCTTAGATTTTCCATTGATCTTCCAAAAATCCCAATCGGACAGTTTGTATCCGATATCGTTGACTGGATTGAGGCGAATCTCGGCTGGCTGCTGGATGGGATCACAGAAGTACTCCGATTCCTCTTAAACGGCTTCCAGGATATCCTGTCATTTCTCCCACCACTGGCAATGGTACCGATTCTGGGTATTCTCATCTTCCTGATCACTAGGAGAGATATACACCTCTCGCTCCTGAGCGTTGCCGGACTTCTTCTGATCTGGAACCTTCAACTCTGGGATCAGGCGATGATGACACTTTCACTTGTCATAGCTTCAACGATCATCGCCCTGTTGCTCGGGATACCGATCGGCATCCTTGCGGCAAACAATGACTCTGTCAATACCGTTGTCAGGGTGCTCCTTGACTTCATGCAGACGATGCCATCATTCGTTTATCTGATTCCGGCAGTCATCTTCTTCAGCCTTGGAAATGTGCCAGGGATGATCGCAACGGTTGTCTTTGCGATGCCACCTGCAATCCGCCTGACCAATCTTGGCATCAGGCAGATCCCAATCGAACTTATTGAAGTGTCAGATGCCTTCGGCGCCACGCCCCGGCAGAAGCTGATCATGGTGCAGCTGCCGGTTGCCATGCCGACGATCATGGCAGGAGTCAACCAGTGTATCATGCTCGCCCTCTCGATGGTCGTCATCGCATCGATGATCGGGGCAGGGGGACTTGGATATCAGGTGCTTGTTGGAATCCAGCGGGTGGATATCGCAATGGGCTTTGAGGCAGGGCTTGCGATTGTGGTTATCGCGATCATTCTCGACCGGATCACCCAGGGCCTGATCAAGGCCGAAAAGCCCCGGGAATGAAGAGGTTGGGCTCAGTCTATCATAATATATAAACATACCCAACAAATTTTTTATCAAACCAATCACAAATGTTCAACTGGTCTCTCTAAACCATTTAGTTAGATTATAAACTATTTGAAAGGATGGTGAATAGATGATTACAAAAAAAATGTTTATTACGCTCTTTACAGGGTTAATGCTCTGCACCACACTCCTCGCAGCAGGATGCGTCGGTGAGACAACTGAACCTCAGAAGGAGATCTCAATCGGCTACGTTACCTGGGATTGTGCCATTGCCAGCACCCATGTGATGCAGGAAGTCTTTAGAGATGCCGGTTATAAAGTGAATACTGTTGCAGTAGATGCAGGACCCCTCTATGCAGGGCTTGCCAATGGCGATATCGACTTCACCACAACTGCATGGCTCCCATTTACCCATAAGATGTACTGGGAAGAGTATGGTGACCGGCTCGATTATGTCCAGAAGAATATACCAGGCGAGGCCCGTATCGGGCTTGTTGTTCCACAGTATGTGACCATCGACTCAATCGAGGAGATGAATGGCGTCGCAGACAAGTTCGATGGAAAGATCATCGGCATTGAGCCCGGTGCAGGCATCATGCAGGCAACTGAAGATGCAATCGTCGAATACGACCTGAATTATGAGCTTATTGCATCCAGCAGTGGCGGAATGGCAGCAGAACTCAGATCTGCATATAGAGATGAGGAATGGATCGTCGTCACCGGATGGTCCCCACACTGGAAGTTCGGCCGCTTCGACCTGAAGTTCCTTGAGGATCCATTAGGCGCGTATGGTGAGGCAGAAGATATCGTCACCGTTGCCCGTGTCGGTCTGAAGACAGATGATCCCGAGGCATATGCGATCCTTGAGCGGTTCCAGTGGAACGCTGATGAGATCGCTAAAGTGATGACCACTATCGAAGAGGGCACTCCTCCCGAAGAAGCAGCACGTGCCTGGGTCGAAGCCAATCCTGATAAAGTCAACTACTGGATCAACGGATAGAGTGGTACAACAGGAGAAAGCTGGAGAGTAGTCTCCTTTTTTCTCCGATCTAATGTTCCCTTTTTCATACCTGAATTCAGTTAATTCGCTTCATTTTCTTTTCAGGAAATAATTGCTGGCAAAAGATATATCTTTCACAATCCGCACCCCATCCACAATTCATATTTAATTATATTTTCATTTAACAATGTACCAACTAGTACAACTATTATTCAATTTCAAGATTAAGTATAAATCCATCCTCATTCTATATCCTTCATGCCGAAACAGAAGAGGAATGGCCAGACCAAGATGGATCGCCTCTATCCGAAAACCAAAATGAGTGTTACCGATCCGATCAAGGAGATCAAAAATCTAATAGATTGTATACCGGAATCACCCTCTCCAACACAGATAACCCCACTTATTGCATTGGTTGTTCGATCAGTCCTCGACAAAATCGGGTTTGTTGACCTGGTAAATGAAACGGTATCCTGGGATCCAAATCAATGTTCGATCAGCCCGGGAAACCGAGCGCTCGCCCTTGTTCTGCTGCCTTTTCTCTC
>DUKV01000042.1 GCA_013329165.1 Methanocalculus sp. | reverse complement strand
TACTGACAGGGATCTCGCCCGGCAAGGGAACTCCATCAACTGGGATAGAACTAAATCCACTGTTAATCAAATACATATCCGGATTGCAAAGGCAACGCAAGGAGGAAAAAACCTACTTTGCGTTACCGCCCAGCAATGGGTAAAGGAATGCGTGAGCCGCACGTGCTGGTTCTTGGAAGGGGGAGGGATGGTAACATCCCTTCCCTATTCGACATAACCCCTGCAAAAACGCTTGATCGGATCAGATCAGAGAAGGATGAATACGGGTCAGCAGGTATGAGCGGATCCTCTATCGGTACCTTACACCGGGATATGCAGATGAGATCCTGACAGAGGCAGATGCAGTCGCACTTGTCACCTCCACAGCCGATGCCCTTGCCCGTGATGCCCGGCAACGATCTGGGCGATCAATGCAGGTGTACATCCCTAAAGGGATGGAGACAAACCCGCCCGCTCTATCTTTGCCTATGATACTGATGTGGGGATGGTCGCCCCTGCTACAAATATACATCTTGTTGGCGTGGGTTTCAGGGGAAAAACAGATGTTGCGGGAACGGTATTCCAGGATACTATTGTAAAAGGAGCAGCAAAAAACGGGTCCTGGTGGGAGGATTCTATCTCTATCAACCCGGCTGATGGCGATCTTTTCTGGAAGAGCACCGATTATCAGCTTGTATACGGGAGTGACGGGATGGAGTACGTGATCTGTAACGGGATCTTCAAGACGGAGTGAGAGGGGAGGTCTTACCTCCCCTTCTGCTCGTCCTCATCGGTCCTGCACTCGAGATCCGCAAGGATCATCAGGGGGTCGTCCTCTTCCCGGACAAGGCTGCGTATCCGCTTCAGCCGTTCGACTCCGATGAAGTGTTCTGCCATCACCCTGCCGAAAGGCGAGAGCTCGATGACCCCGCCTTTTCGATGGATCAGCCTGTACTTCTCCATCTCGGGGATGGCATCCTCGAGGGTTCCGACCATCCGCTCATTCATGGACTCAAGATCCTGCTCGATTCCGCGGGCAACGACAGCATTTGCCGCATACTCTTCACTGCTCTCCTCCATCCCGTAGACGGGGGCGACCTCCTCCATCACGCCCCTGAGGAGATTGATTGCCACCTCCTCCTCGGTCGCCTTCGACTCCCGTGAATAGGAGCCGCCGGGCTCGGCCAGGATCACGACACGCCCCGCATCATGGAAGTCGGGCCGGCCTGCTCTTCCGATCATCTGGTGGAACTCCTGCACTGTCAGCCACTCGATCCCCATTGCCAGGGCATCAAAGATCACCTGTGATGCGGGGAAATCAACACCTGCTGCAAGGGCGGCTGTGGTGACGACTGCGGCGAGTTTTCCTTTTGTGAATCTGGATTCGATATCTCTTCGTTCCTGTGCCGTGAGGCCGGCATGGTAGGGGGCTGCACGTGGGCCGATTGCATCGGCGATCTGGTGGCAGCGGGATCGGGCGTTGGTGAAGACGATCGTCTGCCCTTTGAATCCTTTGGAAGAGATCTTCCCAAACTCCTCGAAGATCAGCCGCTTGATCGTCGGGATCTTCGCATCCCGTTCAACGAAGAGGAGATGGCGATCCAGAGAGACCGGCCGCTCTGCATAGGTGACCAGATTCGCATTCAGTTTCTTTGCGAGGATATGAGGTGCGCCGATTGTTGCCGAGAGATAGATGAACTGTGTCTTAGGAGCGATCTGCTTCAGGCGGGCGATCATCCCGTCAAGCCGGTGACCCCGTTCCGGATCTTCGAGCATCTGGACCTCATCAATCACCACTGTCCCGATATTCCGAAGCTGCCGCCCTCTTCTCAGGATATTGTCGACCCCTTCATAGGTCCCGATGATGATATCCGATCCCGCATCCCGCCGTGCAGGAGATCGTGTCTCGGGGAGGTTCAGACGGGAGACACCGGTTGAGATGGAGACACGTGCCAGATTCTTGTACGTCTCGGAGAAGCGCTCGTACTTCTGGTTTGCCAGAGCAACCAGCGGCACCAGGAAGAGAAGACGTCCCCGCCCTTCAAGAAGGTTCTTGAGACCCGCCATCTCTCCGATAAACGTCTTCCCACTGGCTGTTGCTGCAACGATAAGCAGGTGTTTCCCATAGAGGAGTCCCGACTCAACCGCAAGCTGTTGTGCGGGCATCAGAGTAGTAACTGATACCGCATCCACAAACTCGCGGGGCAGCGGGAGCTCTTCCAGCCGTTGTGTGTCAGAAACCGGATGCGCATCGACCCTGTCAAAGAGTGTCTTCTTCATATCGAGGCTCTCCGGCTGGATGATCGCAAGGACCGCCTCGAGATCCCGGTGCTCCATCAGGAGATCTTCTATATGCGCACGGGTCTTTTTTCCGAGCTTTCTGAGATGAGACAGTTCGCGTGAGAGTTCTTTCTTTGCACAATCCGGGCAGATCAGCTCACGGCCGCACCTGATCCGTGTCTCTTTGGAGAGCTGTGTGATCCGATCCTCCAGGAGGCAGATTCTGCATATATCGACAAATGAATATGGTATCTGAAGATTTTCCAGGAACTCTTCAAAAGCAGCATCATGCTGGGTCAGGTATACGTCGCCCTGGCGGAGGGCTACAAGCAGATCCTTTGTGGGTGTCTTCTTTGGGTGGGATGTACCCGGCTTTCTGACCATAAACTCGTCGGGCCGGATCCCCCGTGTCGTTCTCGCGAGGGATACGGTGCCGACATGGCGGATTCTTCGATCATCAAAGAAGAGGATCCGATAGGTTTTCTTCCATGGGAGGATGATCGCGCTCATAGGTGCTTACTGCACCGCCAGATCGTGGATGGTATAGGAGAGTCCTGCGGTTTCAAGCCGTTTGATAAAGTCGGTGAACTCAGAATCAACAACGATGATCGCACAGTTCATACCGTGAAATGCAGCTTCGATAACACCTTCACGTGCGCCATAGAACATATCGGATCTAATCCCCGACCGTTTCAGTGCCATATATGCCTCTACCCCGACAGCACCGACGATCTCGGCCTTCTGCACGATCTTGAAGAGCCGATCCCGCTCAACGACCCGGGATCCGCCCCGTTCGATCCGGGGTACCTTGCAAACAAAGACTGAACCTTCGGTATGCTCAATGATACCGCTCAATCGTGCGACACCAACATCAGTCCCCTTCTCCGCATCATCGATGGTAATGCCTGTTGCTGACTGTTTTTCCTTCCCGGCATAGAGCCACCCCCCTTTCATGAAGACGCCGACCGAATCGCCTTTCTTCAGGTCCTCGCCCGCAATTGCAGCCCATATTGCTACCTGCTGTATGATATCCCGCCTGATATGGCGTGCATAGCTCTCGAGCTGCTCCGCACTTGAGAGCACCCATTCGATCCCCTTACGGGTGACACTGTACCGCCCGCGCCCTTCTGCGGTGATCAGCTCGTCATCTGCGAGATCGCGGATATATTCGGAGATAGCCTGCGGGGTTACCCCGAGCTTCTCGGCGATCTCCTGCTGGCGTATTGATGGCTGGTGCTCGGCTACTTCAACGAGAACCTGAAACCTGGTCGTCTCCCTTTTACTTCTGAGAAGATTTCCAAGGGGATCCTTACTTTTCTCCATCAAGGAGTATCAACCCCTGTCCCCGGACATCAAAATGTGGCAGACGCTTTGCTATGCCCTTGACATAGATCGGTTTTACACCAACTTTCCGCGCGATCTCGCTGATGGAGGTATTTCCTAAATCTACTTCGGCCTTTATATTATCGGAAATTTCCCTGAGTTTTTCGTCGTTTGATGTGGATATATAGAGCATCGAGACGAGATCTTCCATTGAACACTGGAAATTTGCCCTGAACTTCTGATAATTAACCCGGTATTCCTTCTCGGGTTTCTTTCCCGGAACTGTTCTCCATTGCTCATCGATAAGGTTTCCTTTCTTCAGCATCTTCAGGCAATGGCTGATGCATTCACCTTCATATTGCTGATATTCACCTTCATATTGCTGATTCAGTTCCTCTTCAGTAACCCATGACTTCGAGAGCAATTCATAAACCATTTTATACCCTGAGTTGTTAAACGTAACAAGCAGAGGTACTAGCTCCACCGGGTCGCTTACAATTTTCGTCTTAGGATGATCCGTCACTGCAAAACCCTATGTACTATATTGCTCTGTAATTCTATAACCTTTGTTGATAATCCATGCGGAGATCTGGCAGTATCATCGTCCGTGGGATCGTACAGGGTGTGGGGTTCCGCCCCTTTGTCTATGCAGCTGCGGCATCACTCGGCATTCGTGGAACGGTGATAAATCTCGGCAGCGAGGTTCTTATTCACGCTGAAGGAGATCGTTTTGACGAGTTCCTCGATGCGGTCCGGAGAGGGCCGCGCCTTGCAGCCATAGACGAGGTGATAGTTTCACCCCTTTCAGGTACAATTCCCGATCATTTTTCGATCCTTGATAGCAAAGCGGGCAACCTCTCCGGGATGATCCCCCCCGATGTTGCGATCTGCGAGGCCTGCATCCATGATATTAATCAGGCTGATGGTCGTTATTTTAACTACTGGGCAACATCCTGCGTAGATTGTGGCCCGCGGTACAGTATCATCCGCGCGCTTCCCTATGATCGGGAGAGAACAACAATGGATCTCTTCCCTCTCTGTCCTTCATGCGAGGAGGAGTATTGGAACCCGCGATCCAGGCGCCACCATGCCCAGACGATCGCCTGTGCCACCTGCGGCCCCTCGCTCACCCTGATGGATCCGGACGGCCGGAGCATGCCGGTTGCAGACGCGATCAAAAAAGCAGCAGAACTTCTTGATATGGGAAAGATCCTGGCGATACGGGGGATAGGGGGTTTCCATATTGCATGCATCGAATCATCAGCAGAACGGCTGAAAGCCCTCCTCGGAAGGACCGAGCAGCCACTTGCAGTGATGGCTGAAGTTGATACCATCGAGCAGGTTGCCATGCTGAATGAGACTGAGAGAGAATATCTTACCGGTCCCATCCGTCCGATTGTCATCCTTGAAAAACGCGATCACACTTCCCACCCGACGATATCAAACCTGCATACCCTCGGGATGATGCTCCCCTATACCGGTCTTCACCACCTTCTCTTCAGTCATCTGCGGTCACCGATGCTCGTGATGACGAGTGCGAATGTTCCCGGAAACCCGATGATCACAGAGATCGATCTGGTAATGTCGCGTCTTCGGGATGTGGTGGACTATTTCCTCACCCATGATCGCGAGATCCAGAACCGGTGTGATGATTCGGTTGTCCGTGACGGCCTGATCATCCGCCTCTCCCGGGGTATTGCACCGAAGAGGATCAGGATCGATCTCGGGAATAAAGCCATCCTCGCTGTCGGGCCTGAACTGAATGCCAATGCCAGCATCTACAACAATGGCTTCTGCATCACCTCCCCTCATATTGGAAATATCAGGAACCCCTCAACCGTCCGCTACCTTGAGGAGACGGTGGAGCGGCTCAGAGGCTTAACCGGTACAACGCCTGAGATCATCGCCTGTGATCTCCATCCACAGTTCCTCTCGACACGATATGCAACCGACCTTGCAGATGAGCTTGGTGCAGCACTGGTCCCGGTCCAGCATCATCGGGCACATATTGCCGCAACGACCCGCGAGCCGTGCGTCGGGATCGCAATTGACGGTGTCGGGTACGGGGATGACGGCACTGTCTGGGGAGGCGAGATCTTTGTCGGGCAGGCACCCGGTTACGCACGGGCAGGACACCTTGAGCAGGTCATGATGCCGGGTGGCGATGCTGCAACCGCACATCCCGAACGGATGCTTTATGGCATCCTCCCCAGACCTGAAGTACTGGATCTCCTTGCCTGGCGGGGGTGGAATGATATCGCCTGTTCGGCACTTGCACATCAGGTTGAAAGAAGGTTTAACACCATTCAGACAACCAGCACCGGGAGGGTACTTGATGCTGCATCTGCTCTGCTTGGTATCTGTTCTGAAAGGACCTATGATGGCGAGCCAGCGATGCGGCTTGAGGCAGTCGCTGCGTCGGGTAGAGCCGCTGAGTGGGAGCTCATCATCTCTGAAGAGAACGGTCAGCAGGTGCTTTCTACTTCCCACCTGATGGAAGAGGCCTTTTCACGCTATCTTCCCCTGAAAGTGGAGAGCCATGAGATGCAGAGGCGTGCTGTTGCGGATATTGCCGCGTCCTTCCAGTTCAATCTCGCCCGTGGTGTTGCCCGGATGGCAGTGTCTGTAGCCGAAGAGCATGGTATCGGAAAGGGTGCCCTATCGGGCGGCGTATGCTACAACCACATGATCAGATCCACCATCTGTGAAGAGCTCAGGAGAGCCGGAATCGAGCCGGTCATCAACACAGAATACCCACTCGGTGATGGTTGCATCTCATTTGGGCAGGCGATCATCGCCGGAACCAGATGAATTGCGGATGGAGGCACGGGAGTTTGAGTACCATGACCGGGAATTCGGATCCCCGCCTGGGGATCCTGATGAGATCGCCCGTGTTGAACTGAAGATCTCAACGGTCAGCCAGCTCTTCAATAGCCTTGATCCCTCGCCTTTCTATGAAAAAGAACTGGATACTGATGCTGAAGAGTATATCTATGCCTCATTTGAAGGGATTCCCTTCGATCAGAAAAACATGGTTCATCATCTACCTGCCGCTTCGTAGCTCTGATGGTTTATTCTTCAACCGAAGAAAATCGCGGGCCTGCTACAGCAGTGTTCCCACTCCGGCGTACATGCACCATAATCAAAACCAGATCCTGCCTTCTTCAGTGGGGGGATTGTCTGAGTAAAAAAAAAGAATTTAGCCGAAGAGGGCTCCAAGACCAGCCATTCCGGATTCTTCTTCCTCTTCCTTCTTTGACTCTTCTTCCTCAGGCGCCTCTTCAGCAGCAGCTGCTGCTACGGGTACTGCGGCAGCTACGGCTGCAACGGGTGCTGCAGCGGCCTTGCTGATGGCATCTTCGATGTCAACGCCGTCAAGGGCGGCAATGAGCGCCTTTACACGGGATTCGTCTGTAGCGATACCTGCGGCAGAGAGAACTGCCTTGACGGATTCTTCTTCTACTGCTTTGCCAGCTGAGTGCAGTAAGAGAGCAGCGTATATGTACTCCATAATTCAGTCACCTTATTCAACTAATACTTTGATTGTGTTCATCTGTCTGTATGCCTTTGCGATGATGCCATCAATGACATCCTTCTCGTAGATAGCGGCCTCTATACCAAGGCTGCGAGCTTCACGGAATGCCTTTGCAAGGATCGTCTCCATCGTGAATGCAGTCGGATAGACTGCATTGACCGAGAGGTTGAACGCCTGCTGAACGGCAAGAACGAGCTTGTTGTAGTATTCCGTCTCGTCAATACCAAGTACATCTGGAAGATACAGCTCATCCTGGTAGAGTGCGACGAAAAGAGATAAACCGACATCCATCGGCTTTATGTCAAGCTTCGAGAGAACACCGGCTTTCTTCCGGTCAATGACCTCACCAGCCTTTACGACCGTCTTCGTCTCGCGGATCTTCACCTTGCCGCCATCGATGGTGGCCGGGATGCCCGCCTGCTGAAGTTCGCTGACGATAGGGCCTGGCTTGAAGCTTGTTGCTCCCTTTGGAACAACGATGTCCTCTGGTGCGATCTCACCAGCTTTGGCAGCCCGCTTTGTCTTCGTCTGTTCAAGGGACTTGAACAGTCTGAAGGGGTTGTCGTTTGTGAAGATCAGTGCCGAGTGTCCGGTGATATGCTCTTTGAGATCGTCATATACTCCGCCAAGATCAGAGAATGCATGCTCGATGAGCGTGTTTCTCATCACCTTGATGGTGGCTCTCTCTTTGAGGTTCCGCCGGATCTGCTGGAACTGTGATGCAGGGATACCAAAAGTATCGATGATGCCGAGTAAGGCATACTCCTGCACATTCTTCTTGACTTCTTCAACCTCATCCTGCTTCCACTGAGGCAGGTGGCGTGTGTATACTGCCATTTAGATCACCCTCACTGCCGGCCCCATGGTCGTTTTGACGAAGACTGACCTGAGGTTCTGTGAACCCTGCTCGAGATCTGCTTCAACTCTTTTCAGGACTGTGTTGATATTCTCGGCGATCTGTTCAGGTGACATCTCTGTCGTCCCGATCTTCGCAGAAAACGTTAGTTTATCCTTGGTACGGATCCTGATGGAGCCGCGCAGACGCTCTATAATAGGTCTGATGTCCTGTCCCGGGGGGATGGGCATTGGCATCTTGCCGCGTGGACCGAGCCTTGGGCCCAGCCATCGGCCTACGAGTGGCATAACAGCGGTCTCAGCAAGGAAAAAATCATAGTCGCATGCAACCTGTCTCGCTTCACGCGGGGCGCCTCCCAGGCGTTCGATCTCCTCAGGGCCGATGATGATATCGGCACCTGCCTCTTTTGCCTGGGTGGTTATGTCTCCTTTGCCCAGAACCGCGATTTTTTTGGTGCCTGGACTCTCTGGTAGAAGAATCGTCGCATCAATACGGTTTTTCGGCTGCGCCATGTCGATGTTCTTCAGGTTGATTGTGATATCCACACTCTCCCGAAACTTCCTCTCTGGCGCCTGCTCGATTGCCGTGGATACGGCCTTCTGAATCTGGGTTAACTCAACCATTAAATGATGCCTCCATAGTTCCCGACCGCAAAAATTACGATCTCCTATGGTTGTCTCTGTGTCTATGCGTTTAGCTGATCATCGAAATGGCCCGCATTGATCGCAGCAATAGCATCCTGTGCCTTCATGCCTTCGATCGTCACTCCAACGGAGCGACAGGTGCCTATGACTTCCTTGACCGCATTTCTGAGGTCATAGGAGAGCATCGACTCCTGTTTCATGCGAGCGATCCGAATGATCGCTTCAAGCGGCAGATTACCAACCGGCTGGGTATTTGGGCTTGATGCCCCCTTCCCAACACCAACCTCTTTCATGATCAATGCCGTCGTCGGCGGGATGCCCACCGAGATGGTGAAGTTCTTCTTATCGTCGACCTCCACCGTGACTGGCACAGTCATTCCATTGAATTCCGATGTCTTCTGATTGATTTCATCGACAACGGCCTTCACGTTGATGCCAAGAGGGCCCAGCGCAGGGCCCAATGGCGGGCCTGCGGTCGCTCTACCGCCGGGTACCAGTACCTCGACAGTTTCTGCCATAGTATCACCATGCCGGCAACCCCTGTAATGGGGTTGTCAGCTGTGGTTCATATATGTCAACGGCAGATCTGATAAATATGATGGGAATAGTTCACTGGAAAAAGAAGGGATCGGAGGGTTATGATATTTTTCAGTCTTCGCCCTTCCGCTCGATGACCCTGACATGGTCGCCCCGGACGGTGATCGGGATTGGAACGATACTCTCATACAGCTCAACGGTGATCTCCTCCTTTCCGAGATCGATCCGTTTGACAACTGCCTTCTCTCCCTTGAAGGGCCCCGCAATCAGCTCGACGATGGTTCCCTCTTCAATACCTGAGACAACAGGTTTTGGCTCAAGGTAATGCAGGATATCTTCGAGCTTTGTCTCGCCAGGCACAAGTGATCGTGCACTGGGAATGCTCTCGAGGAGTTCCTGGATTCGGCCGCGACCTTCCGGTGACTCAAGGATCACATATCCTTTCAGCTCCTCCGGTACAATCACAGATGAGACCCTGATGTCAACATCATTCCGCTCAACAGTACGGAAGATAGAATCTGCAACCGCGCGTTCCTGCTTTGAGGTCGTCTTAATTGCGTAGTAGTGGTTTACTGCCTCAGTCATTTTCGATCAATTCTAGAAAACGAGCATGATCTCGTAGATGATAAATCCAACAAGGCCGATTACACAAATTCCAATCCCCGCAACGAGGCAGATCTTGCTGAACTCTTCACGGGTGGGTGTCCGTGCAAGTTTCAGTACACGGATATATTTCCTGAAGAGTTCCTCATTCAGATTGAGGCCTTTGAGGTCGGGTTTCCTGATTTCTGGGGTATTCATAGTGATCACTTAAGGAAATCTATATCGTATTGCTTCTGGAGCCGCTGTCCGTGAGGAACATCCGGCTTTCCATATATCTGGGGGGACTGAACGCCGGTGACGATCAACATCGTCCTCATCCGGTTCTGCATACCCGGATCAATCTGGGCACCCCAGATGATCCGTGCATCGGGATCGATCCGCTCGTATATCTCCTGAACAACGCCTTCGGCTTCCGACATAGTCATATCAGGGCCACCGACTACATTCACAAGTGCAGCAGTTGCGCCCGAGATATCAACATCAAGGAGTGGTGAACGGAGTGCTTTCTTTACCGAATCGGTTGCCTTGTCTTCCGAGTCAGATTCACCCATTCCGATCATCGCGATGCCACCCTGTTCCATGACAGATCTGACATCGGCAAAGTCAAGGTTCACAAGGCCCGGAAGCGTGATCAGCTCGGTGATCCCTTTCACGGCTTTCATCAGCACTTCATCTGCTACCTTGAATGCGGTGGAGAGCGGGAGCCGTGGAACAACTTCAAGGAGGCGGTCGTTTGGTACGACGATGACGGTATCTGCAACCTCACGGAGGTGTTCGAGGCCTGCCTCGGCATTCTCCATCCTGTTTGCACCTTCGGCGGTGAAGGGGAGTGTCACAACAGCAATCGTCAGTGCTCCTTCTTCACGTGCAGCCTTTGCTACAATTGGTGCGGATCCTGTCCCGGTACCCCCACCAAGACCTGTTGTAACGAAGACCATATGGCTTCCAGCAATAGCCTTGTGAAGATCACCCTCACTCTCCAGAGCCGCTTCTTCACCCCGGCGGGGAACCGCCCCGGCGCCAAGCCCTTTTGTCGTCTGTCTGCCGATGAGTATTCTCCGGTCAGCTCTTGTCATTGCCAGGTGCTGGGCATCGGTATTGATCGCAATCATCTTTGCCCCATGGATATTCTCTTCAAACATCCGGGTGATAGTATTCGATCCCCCTCCGCCACACCCGACGACGGTGATGATGGTGCGAAGACTCTTGAGAACATCCTCAAAGTCTTCATCATCCATGCTCCCTTCGTATTTCGAACTCGCCTGTCCTTCAACTATTGGCGGGTTTTGATATTCGGCAGGTGCCTCTTCAGCTACCTCAGCCTCTTCCACCTTCTTCCGTGATAATGCCTCTTCCACGATCGATCTCATGTTATTCTCTCCAATCCCGGGATTGTGATCTCCTGCAGGACATGGGTGGTGACCATATCGGCCGAAATCACCCTCCCCCCGACATCAACAGCCTGCCCGCTGGCAAGCCTGCCGAAGAGTGGTCCTTCTGGTACCCCGAGTTTGCGCGCTTTCTCAGGGTCAAAACGTTCTCGACTGATGATAAGGCGATCCCCCTCTACAACAGCATGAGAATGTTTCGTGATCTGTTGTACACACAGGGTTATTAAATCACTTGCTAATTGTGCCTCGCTCTCACGGCATCCGATGAAGGCAGGGAGGGCGACTGTTCCGCCTGATACGATTCTAAAAGACGGGGTGATGGTATCAAGGGCAGTGATGAACTCCTCTTTGCCACACCTGAGTGCTTCATTGAGGAGTTCTTCATTGATCCGGATCACTGATAATGCGCAGTCACGTTCCATCCCATGGTTCTTCAGAACCGGTGCCTGCGCAATCCCGGATGCAAGGGTGGTTGCCTGGCGCCAGGTCTTCCAGGGGACACTCCCCATCTCATGAAGCATGCCTTCCGTAACAAGCGGAAGCTGTAGTTCTTCGAAAAGCCTGGCGATCAGATCGAACTCCTTCGTGCTGACCGCTTTTCTATCGATATATCCGGCGACTGCTCCGGTCATCCCGATCATCCTCCTCACCCTGTCAGCAGTCATGGTCCCTGCCTCCCGGGAATGGGCGATATGGCCAAATGCTCCCCGGGTTTCTGACGCGATCACAGTCTGCCGGATGGCATAGTGGGTGCCGCCAACCCCGATCAGGGGTAGAAAATCTCCCGGTACTGCGGAGAGCACACTCCGGGCAACAGCTTCTGCCGCTTCTGTATCACGCCACTCCTTCTCAGTACTCCCAATCTCGACAAAGAACGAGGGGGTTGTCAGATCGGTCGGCCCATGGTGGGTGATCTCATACCCTGCACGATACCCATCCGGGGCATACCGTATCAGGTTCTGTAGAACCGCCTGCATCATACCGGGATCGGCTGCCGAGAGTTCATCGGGTGCACCTCCATATGCCGCCTCACTAAAATTGCCGGTCACATGAACCGTCAGCACCGGCTCGGGATTCACGCTTGAGTGCCGCGAGAGGAAGATGATCCGATCTGCCTTCACGCTCTCATCAAGATGATCTTCATGGATGAGCCTTCCATCAGTCTCATGAAAGAGATGACCCTCCTGTAAAAGGGGCCAGGTATCTTCTTCCTCCTGTCCGATCAGATCATCCATGGCTTTTCTGATTGCCACGCCTGCGGGATCACGGCGCGAATGGATAAGGGCAGTTACCATGGTTCATATGTTTGATCCGTCCGCTAAAAGCGTTGATCCATACTATCCTGATGGTTGCATGATGACTGATCCCATTCTGTAAAAACTATATCATCAGAATGCAATGATTGGTATATGTCACACGACGCAGTAGCTGAGGCATTTGCCGCTGAAGGTATTGAAAAAGAGATCAGATGCGAACAGGCGTTTGCCATCTCGGAGAAGTACAAAATAGAAAAATTCGATATCTCCCGGTACTGCAATAAAAACGGTATCAAGATCCGTGGTTGCCAGCTGGGTTGTTTCAAATGAGCCGGTTCATCCGGGTGATCCCGGTACATGAGGCGGTATCCCGCCTTCTCTCCATCAAGCATGAACCGAGTGAAGAGTTGGTTCCTCTCGGAGAGGTGCTCTTCCGCATTTCGAATGCCGATATCATTGCACCTCATGATATGCCGGGGTTTGCACGATCAATCGTTGACGGATATGCGGTGCTCTCCTCTGACACCATCGGTGCGGGAGAGTCCCTACCCGCGATGCTCACCTGCACCGGCAGGATCGAGATGGGATCAGCTGTTCCGGGATCGATTGTGGCAGGGGAATGCAGGTATGTCCCAACCGGTGGGATGATGCCGGAAGGTGCGGATGCGGTGGTGATGATAGAGTATACCGAGACGGCCGGGGATCAGGTTCTTGTAAGCAGGCCGGCATCCTGTGGTGAGAACTATGTCGCAGCTGATGAGGATTTCAGATCAGGTGAGGTGATTCTGAAGTCAGGCCACCGGATTCTCCCGCAGGAGATGGGAGTGTTTGCAGCAGCCGGTATCCTCTCTCTCCCGGTACGGCGCATCCCGCGGATTGCGGTCATCGCAACCGGGAATGAGATCATTGCCCCTGATCAGGTGCCCCTACCCGGACAGGTGCGGGATGTGAACTCGATCGTCTGTGAATCCTTCATCCGTCAGTGCGGCTGTATCCCCATATCACTTGGGATCGTGCCCGATGAGCCTGATGAACTCACCGCTGCCATACTGGAAGCGGTTAACCAGGCCGATGCGATCTTCATCTCCGGCGGAAGCTCCAAAGATGACCGGGATGCGACCGCACGGGTGATCGCTGATCTGGGATGTATCCTTGCCCATGGTATCGCGATATCGCCCGGAAAACCGACGATCATCGGTGAGATCCGGGGTAAGCCGGTGATCGGCCTCCCCGGTCACCCCTCTTCTGCTTTTATGGTCATGCGGGCGATCTGCGCCCCTCTGCTTCAGGCAATGAGCGGCCTTACTCTCCCGGAACAGATCTGTTCTGCAACCCTTGCTGCCGGGATTCCATCTGCAAAAGGGAGAGAGGATTATATCAGGGTGAAGGTCAGGGACGGGGTGGCAACCCCGCTCTTCTCAAAGAGCGGGCTCCTGCATACACTCGTTGAAAGCGAGGGGTATGTCCGTGTGCCTGCAGAGTCAGAAGGATTTGAAACAGGCGCAGCTGTGGAGGTGATCCTGTGGTGAGCAGGTATCTCTCCCTCATCCCGCTTGAAGAGGCGATTGAACTTATCCGCAGGCACTGTCCGCCTGTTCCACAGGTGATCCGCGTGCCTCTCATTGAGAGTGTCGGGCGGGTGACGGCCGATCCGATCTATGCGGCATATTCTGTTCCCGAGGCGCACCTCTCGGCAATGGATGGGATCGCTGTCTCTTCACGGGCAACCCATGGCGCAACAGATAAGCACCCGATCATCCTTTTGGATGCTGTCCGTGTGAATACCGGCAATGTCATTCCATCAGGCTATGATGCCGTGATCATGATCGAAGATGTCGCGTTTGAGAGCGGAGGATATGCGATCAGAAAAGCAGCAGCACCATGGCAACATATCCGGCCGGTTGGTGAGGATATTGCCCAGTCCGAGATGGTTCTTCCCCGTGGCCACAGGGTCCAGTCCCATGATATCGGGGCACTTGCCGCATACGGGATCACCGATGTTGCTGTTCTCTCCCTCTCTGCCGGGCTTATCCCGACCGGAAGCGAACTGGTGGCTCATGGCACACGCCCAAAACCCGGCCAGGTTGTCGAGAGCAACTGCCAGATGGCAGCAGCACATCTCCGATCACTTGGGGTTCGTGCAGAGATCACTCCCCTGGTTCCAGATGAACCCGACCGGATACGGGAGGCGCTTGATGCCGCAGTATCTGCTCATGATATGGTGATCATCTCGGCAGGTTCGTCAAAGGGTACCAAAGATTATACCGCGCAGGTGGTTGGTGAGCTTGGTGAGGTGCTGGTTCATGGGGTTGGTATCAAACCGGGAAAACCGGTGATCATCGGGGTGATCAGGAGTAAGCCGGTGATCGGCCTCCCTGGCTACCCCCTTTCCGCCCTGACGGTGATCCGTGAGATCATCACGCCGGTGATCAGAAATGCAGGGATCCCTGTTCCATCACGTGAGGTGATCGAGGCGGAACTGACCCGGACACTTGCATCGGATATCGGGACCGACGAGTTCGTCCTGATGACGACGGGTCATGTGGCAGGACGGTTGATAACAACTCCTCTCTCACGCGGTGCAGGTGTCCAGATGAGTGCGGTTCGTTCAAACGGTGTTCTCCGGATACCTGCGGATACAGAAGGCTTTGAATCAGGCGGACAGGTTCCTATATCCCTGAGTGTGCCGAAAGAGGAGGTTGAAGCGGGCCTTATTCTTGCCGGAAGCCATGATCCGATCCTTGACCGGATGGCCGATCTCCTTGCTCCGCTCCCGGTCCACTCTGCACATATCGGGAGTATGGGGGGGATTCTGGCGTTAAAGAAACGTCACTGCCATTGTGCGCCGATGCATCTTCTTGCACCCGATGGCACCTATAATGTCCGGTACCTGGAACGGTACCTTGCAGGAGAGGAGGTGACCCTCGTCTGTGTTGCAGAACGCGAACAGGGTATCGTCTCACGGGATGGGATCACCTTTGAGGAGCTGGATTCAGTCTCGTTTGTGAACCGGCAGAAAGGATCAGGTACCCGGATGCTCCTTGACCATCTCCTGAAAGAGCGCAGAATCGATCCATCCACGATCTCAGGCTATGATCGGGAGATGACGACCCATCTTGCGGTTGCCCTTGCTGTTGCAAGCGGAGAGGCGGATGCTGGTCTCTGTGTTGCTTCTGCCGCAGGGATTGTGGGATTGCCTTTTGTTCCGGTCGGAACCGAGCGGTATGAGATCGGGATCATGACCGATGACCTTGATGATCCCCGTATCAGATCCCTCCTTGAGTTGATCGAATCTGATGCGTTCAGAACAATCCTGAACGAATCAGATGGTTACAGGACCGATGCCACCGGTATCCGGCAGACCCTCTCCCTCTAACCCATATCTTTTAGTTCAAGCACCGTCAGGATATCTGTCCGGGTAACGATTCCAACGATTCTTCCCTCTTCAACGACAGGGATCCTGCCGATATTCTGCATTGTCATAATCCTGAGCGCCTCAGTCACCGATGCGGATGGCGGGATTGTGATGATCGGCTGCCTGCTCATCACATCACGGACCTGCATCGCCTCACGGTCGATCTCGCTGGTCCTGTGGATATCCGCAAGGGTGATGATCCCAATCAGGTCTCCCCGGTCAACAACAGGGAATCCCAGGTGCTTTGTGGTGTACATCAGCCGTATCACTTCGGTGAGCGGGAGGGTCATCTCGACACTCATCACCTCTTTTGACATGATCTCGCCGACGGTTACATCCTGGAGGAGGAAGTTTGTCGTGACCATCGACGATTCCTGGCCTGCGCCGACGTAGATGAAGAATGCGATGATGATCAGGATGAAGCTGAAGGTGAAGACCCCGATGATCCCAAAGAGTATGGCAAAGCCCTTCCCGATATCCGATGCTATCCGTGTTGCACGATGAAGCGGCATCCGCTTTGCAAGCCAGGCACGAAGCACCCGTCCGCCATCCATCGGGAATGCCGGGAGGAGATTGAAGGCAAAGAGCAGGATATTCAGGATCGCCAGGTACCCGAATCCATAGATGAATACGCCTGCAACAGCCGGGGCGTCAACGACCAGATCAACTACATAGACGAGTATCCAGCTGAGGATCCCAAGCCCGAGACTGGTGAGGGGGCCTGCAATCGCCATCGGGAGCTCCACTTTTGGGTCCGGGAGCATCTCCTCCATCGATGCGACACCACCGAAGATGATCAGCGTTATTGCATTGATCTGTATGCCGTGGGCACGGGCAATAAGCGAATGGGCAAGTTCGTGGATGAATACACAGAAGAAGAGGGTAAACGCCACGATCGTGCCGAGAATATAGGGTACAACACCGCTTTCAATGATGGTTCTGTCGATGGGTATGACAAAGATACCCTCAATAAAATCGACCGTCAGGTTGATCTGGCTGCCGATGATCCATGCAAAGAGCGGTATCACCAGTAAAAAAGTGATATGAAGGCGGACAGGGATGTCAAAAATCCGTCCTATCTCCAGCGATCCATTCATGCAAGGGAGTATCTTTTTTAAGTATTTAGTATATATCATGAACAGATTGATATGAAGTGGCAGATCTCAGATCTCTTTGGAATGAGCGTATACACTGACAGGGCTGTGTTCATCGGTAATGTCGCTGATGTTGTTATTGATATAGATAACAAAAAGATGGCATCGCTTGCCCTGACAAACATTAATCCGGATATTATTGACTTAAAGTCGTTCAAGGGCCTGAAAGTCCCCTATCGCCTGATTAAGGAGGTTTCTGACATAGTACTTATCCGGCACATACCTGGTGCCTTCAATACGTCAGCCGAACGCGAACAGGACGAATGAAACGAAGGGAGATCTATTCGGAAATCCGGACAATAGCGCCCTTTTTCATCAGAATTGACGGGAGAGCCTTTCGCTCCGTTGCCGGGGTGATCGGTCTTGAAAAGCCGTTTGATGGGCGTTTTTCCTCTGCTATGGAGGCGGTATCATCCCTTCTCCTCAGGGAGAGCGGCCTCTCCCCGGAGTTTGCCTATACCTTCTCCGATGAGATCAATCTCTTCTTCACAAAGCTCCCTTTTTATGGCCGTGTTGAAAAACTGGACTCTGTTGCAGCTTCTTACACAGCAAGCGCCCTTACACGGGAACTCTCTCTTCCGTTCCCGATATCATTTGATGCCAGGGTTATACCGGTTGATCGTGAAACTGCGGTGGAATACCTGATCTGGAGGCAGAAAGAGGCATGGAGAAACCATAACAACGCCTACTGCCAGTGGGCGCTTGCAGAAGATGGTCATCCGGCTTCACGGGTGCAGGAACTGCTCCATGGGATGAATACTGCTGCCATGCATGAGTTGATGCATTCGCGCGGGATCAACCTGGCAGAGACGCCCGGATGGCAGAGGCGCGGACTGGTTGTGTACCGGTCCTCTGAAGAAATGCCCGGCTATAATCCAAAAGAGGATGAAGCAGTGGTGACGCAGAGGATCCGGATCGTCTCTGATAGGAATCCTCCGCTCTTCCAAGCCCAGGAGGGGAGAGTGTATCTCTCCTCTCTCCTCTCAGGGGCCAAGCAGGGTAATTGATACGCTGAGCCCCTCGATATCCCAGTCTGATGAGAAACCCCTCTCTTCAGCCTTCTCTTTCGTAAACATAAGTGATGATGCACGGATCTCTCCTGCAATCCAGTCTTTTGAATGCTCGAGCAGTGATCGGATCCGATCATCTCCGATGGCAATGGCCGCCTGGATCTGATCATCAACCGAGAGATCCATCTGTTTGCGCATCTCCTGGACACGCCGGATCACTTCACGTGCATAACCTTCTGCCTCAAGTTCATCGGTGAGGGAGACGTCGACATAGATGGTTGCATCGGGCATTGCTGCTGAATAGACATTTTCGGGGAGTTTCTCACTGAAGGAGACATGGTCTGCCGTGATGACGATCTCCTGGTCCCCGGCGGTGATGGTTGCAGATCCCACCTCATTGATCTGCTGTCGGAGCGCGGTTCCGTCCGCCTCCTCGATCATACGTTTGACCAGTACCCCGGTCTTTCCAAACTCCGGTCCGATCTTCTTCATCTGCGGCTCTGCCGTCCAGAGGACACGTTTCCAGGTGCCTGATACAACATGGACACTCCTGCTGTTGGCACGTGCCTTGCAGAGGGGGAGGAGGGATTCGACTGCATCTTTGACAAGCGGACTCTCTGTTGCAACCACGACCTCGCCGACCGGCCAGCGGAGTTTCCTCTTTCCTGTCTGCCGTGCATTTGCCACCGCATCGTCAAAGGACCGGACCACCTGCATCGCATCCTCGATAGCGGTGTTGATCAGGCTCGAATCTGTCTCTGCCCAGTCGAGCATATGTACGCTGGCTGCATCTCCTGAGAGTCTCAGGTTCCGGTAGATCTCTTCGGTGAGGTGGGGGATGAACGGGGATGCAAGGGATATGAGCCTCCTCATCACGAAATAGATCGTCTCATATGCCTCCTGCTTGCTGGTCGAATCCTCTTCAAGCCACATCCTCGGCCTGACAAGCTGGACATACCAGCGGGAGAGGTCATCTAAGATGAATGAGATGAGTTTCCGGGTGACCCTGTGGATCTGGTATTCATCCATTGCCCCGCTGATCTCCCTGGTCAGAGACTGAATTCTTGAGATGAGCCACCGATCCTCAAATGCTCCGTCAGAAGCGATGCGGCTGATTGCTGATGGATCATAGGCGCCTGCGGTATCTGCTCCCGGCTGGAAATTATCAAGCCGCATATAGGGGATTGGGAACCGGTAGACGTTCCAGAGGATATTGAGTGCACGGTGAACCGTCTTTACACCCTCCCAGTTGAATTTCAGGTCATCCCAGGGTGCGCTTGCCGAAAGGATGTACAGCCTCAGGACATCAACCCCGAACTTCTCAATAACCTCCTCGGGGGTGACAACGTTTCCAAAGCTCTTCGACATCTTCTTCCCCTGTGCATCCAGGGCAAACCCGTGCATCAGCACCTGTTTATATGGCGCCTGTCCAAAGGCGATTGTGGAGAGGCCAAGCTGTGAATAGAACCATCCCCGTGTCTGGTCCTGGCCTTCAGTGATGAAGTCGGCCGGCCAGAAGTTTTTGAATGCCTCCTCTTCACCCGGATAACTGAGTGTTGCCCATGAGGCGACCCCGGAATCGAACCAGACATCAAAGATATCCTCGACACGGTGCATGGTGCCGCCGCAGGTGCAGGGGATGGTAATCTCATCGACCAGAGGACGGTGCGGATCGGCGATTGTTCTGCCGGAGAGCTCTTCAAGCTCGGAGAACCTGCCGATCACCCGATAGGTATCGCATGATGGACAGACCCAGACCGGGATCGGGATGCCCCAGTACCGCTGCCGGGAGATGCACCAGTCGCGCGCACCTTCGATCCAGTCATGGAATCGTGCGCTCCCTGCCCAGTCCGGGAACCAGGTCACTTCGTCCTGTATGGACGCGAGCATCTTCTCTTTGGCATCACTTGCCTTGATGAACCACTGAGAGGTGGCACGGAAGATATTGGGGGTTTTACAGCGCCAGCAGTGGCCGTACCGGTGGGTGAGTTTCTTCTCGGCAAGGAGTGCCGAACCGAGTGCATCGATGATGTGTCTGTTCGTTTCCGTATCTTTAACATAGAGTCCGGCAAATTCGCCGGCTTCCTCTGTGAACCGTCCGGTACCGTCAACAGGGCAGACGATCTGAAGTTTCTCCTTCATACCAAGGACATAGTCGTCCCAGCCATGTCCGGGGGCGATATGCACCATCCCGGTATTTTCCATGGCAACAAAGTCCGCAGCAACGACACGGTGGGCAATCCGGGCCTGCATCGGGACAGAAGAGACAAGAGGGGATGTATATTCGGTGCCAATAAGCTCTGCACCCTTTTTGACACCGAGGATCTCATAGTCCTGGTACCGTCCGGCTTTCAGAACGCTCTCAACAAGATCGTCTGCAATCCAGAGGATCTCGGTTACGCCTTCCCGGACTGCTCTCACACGTGCATACGTGAAGTCGGCAGCAACAGCAACAGCAACGTTAGCGGGGAGTGTCCAGGGTGTTGTCGTCCAGATGACGAGGTATTCGTCTTCTGATCCGCTAAGCGGGAATTTGACAAAGATTGACGGATCGGTGACGTCCTGATATTCGACCTCGGCATCGGCGATGGCGGTCTCACATCGTGGGCACCAGTTGACGACGCGGTACCCCCGTTCGAGCATGCCTTCCTCCTCGACTCGCCTGAGTGTAAACCATGCGGCTTCGATATAGTCATTTGAGATCGTCTGGTATGGGTTCTCAAAGTCAAGCCAGACACCGAGATCTGAGAACTGTCTGCTCATGATCTCTTTATGGGTGATGGCAAATGTCCGGCATCTCTCGACAAACTGTGCAATTCCGAATGTCTCGATATCCTTCTTTGAGGTAAACCCGAGTTCGTTCTCAACCCTGACTTCGATTGGAAGTCCATGCATATCGTACCCCGCCCGATCGATCACATGGCGGCCATGCATCCGGTGATACCGGAGGATGGCATCTTTTAAGATCTTGTTCCATGCCGTTCCGAGATGGATGTACCCGGTGGTATATGGCGGTCCGTCAACGAAGAAGAATGGTTTTCCATTTTTCCTGAGTTCCTGTACATTCTTGTAGATATCTTCAGCATGCCAGAATGCACGTACCTCCTCCTCCACCTCTTGTGGTGTATAACTGCTGGTGACTTCTTCCACCTGGATCCCTCGTTCTCCTGTATTCCTATATGTACGGTGGAAACAGACAAAGGGTTTTCCACCAAAAACCAGATCGAAAGATATTTTTCCATCTCCGTAGGCGTTGTAGTATCTCGGGGTAATGGTTGATGGCGTGTCTGGTACGCACATATATTAAAGGGGATTACCCGCATATCTGCCGGATTGAAAGGGAGCTTTTCGGAGATTACGGTTATTCTCCCATCTTTCTTCGCCAGGCAGGCGAACTCTTCAGGGAGACATTTTATGTCGCTGCCCATGGAGACGATGCAATCGGCTATATCATCGGTGCGCAGGAGGCAGATGATCAAAAAGAGGCATGGATCCTGAGGATTGGCGTTGCAGCCGAATGGCAGGGGCAGGGTGTCGGGGCCGATCTACTTGATCCTCTTCTTGAATCCTTCAGAAAGAGGGGGGCAAAACGCGTCAGGATTGCACTCTCAAAACGGCATACTCCTGTGACGGTACTGCTCCAGTCAAAGAAATTTGAGATCCTCTCCTATGAGCCAGCATATTACTATCCTGATATCGACCGGATGATCATGGCGCTTCTGCTCTGATCTCTCTTCTGTTTATCAGGAACGTGTAGATCTCCATCACCAGGAAGACGCCTGAAGGGAGGGCGATGACCGCGATCCACTCATGGAGTGAGTTCACCTTTCGATCAGGAGAAGGTGATCAGGTGGTCGATCCTGGTTCCGCCGGTCGCCTTCTCCCATTCCTTCTGATCATTAAACGGTCGTTTTGCAAGGATGGTGGCAAAGGTCTTCTTCCCGATATCGGGAAGTACTTTCAGAGCAGATGCCGGGAGCTGGTTGATAGGAATTGGATGGGGGAGGGCGGTGAGTGAACGACTCCCGTATCCTACAACGGCTGTATCGATGAGGCTTCGTCCCTCCAGTTCAAGGGGGAGGCCGATGAGGATCGGGTATGTCCCCATCTGGCGGGCAAATGAGGTTCTTCCTGAGATCTCAACGATCGCATCTTTCAGAATAGTACCGATAGGAAAGACACGGGCAAGCATAACGGGATCGAAATGTTTCCGGGTCCACTCCTTGAAAGACCGGAACTGGCTGTGATGGTGATCAAGGGTATTCTCGTCATATGCCCGTGTCCCTTCAAACGGCATCAGCTGCCGGATATTGACCCGGCGGACAAGAAGTCCTGAGCTGATAAGGTCTTCGAGGAAGGACTGGTTCAGCCGGTAGGTCTCTTTGGTCTCATGGAATAGTCCGCAGACGAAGTTTATGCCCGGAAGGAGGTGGGGGACACCATTATTGTCCCGCATTCCTCCTACTTCGTTGACGATTCTGATCGCATCCATCATCTGATCCGGTGTTGCCTTGAGGTTGTTTGCATCAATCACTTCAGGATCTGCGGTCTCCATCCCGAATGCGGCGATATCCCCGGGTGTGTGGAGCTCGACTATTGCTGCGAGCGCCTCGCGGGCGGCATCCTCATGCCGGGCGATCGTTCCGGGATTTATGTTATCAATATGAAGGGTTGCGAGATCCGGGGCAGCCCGACGGATTGCCATGAAGAGATCCCGGATCTTGTCAGCATCGGGGTGTGGAAACCCGCCGCCACTACTTCCATATGCCAGCAGATCGGGCTGCCGTCCGATCCGGAAATGGCGTACGCCAGCTGCGGCAAGAGCGGCAACCTCCTCTTCAATCAGGGCAACCGGCCTGTACCGGGGGATGCCATAGAAGGGTTCTGTGCAGAAGGAACATCCGCCAGTATCAGCGCGTGAGCAGCCTTTCGCTGTCTCAAGTTCAACCATGATATGGGGGAAATGAGGATGATAACAGACAATCCCCGCTCCAAGGACACTCCAGCGTCCGCTCTCTAAATAGTCCTCCACGCCATGCGGCTCTTCGTCGGAGAGATATCTGTTTACGGCTGTTGCAGGATCACCGGTGAGCAATGCGGTATAGCCAGGCATCGGCTCTTTCATCGCCTTTTTTCCACCGCCGGAAGAGATGCCGTAATTGATCGGTCCCCCGAGGAGAAGCCTGCTCCCCTCAAAAAGAGATCCTATCTGCTGCAGTTCAGTCAGGGTTGCAGGTGTTCCGGCAAGGTATTTGCCGGGAACGGTCTGGCCAGCGATAACGACAACAAGAGGGATCGATCTGAGTGCCTGGAGCTCATGTGGTGCTGATCTGATCTGATCAATTGTGGTATAACGCACCCGATACCCCGCTTCGGTGAGAACGCCTGCTGTTGTCCGGATATAGGGTGAGATGTATGGCGGGACGCCGAGGCAGGCGGGCTCGTCCACATACCCGTCAATAATAAGAGCGTCAGAGGTCATGGCCGATCATGCCGAGGAGCCGGCGTGCCCAGAAAAGTTTTCCCTTCTTCATCGGATCGACTGCGGTGTCGGAGAGGTCAAAACCGATGAAGTTCAGGCGTGCTGCCCCGAGTGCGTCTGCTGTGAAGGCGGCGCGGTCGCCATCGGTGAAGCCGCCGAAGTTATGGATATTGTTGCGTGGGGAGGCCTGCGTGGTTCCGATCAGTTTTCCCGGAAACCGTGGAACCCATCTACGGAGGAGCGGCATGTTGTCGCCATGGGCATGGACCGCAATAATCGTCTTCCCTTCATTCATGGTGATGAAGGGATCGTCCGCCCCATCCAGATCGGTGAAGATCGCATCCGGGATAATACCTGCATTATACAGGATGAGCGCTGCGGCATCTGCTGCGATGACTACACCCTCTATCCTGTCGGTTTCTGATGCAAGGCAGGGGGCATTGCCACAGATGGTGACATTTTTTCCTGAAATGAGGGTTGTAAGTGCTCCTATATCATCCCGGGGGAGGATCTCAGCAAGGAGGGTAGCTGCTTCTTCATCAGCGGCGCGATCAAATCCAAAATAGTCAAGGATCTCAGTATAATGAGGTTCCCAGTCTTCAAACCTCATTCTTATCCCCGTTATCATCGATACCGACGATCTTGGTGAAGATGTTTAAGATCGGGTCAATGATCATGTCAAGGAGTTCTTCCTTGTCACGGACAAGTGAGAAGTAGTTGAGGGGGATGCTCGCAGCAGCCATTGTTCCGTGCCCCCCTGCATCCCCGAATTCACCGAATGCCTCTTTGAGAACATTTCCAATATGCACCCGGATATCCTTGTTCCGGGCGGATATGGTGATCTGCTGGTCGGTGATGCCGTAGACGAGGGCGGTTGTTACGCCCTCGAGATTGACGAGCATATCAGCTGCCTGGGGGATGGCATCACGGTTCCGGAGATAGCCGACATTTGCAAAGAGGAATCCATTCTTTATTTTGCGGCTTGTGATCGCGTTCCCCATTATATCAATCGTCTCCTGAGAGTACGACGGGGACATGATCTTCTCAAGGAGATCGGCATCTGAGAGGGGGAGGAGGTATGCGGCATTATAGAGATCATTGGAGGTGACACCACGCCGGAACTCGCGGGTATCTGCCCGTATGCCATAGTAAAGTGCGGTTGCAATCTTCGTATCCACATTGATGTCAAGCTCCTGTAGGTACTGGGCAAAGATACTGGCAGTTGCTCCACTCTCCGGGCGGATATCCATGAATTTCGGTTTTTTTCTCAGCTCAATGCCGTCTGAGCTGTGGTGGTCGATGATGATATCGACTGCCAGGTTTGGGTTGAGATCATTGTTGACTCCGGGTGCTCCGCAATCAACAAGGGCGAGATGGGTGCACTCTTTCAGCTTCTCGGGTGTGATCCGTTCCATCTGAATCTCAAGGAGATTGACAAATGCGCGATTCTCCTGGTGTCCGACATTTCCATCGAAGAGGATGACACATTTCAGCTCGCCTTTGGTTGCGTCCTGGGCGATGGCACAGAGTGCCATGGCGCTTGATATTGCATCCGGATCGGGGTTTCGGTGTGTGATGATGCCGATTGTTCCGGTCATTCCTTCAAGAAGAGAGTAGAGCTGTTGTGCGCTCCGTGCCGCAACCAGCCGCTTCATGTGGTTGACAGCTGATTTTGCGACCACCTGCTGGGGATAGAGGACGACATCGGCCCCCTCCTCAACGAGCTTGTCAACAGAGAAGAGATCTACTGCACGCGCTATACAGAATGCCTGCGGATGGCACTTCTTTGCCAGTTTGACCGCGGCCAGATTTGCCTCCTTATTGCTTGAAAGAACGAAGATGATCTCAGGGATGGGGAGATCACGGAAAAGCTCTGGATCCGCTATGTCATGGGCTATTGCCTGGTACTTATGGTCTTTTAAGTCCTCGACCCGCTTCTCATCAGAGTCGACAACAACGATATTATCGGTTTCTTTGAGGAGTTCCTCTATGACATTGTAGCCGATGCTCCCGCACCCAAATACCATATACCGGACTACTGGTTTTGGGTCACTTCTACTACCATCAGCCATACCGTACTTTGGTACTTCCAATATTATAATGGTGATTGGAGGGGGGGATCAGGGGTATTTTCAGAAGGCATAAATAGTCCTGATTATAACTATTTTAGGTCAAATAGCTGGGCCTGTGGCTTAGTCAGGAATAGCGACGGACTCTTAATCCGTCGGTCAGGGGTTCAAATCCCTTCAGGCCCGTTTTTCTCCTTTTACCGCTCCTGATTTCCAGTTTCAAATATAAAGAAATGAAGTCCATCTCATCACACTGCCATCAGCATCTCTTCAAGGCTCGGGTACCGTGATTCGATCCGCTCGACATTCCCGCCTGCCGCATCAATCTCTGACGTGATCCGGTTGAGCTGATCGATATCCTTTGCAGTCGATACATACCCACCGTCGTCGGGGGAGAAGAGAAGGTGTTCCCCAAGGGATGAGGCATCAGCAATCCTGAAATGGATGAAGTAGGTCAGGGAGCCGAACTCCTCCCTCAGTTCATCCATCGTGCCAAACGCAACCCTCTCCCCTTCAGAGAGGATTAACACATGATCAGAGATCTCTTCCACCTGGAAGAGGTTATGGGCAGAGATGATGATCATCTTCCCATCATCACGCAGTTTTCGCAAAAAACCGGTGATGAATCGCGATGTCATCGGATCGAGACCGGACGTTGCCTCGTCATAGACGAGTATCGTCGGGTCATGGAGGAGCGAGCGTGCAATGGCAACTTTGCGCCGCATCCCTTTAGAGAGCTCCCCGAGCTTTTTGCCTTCGTCAGCAAGTTTCAGTGAGAAGAGAAGCTCTTCAGATCGGCTTTTGCTCTCCCTCGGGGGCATCCCGTAGATCTCCCCGAAGAATGAGAGGTACGATGAGATTGTCATGGTATCGTACAGCCGCGACTCTTCAGGCAGGTACCCGAGCCGCTCTTTCAGCGCATTTGGATCGGCAATGACATCGATGCCATCGATCTCAAGGGTACCTGATGTGGGGGTGAGCAGTCCTGCACAGATCTTTAAGAACGTGGTCTTCCCTGCCCCGTTATGTCCGATGATCCCAAAAATACCATTATCTTCAATATCGACGTCAAGTCCTTGTAGTGCAACAAATGAATCAAACTCTTTTCGAACATCCCGGGCATGGATCATACTGAAACGGTTCAGCGTTTTGATATAATAAGGGTGCCGGAGGGGGACCATTCTTATGAGCTACCTGTTCTCTCCCTCTCAATCCCGGACTGGTTCCGGGCATACTTCCCCCTATCCCCGATACCGACTATTTTATAGATGAAATGTCCTATGTAGGCGTGCATGAGCGTGGGGTATCTCCGGCAGATCTATGTTGTGGCGCGATGGGAGCTTCTGCGCACGCTCTCGACAATGGGGCGTGGTGTACTGCCTGTTGCGATCACCCTCTTCATCCTCCTTGTTGCTGCATCCGGACTGACAGCACAGAGCGGCCTCCATATACAGGATGGTATCTACCGGCTCGGTACAGATAACGTGCCTGCCGGCGAGGTGATCGCAGAAGATGGAAGGTTCATGGTCTTCATCGATTCACGTGCATCTCTTCTGAATACCTGGGATTCATATGATCTCGTCATCCTGGGCAGTGAGGTTTATGTCCGGGATACCGAGAAAGGGCATGCTGCCCTCACCTCGCTCGAACAGGTCTTTGAAAGATATTCTGCATTTATGAATGTGCAGGAGCCTGATCTCTATGCCGCATATCCACTCTGGATCAACAGGATATATGAGAGGAGTACCATCGATTTTTCTGCGACCCAGAGCGGCCAGCAGATCTCTCCGATCCCGCAGAGAGATGCTCCCGAGCCGAGAGGGGATGTTGTTCCCGTTGCAACACCCAAAGCAACCGTTCCCTATGAACCCGATCAACTGAGAGCCGAGATCAGCCGAACTGCTGCACAGGATGATACCATCAGCCGGTATTCGCAGGTGATCGGCCAGGAATCTGGATCCGGATCATTCAGAACCCCGAACCAGCTCGCCCCCCCACTCCCCTTTGACTCGATCATCCTGATCTTCGTCTTCATCTTCCCCCTCTACTTCACCTCACAGTTCTTCATGATGAGCATCATGAACGAGAGGATCGAACGGCGGGGAGAGATCCTCCTTTCAGCACCGTATCATCCCTCTGCCATCATCATCGGAAAGGCGCTCCCCTATTTTGTGATGATGGTCGCAATCTCACTCATCCTCATCGTAATCAGTTCCCTCCCGGTAAACACCATCCTGCCGCTTATCCCGGTGATCTTCTTCTTCCTCGCAAGCGCACTTGTCATCGGGATGCTCGCACGCAGTTTCAAGGAGCTCTCCTTCCTCTCGATCTTCTTCTCAACGATCGCCACATCATACCTCTTCTTCCCAAGCATCTTCGCCAATGTCCATGTCGTCTCACTCATCTCACCACTTACCCTGATCGTCCTTGAGATCCAGGGAGACTCGTTTACCCTGATGGATTATCTCTATTCAACAAGCCTCTTCTACCTCACAAGCATCATCCTGCTCTATGCAGGTGCTGTGAACTTCACTGAAGAGCGGCTCTTCTCGCTCCACCGCCTCATTCCACGGACGATCGAGTTCATCTCTGCGGGAATATCAAAGACGTACCCGATCCTCTCCGTCTTTGTACTTGGAGGACTCGTCATTCCGTTCGTCTTTATGGTGCAGCTGATGGGGCTCGTCCTCTTCTTCAACCTCCCGATGCCGCTCTCCCTCCTCCTCCTGATCGGATATGCGGCGGTGACAGAAGAGGTGGCAAAGTCGGTTGGAATATATGCACTGGCGAAAATCCTCCCCGGCGGCCTCACCTGGCGGCTGGTCATCTTCGGCTCCGCCGGAACTGCGCTCGGTTTTCTTGCCGGAGAGAAACTCCTCCTTTTTGCAACAATTACAGAGGTGACAGAATCGATCTTTGGGAGTGTTATGTTCCTCTCCCTCCAGCTCCTCTGGATGCCGTTCCTCCTCCATGCAGGCTGTCTTGCAGTCGTCGCAGTCGCCCTGAAAGCCGGGGGATTCCGCTGGTATATCCCCGGTATCATCCTTGCCACATTCATCCATGTCATCTATAATCTCACCGTCATCGGGGTGATCACACTATGAAGAGCCGGAATGTCCTGATAGTAACAAAGAAAGAACTCGGCGGAATCTATGCCGAGAAGACGATCGTCTTTGCGATCCTCCTCCAGCTCTTCATCGCACTCTTCTCGTCTTTCCTTATGGTCGGACTGACAACGATGTACGATCCTGATGCTCTTGCCGGATACCAGGGTGTCGAGTATAGGATCGGGTATGTCGGACCTGAGGGAGAACTCTATTCGATCATCGATGATCGGCAGGATCTTGGTGCCTATACAATGGATCTGGATGTTGCCATTGCCTCACTGAAAGAACGCCAGCTCCAGGCAGTGGTCTTTGTCCCGGAGACCCCTCCGGATGCCGAAGGGCCTGTTCTTGTTACCCTTTACATGCTCCAGAATGATATCCAGTCCGCAATTGTCGAAGTGAAGATGAAAGAAGCGTTCCTCGTCTATGAAGAAAAACTCAGGAACGAGAGATCTGATCGCCTCACCCTCAATCCAATCCGGCTGAACTTCCCCGATTCTGGGGGACGGTCAAACTACTTTGAGTTTGTATTTGGCCTCTTAATCCCGCTTCTTGTCTTTATGCCCGCAATCATATCTGCCGCACTCATCATCGATCTCATCACAGAAGAGTACCAGGCAGGGACACTTGAGATCCTTCTTTCGACACCCGTCACCTATGGCGAGATGCTCTGGGGCAAGATCCTCGCCTGCATCGCGATCGTGCCGATCCAATCTGCTGCATGGCTTACTCTCCTTGCAGCAAACGGGATCGTGGTGCAACATCCACTTGAGATCCTGCTTCATGTGGTTGCGGGATCGATGATCATGATCATTATCGGCGCCTTCTGCGCCCTTCATTACCGGGAGAGGACGAGTGCACAATTTATCTTCTCAACAGCGGTCGTCGTCCTGATCATCATAGCAATGTCATTCCCCTATAATCCGCTGAACCTCATTGTAAGGCTTGCAGTAGGGACAATAGGGTCTGGTCACTGGATCCTGCTCTCAGGTTTCCTGGCACTCTCCCTTCTTATGTCACTCCTCCTGACAAGGTACGCAAGCAGGATCAGCCGCCTGCCGCAGTGAGAAGAGGATCTGGTGGCTATGGGTGGAGCTCCTGGAAAAATCTATATGGGCGGACAGTGAGGTTACCATACTTATATGGGTCTCTCCTATTATCCGGATCTCTTCGTCTATCTCCTCCTGACAGCAGCAATAGCGCTTCTGATCTTCTTTACCATAACATCCATCCGCATGATCTTCTCCCTCTCCAGAATGAGGGAAAAGCGGCGGAAAAAAAAGAGATGAAAACGTCTCTTTCTCCTTTTCCAAATATCAATAAGAGCCGGTTCCTTCAGGATATGGAGAAGAAATGGGTGAGCCTAAATAGTCGTATTGTCTGAACATAGTGATATGAATAGCCGGGGGCAGGAATAGATGCGGTCGAGAAAGGAGGTTGTCTCACTTCTGAAAGGATTAAAGGCTGAGATGACCGCTTCATTCGGGGTGACGCAGCTTGGTGTCTTCACCCCGCCTCTCCCCGGCAACGATGCGCTCCATGTGATTGCGGCCTTCTCAGAGGATCGTGATCTTCTTGATATGGCTGCACTGAGCTGTTTTATTGAGAAGAGAGCGGGTCAGAAGATTGTTCTTATCTCCCTCAAAGGCTTGCGGGATCAACTTACTCCCTGTATCATGCAGGCAGAACCTCTGACAGGTGCGCAGGTGCTCCTCTTCCAGAAGGAGATCATCAGATCGATCACTGATATAGAACTCTTCTGCCGTGGGATGATTTACGAAGTTTTTCTCTCGGATGCAAAGACCAGTAACGCAGTTCTCTCTCATATCCGGACGATTGGGATCCTCAGCTCCTGCATCCCTGATGAGTATAAGGAAGCATCGCCATCTGTTCCCTGGGATGCACTGAGTGCACTTCCCGGCATGATATCACCCTGCTATGGAACCGATCTCAGGCTCATCTGGAATTTTGTGCAACGGAGACTGCCGGAGATCAGGGAGGCTATTGAAGCCCTGCCGGGGATGAACAGATCGAAAGAGGGTGCGAGGCGCCGGTTCTTCTAGAACAAAGCCCTTTTCCAAACACCTTGAACAGTGTGGATCAGAAGGAGTACTGCATCCCTTCCTTCTGGAGCTGATCGTGAAGCTCCTTATATGATGGGAGCTGGGATTCAACAAGATCCCAGAATCCCTGCTGATGGTTCCTCTCCACCAGATGGCAGACTTCATGGATGATCGTATATTCAAGGTATTGCGGTGGAGCCATCGCTACTTTGAGATTGATGATGATACCGTTCCTCGGGGTGCAGGATCCAAACCGCCGTTTCTGGTATCCAAACCGCACCAGAGGGCATGCGACACCAATCGCCTCTGCTGTGCGGGAAGCGATCTCCTCTGCAACAGGTCGGATCTCTTTTGCATAGCATTCCATCACCGATTCCCTGATCCGAGTAAGTGACTCATCTGTCCTGATTCCGTCTGGAAGCGCGATCCAGAGCTCATCTCCCCGAATAGATGCAGAGAGCGCCCCGCATGAACCGGTGTGGCGGATCGTAAGCAACCTCCCCTGGAATGGGATCATCTCACCATTTGAATACTGTCTGGAGAGCATATTCTCACGCCAGACCATCTTCTTCGAACGGATCTTCCTGATCCATGCCGATACATCTTCGATCGATCTTATGGCCTCTTCCGGGGTGATCGGGACCGGGGATCGGATCTCAATTCCGAGATCATCCCGGATAGTGATGGCGATCCGCTTCCTCTTTCTGTTGATAGTGATGTAATAGGGTATCTCTTCTCCGTCAATTGTGGCGGTGCCATTTCGGAATATGCCGTCGTCATCATGTTTCTGAAATACTGAGATGATCCAGCTTTCGTTTGCCTTCAAAAACCGTTTGACTGCCTTCTCTGTCATAGGGGCGGGAGCTTCCAGGAGGAGCTTTCCACTCTCTTTTGCGATGATGCACGGGTATTTCCTCCGCCGGTTTACCTGAAAAGAATAGGTTATGGCCATGCCATCTATCAGAAACTGCCTCTCCTGCCACCTCTTCTCCCGATCATCTGCATTCATTAGAGATTTATTTAACCTGATGTGAAAAAAAACCACTTATTTCTTCAAAGCTTTCTTAGTCTCAGGTGAGAAAATACTAGGAAGATGACGATCCGTGCCATCAGCAGCGATACGCTCCTGACACTCCTTGAGATGGCAAAGAGCCAGCACCCGCTTGAGTTCGTTGCCCTTCTTGAAGCGGATAACGGGGTTTTATCGGGCATAAACCTCCTCCCAGGCACCCGCCTTGATGAGCGGAGCGCCTCGCTCCTCACCGATATGATCCCCCTTGGGATGTCCTTTTCAGGAAGTGCACATAGCCATCCAAATGGTGTTATTGCACCATCAGATGCTGATATCGGGTTCTTCCCCCGCTTTGGCTCATGCCACCTGATCATCGGATACCCGTATGGGCCCGATGACTGGCGGGCATTCTCCCGCGATGGATCACAGAGAAACCTCGGGGTGATCTGACTGACACGTGTTGTTGCCACCGGCACCTTTGATATCATCCATCCGGGCCACCTCTTCTATCTGGAAGAATCCCGGGCGCTCGGCGATGAACTCCATGTGATTGTTGCGCGCGAACAGAATGTGAAGCATAAGCCAAAGCCGATCATACCCGAGGATCAGCGGCTTGCCATGGTTCTCGGCTTAAAGCCGGTCGACCATGCTGTTCTTGGGGATCTGACGGACATGTTCAGACCTATCAGGGAGCTAAAACCCGATATCATCACCATCGGTTTCAATCAGAGGTTTTCACCGGAGAGCCTTGAAGCCGAGTTGAAGAATCAGGGGCTGGATATCCGGGTTGTCAGGACAGGGCAGTTTGAAGATTGCGAATTCTGCTCATCACGGCGGATCATTGACCGGGCTCTGCTGCTCCGCGGGTATGTGCCCTCAACAGAGGACAACATTCCATAACAATCTTTATCATCTTTCAGTATCTCCGAAAGGGATCTA